>JBFINP010000042.1:0-26188 GCA_041611095.1 Acidimicrobiia bacterium | reverse complement strand
CTCTCCCGGTGACAACCGAGGACGACTGCATTGCGAGCGGGCCCCTTGCCTCCGGCGGCACCGACTCGACGAGCAGCTGCTCGGACCGGGATGGCGCTAGCGGCCTGTCTACGCCGGGCGACGATGCGGCCCGGCCGGCGGAGAAGGAGCCCTCTTCCGATTTCTTCGTTGCGATCGGCGAAATCGATGCGCGCATCGACCCGTACGACCCCGCCGGACCGGACGTAGCTCCCGCCGGACCTCGCATCGTTCCCGGCGACCAGCTGACGCCGGGCACCGAGGGACGGTTCCCCGAAGGGGCCGTCGTCCCGCCCATCGGACCCAGGTCCCCCGACCCGACCGTCGTTGATGTCCTCGGCGGGCGAGTGAGCATCGCAGAAGCCCAGGGAGCGCTCACCCTTCACGGGGCAACTCCTCGGCCCGGATACGTCGTCGATCTGCGCTTCGAGCGCCCCGACGAGCTGACCGTGACCTTCTGGAACGGCGAGCATCTCTCGACCGTCATCGCCCGGCTCGGCGACGACGGCACGATCGAGGTGGAGCAGCGAGAGGGAGCCGGCGGATAGCAACGCCACCGCCGGCGGCGGAACGTCGTGCGTCGGGTGATTACGCCAGCGCCACCAGTTCGAGCATCGACTCGTCGAAGAAGGCCGTGGCACCATCCGGCATGATGATCGCCCGATCGGGTGCCAGTTGCTCCACGAAGCCCGTGTCATGGCTCACCAGAACGAGCGTGCCCTCGTACTGATAGAGCGCATCGAGCAACGCCTCCTTGGCTTGAGGATCGAGGTTGTTCGTCGGCTCGTCCAGCAACAAGACGTTGTGGGCGCCGACGGAGACCTGGGCGAGCGCCAGCTTGGTCTTCTCACCGCCGGACAGCGTCGCCGCTTCCTGGTCGACCTTGTCGGCGAGGAGGAAGTGGCCGAGCACGCTGCGCAGCTCCCGATCCGGAAGCGTCGACACCTCGCGCATGTGATCGAGCACGGACTTGGCGGCGTGGATCTGCTCATGCTCCTGGGCGTAGTAGCCCAACGAGGCGTTGTGCCCCAGCCGGACCTCGCCGAGGTCCGCTGTCTCCACACCGGCGAGGATCCGTAGCAGGGTCGTCTTCCCGGCGCCGTTGAGGCCCATGATGATCATCCGCTCGCCACGGTCGAGATCGACGTCGACATCCACGAACACGACGTTCTGACCAAACGCCTTCGCCAGGCCGTGAGCCTGCAACGGTGTGCGACCGGATGCCGGGGGTTGCGGGAATCGCACGGCCACCTTGCGGCCGCGCCTGGCGATGTCGGTCCTCTGCGCCTTGAGCTTCTCCACCCGTGTTTCCCACGAGCGCGCCCGCTTCGCCATCTTCTCGGTCGAGCCCTTGAAGCGACGGATACCCTCCTCGAGCCGGGCGATCTTCTCGTCCTGGTGCTTCCGCTCCCGAAGCCGCTGCTCGCGACGCCGTTCCCGCTCTGCGACGAAGTACGAGTAGTTGCCGCGGAACATCTCGAGCTCACCCTGCTCCACCGCAGCGACAGACGTGATCGACTCGTCGAGGAGCGGGAGGTCGTGGCTGATCACGAGGAGGCCGCCCTTGTACGCGGCCAGGAAGTCCATGAGCCATGCCTTGGCGTCGAGGTCGAGGTGGTTCGTCGGCTCGTCGAGCAAGAGCGTCTCCGTCTCCGCAAAGAGGATGCGCGCTAGCTCGACCCGACGGCGTTGCCCTCCCGACATGGTCACCACGAGCTGGTCGAGCTCATCGGAGTCGATGCCGAGAGAGGAGGCGAAGCGCTTCGCCTCGGCGATGGCGATGTACCCGCCGGCCGCAGTGAACTCGTCATCGAGGCGGGCGAAGCGATTGATGAGGCGGTCGCGTTCGGCACCCGAGGCCAGCTCCATGCGTTGTCGGACTTGCTCCATGCGACGCTCGAGCGCACCGATCGAGCGGGCCATGAGAATGCGTTCGAGCGCCGTGACCTGCTCGTCTTCCAGCGCCTGGAGGGCGGCTTCCTGCGACAGGTAGCCGACCACGCCGCTGCTCGCAACGTGGCCCTCTCCGGGGCTCAGAGCCCCGGAGAGGGTGCGCATCAGGGTGGTCTTTCCTGCCCCGTTCGGGCCGACGAGACCCACCTTGTCTCCCGCCTGCAGCGAGAGGGACACGCCGGAGATGAGCCGGCGGGCCCCCGCATCGATAGCGACGTCCCGAGCAATGATCACGAGTTGAGGTTATCCCCAACGGAGAGCGACGAGGCGCGCCGTGTCGGTGAGGTCGGTCAAAGACCGTCACGCTTGAGGCGGCGCATCATGGTGACCATCGATCGCAGACTGAAGGCAGCGTCGCTGCGAGAGACCCAAGCCGAGACCGGCGCAAGGGAGACGTGGCGCAGCCCGGCATCGACGAAGTCACGCAATCGCGCGTACACCGAGTCCGGTGTGCCCCACTGGACCGCCTCGGCGACCAGGTCGGTCGGAACGCGTTTGATCGCCGCATCGATCGATCGCCGGTCGTGGTGCTGTGGAACGAAGTCGACCAACCCCCGAAACCCCTCGCCGAGCGGGTGCCTCTCGCCGTAGCTACGCCAGATGTAGCCCGGAGCGAGGAGCGTCATGAACTTGATCGCCTTGTGGTCGAGCAGCCGGCGCGCCGCCCCCTCGTCCGCGGCGAGAACGGTGAACATCTGCCAGCCCGGCACGACGTCCTCGCCGCGACGTCCGGCCTCCCGGGCAGCGGCACGGATGGCAGCGAGCGCATCGGCATATGACTGCGGGGTATACGGGAACGTCGGGTACCACCCGTCGGCGTATCGGCCCGTGAGCCGCAGCGTGCGGGGACCGTGGGCCGCAAGCCAGATCTGCGGGGTACGGCCCTTGGGCGCTTGGAGGTCCATCACCGCTCCCGACAGGTCATAGAACTCGCCTGCAAAGTCGAACGGCCCGCGGGACGCGAAGGCCAAGCGGATGATCTGGAGGGCCTCCTCGAGGCGGGCGACCGGTCGGGCAAAGGGAAGCCCGTAGGGCGTGATGTTCTCCGCCTCCCCGGCGCCCACGCCGAGGATCGGTGGGCGCTTCGTCATGTGGGCCACCGTCATGGCCGTCTGTGCCAAGAGAACCGGGTGGCGGCGGACGGCTTCGGTCACGGCGACGCCGACCTGGAGGCGCTTGGCGCGGGAGCCGAGATAGCCGAGCAGGGCCTGGTAGTCGAAGTAGGCATGGGGCGTGCCCTCAGGATCGGCAAGGAAGGTGAGGTCCTTGTCCCAGATCTCCTGGGGGAACCACCCCTGGAAGTGATCGACGGTCCACGCGACGTCGAAGCCGGCCATCCGGGCCACCCGGAGGAGGACGCCGATGCGCCGCAGCGGGGGCTGCGTGCCGACGGAGAGTCCGATGCTGAGACGGTCTGCGGTGATCATTGCGGCATCGTACGCTCCGGTGCGGGTCGCAGCGGGCGAGGCTCGGTGCCGGCAGAACGAGACGCGGTTGCCCATACTGGGGCGCCATGAGCGCCGTCATCAGCGGCACGGGCACGGCCATACCAGAGCACGTCGTCACGAACGACATGCTCGCCGCGGTCATGGATACCAGCGACGAGTGGATCACGACTCGTTCGGGTGTCCGTGAGCGACGGTTCGTCGAACCGGGGACGACCACGTCCGATCTCGGAGCGGCGGCCGGCTCCGCCGCCCTCGCCGATGCCGGCGTAAACCCCCCCACGGTCGATGCCGTAGTCACGGCGACGATGACACCGGATCTCGTCAACCCCGGCATCGCCGGCCTGGTACAAGAGAAGACGGGGGTGGGACCGGTGCCCGTCTACGACATCCGGCAGCAATGCAGTGGCTTCCTCTACGGCCTCGACCTCGCCGACGCGCTGATCGCGGCCGGTAAGGCCCAAACCGTGCTGGTGGTGGGCGCCGAGGTGCACTCCGGCTACATGCCGTGGGACGATTCGATTTGGTCCTACCTTCGCAACGAGGACGCAGCGCCGCCCTCGGCGGCGGCGAGAGAGCGGGCGACCAAGTACCGCTCGTGGAGCGTGCTCTTCGGCGACGGGGCGGGAGCGGCCGTCGTCACGCACCACCCCGACGAATCGGTCGGCTTCAGCCGGTTCCACCTCGCGACCGACGGCAGGCACTTCGACCTGATCCTCATTCCCGGAGTGGGGTTCAAGTACCGGCCCTACGTTGACGCCGCCCAGATCGAGGCCGAGATGCAGATGCCGACGATGCGCGGACGCCGGCTGTTCAGGCAGGCCGTCGAGAGGATGCCCGAAGCCCTGCAGGCGGCCGCGACATCGGCCGGGATCGGTGTGTCCGATCTCGACGTGGTGGTTGCTCACCAGGCCAATGCCCGCATCGTCGAAGCAGTCGCCAACGCACTGGATGCGGGGCGGGAGGTCGTGCCGGTCAACATCGACCGCTACGGCAACACGACCGCCGGGACGCTGCCAATCCTCTATCACGAGCTACGCAGGGCGGGGCGCGTCCCACCGGGCGCACGGGTTGGATTCACGGCGTTCGGTGCCGGTGCGCACTGGGGCGCCGTCGTGTATCAGGAACCGGAAGCTCGACCGGGCGGGACTCCCCCTCAGGTTGACCCGCATCGCCGGGTCTCATAACGTCCGGACATACTCGCCGATCGACGGAGGATGCAGGTGGAAGTTGTCTCTGTCCGGACGACGAGCCTCGGCGACGCCACGTACATCATCGATCATGGGGGCGTCGGGGTCGTCGTCGATCCCCAGCGCGACATCGACCGCTTCCTCGATGTGATCGAGTCGCGTGATCTGCGGGTCACCCACGTTCTCGAGACCCACATGCACAACGATTACGTGTCGGGCGGACGTGATCTTGCGAGGCGGCTCGATGCCGACCACGTGCTCCCTGCCGGATCCGGTGCGACGTTTGCGTTCGTCCCGGCGTTCCACACCGAAGAGCTGGAGAGCGATCAGGGACTCGCCATCCGCCCGCTGCACACCCCCGGGCACACGCCGGACCACACGAGCTACGTCGTGCTGGACGCCGGCCGCCCGGCCGCGGTCTTCACCGGCGGGAGCCTGCTCGTCGGTAGCGCGGGCCGAACCGACCTCCTCGGCGACGACCTCGCCCACCAGCTCGCGGTCCTCCAGTTCGGCTCGCTTCAGCGACTCGCCACGCTGCCGGACAACACAGGCGTCTACCCGACTCACGGCGAGGGCTCGTTCTGTACCGCCTCCGGGGCGGGCCGCTCGACTTCGACCATCGGGACGGAGCGCACCGAGAACCCGCTGTACCGCTTCACCGACGCCGAGGATTTCGCCCGCAGCCAGCTCGCCTCGCTGGTGCCGTACCCGTCCTACTACCGCTACATGGGCCCGATCAACCGCACCGACCCGACGGCCCTCGAGCCGCCGGTCGTCGCCGAGCTCTCACCCGACGAGGCGGCAGCGCACATCGACGCCGGTGCAGTCGTGCTCGACGGTCGCGAGCGCCACGTCTACGCAGCGGGCCACCTCCCCAGGTCGCTCGGCATCGAGCTCGGCTCGTCTTTTGCGCCCTGGGCTGGATGGCTCTTTCCGTTCAACGCACCGATCGTGCTGGTTCTCGGCGAGGGACAGGACGCGGTCCGTGCAGCCACCGAACTCGGCCGGATCGGCTTCGAGAGCGTCGCCGGTGTCATGCGGGGCGTCGAGGCATGGCAGGCCTCCGGTCGGCCCCTGAGCTCTCACGAGACCGCCGACACCCAGAAGCTCCTCGCCGCCCTTCCGTCGGCGCCCCAGATCCTCGACGTGCGCGATCCCCAGGAGTGGAGCGATGGGCACCTGCCGGGGAGCGTCCACCGTTACGTGCCCGACATCGCGGCGTCGACGTTTACCGAGTTCGACCCGAGCCTGCCGGTGTGGGTCGTCTGCCGAACCGGCAACCGGGCATCCATCGCAGCCGGGCTTCTCGAGACCAAGGGGCTCACGCCAATCGTCGTGACCAAGGGCGGGGTGCCCGACGAACCCGCGCTCCTCGCCGGCTAGTCGGATGCCGGTACCGGCACGCCACCCCGACGTCGCAACGCTTGCGTTCCTGCTCGGGACGTGGCGCGGGTCGGGGCGCGGCGACTACCCGACCATCGACGGCTTCGTCTACGAGGAAGAAGTCGTGTTCTCGCATTCGGGAAAGCCGTTCCTGGGATACCGGCAGCGGACGTGGGATCCCCACGGAGCACCGCTGCACTCCGAGACGGGGTACCTGAGGGCTCCGCGGCCGGACCAGGCCGAGCTGGTGGTGGCGCAACCCACCGGCATCGCCGAGATCCACACGGGCACGGTCTCCGGCACGTCTCTGCAACTCGCCGCCACGCACGTCGGCGTCAGTCCGACGGCCAAACATGTTGCAGCGGTGACGCGCACCCTCTCGGTCGAAGGCGACACCCTCACTTACCGCCTCGAGATGGCCGCGGTCGGCCAGCCCTTGCAGTTCCATCTCGAGGCGACGCTCGACCGTGTGTCCCAGGGCGATGAGACGGGTGGTCAGCCTCCGCCGAGCTCGACGTAGGCACGCACAAGCGCTTCTCGCATCGTGGACTCGGGATAGGGCGCCCCTGCGAGGTCCACTTCGGCGACCGGTGTACCGGCCGCGTGAACCTGCCGGGCCAGACCGGCGATCCAGCGCAGCTCCTCGAGTTGAGTCGCCACATCCCCAGCGGTCATCGTGTCGCCGTGCCCGGGGACGACGATGTCGGCGGGAAGAGCAATGACGGCCTCGACGGTCGCCGGCCACGCAATCGGATACCCGTCGCCGAACCACGGCGGTGCACTCTCCTCGAGCAGGTCTCCGGCGAAGAGGACGGGTGCGTCGGAGAGCGTGACCACGAGATCGCCCTCCGTGTGGCCCCGGCCATGGTGAGTGAGGGCCACCGATCTGCCGCCGATGTCGATCTCCTGCTCACGCTCGAACGTCTCCTCCGGCAGGCGGATCTCGATCTCCTCGACCTCTCCACGGCGAGCTTCGCTCGCCGACGCCAGCAGCTCCGCCCGCGCCGCCTCGCCCCGCTCGGCGAGCACGCGGCGACACTCGGTGTGGCCGATGATCACTGCCTGGGGGAACATCGCATTGCCGAAGGTGTGGTCCCAATGCCAGTGGGTGTCGACCACCCAGCGGATCGGCGAGGACGTGACTCGTCGTACCTCTTCGATGAGCTCTCGCGCCTCGACATGAGTCGCCCTCGTGTCGACGACGAGCGCACCCTCCGCTCCGACGACGAGACCGACGTTCAGGTCGAGCGACTCCCACCGCCGGCGGAAGACTCCCTCGGCGAGCTCATCCCAGGTTCCGTAGCTCATGCCGACCACAGCCGACCTCGGGCGGCGTCGTCGGGATGGGGACACGAGATCCGAGCGGCGGCGCGTTCGTCCTTCGTCACTGCTGCGGGTCCCGTGGCGGGCCCGTCGTGGTGCCGACCACGAGCTTTGGAGCAAGGACAACGTGGCGGCGCTGCTTCCGCCCCTCGTCGATGCGCTCCAGCAGCAAGGCAACCGCGGTCCTCCCCAGCTCGGCGGCGGGCTGCGCGATCGTGGTGAGGTCGATGCGACGCAGACGGGCCAGGTGCGAGTTGTCGTAACCGGTGATCGAGATGTCGCCGGGGACGTCGAGACCGGCGGCGTCGGCTACTTCGAGTGCACCGATCGCGGCGAAGTCGTTGGGACCCATGACGGCGGTGGGCAGTTCCCCGCTCTCGATGAGGGTCCGCATACCGGCGCGGCCTCCGTCATGCGTGAAGGCTCCGTCGACGATGCGGATCTCCCCGGCGAGGCGCTTGCTCCGCATCGCCGCCTCGTACCCCGCACGCCGGCCGGGGCCACCCCCGGCGGTCCCGGCACTGATGTAGGCGATCCTACGGTGGCCGAGCCCCACGAGGTGGTCGACGAGCATCCCGGCGCCGAGCCGGTCATCGTCGCCAACGGAGTCGATGCGATCGGACACGGACTCCTTGCTCACGGTGACGATCGGCACCGTCTTGGCCTCCGTCTCGAATCGTTCCACTTCCCCTACGTTCCCCAACAGGATCAATCCGTCGACGCGGAGTTGGAGCATCGTCTCGACCGCGCTCGCCTCCCGACCTGCGTCCAGGAAGCCAGAGCTGAGCAGTGCTTTGTACCCCTCGGCCCGGGCCCGCTCCTCGATACCGTCGGCAACGTCGGCGAAGAACGGATTGTGGAGGTCGGAGAGCACGACACCGAAGACTCCGGATCGCTGGCGGACGAGGCTGCGGGCAGCTGCGTTGGGGCGATAGCCCAGCTCTTCCGCCGCTGCGAGCACCGCCGCCCGCCGCTCGTCGCTCACGTTGGGGGCGTTGCGCATGACGAGCGACACGAGCGACTTCGAGACACCAGCGCGTGCCGCAACGTCGTTGATCGTCGGATGTCGTGGCTTTCGATCCGGCATCGAAAACCAAACTACCCGCAGGGATTGGAACGATCCAACAGAGGGCGCCCCACGTCAAAGCACCCGGCGCGACCTGGCGTGATCCAGCCCCGGCGCATCGAACCGGCACAGCCAATCCAGGTCGAGGGCGGCGGACGACGCTTTCGCTCGCTCCAGCATGGTGCCATCTCCTCGACGACCGACGACTTCCCTACGCCGTACGGACCCGTGAGGAGCACGGTCCCCGTCACTCGACGCTCTCACTGATCTCGAACAGGTGGCCGTCGGGGTCGCGAAAGAAGCACCGGATCTCGCTCCCCCAGTCGTACGGCGGCGTCAGGAACTCGGCACCTCGCTCTGCCAGCACCTCGTGGGCCTCCGCACAATCGGGGACCCTGATCGTCATCGCATGGGTGACCCGATCCGGGTCCGCCGGCGCCGCAAACGTGATCGACGGCTTGTCCTCGGTCGGCCCTCCCCCGGTGACGAGCAGCAACCACGCCAGGTTGAAACGGAACACCGCCGACGTGCCCCCGTACTCTCGGTAGAGCTCCGCCCCGAGGACGTCGCGATACCAGCGAACCGATTGGTCGATGTCGGTCACCACGAGGATGTGGGTCAGCTCCGTGTCGGGGAGCGGGAATCGGCTCATGCGGCACCTCCGGTCGGGCTGCGGCCATTCATGGTCGCGCTTCCGGCTGTGGGATGCTGGTATCCGTGACCTGCCACGGCGACTGCGCGTGAACGGCCCGCCGGCTCCCTCATCGGAGGCCGTCGTCGGCTGGTTGCTCGAAGGCGACGCGGCCATCCGCTGGCAGGCGATGCGCGACCTGCTGGAGTCGGCGCCCGAGGAGGTCGCAGAGGAGCGCGCCAAGGTCGCAACGACGGGGTGGGGCAAGGCGCTGCTGGATCGTCAGGATCCCGGGGGGACCTGGGCGGGAGGTCTCTACGGCCCCAAGTGGACCTCGACGACGTACACGCTGTTGCTGTTGCGCCATTGCGGGCTGGATCCCGGTAACCGAGCGGCGCTCGCCGGCGTCGAGCGGCTGTGGGACGGAGCGCACTACTTCGACGGCGGCCTCACCGCGGCGCGCACCATCCGTTCACCCGAAGCCTGCATCACGGCGATGTACGTGGCGCTGGCGAGGTACTTCGGGTACAGGGACGACCGCGTCGCCGCGGCCGAGACCTGGCTGTTGCACAACCAGCTCACCGATGGTGGGTGGAACTGCCAGACGGTCCGCTTCGGCGACCGTCACAGCTCGTTCCACACGTCGATCTCGGTGCTCGAGTCCCTCGCCGAGTCGGAGCGGAGTGCGCCGGGGCGCTCTGGCATCATCCAAGCGCTCGCCGGCGGGCGGGAGTTCTTCTTGCGGCACCGTCTCTACATGTCACATCGCGACGGCACCGTCGTCGACGCCGCCTTCACGAGGCTGTCGTTTCCGCCACGGTGGCACTTCGACGTGCTGCGGGGGCTCGACCACTTCCAGAGCGTGCGCTCGGCATGGGACGAGCGCTTCGGCGATGCCATCGACGTTCTCCTCCGCCGGCGGCGTCGCGACGGGGCGTGGCCGGTGCAAGCGAAGCACGCCGGCAAGGTCTGGTTCGACATGGAGCCTACGGGCGCGCCGAGCCGCTGGAACACCCTCAGGGCGCTGCGCGTGCTGCGGTGGGCGGAGCCGACAGCCCAGCGGGCTCAATAGGTCAGGTACCACCGGTCGTCGGGCGCCGGCAGCTCGTGGCGATGGGCCCAGTCGTGACCGTGGGCAATGGCCAGCTCGGCTAGCTCGCGGAACCTGGGCCGGACGACACGCTCGACGATGTCGAGGCGCTCGCCGGCCGGTGCGGTGACCGCCTCTCGCCATAGCGCGCGGCCCACCATGAAACCCGACGCCCCCTGCTCACAGGCGATGCGCACCTGATCCCGAAACAGCTCGTACGGATCGCCACCGGAGAGCAGCGCCCACGGTACCGTGGAGGCTTCGTTCAGCTCGGCGCAGGCGTCTACCCACAGCGCACGATCGGACTCGTGACGGGTGTCGACGGGGAACTGCACCTTGAGCACGTCTGGGCCCAACGCTGCGAGTCTGCGCACCGTGTCCACCACGATGCGGCGCCGCAGCAAGGCGAATGCCTCGTCGTCGGTGGTTTGGCCCGGCTCGGTGGCGTAGGCGAGTGGTTCGAGGAAGAGCGGGATGTCGTGACGGGCGCAGTCGGCGATGACCGCGGCGATCGTCTCGTCCTGTACTTCGGCGGCGGCGACGTCGGGTCGGTAGAGCACGAGGAGCTTGATGCCGCTGGCCCCGAGCCGCTTGGCCTTCTCCACGCTCCAGCCGTCGAGCAGCGTGGTCTGCCGGGCGGCGGGATCGCCGAGGTACCCCTGAGCCTCGAGGGCGGCGAGGAAGCCGACGTGGCCCGGGAGCGCCCGGGCGGCGATGGCCTGGGCGGCGCTGAATTCGGGGTCGAGCATCACGGCTGTCGCCTCGGCGCCCAGCTCCCGGAGCAGCCACAGCTTCATGTCGGTGATCGTTCTGGCCGGCACCGCGGCCGGGTCGGCGGGATCGAGCACGGCCCGAAACGAGTCACGGTGGTCGACGGCGAGGATGGTGAACACGCCGCCGCTCGTCGAACACGCCGCCAGCCCCCTGACCTTGCCCGCGCTCAGCGTCATCACAAACCTCCGTGGCCTTCGGTGAATGCGAACACTTCGTCCTCGGTGGGGAACGCCACCGAGCACCCATGCCTGGTCACGACTATCGCACCACAGGCGTTGGCGAACCTTCCGGCCCGGGGCCAGTCGAGACCCGCCAGCCGGCTGCGAATGAGCCCGGACGCAAACGAGTCGCCGGCCCCGACGGTATTGACGACGTCGACGGGGAAGCCATCGACGTCGTGGCGGCCGTCGGGAAGCAGGATCGACACACCGCGGGGCCCGCGCTTGAGGACGACAGCAGACACCCCGTGAGCGAGGACCTCGGCGACCCGATCGTCGAGCTCGCCGTGATCCACATCCGGGACGTGGCCGCCGGCGAGCACCACGCCGGGGTCGGGCATGAGCGCGGTGTAGAACTCCTCCTCGGTGCCTATCACCACGTCGATCAAAGGCAGAATCGACCGCACGACGACCCCGAACGCCTTGGCGTGGGACCACTCCGTCGGGCGTAGATCGAGGTCGAGGAAGCTGGTGATACCGAACCTGCGACCAATCTCGGCTCCGTGGCGCGTGGCATCGGCACACAGCCCGCGGCTGAGGGCATTGCCGGAGAGCTGCACGGCTCGTACCGCCTCCCACGGCACGGCATCGACGTGATCCACCGTCAGGTAGATGTCCGCCGGGTCATCCCGGTAGAAGGAGAGCGGGAACTGCGACGGCGGTTGCACGCCGAGCAGGGCGAGCGACGTCAGCCTGCCGGGGATGCGTGGGATGAACGTCGTGTCCACCTTCTCGTCCCGCAGGTAGCGGAGGACGAAGTCGCCCACGCGGTCGTCACCCACGGCGGTGAGCGCCGCCGAACGAAGCCCCAGGCGGCTCGTTCCGATGGCGATGTTCGTCGGGCTTCCGCCCACCATGGCGTCGAAGCTCGTGATGTCGGCGAAGTCGGCGCCGACGTCGCGCGAGAACAAGTCCATGTTGACTCGGCCGATGGTGACGAGGTCGTAGCCGCTCACGGGACCTCCTCAGGCCGGATGATCGGCTGGTTCCCTGCGCCAGCAACGCTCTGGTCGAAATCCACGATCGCTCCGGTCATCATCCCCGACTCGTCCGACGCCAGGAACGCCACAGCCCGCGCCACCTCTTCCGGCTTGAGCAAGCGCCCGAAAGGCATCTGGGCCTCGGCTTTGTCGAGCCAGTCGTCGCCGGCGCCGTGATAGTTCCGTTGGATCGCATCCTCTGCCGGGGTGTCCATCCAGCCGAGGTTCAAGGTGTTGACCCGGATCCGGTCGCGCGACACGGAGTAGGCCACGTTCCGAGTCATCGCCACCAGGGCTCCCTTCGAGACCGCATAGGTGCAGAGCATCGGAACGCTTCCGTGGGAGGCCACCGAGCCGATATTGACGATCGTTCCGGCGATTCCCTCCCGTCGCATGATCTTGATTGCGCCCTGCATGAGGAAGAACGGGGCACGGGTGTTCACGTTCAAGAGGGAGTCCCACAGCTCCGGTGTCGTGTCGATGATCGAACCGCGATTGGTGAGCGCTCCTGCATTGACGAGAACGTCGAGGCGACCGAAGCGCTCGTCCGTCGCCGCGATGAGCGCCGCCAAGCTGTCGAGATCGCCGAGCTCGACGGGAACGAACATCGCATCTGGTCCCACCTCGCCGATCGAGGTCGCGACCGCCTCGCCACGTTCGCGATTGCGTCCGCAGACGACGATCCCGGAGGCGCCCTCCGTCGCGAAGCGGCGAGCGATTGCCTCCCCGAGACCCTGCGTGCTGCCGGTGACGAGGGCGACCTTGCCGTTGAACCTATCCATGCTCACTCCTCCTCCGCGGTGACGACCGTTCGGGGGAACTTCCGTGCCGCCTGCCCCATGGCCTCGGGCCCGATTCCCGTGTACCCGCCGTCGACCGCGAGGTCCGTGCCCGTGACGAAGGTTGCCGCATCCGAACTGAGGAACAGGATCGCATCGGCGACCTCTTCCGGGTCGGCCATGCGGCCCAGTGGTTGGAACTCGCCGGCGAACTCGTCGGCGCGCTCCCGACTGCCATAGCCCATCTCGATCCGGCGGCTCCAGGTCCAGCCGGGAGACACCGTGTTCACCCTCACCCTCCGCGACGCCAACTGATGAGCGCCGGTGCGGGCGAGCATGAGCAGCCCAGCCTTGCTGACGTTGTACACCATCCGATCGGGCTGGGCGACGTGGCCGCTCACCGATGCGACGTAGACGACGGAAGCTCCGTTGCGTAGGTGAGGCAACGCCGCTTCGGTCAGCCGCGCCGCCGAGACGAGGTTGATGTCGAGCGCCTCGTGCCACGCCGCTCGCGCGGTTGCGTAGCCGGCGTCGTCGAAGACGGCGGGGCCGCTGACCACCGCATCGATCCCACCGTGCTCCGAGACCGCGGTGTCCACCAGCCGCTGCAGGTCCGAGTCCGAGGTGACGTCGCATGACACGTAGCGCCCCCGGCCCCCGAGCATGGCCTCGACCTCGCGGCGCACCTCCCCGGAGCGATCGCCGAGGGCGATCCAACCGTCCGCTGCGATCCACTTGCGGGCGAAGGCGAGGGCAATGAGAGAGGCGCCGCCGGTCATCACGGCGACACGGGGATCGCTCACACGCCGACCCGTTGGTGCTTCTTCTCCGCCTCCCACTCGGCCCGAGCTACCCGAACCTGCTCGCGGTCGCTCACCTCGGGCACGCCCACCTCCCACCAAGTGCCGCCCTCGGTCCACGTGTACTCGTCGACGTCGATCACGATGACGTAGCTCCGATCCGCCTCCTTGGCGCGGTGCCATGCCGCCGGCAGCTCGCCGAGAGACTCCACCCTCTCGGCGACGGCCCCCATCGCCGCGGCGTGCTGGACGAAGTCGACGTGGAAGTAGCGCTCGTGGCGTGCGGTGCGCAGCAGGTTGTTGAACTCGGCGCCACCGGTGTTGACCTGGAGTCGGTTGATGACGGCGAAGCCGCCGTTGTCGCAGACCATGAAGATCACCTTGTGGCCGGTCATCACCGTCGAGTAGATGTCCGAGTTCATCATCAGGTACGAGCCGTCGCCGACCCAGGCGATCACGTCGCCGTCCCGGGCCATGCGCGCCCCCCAGGCGCCGGCGATCTCGTAGCCCATCGTCGAGTATCCGTATTCGGAGTCGAACGACCCGACCGACTTCGAGCGCCACCCCATCGTCAGCTCGCCCGGCAACCCGCCGGCGGCCGACAGGCAGTAGTCGCCCGGGTCGCACAGCTCGTTGACGGCCTGGATCACTTGGGCGTAGGCCGGAGCGCCGTCGGCACGTCGCTCCCTCCACGAGTCCAGGTAGCCGTGCCAGTCGGCGATCTGCGCCTGGGCGAAGCTGAGCCACTCCCCCGGCGCCCGGTAGTCGCCGAGGGCGACGTCGATCGCCTGCAAGGTCACCCCTGCGTCGCCGATGGCGGGCTGGGCCCGTTGCTTGTGGGCGTCCCAACCCGCGGTGTTGACGGCGACGATGTGTACGTCGGGGTTCTTGAACAAGGCCCAGGAGCCGGTGGTGAAGTCCTGGAGTCGCGTCCCCACTGCGAGCACGAGGTCGGCGTCCTCGGCGACGGCGTTGGCCGCGGTCGAGCCGGTGACGCCGATGGGACCGGCGTAGTTCGGGTGATCGTGCACCAGCGTCGCCTTTCCGGCGACGGTCTCGACCACCGGGATGTTTCTCCGCTCCGCAAAGGACGTGAGGACGTCGACCGCCCCCGAGTAGTGGACGCCGCCTCCGGCGATGATCATCGGCTTGGCTGCTCCGGCCAGCATGGCGACCGCGGCATCCACGTCGCGGGGATCGGGCCCGGGACGGCGCACGTAGTGCACCTGAGGCGTGAAGAACGCAGCCGGATAGTCGTAGGCCTCGGCCTGGATGTCTTGGGGGAGCGCGAAGAAGACGGGGCCTCGCGTGGCGGGATCGAGCATCACCGCGAGCGCTTGAGGGAGCGACTGCACGATCTGCTCGGGACGGCTGATCCGGTCCCAATACCGCACCACCGGTTTGAACGTGTCGCACACGGTCACGGTCGGATCGTCGAAGTTCTCCACCTGCTGGAGCACCGGGTCGACGATCCGGTGCTGAAACGTGTCACCCGAGAAGAGCAGCACCGGGATGCGGTTGGCGTGGGCCACCGCGGCGGCCGTCACCATGTTGGTGGAGCCGGGACCGATGGACGATGTGGCGATCATGATGCGGCGTCCTCGCATCGCCTTGGCGTACGCGACGGCGGCGAGCGCCATCGACTGCTCGTTGTGGCCCCGCCACGTCGGCAGCTCGTCCTGGACGGGCTCGAGTGCCTCGGCGAGACAGGTGACGTTGCCGTGGCCGAAGATGCCGAACGCACCGGCGAAGACGCCGACCTCCTCACCGTCGACGACGGTCCGTTGGGCGAGCAGCCACTTCACGATGGCTTGGGCGGTGGTCAGTCGGATGGTGTCCATGGTGCTCCTCGAACGGTCTTCCGGCGACGGACTGCGGCGGCCGTCAGCGCCGCACCTGCTTCAGATACTCCTGCATGCCTCTCTTCACGAACCCGTCGACGCCCGTGGCGATGTACCGGGCGCCCTTGTCCAGCCAGTGGTTGGCGAACTCTGCGCTCCCCGCATAGATGCCGAGCGCCTTGTCCGAGGGTACGACGGCGGCGGCGATCCGGTCCATCGCCTCCACGACGTCGGGGTGGTCGAACTCGCCGGGATGGCCCAGCGAGTGCGAGAGGTCGGTGGGGCCGATGAACAGCACATCGACCCCGTCGATGGCGGTGTACGCGTCGATGGCCTCGACCGCCGTCATCGTTTCGATGTGGATGACGACCATCGTCTCCCGATTGGCGCGTTGGGTGTACGCGCCGATGGATTCGGTCATCCCCCATTCGGATGCCCGGCTCCCGGCCAGCCCGCGCATACCTCGGGGGCCGTACTTCACCGACTGGACGGCCTGCTCGACGCCTTCGGTCGTGTTGACCCACGGCACGTGGACGCCGTGGACGCCCGTGTCGAGATAGCGGAGGATGATCTGAGGCTGGTTGGTCGTCACCCGGGCCAGCGGGGTCACGCCCCGATACTCGGCCGCTCGCGTCAAGCCCTCCAGATCGCGTGGCTCGAGCGCACCGTGCTCGCCGTCGAAGATGAGGAAGTCCCAGCCCTGCATCGCAATGAACTCGGCGAAGGTGGGCTCGGCGTACTTCACGAAGCAACCGATCACCGCCTCGCCGGCCGCCAGCTTCGCTTTCGTGGTGTTGTCGAGCACTCGGCACCCCTCAATCGATCCGCAGGCTGATCACGTCTTCCCATCGCTCCGACTCCCAGGAGCGCACCATCGCCGCCGCAACGGATGCGTTGGCAAGGGCATCGCCGAAGCTGGGCGAGTGGGGCCGTCCGGCCGCGACCGACTCCAGGAACTCGAGCGCCTCGATGATCTTCATGTCCTCGTAGCCGATCGAGTTGCCGCCACCCGGGACGATGTTGCCCTGGTGGCCGAAGGTGTCGCCGCCTAGCACCTCGACGAAGCCGTCGGTTGGCTGCTCCTCGGGTAGGTAGAGCCGAAGCTGGTTCAACTTCTCGTGATCCCACGACGCGGCGCCCTTCGAGCCATTCAGCTCGTACGCCATCGAGCTCTGGGGTCCGAAGATCGAGCGATCGGCCTCGAGCGTGCCCCGTGCCCCGTTGGCGAACTGGACGAGCGCTCCCACGTAGTCCTCGTTGGTCACGGTTCCTGTGGGATCACCGGGGGCGCCACGCTCGTAGTGCGTGCCGGTACCGGGCTTCGGCAGTGGCCGCTCTTTCACGAAGATCTCCCTCACAGAGACCACCCTGATGATGGGCCCGCACAAGTGCTGGGCCATGTCGATGGCGTGCGACATGATGTCGCTGAGCGCTCCGAACCCCGCCTTCTCCTGGAGGAAACGCCACGACAGCAGACCCATACGATCCCGTCCGTACATGGAGAAGAAACGGCCCCGATAGTGGGTCAGGTCGCCGAGGCGTCGTGCCTCGATGAGCTCCTTCGTGAACTGCACCATCGGCGCCCACCGGTAGTTGTACCCGCAACCGGTGATCACTCCGGCCTTGCGGGCGGCATGCTCGATGGCGGCGGTCGCCTCGGGCACGATGCCGACCGGCTTCTCGCAGAAGATGTGTTTGCCTGCGGCGGCAGCGGCCTCGGCGAGCTCTTGGTGGAGCGCATTCGGAGCCGTGATGTCGATCACGTCGATGGACTCGTCCTCCATCAAGTCTTGCCAGTCGGCGGTGCCCCGCTCGAAGCCGAAGTTGTCGACGGCGAGGGAGACCCGCGCAGGCTCCGTGTCGGCGATCGCCACGAGTCGGGGACGGATGCCCCGGTCGGCGAAATAGACCGGGATGTTGCGGTACGCGCGCGAGTGGGCCTGGCCCATCCAACCGAACCCGATGACGCCGACACCGATGCTCTTCATTTTGTCACTCCTCGCCCGTGCCCCGTCTCACGCCGATCCGATCCCACACCTCGGCGTTGACCAGGTGGTCGGGCCGCCAGCCATTGAGCACCTGGATCACCTGGGCGAGCGCCGTCCGGAAGATCCGACGCTTCCCCTCCACCGTGCCGGAGGCGACGTGCGGGGTCACCACGACGTCGTTGCGATGGAGCAGCGGATGATCCACGGGTAAGGGCTCGGGATCGGTCACGTCGAGGGCAGCGGCCCGCAACCGCCCGTCGTCGAGTGCTGCGAGCAGCGCCGCCTGATCCACGAGACCGCCCCGCGCGGTGTTGACGAACGTCGCGCCCGTCTTCATCACGGCAAACGCCGCGGTGTCGAAGCTGCCGGCGCTCCCGGGGGTGAGGGGGACGTGCACCGACACGACGTCGGCCTCCGCCAGTAGAGAGTCTCGGTCGGCGTGGCGGGTCACGTGCGGAGGGATGGCATCGTCGGGGAGGAACGGATCGAAGACATGGACCTCCATGCCCAGCGCACCGAGAGCGGCGCCGACCCTGCGGGCGATCCTGCCGTACCCCACGAGCCCGAGCACCTTGCCGTGGAGCTCGACGGCGGCGTGGCGGGCGTAGAGGTCGGCGCAGCCCGCCCGCAGCTCATGCTCCGAGCGCTTGATGTCCTTGGCGGCTACGAGAACCAGCGCCACGGTGTGCTCGGCGGTGGAGACGGTCGGACCGTCCGGCGTGTTGCACACGGCTATGCCGCGGTCAGTGGCGGCGTCGAGATCGACCTTGTCGTACCCAATGCCGGTTCGAGCGATCACCCGTAGCTGCGGGGCGCGATCCATGACGGCCCCGTCATATGCGTAGACCGAGGCGACCACGCCTTCGGCCTCGTCGAAATCGCGCAACGCATCGTCCGGCAGCGGGGGGCCGAGCACCTGGACTGCGGCTTCGACCTCGGTGAGGAGGTCGGGCAGGATCGTCCGCTCGAACCACACGCGATGCCGAGCGCCCGCCGTCACGGCGACCCCGCAAACGCCGGTTCGGGCGTCCCCGTCGTGCCGGGCGTGAACGCAAACAGCCCGCCGGGATGCGGATCCGATCTCGCATGCTCGTCAGTACCCCGGTCCCCGATGGTCGTGACGTACAGCGTGTCGAGGCTCGGGCCCCCGAAGGCGAGCATCGTCGGGCGAGAGGCCGGAACCTCCACCACCCGGTCGACATCGCCGGCCGGCGTGATCCGGGCCACGGCGCCCCCGTGAACACATGCGACCCAATAGCAGGCGTCTCCATCCACGCACCCCCCGTCGGGCTGGCCCGGGAGATCGTCGAACTCGAGGAACACGCGCTGCGAGGAGGCCTCGCCGGAGTCGACGTTGTAGTCGAAGGCCCACACCGTGTTCCGCAGCGTGTCGGCCCAGTACATGGTTGCCCCGTCCGGAGAGAACGCCAGGCCGTTCGACACACCGACGCCGTGCTGATGCTCGGTGACGGAGCCGCTGGACTCCACCCGGTACAAGGTGCCCCGGAACCGGTTGGCGGGCACGTCCTCGAACATGCTCCCAACCCAGAACCGACCGACGGGATCACTGCGTCCGTCGTTGAGCCGGCTGCCGTTGCCGGCTGGTTCGATGTCGACCCACGGTCGGAAGCCCTCGCCGTCCCATTCGAACCAGCCGAGTTGATGCTCCATCGCGACCAAGAGCCGTCCGGGGTGGGAGGTGAGCGCGATCGACCCGGGCCGGGCGGGGAGGACGCGCGCCTCGTCGATGCCGGTGCCCGGGTCGAAACGGTGGACGGCCTTGCCGTCGATGTCGATCCAATAGAGGACGTTCTCGGCGCCAGACCACACAGGGCATTCGCCGAGGAGCGCCCCCGAGTCGACGACGCAGTCGATCACAGGGTTGCAGCCAGACGCTCGAGGAAGTGCACGCTCGTGATGGCGTCGGCCTTGGGGCCCTCGTCCTGCGGAGGCTCGGCAGAGAGCGAGACGTCCTGCTCCAGCACGTACCAGCCCTGGTAGCCGGCCGACTCGAGCGTGCGAATGACACCGGCGATATCGACACCACCCGCCCCGAGGGGCACGAACATCCCGTCGATCACCGCCTGCCGGAACGACACTTCACCGGATCTCACCCGTTCTGCAAAGGCGCCATCGACGTCCTTGAGGTGCACGTGGTGGATGCGGGACGTGGCCAGCTTCGCCACGTCGACCGGGTCGGTGCCGGCCAGATAGAGATGCCCGGTGTCGAGGCACAGGCCGACGTCGCACGACTCGAGGAGCCGCTCGACGTGGCGGCCCGACTCGATCGCCATGCCCCAGTGTGGGTGCAGCGCCGTGGTGAGCCCTTGGTTCCCCACGATGTCCTCGAGCTTGCGGAGGTTGTCGACGAAGATCTGCCACTCCGCATCGTCCATGTCGACCTGGGTGTCGTACCCGTCGTGGTGGCTGGACGGACCGAGCACCAGCACCTTCGAGCCCGCCGCGGCCAGCTGGCGTGAGGCACGGGTGACGTAGCCGAGCTCGCCGGCGATCCGGTCCGGGCGGTAGAGCAATGCGGGCACGAATCCACCCACGATCTGCAGGTCGTACCGTGCGAGATAACCGGCCAGCTCGTCGGAGTCGCGTGGCAGGTAGCCGTCGGGGCCCAGCTCGGTGGCGACGAGCCCGGCGTCGACCATCTCCTCCATCACCCGGTCACGGCTCATGAGGTGACCCCAGCCCGGCGAGCCGTCGACGCCCCACGTGATCGGTGCGCCTGCGATCCGTCGCAAGAAGCTCATGTGATCTCGTCCAACGTCACCGTGCGGTCCTCCGCCAGCGAGCGGTCGCAGGCAACGGCGACGCGCAACGCTTCGTATGCGTCATGGTGATCGCCGGCAGGCCGCTCCTCACCATCGACCACGCGCACGAACGCTGCCATCTCCGCGTGGTATGCCGCCTCGAACCGGTCGAACATCGAAACGATCGGATCGTGTGGATGGAGCGACCCGGGCTCGGCGGAGTGGATCGGAGCGCGATCGCTCCACCCGGCCACCATGCTGTCGACCGGCCCGAAGATCTCGAGACGGACGTCGTAGCCGACCGGATCGTGGCGAAGGCCGGACAGCTGGGCGATGGTGCCCTCGGACATCTCGAGCATGGCGGCAGCACTGTCGACATCGCCGAGCTCGCCGATCTCGGGGAATCCGATCACGGCGCCAACCGCTCTCACGGAAACGACATCCTGACCCGTGACGTAGCGCACTGCGTCGATGTCGTGGATGAGGCAGTCGCGGAAGATCCCGCCGGAGACCGGTATGTATTCCAGGGGAGGTGGTGCCGGGTCGTGAGTCTGCGAGCGCACGAGATAGGGTGTGCCGACCCGGCCGTCGACCACCGCTTCGCGGATGGCACGGATGGCGGGGTCGTAGCGCCGCTGAAACCCCATTTGCACGGTGATCCCGGCGGCATCGATGGCGTCGACGGCTCGACGCGTGCTCTCGAGGTCGAGGGCGATCGGTTTCTCGCAGAACGCCGGCAGCGCTGCAGCCGCCGCCCTCATCAGTAGCTCGGCGTGGGTGTCGGTGGAGCTGGCGATCACCACGGCGTCCACCCCGACGAAGGCATCTCCGACCGCTGCCGGCACTGCATGTGGCACACCTGCAGCCACGTCCTCCGCGCGACTCGGGACCGCATCGGCGATGACGAGGCCTTCGACCTCGGGGAGCCGCGCCAGGATGCCGGCGTGATAAGAGCCGATGCGGCCGGCGCCGATCAGGGACAACCTCATGAGCTTGGTCCTCGGGATCTGGAACGTTCCAAGCGGCGTTGATGGGGAACGTACCGTCTCGGCGAAACGGGTGTCAAGAGGTCGCAGCACACGAACTCGACCTGAGTTCGGACGCAACGGTTGAAATGGCACTCGCCGCACCGCTAACTTCGCAAGCGCCGGCTTGGAGCGTTCCAAAGCGGGGCTGCCCGTGGAGGGCCTCCAACGGTGAGCAAGCGCCGTCCACGCAGGACGGCGTTGGGAGAGAGGATCGCCCGCCGAGTCGTCGATGCGTATCCGACGTCCACCACGATGGCGGTCCACCTGCCCCTAGGAGGGAGCACACAAATGAAGCGATTCAAATGGTTGGCGATCCTCGCCGCCTTCGTGCTCGTACTCGCCGCATGTGGCGGTGATGACGACAGCGCGGACACCACGTCAGCCGGAGACGGCGACACCGCGACGACCGCCGGAGGCGACGGCGACCAGGTCGCCCAGCGCGACTTCCGCTTTGTGGTCGTGTCGCACGGCCAGTCGTCCGACCCGTTCTGGTCGGTGGCTGCCAACGGCGTGAACGCAGCAGCGGATGACATGGGCGTCACGGTCGAATACCAGGCGCCCGGCACGTTCGACATGGCGGAGATGAGCCAGATCATCGATGCCGCCGTGGCTTCCGCCCCCGATGGTCTCGTAGTGACCATTCCCGACGCCGACGCCCTCGGACCGGCGATCCAGGCTGCCGTTTCCGCCGGCATCCCGGTGATCTCGATGAACTCGGGTAGCGATGTCTTCGCCGACCTCGGCGTGCTCGTCCACGTCGGTCAGACGGAGTACGAGGCCGGCCTGATCGCGGGCCAAGAGATGTCCAAGGAAGGCGTGAGCAACGCCATCTGCGTGAACCAGGAAGTGGGCAACGCCGCCCTCGATCTGCGATGCCAGGGCTTCAGCGACGGTCTCGGCGGCACTGTCGAGGTGATCCCGGTCGACCTCGCCGATCCGACGGGTGCGCAGGAGGCCGTGGCCGGAGCGCTGCAGGCGAACGCCGACATCAACGGCATCCTGACGCTCGGCCCGACTGGTGCCGTTCCCGCGCTGGGCGCCCTCGAGGCCGCCGGCCAGCTCGGCTCGATGCCGATTGCGACCTTCGACCTCGGCCCCGACGTCCTGCAGGCCATCGTCGACGGCAACATGCTGTTCGCCATCGACCAGGCGCAGTACCTCCAGGGCTACCTGCCGATCGTGTTGCTCACCCAGTTCCTCGAGACCGGTGCACTGCCGCTCGGGAGCGTCGAGCGCGTGATCCTCACCGGCCCGCAGCTGGTGACCGCCGACACGGCAGCGGACGTCATCGCAGCCTCCGAGCAAGGGCTGCGCTGAGACAAACGGAACGCACGGGACCGGGGCCTGCACGCACAGGCCCCGGTCCCCTAGTGTGCTGATCTCGGACGGAGGGAGGTTCTCGTGACGACGGACACGGCTCCGCCGGCAGCGGCCGACGAACGGGTCCGGCAAGTCAGCACGGTGACGCGGCTGCTCACCCGGCCCGAACTTGGTGCGATCGTCGCCACTATCGTGGTCTGGGTCTTCTTCGCCGTCGTGGCCTGGGACAACAACTTCGTGAGTTGGAGCACCAGCGCAGCGATCCTGAACCGGGCGGCGCCGCTTGGACTGCTTGCCATAGCCGTCGCCTTACTGATGATCGGCGGCGAATTCGACCTCTCGATCGGCTCACTCCTCGGATGGTCCGGCATGGTGATCATGCTGCTGGTGACTCCGACGAATGCCGGCGGCTGGGGATGGTCGCTGTGGCCGGCGGTGGCGTTGGCATTGGTGATCGCTCTGATCTCCGGATTCCTCAACGGGGTCTTGGTGGTGTCCACCAGACTGCCGTCGTTCATCATCACGCTGGGTTCGCTCTTCATCTTCCGCGGCCTGGCGGTCGCCATACCGCGAATCCGCACCAACCGCACCCAACTCGGCGGCATGGATGAGGTGTCCGGCTTCGATTTGGCCGACGCGCTGTTCGGGACCGACATAACCCTGTTCGGCGCCTCGTTCGACATCGCCATCGTCTGGTGGATCGGGTTGACGCTCCTCGCCACCTTCGTGCTGTTGCGGACCCAATTCGGCAACTGGGTCTTCGGTGCGGGCGGCGATGCCAACGCAGCCCGCAACACCGGGGTGCCCGTGACCCGGGTCAAGATCATCCTGTTCATGACGACGGCGTTCGCAGCCTTCTTGGTCGCCATCATCCAGGCCGTTCAGTTCAACGGCTCTGATTCGCTACGCGGAACACTCCAGGAGTTCAACGCGATCATCGCGGTGGTCGTCGGCGGAACGCTGCTCACCGGCGGCTACGGCTCGGTGGTCGGCGCCATGTTTGGCGCCCTCATCTTCGCCATGGTGCAGCAGGGCATCATCATCACCGGAGTCGACGGCGACTGGTTCCGTGTCTTCGTGGGTGGCGTGCTCGTGCTCGCCGTGATCTTCAACAACTTCATTCGGACTCAGGCGGCGAGGCGATGACGACACCAACGACTACAGAAGCACCACTGCTCGAGGTCAAGCACCTCTCCAAGTACTTCGGGAGTGTCATCGCCCTCGAAGATGTATCGATGTTCGTACGCGCCGGCGAGGTGACGTGTCTGCTCGGTGACAACGGTGCCGGCAAGTCGACGCTGATCAAGGCGCTCTCGGGCGTGCACAAGCCGACGAAGGGTGAGTACCTGTTCGACGGTACGAAGCGTGAGTTCGACTCCCCACGTGAGGCGCTGGAGCTGGGTATCGCCACCGTCTACCAGGACCTGGCGATGATCCCGCTCATGTCGATCTGGCGGAACTTCTTCCTCGGCTCCGAGCCGAAGAAGGGATTCGGGCCGTTCAGGACCTTCGACGTCGATTTCGCCAAGCAGACGACCCGCGAGGAGATGGCCAAGATGGGGATCGACATCAGGGATCCCGATCAGCCGGTCGGCACCCTCTCGGGTGGCGAGCGCCAGTCGGTGGCCATCGCCCGAGCTGTGTACTTCGGGGCCAAGGTCCTGATCCTCGACGAGCCCACCGCTGCTCTCGGCGTCAAGCAGGCCGGCGTCGTCCTCAGATACGTCGTGCAGGCAAAGCAGCGTGGCATCGGCGTAATCCTGATCACCCACAACCCGCACCACGCGTATCCGGTGGGCGACCACTTCGTCATCCTGCGACGTGGTCAGATCTACGGCGACTACACGAAAGACGAGATCGGCCTGGACCAGCTCGTGCAGATGATGGCCGGTGGCGCCGACCTGGAGGCGCTCAGCCACGAGCTCGAGTCGGCCACGCGGGCCGATTCGGACGAGGCCGAGGCGTTGCGGAAGGCCGCCGCCGGATTCGCCGAGGAGGCCAAAGAGGCTGGTGGCGACTGACCTACTGTTCATCCGACCCGTGGACGCCCGGTGGCACCGCCGGGCGTCCCTCATGTACCGAGGTGCTCGCACATGCCACCCCTCTTCCTCCCCGCAGGATCCGCGGCAACCGCCCGTGATCCGCTGGCGATAACCGCCGAGTCCGCCGGCTGGGACTACAGCGGTCTCGCCGTCCTGTCGCTGCCACCAGGCGAGCAGCGCACTGTCGCCACCGGGGATACGGAGATGGCCGTGCTCCCCCTGTCGGGATCGGGCACCGTCGAGGTCGAGAGCATGCGTTTCGACCTCGATGGCCGAGACGGCGTTTTCGACGGGATCGCCGGGTTCGCCTACGTCCCCGTCGACACCGAGGTGCGGATCTCGAGCCCCGGAGGCGGCGAGATCGCGCTGTGCACCGCCAAGGCGCGCCGGCGAATCGAACCGTACGCCGTGCGGGCCGCAGACATCCCCGTCGAGGTGCGCGGTGGCGGGGTGGGGACCCGCCAGATCAACAACTTCCTCAGCGCCGACATGTTCGATGCGGACCGGCTCATCGCCGTCGAGGTGATCACACCCGAGGGGAGCTGGTCGTCGTACCCGCCGCACAAACACGACGAGCTGACGGACGACGAGGTGCCGCTGGAGGAGATCTACTACTTCCGCATCCACGGCGACGACGGCGTCGGCTTCTTCAACTGCTACACGTCGGACGGCGAGATCGACGAGACCGTCCTGGTCCGCGATGGCGATGTCTTCCTGGTCCCTCGCGGCTACCACGGGCCGGCGGCGGCGACCCCCGGCCACCACATGTATTACTTGAACGTGATGGCGGGTCCGTTGGAAGAGCGGGTGTGGAAGTTCTGCGATGACCCTGCCCACGCATGGGTGAGAGGCGCACTGGAGGAGCTTCCCAAGGACCCTAGGCTTCCGCTGACCACCGCAGCGGGACGCACGAGCTGAAGGAGGAGCATCGCAAATGCAGGACATGACCTTCATCATCGGCCCGGATCGCATCGCCGCCGACATCTGGGAAGTCTTGGGTGGTGCGGGCATCACAATGGAGGCTGCGTGTACCTACCCGACGATGGAAGGTCGCAACGTGCGGGTCGTGGTCGAGGACCAGGACGCCGACGCTGCGGCGAACGCCTTGCGCGGCGCCGGGTTTGGCCCCATCGATCGTCGGGAGGTGCTCATCGCCGACATCGATGTGAAGCCGGGCGAGCTGGGACGACTGGCGCGACGCGTCGCCGATGCCGGGGCAAAGCTCACCACGCTGTACATGGCCACCGGTGATCGCGTCGTGATCGGCGCAGACGACCTCGACAAGGTGCGCGCGGTCGTCTGAGCTTTCCGCTCATGGCCATGCGAGATCACAGTCATACCGACGACCCCGACTGCTGGGCACGACCTGCCCGCCGGCCACTGATCAAGCCGGGAGTACGCTGCCTCGATGGGTGTCGCAACATCCGTCGAGCTGCTCGGCGCCGGACTGGCGATGCTGATCGTGTCGGCGTGCGCGACCAGCGGCACCTCGGACCTCGCAGAGCTGCGCACTGCGACGCTCCAGTGTGGGGGATGGATCGAGGATGAGGTGACCAT
>JBFINP010000041.1:0-26382 GCA_041611095.1 Acidimicrobiia bacterium | reverse complement strand
GAGGAGGAAGGCTTCACCGTGTGGGAGCTGTCGCAAGGTATGCCGTCGATGGCGGAACCGACACGCCACACTCTCGCCCTTCTACGAGCTCGCCGCATTCACCACCTCGGGAACCCGATGCTGCGATGGATGGCCGACAACGCAATCGGGAAGAGCGACCCGGACGGCAACGTGCGCCCCGTTCGCGGCCGCAGCTCCGGACGCATCGACGGAATCATCACCCTCATCGGCACCGTTGCCGCGATGCTCCGCACCGACGAAGGTGGCCTGATAGACGAAACCGCCGTGAGCTGAAAGGACACCCGATGACAACTCGCCGACCAGTCCGGCGACACCGCCGCCGCGACGTCGCAACCAGCATCCTCGAGATCGCTGGCCTCATCACCCTCACCGTCGGCGTCGCCCTCACCTTCTCGATCGGCGTGGCGCTCATCGTCGCTGGCCTCGCCATGCTCGCCACGGGATACGCGCTCTCGGCACCGGCCGCCGATAGGATCGAACCGTGAGCCTCGTTCGCCGCGCCATCGAAACCCGAGCCGTCACCCTCTCCGAAGCGCTCCGCCGTGAAGACTCGAGGCGTGGTCGCGCCACCCATGCCGGGCCCGTGGTCACCAGCGACAAAGCCCAGATGCACTCTGCCGTGTGGGCCGCCACCGGTCTCATCGCCGACACCATCGCGACGCTTCCCGTTGCCGAGATGCGCAAAGGCCCCAACGGCCTCGACGTCCCGACGGGCGAACAACCCGACGTCATCTTCAACCCGACGCCCGACATTGAGTCGCTCGACTGGCGACGCCAGATGATGATCTCGCTTCTACTCCGCGGCAACGGCATCGGTCTCATCACCGAACGGGACCGCAACGGCAACCCCAGCCAAATCGAGACCGTGCATCCGGATAACGTCACCGTCTTTCGCCGCCGCCGCCTCGAGCCGCTCACCTGGAAGATCTATGGCACCGAGACGCCACGCGATCAGATCTTCCATATTCCCGCCTACACCCAGCCCGGCAGCCCGATCGGACTCTCACCGATCGAATACGCCCGCCAAGCCATCGGCCTCGGTCTCGCCGTCGAAGAGTTCGGTGCGCGGTGGTTCGGCGACGGCGCCCACCCGACCGGAGTGCTCACCGGGCAGGGGCGCTTCAAGGACCAAGAGACCCCCGACCGGCTCAAGGACCGGTTCATGGCGGCGATCCGCGGCCGGGAAGTCGCCGTGCTCTCACAAGGACTCAACTTCGAGCCCATCCAGATCGCCCCCGAGGAGTCACAATTCCTCGAGACCATCGGCGCCAACGTGCGCACCATCGCCCGCTTCTACAACGTCCCCCCGGAGGTGATCGGCGGAGACTCCGGCGGCGGCTCAGTGCTCTACGCCAACGTCGAGCAACGGGCCCTCCTGCTCACCACGTTCACCCTCCGGCAATGGGTCCGCCGCCTCGAGACCTACCTGTCGACCCTCCGGCCGGCGGGCCGCTTCATCCGCTTTGACGTCGATGACCTACACGTTGCCGATATCCTCGCGAGAGCACGAGTCGCCGACCTGCGCGTCCGCGGCGGCATGTGGAACGTCGATGAGGCTCGCGCCGTCGAGAACCGCGCACCGCTGCCCAACGGCGACGGCCAGCGGTACCTGTGGCCGCCGCAGCGAGGCTTCAAACTCGAAGCCGACGAAGAGCAAGGAGCCTGAACTATGCCCCCGACGATCACCGACCTTCGCAACCTGCCGGGCGAGGTCATCGAGCGGCTTGGCGAGAGCCTCGCCGAGCGCGTCGCTGGCTTCGACGTCACCCAACGCGGCCGCGTGCTCGAGGCTCGCCACCCAATGCGGCCATTCGAGATCCGCCAGGACGAAGACGGAAACCCGATCCTCGAGGGCTACGCCACGATCTACGGCGTCGCCTACGACGTCTTCGGTGGGCCCCCGCTGGGATGGTCGGAGATGTTCGAGGCCGGGAGCTGCGACCGCACCGTCGAAGACGACGACATTCGGCTCCTCGTCAACCACGACGGCATCCCTCTCGGCCGCAACACCTCCGGCACGCTCCGCCTCGACTCCGACCGCATCGGCGTCCGCTGCGAAAGCCACCTCGACGGCACCTCGCCACTCGTGACCGCCACGGTCTCGGCGATGACTCGAGGCGACCTCGATGAAATGTCGGTCGCGTTCCGAGCGCTACGCCAAGAGTGGAACGAAGACTTCACCGAGCGGCGGATCCTCGAGGCGCGTCTCTTCGACGTCTCGGTCGTCACCTTCCCGGCCAACCCGGCGACCGTGGTGCAGATCCGCGGCGACGAACCCGCCACCGAGGAAGAGACCCGCTCCGGTTTCCACGTCGACCTCGCTCGCGCAATCCGCGACCGCCTCACCGCAGCCGTATAGGATCGGCCCCAGACGCCGCGCCGCCAACGCGCCGCACTCCGCGCCGGACCCTCACCGAAGGGCACCACCCGGAGAGCACCCGAAGGCACCCGGCCCCACAGCAACAACTCGCGACGAAGGGACCACACCGTGCCCCTCATTGAGATGCTCCGGGCCCGCCTCGAAGAGCTCCGCCAGAGCCGCGCCGAGGCCGCCGAGCGCATGGATGAGATCATTGCCACCGTCGAACAGCGCGACGACGGCGGCGAGCTGACCGACGATGAGCGCACCGCCTTCGATGAGGCCCGCAACTCGATCGCCGAGATCGACTCGGACCTCGATGAAGTGACCACCCGCATCAGCCAGCTCGAGACCGAAGCTGAGCGGCGAGCCGCCCTCGAGGCCGAAGCTCGCCGGCTCGAGCCGACACCGCGGCGACCTGCCACCAACTCGAGGGTCGGCGGCGAAGAGATGGTGTACCACGCCGAGGCGCGGTCATCGTTCTTCGCCGACGCCTACGCGATGCGGCATGGCAACTACGGCGCCCGGGAACGCATCGAGCGGCACCAGCGCCAGATGACCGACGCCGTTGAGAGCCGGGCCGTCGGGACCGCCGCCTTCGGTGGCCTCGTCGTGCCGGTCTATCTGCCCGAAGAGTTCGCCGAGATCCTCCACAACGGCCGACCCTTCGCCAACGCCGTGCGGCAAGAGCCGCTGCCGCCCGACGGGATGACCGTGGTCGTTCCGCGAGCACAGACCGGCGTGTCGACGGCGAGCCAAGCCACCGAGAACACTGCCGTGTCGGAGACCAACCCGGACTACGACAACGATCTGACGCTCAACGTGCGGACCATCGCCGGATCCGTCGACGTGTCGCGTCAGTCGCTCGAGCGCGGCACCCCCGGCCTCGACCGCATCCTGTACGCCGACCTCGTTGAGGACTACGCCGACCAGCTCGACTCGCAGCTCATCAACGGCGACGGCACCGCAGGCACCCACGTCGGCGTGCTCAACGCCACCGGCGTCAACGCCGTCACATACACCGACGCAACGCCGACCGTGCCGGAGATCTGGCCGAAGCTCGCCGACGGCGAGCAGCAGATCGTCACCAACCGGAAGCGCGGAACGGGCATCCTCGAAGTGATGCACCCGCGCCGCTGGGGATGGTTCAAGGCAGCCCTCGACGGATCGAACCGGCCCTGGATCGTTTCCGACGCTGAGGGCCCGTACAACACCGCCGGGATTCGGCGAGTCTTCGACCTCGGCCAGATCGTCGGCGAGTTGGGAACCCTTCCCGTGCTCACGGACGCCAACGTTCCGACGAACCTCGGCGTCGGCGTCGATGAAGACGCGATCGTGATGCTGCGGCCCGACGACTCGATCCTCTGGGAAGAGAGCGACGGCGCCCCCCGGGAGCTGCGATTCGAGGAACCGGGCGGCAAGACCCTCACCGTTACGCTCTTGGTGTACGGCTACTCGGCCTTCACCGCAGAGCGGCGACCCGAGGCCGTCTCGACCATCACCGGCACCGGCCTCATCGCGCCGACGTTCTAGAGATGAAGGCTGGCCGCTGGGGCGACCGGATAGGAGAGAGCCGGTCGCCCCAGCCCAGCCGGGAAAGGAGCCCAACTTGAAGCACCGAGAGAGGGTGGCACTCTTGGCGTCGGCGAAAGTCGAAGCGCTCGAGCGTGAGCTGAACTACGCCAAGCCTCGGAGCGGCGAAGGCTCGCGCAAGCGAGTCGCCGAGATCGAGTCTCAACTCGAGAAGGCCCGCGACGCAGCCAAGGACGCCGACGCCGCTCGAGGCCCGGTCGAGACCGCCACGGTCGAACCGGACGAAGAGCGCGCCGAGGACGCCGCCGAGGACGAAGGAGGCGACGCTGATGAGTGACGTACCCGGCACCGTCGACGGGCCCTTCCCGGGAACCGTCCGCATCCCCGAGCGAGTCTGGGTACACCCGGACGGCCACGCCTACGTGGGCCGCTCACCGGGCACCGTGCCCGGCGTCGACTACGCCAACGGCAAGGAGTGGCGACTCGAGGTCGCCTCCGGCGCCGTGATGACCGACAAGGACGCCCGCGCCAAGCTCAAGGAGACCGGCCTCGACTCGTTCGAGGACGTCACCGACTACGCCGCGATCCTCGAAGCCGCCAAGGCCGCCGGCGCAACCGTCAGCGTCGGCAAGGCCGAGAAGGTGGCCGGACGATGGCGCGTCGCGATCGTCGGCGTGCCAGCTTCGGAGGTGACCAGCCTGTGACCACCCACACCCTCACCCCTCGGCCCCGCGTGGTGTCGCCGATCCTCGGCGTCGCTGTCGAGGCTAAGGACAAGCACCTACACGTCGAGCGGTTCACTCCGGTCCTGCTCGGATCTCGAGTGTTCACCCAGCCGCACGGCCAGAGTGTCGACGCGATCCTCGAGATCGCCGCCGCCGGGCTCATCGACGCCCAAGAGGCCAATCTGGTCGACCTCATCCTGAGAGCGACCGCCTGGACCCTCCCGGTCGATTGGCACATCGCCGCCTTCACGACCGGACCAAGCGCCGACACTGGCGCCGGCGCAGTCGAGCCCGTCGGCAACGGCTACGGCCGGATCCAAGCGACCCGCAACGGCACCAACTGGGCCGCCGCAGTCGCCGGAGACCCGACCATCGGCGACAACGCCGTCGCCCTCACCTCACCGACCGCCTCCGGCGGCAACTGGGGCACCCTGGTCGCCTTCGGCGCATACGACGCCGCCAGCGCCGGAAACCTGTTCTGGTTCGGTGACTATGCGGTCTCGAAGACGGTCAACGACGGCGACAACTACGAGTTCGCCATCGGCGCGCTCGACTTCAAGGTCGGCGACCCCGGAGACACGTTCTGATGACCGTCCGCCAGAAGAGCGCCGCGACTGTAGGGGTCGCGGCGCTCTTCCTCGCCCTCATCGCCGCCCCAGCCGCCGCGGGCTTCCGGCAACCAACCACGGTCATCCCCGCCGGGCAAACCGTCACCATCGCTGCACCCGACTCCGGGCCCTATGCCGTGTGGAACGGCGGCCACCATTCGACGTGCGGCCACGGTTGCGTGTGGGAGATCGTCGCCCTCACCACCTGCCCAGCCCTCACCGTGCAGGCCGTTGACGTCACCAACGTCACCGCGAACGACGTCCTCGTGAAGTCCTACTTCTTCACCGAGACGCAAGCCACTCGAGCCCAGGAACGCAACACCGCGCAGAGTCGCCTGACGTATGAGGCGACGTGCTCGCCGCCGCCGTAGACGAAGGGAGCGCGCCATGACGGTTTCCGCTCCCGCCACTTGGTATAACAGCGGCGACGATCGCGGCAACGACTCCGAAATCATCATCCCGAACGTGTCGTCGCCCGCGTCGGGCACGTTCGCCCTCGGCGCGCTCATTCATCAGCACCAAGGTAACGCCACGGTTACGGGCATCACCTGGGGCACGTCCGGCGCCACCTTCGCGGAAGTCATCACGAGCCAAGGGCCCAACGGTCGACGCAACTCGATCTGGCGATCGTACGACGCCCCCGCCGGCGAGACCCACGACCTCACAATCACTCTCAGCGGCAGCAACCGGCCGAAGGGCGCCGATTGCGGATTCTGGACCTCTGACACCGGCTCAATCGCGATCATCGGGAAGACGTCCGGAGCTGACAACGGCACGGCAATCAGCATCAGCGTCAACCCGCTCGCCGCTGGGCACGATCTCATCGGATGCTTCACCTACGGCTCCGGCGGCGGCTCAGTCGCACCCACCTCACCAACCGTCGAGCTCTGGGATCTCGACGCCTCAGGCCCCGGACCCGACTCTGACTATTGGTCAGCTCGACGCCCCACCACCGGCACCGGAGCCCACGCCATTGCGGGCACCATCTCCGGCACCACCGGCTGGGCTGGCGTCGTCGCCGAAGTCACCGACGACCCGCCGCCACCCAACTTCGCATCCGCTGGCGGCCGGGCCTACACCAACGGCTTCGAGACCGATGCCGTCGCAATCGCCGGCGGCACCTCCGGCAGCCCGGCCAGCGTCCGCGAAGGATCCACACTTCACGTCCGACTCGGAGCCCAAAACAACTCCGGAGCGGCGCAGAGCCTCGCCGCGCAGATCCAGCAACGCAAGAACGGCGGCACCTGGGTCGCTGTCAACGCCTCGAGCGTCCCGGCGCGCATCGTCGCCAACGAAAACATCGTGGAAGGCACCGCCACCACCCAACGGCTCACGGCCGGGACGTTCACCGCTGGGAGCTGCGAAGACACCGACGGGATCATCGCCCCCTACTCAGTGCCGAACACCAACGTCACCGAGGTGCTCTTCACGGTCTACGTCGACCCGGATGAAGTCGCCGCCGCCGACACCCTTGAGTTCCGGATCAACGACCAGAACAGCGCACCCCCGTCCGGCACCGATCATCTCTACTGCTCGATCGTCGCCGCCTCACTTCCCGGGATCGTCGCCGCCGCCGAATCCGTGGTGTCGGTCGAGAATGCGTGCTCCCGGTGGATGTTCGTTGACACCAACGGCGCGATCTACGCCGCCACCGAGCCCGGCTGGAATCAGAATCACGACCCCGGGAAGCCACCCGCAGCGATGCGCAAATCCGAAGACGGCGGCCTCACCTGGCGCGTGGTCGACTTCAAAGACTTCCTCGCCACCGGCAACGGCGACCTCGAGGGTCTCCATGTAGTCGATCTCGGCTCCGGCCTCTTCGGTCTCGTGCACATCGAGACCGGCGATGACGTGTATTTCGATGAATGGCAAGCCTCCGACCACGGCACCCCCGACCAGTGGGTCACGCCACTGTCGACCATTGTGCAGGACGGCGCCGACTCACTCTCGGCGCTGATGACGCACGCCACCGCCGCCGCCCGCCAAGACGGCATCGTCGTCGCCGTGTACTCGAATGAACCGACCGGCGGCGGCAACGACCGCCTCTACTGGCGTCGCCGATCAGCAGGCACGTGGGGGCCACTCGCGTCTCCCGGCACCGAGCTCATCGCCAACGCCAGCATCGACTACACCGGCCCCGTCCTGAACCAAGGCCTCGCGAGCCGAAGCGTTCTCGGTTACAAAGCCTCGACCGGCACGCTCCTCTGGCTTGACTGGGCCTCGAGCGCCAACCCGCCAGTCTGGTCCGGCCCCGTTCCGGCCCACGGGGGCGGCACGGCCGCGGCCCTCACCGGGCCGATCGTGGGCATCGTCCGCTACGACAACACCAACGACAAGCACGCCCTCGTCTACATCGACACGGCCGACGACCTGCAACTCGTCCCGATCGAATGGTCCGGCTCCGCCTACACCGTCGGCACCGCCGTCAAACTCAACACCGTCAAGGTTGAGAGCAACTGGCCGGGCCCCACCGAGACCGAAGACCTCGACAACCAAGGCGCCAACGCCGCCATCGCTGTCGACCCCGCGACCGGAACCGTGCATGTGCTCTACGCCGACAGCACCAACCGGGATCTCTACCACCAAACGTGGACCGAAGCCGGCGGCATCGGCACCGAGGCCCTCGAGGTCGACGCTCCCGCCGGGCAAGGCGTGATGTTCGTTGACGCTCAAGTCTTCACCCACTCGGCACCCAACGGTGGCGCCAAAGTCCTCGGCTACGTGTACGAGCTCGGCGTCGGTAACGCCACGCCGCCGGGCCGTGGCATGTTCTACAACGAGATCGCCCTGGCCGCTGGCGTGACGCATCAAGTCGCCGGGACGTCCGCGGTACCCGTCGACGCCCTCGGAGCTGCGAGCATCACCGCCGCCGTCTCCGGCTCAAGCCCCATTGCGGCCGACGCCACGGGCCTCGCCACCATCACCGCCGCCGTCGCGGGCTCATCCCCCGTCGCGGCCGACGCCACGGGCCTCGCCACCGTGCAACGTGCCGTCGCCGGCTCAAGCCCGGTGGCCGTCGACAGCGACGGAGCGATCGCGGCGCTTCGTGGCGTCGCCGGTGCCGCCCCCACCGCGGTCGACGCTGCCGGAACGGCCCGCCTGATCGCCGGAGTCGCCAGCTCGAGCACGGTGGCCGTCGACGCTGCCGGAGCCATTGACCTCGCCGCCGCGGTGGCCGCAACCGCCCCGGTGGCCGTCGACGCTGCCGGAACGGCCCGCCTGATCGCGGCGGTCTCCGGTACCGCACCCACGGCGCTTGACGCCGCCGCGGTTGCCCGTCTGGCCGCTGGCGTCGCCGGTGCCGCCCCCACCGTTGTTGACGCAGATGGTGAGATCTCGACGGCAAAGCAGATCGCCGGGCAGTCCCCGACCGTGATTGACGCCGCGGGAGCCATCGACCTCTTTGCCGCGGTAGCGGGCACGTCACCCGTCGCCGCTGATGCGGCCGGAGCGATCACGCTTGACGCCGCCGTGGCGGGCACGTCACCCGTCGCCGTCGACGTCGCGGGAGCCATCGACCTTCGAGCCGCGATCGCCGCAACCTCACCCGTCGCCATCGAGGCCGCGGCCGTTGCCCGACTTGAGGCTGCCGTCTCCGGCTCGAGCCCCACGGTCATTGAGGCGGCCGGAGCGATCGCCGTGGCCGCCGCCGTCGCAGGGTCGAGCCCGGTAGTTACCGACGCCACGGGAGCCATCCGCCTCATCGCTGGCGTCTCCGGATCGGCCCCGGTCGCCGTCATCGCCGACGCTGCGCCGACGCTGCGCGCCGCACTTGCCGGAGCCGCACCCGTGGCGATCGACGCCGCGGGAGCCATCGACGTCGCCGGAACATCGAACGTCGAAGGGACTGCGCCCGTCGCGATCGACGTTGCGGGATCCGTCGATCTCGCCGCCGCCGTCGCAGGATCGGCCCCTGTAGCCATCGACAGCGCCGCCCTTGCCTCGCTCCGAGCTGCCGTCTCCGGCTCGAGCCCCACCGTCATCGACGCCGCCGCTGTCGCGCGCCTCGCCGCCGCGGTCGCAGGATCGGCCCCTGTAGCCATCGACGCCGCTGGCGCCATCTTCGTCGGCGTCGGCGTGGCTGGCTCCGCCGCCGTCGCCATCGACACCACCGGAGCCATCGACGTCGAAGGCGCTACCGTCGCAGGCTTCGCCGGCACCGTGATCGCCGCCACCGGAGCACCGTTCACCCAACGAGCCGTCGCCGGGACCGCACCGGTCGCCATCGACACCGACGGAACCCCACGCGTCGCCGCCACCGTCCAAGGGTCCGCCCTCATCGCCGTTCACGCAATCGGCGTGATCGAGCTGGCGTCCTCGTTTGTGTGGAAAGTGTGCGTCGATCCGCTTACCGTGGCAGTAACACCCCAAGGGATCACCGTGGTCGCCGACCCGGTAGGCATCACAAGCGAGAAGTGCTGATGGCTCTACTCACCGAGACAGACCTCGAGGCCGCCCTGCAAGTCGGCCTCACCGAGAACACCCCCGGCAGCATCGCCGCCGCCATCGAGATCGCCTCGAGCATCGTTGAAACATACGTGGGGCGAGAACTCGAATCCGCCACCTACACCAACGAAGTCTTCGACGGCCTGGGACACCCCGCGCTCTGGTTGCGCCGCTTCCCGGTCACTGCCGTCACCAGCGTCACCGAAGACGGCACCGCGCTCGCCGTTGACGACGACTACATCTTCAACGCATCCGGCCGCATCCTGCGCGTCTCCGGCGGCCAGCGATACCCGTGGGTCGATAAGCCCGCCGCAATCGTGATCACCTATGACGCTGGTTACACCACCATCCCCGCCAACATTCGATGGGTCGCCACCCGCCTCGCCGCTCGCATCCTCCAAGCCGGTCGCGCATATTCCGGGCTCGATGACGCCGCCATCGGCCTCAAGTCAATCAAGCTCGAAGGCTCCGACGAGGTGACCTTCGGAGACGCCGCCCAGGACGCCACCGCCGCCGCCAAGGCCCTCACCGACGAAGAGAAAGACGCTCTCGAGAGCGAGCTGCAGGAGTTCATCGGATGACCGCCCCCGGCGCCGCAATCGGCATCCTCCGCACCCATTGGGCCACCCGGTTCATTGATACCGTCACCATCACTCGCGTCACCGGCCGAGGCGCCCTCAACCCGTCATATCAATACGATTCGCCCACGACCGTCACGATCTACACGGGCGGCGCCCTTGTGCGACCGATCACCTCGAGACCACCTCGAGGGCTCGAGTTCGGCCAGGGTCGCACCACCGTCGATGAGTTCGAGATCTTCGTGCCTCACGACGCCGGAGACGTCAAGCCCGACGATCGAGTCGATGTCACCGCCGCGACGTACCTGCCGACGCTCGCCGGAAAACGGTTCATCGTGCGCGGCGTCGAACCCGACTCATACAACACCAAGCAGCGCATCATCGGAGTGCTCGACCACGGACCCGGCGAGGCTCCCGGATGAACCTAGATCTTCACCTACTCGCCGCCGACCTCGACCGCAAGGCCGACACCATCACCAGCGACGTCGCCGGAGACCTCGAGCCGTGGGCCGAAGACGTCGCCCGCGACGGCGCATCTCGAGCGCCACGCCGCACGGGACGGCTCGCCAACTCGATCGAATCCTTCACCGAGACTCGCGGTCGCGACGTGATCGCCGGAGCCCGCACCGACGTCGACTACGCCCACTTCGTGCACGACGGCACCGCGTACGTGCCGCCGCGGCCTTTCCTATCGGACGCCCTCAGAGCGGCCAGCCGCTCCGACGCTCCGATCCTCGACCGGATCGCCGACACCGCAAGCGAGATCTGATGCCCACCGTGACCGCCTCGAGGCCGCACAAAGCCGCCATCCTCGCCGCCCTCGGAGCCTTCAACGTGGGCGACGGAACCCGACCGCCCGGCGTCGGGCACGACACCGACCCATTCACACCGTACGCCGTCGCCTATTCACTCAACGATCTCGACCGCACCGGACCTCTCCGAGACGGCCAGGCCGACGTGACTCTCGTGTTTCAACTCACAAGCGTCGGCATCACCGAAGACCAGGCCGGAACCTACCGCGACGCCATCCGAGCGGCCCTACTCACCGCAACCCTCACCGTCGCCGGCCGCCACATCAACCGGATCGAGCTTGGCGTCGGCGGAGCCGTCGATCGAGACCCTGACGAATCACCGCCGCTCTTCTACGCCGTTGATGAGTTCCACGTTCTCAGCACTCCGGACCCGTAAGCTATCCCCCAGGAACGCCCGAAGGAGCCCGCGCTGATGTTCATGACGATCCACCACCCAGATCTCAAGCTCGAGACCACGGTGGCGGTCGGCGCCTTCCCGGCGCTCGCCAAGAAGGGCTGGAAGAAGGGCCCGCTCAAGGCCCCAGAGTCGAAGACGAAGGATGGTGACAAGTGAGCCGCTACATCGGAGCGGAAACCATTGAGGTGCACTATGTGCCAACGGTCGCAGACCCAGCGGCGCCCACCTCGACCGAGCTGAACGCAGGCACCGACCTCACGGCATTCCTGCCCGAGGGTGGTCTCAACGCCAGCCTCGAGGGCTCGATCGTTGACGCCGCGGATATGTCGAGCAAGTTCAACAAGACAGCGTCAGGCACCTATGGCGGCCAGCCGCTCACGGCCGAGTTCTTCCGGGACAATGTGAAGGCGAATGACACCGCCTATACCACGCTCCCGCGAGGCACCACCGGCTACCTCGCCATTGCCCCTCGAGGGCTCGCGACCGCGGGCACCTGGGCCATCGGCGATGACGTCGACCTGTGGCCGATCGAGGTTGTGTCTCAGAACGACTCGCCGTTCGCCCGGAACGAGATGCGCAAGTTCTCGGTTACGTGCGCCGTGCCCGCCGTCCCGACGATCGATTTCCCGCTCGCCGCATGAGCACCGAGCCCGCGGCGACATTCGCCGAATACCGGGCCCGGAAGCGCCGCAACCGCCGCACCGTTCATATCCTCCTCGAGCCGCAACTCGGCGAGGACCATGCCGCTTTGCGCGACGCCCACCGGCTCGCCATCGCGCAGGATATGCGGACCAACGAACGGCCACGGGCCCCAGCCATCGCGGCCGAGATCGCTGAGCTGGAAGAGCGGATCAAGGCCAGCCGAGCACCGTTCATCTTCGAGGCCCTCCCGCGACTCGAGTACGACAAGCTGCTCGATGACCACCCACCGCGAGAAGGCGACGAAGACGATAAGCGTCTCGGCTTTAACGCCGATGAGTTCCCACCGGCGCTCTTCGCAGCGTGCGCTGTCGCCGATGAATGCCCAGATTGTGGGCTCACGTCACCGACGCTCACCGAGGGAGACGCCCGGGCCCTCTGGGATGAGTGGTCAAGCGCCGAGGTGTCCGAGCTGCTCACCGCCGCCCTCGCCGTCAACAAGGCGCCGAGGACCGTGGCTTTTACCGCCGCCGGTTCCGCTTCGACCAACGGTTCCGGCTAGAGCTCGAATACTGCTCGAGTCACGGTCTCCCGCACTCCGTCTTCCTAGCATGGCCGCAGGACGACCAAGAGAAGGCGATCGCCTGGGTACAAGAGCACGCCACCCGGTGCCCGAGTTGCGGGCTCTTCCCGTGGCAAGAGGACGAATACGAAGCCGACCTGTGGCTCTGCCGATCATGTAAGAGGATCGCCATGAAAGAGATCCAGACTCGCGAGGCGCCGGGCTCCAAGCTCGGTCTGCGAGTTGCGCTCTTCCCGAAGGGCGGCGGCGATGGCTGATCGGCGAGTCGTTGTCGATCTCTTGCTCCGAGCGGGCCCCTTCTCCCGGCAGCTCAAGGGCGCCGCCGGCGACGTGCGGCTCTTCGGCTCGGCCGTCGATGACGTCGGATCGAAGCTCACCGGGCTCGGCGTAGTCGCCGCCGGAGCTGGCGCCGCGATCGTCGGAGCCGCTGGCGCCGTCGGCGCCGCTGGCGTCAAAGAGTTCCTACCGCTCGAGGCGACACTATCCCGGATCGAGGGCCTCGTCGGCGTCAACCGCGATCAACTCGACGCATGGGCCGACCAGCTCACCAACGACCTCCCCCGCGCCACCGGGCAAGGCCCCGCGGAACTCGCCGACGCCCTGTTCTTTGTCACCTCGGCGGGCATCGAAGGCGCCGCCGCGATGGACACGCTCGATAAAGCCGCTCGAGCCGCCACCGCCGGTCTCGGCGAAACCAAGATCGTCGCCGACGTCGCGACCTCAGCGATCAACGCCTATGGCCTCGCCAACGTCGACGCAGGCAAAGCCGTCGACGTTCTCGTCGCCACGGTCCGCGAAGGCAAAGCCGAAGCCCCTGAGCTGGCCGGCGCCCTCGGCCGTGTCATTCCGATCGCTGCGAGCCTCGGAGTCGAGTTCGAGGAAGTCGGCGGCGCCGTCGCCGTGATGACCAGATCCGGCCTCAACGCCGACGAAGCCGTCACCGCCCTCCGCGGCACCCTGAACGCCCTTCTCGACCCGACCGTCCAAGCCCGCGACGCCCTCGCCGCCGTCGGCCTCACCGTCGAAGACGTACGCGCCAACCTCGCCGACCGAGGACTGCTCGACACGCTCCGCACCCTCGAGACCCGACTTGGCGGCGACTCCGAAGCGCTCGCCAAAGTCTTCGGCAACGTGCGAGCCCTCACCGGCGTCCTCACCATCCTCAACACCGAAGCCGGAGCCGTCGATGACGTCTTCCGCGGCGTCGCCGACTCCGCCGGAAGCCTCGACACCGCCTTCGGAGCCGTCGCCGACGACGGCGGCTTCGCGCTGCAACAGTTCCAAGCCGAGCTGTCCGGCATCCTCGCCGAGACCGGCGAGCGCATCCTCCCGCAGCTCACCGACGCCCTCCGCGAGAACAAGGACGAGATCTTCGAGGCGGTCTCCGCGCTTGGCGACCTGGCTGTCGCCCTCGTTGACCTCGGCGCATCCGTCGCCCCAGCCGCCGCCGATATCGCTGGCGGCCTCGCCGATATGGCCGACAGCTTCCGGATCGGCAAGCTCCGGATCCGCAAGGAACAGCAAGAACTCGCCAACGACCTCGACACCCTCTTCGGCCCGTTCATCAACTTCCCGGACTTCACCCCAGCCGAGCAAGAGCTGCTCAGCTTCCTCGAGGCTTCCCGGTTTGTCGGCGAGCAACTCGCCAAGGACGTCGACCCGATCCGGGCCGTTGGCGCAGCTCTCGCCGTGCTCGCCGAGCGTGGCGACCTCACCTCACTCAACCTGACCCGCCTTCAGGAAGACTTCGGCCTCACCGCCGCCGAGATGGGCGCCGCCGCCGAGGCCGGTGCCATGCTCGCCGCCGAACAAGGCATCTCCGCCGAGACCACTCAACACCTTCTCGACGTCACTCTCCGATATCGCCGAGCGCTCGAGGACGAGACCTTCGCCGCGATGATCGCCGCCGAAGCCGAGCACGACCGGGCCCGCTTCGCCGGTCTCGCCGCGTCAGCCACCGAAGAGGCCACCGAAGCGACCGTCGCCAGCCTCACACCCCTCGAGATGTTCACCGCTCACCTCCGAGCCGCCGACGACGCGCAGCGCGGCCTCGCGGCGTCACTCAAGGCCGCAGCGTCACCCGTCTTCGCAGCAATCGACGCATATGACCGCTATCAGCGCACCCTCGAGCGTGTCGATGAGGACGGCGAGCGCAGCGCCGCCGAGCAGGCAGAACTCGCCGCCGCGGTCCTCGACACCCAGGCCGCCTTCGACCAGATCGACACCGGCGACCTCAACAGCGCCATCCTCGCCATCTCAACCGCGCTCGAGATCTCCGAAGACGCCGCCCGTGATCTGCTCGAGCAACTCGGCGTCCTCGACGGCACACAAGTCACCACCGTCATCAACGTCGAAGAGCGGCTCCGCACCGTCTTCGAGGGTCGCTCCCGCAGCGGCATCACCCTCACGCCTCTCGCCGCCGGCGGAGACTTCGACGCGCTGCAGCCCCTTCTCGTCGGCGAGCGAGGCCCTGAGATCATCGTCCCCGCAGTCGGAGGAACCGTGCTCTCCAACTCAGCAACCCAAGCCGTGATGAACGCCACACCTCGAGCCGTGCTGTACTTCACCGGTAACACCTTCGGCGCCACACGATCCGAAGTGCGCGCCGGAGTCGCCGAGGCGCTCATCACCGCAGGCATCGCCGAAGACGTCATCCTCGATGGTGCTGGCGTATGAGCTGGGACTACGCCATCCAAGCCGGACCATCCGGCAGCCTCGAGGCCCTCACCGACTACCTCGAGCCGACGTCGCTGCGGATCATCCCGGAGAGCGGCGCCGACCTCCGAACCGTCGACGTCACTATCCCTCACAAGCCGGGCCGATCCGAAGACGTGGTCGAGTTCTACGGCGTCGGCGCCTTCACAATCAAGGGACGAATCCGCGACACCGACTCAGCCGGAGCCGTCACCCACATCAACGGCCGCCCCGGTCATCTCCAAGCCAACCTCTCCGCCATCCGGCGACTCTTCGTCGCCACCCGGGCCCCCGTCATCATCCAGCGCACCCTCCCCGACGCCGGCGACGTGCAGATCCGGATCCGTCCCGGCCTACCCGCGACCGGCACCGGCGGCGGCTCACAAAACGAGATCTTCATTCCCTGCACCGCCGTGTGGCCTTTCTGGCGATCCACCACCGAGCAAAGCACCACCGGCACAAGCGTCGCCGTCGGCGGAGACGCCCCCATCTCCGACATGATCCTCGAGTTCTCCGGAGCTGGCCGCTGGACTCACCAAGCCTCCGGCGACTACGTTGAGATCCTCGGCGGCGGCGCCACCATTGTCGACGTCGGAGCCGGCACCATCCTCACCAACCCGGGCGGCGCCGACAACTCGATCAACTTTGTCACCAACGTCCCCTGGTGGCAGCTCTGGGAGCCCGGCACCGTCACCCTCACGAAAACCGTGGGCGGCACCATCCGCTGGCGCGACTCCTACCGATGAGCACCCCCTGGACACTCAAGGCCGAGGATCTCCCGCACCTCGCCGCCACTCGAGCCACGCCACTCGCCCACGTCGCCTTCGACCTCGACTTCGGCATATCAAAGACCGGCCGCGGCGAAGTCACCCTCGACCTCAACGACCCAGCCGCCGCCGCCATCCTCACCGGCGCACAGGGCTCCCTGATCGTCGCCTACCAAGGCGACCAGCGTCGCGGCGCCTTCTACGCTCGCCGCAAGTACGAACCCACCACCGAGAATCAGCGCGTCCGATTCACCGGGCCCGGCATCGCCGACGTGCTCTACCGCACAGAGGTCGAGCCCTTCTCGACCGGAATGCCGGAGTGGTATTGGGGCGCCGACAGCATCCTCGGCAACGGCGGATTCGAAGAGTCGCTCGAAGAAACCGACGGCGAGGGCGAAGACGCCGTCGGGACCGGCGTGTTCGTCCCGACCTATTGGGAACTCTCACCTTGGGGCCCGATGGCGTCGAACGGCTTTCAAGTCACCACCGCACCCGATCCCGTGCGCACCGGCACCTACTCCCTCAAGATGAACCCGCTCGGACAATTCGCCGGAGTCCAGCAACGCCTGCGAGTGCTCCCCGGCGGCCTCTATCAAGCCGAGCTGTACAACATCAAACCCACCGCACCCAACGACACCTACACGCTCGTCGTGCGGGACATTGAAGGCAACCTGATCGGCACCCGCGACGACCAGACGTCACAAGCGACTTGGTACCCGCACAATCTCACCGACCTCACCATCCCCGATGGCGTGGACGAGATCATCTATCGCTTCGCCTACATCGGCACCGGTAACCCATCACCCAACTACCTCGATGACGCTCGCTTGTATCCCGGGCAACCCGCCGCCACCGTCGGAGCCATCCTCGACGCGCTGATCGCCCGTGCTGTCACTCGAGGCGCGCTCACCTGGCTCGACACCTCATCGTGGTCGACCACGCTCGACAGCAACGGCAACGCCTGGGATGCCTCAATCTCATTCACCGCCACCCACGGCCGCAGCATCGGCCAAGTACTCGACCAGCTCGCCCGCCTCGGTTACGAATGGGCGGTCGGTTGGAACGGCACCGCCTGGGCCCTCGACGTCTTCAACCCCGGCGAAATGGGCAACTCGACACCGACCGCCGCCGTCATCATGGGCCGCGATATCGGCGGCGGCGACCTCACCCGCAACGAACCGACAGCGACGGCCGTGCGCGCCGAAGGCGCCGACGGGCTCACCGTCACCGTCGAAGACGCCGGAGCGATCGCCACCTGGGGCCGCCGCGAGAAGTTCGTGCGTGACACGTCGATCAACGACGCCACCACTCTCACAAAGTTCGCCAACGCTGAGCTCACCAGCCGGCTCACGCTTGAGGCTTCACGCTTCGAGGTCATCGGCGGCCAGGACTCCGAACCCTTCATCGACTACCAGCTCGGCGACACCATCGAGACCGTCACTCGAGCCGGACAAGCCCAACGCCGCATCCACGCGATCACCGTGAAGGGCCGCGACCGCGACGCATACGAACTCGACCTCGATGGCGTCGTGCTCACCGCCGAAGCCGCCCAGGCCGAAGGCATGCGCCGACTACTCACACGCTTCGAGGAACTCGCCACCGACCGCGCCGACGTCGGCGGGCCCTCCGGCTCAGCATCCGGGCTTGTGCCGGTCAGTGGCGCCATGCCGGTTATCGTCGTCGCCGCATCCAACGCACCGCCGACCATCCAAGCCCGCGCCGACTTTGTAGCCTCCGGCGTCAACGACGAATTCACCATCCAGGCCGCCATCGACTGGTGGGCAGAGCAGCAAGCCTTCGGCGCCGTGCTGCTCTCCGGCGGCACCTTCTACTGCGGCGCCGCCAACGGTGGCTCCGCCCTCGTCGGGCGAGCCCTGCACCTCGATCCCGACCTCACCCCCGCCGCTGGCGGCGGATGCCTCGCAGTGATGGGCACCGGCATCGCCCACGAAGCCAACGACTACGTCCCCGACGACGGCCACGGCCTCGACGCACCCACCCACATCCAAATCGACACCACCGGCGCCACACCCAGCGGAGCCCTCGCCCCCGTCAGTGCCCTCAACGGCCGCCTCGAGCGGCTCTCCATCACCGCCACCGGCACCGCCTACACCGGCGTCGTCGAACTCAGCACAAACGCCCACCTCCGCGACTGCGCCATCTGGACAAACACGATCGACGTCGGCGTCATCGCCTTCATCCTCAACCCCGAATGTCTCATCGAACGAGTCTCCGTCCAAGCCGCCCTCGACACGTTCCGGATCAACAACCTGCAAGGTGCCACGTTCCGCAAGATTCAAGCCCGCGGCGGCTCGCGCGCCGTCTTCAACTTCGCCCTTACCAACGGCGGCAACCGATCCGGCCCCATCTTTTACGGCACCTTCGACGACATCCACGTCCTCGCCGGAGGCGAAGATCCCGGCGCCGCCGTGTTCCGCGTCACCGTCAACAACACCCAAGGCTTCAACCGCAACTTCATCAACAACGTCCGAGTCGAGGCATCGCCCGGCGACTACGACGGAGGCATCCTCCACGTCATCTCCCCCACCACCGCCTTCCTCAAGGACAACTGGCTCGGCGCCGTCATGGTCCCCGACCGCACCGCTCTGCCGCTACTCAACGGCGCCGACGCCCAACGAGCTGTCCGCCGCGAGGACGTGATCGACGTCCCGACCGCCAGCCTCCCACCGGCCGCCGACGTGCCCAACGCTCTTCGATGGGACTCAACCACAAACCAGCTCAAGTTCTCCGACGGTACCTCTTGGTTCACGGTCGGACCATGAGCGGCGCCCACCACTATCATTGCGCATGGAAACCGTGACGCCGGAGGTATTAGTGGTGGCATCTCAGTCGGAGCAACTCGCCGCGATCAACGAACGGCTCGAGAATATCTCCGCCGGAATGCAACGGATAAGCCGCGAGGTCGCCAGCCTGAGCCGCTCGATTCGAGGCGAACGGGCCGAAGGCAACCGTGGCGTCATCAAGCGCCTCGAGATGCTCGAGGCCAGCAACGACACGGTGCGCGATGAGGTCGATGAGATCCGCCGCGAGTGGCGCCTATACCTGCGACTCTTCATCGCCGCCGCTACCCTGGCAATGTTCGCCGGCGGAGCCGCTGGCGTGCCGCTCTCACGGTGGCTCAACCTCTGACGGGAAGAGAGGATCATGACCCCACACCAACTCGGTCGACCCTTCACCGACGCCGCCGCGCTCTTCGGCGTCCAGCTCTCAGAAGTCGAAGGCTGGCGAGACCGCAAATCAACCGCGACCACCTTCACCCCCGTCGGCGTGATGATCCATCACACCGCGAGCGACAACACCCGGCTGTCAACGATTCTCAACGGCAACGCCACCACCCCCGGGCCCCTTGTGCCGCTCTATGTCGAGGACAACCCCGCCAACCAAGCGTGGCTCGTCGCCGACCCCGCGGCCAACCGCTGCAACCACGCCGGGAGCGGCGACCTCGCCCAGCTCGAGCGAGTCCAGAACGGTCAGGCACCCCTCGAGAACCCCGGGCCCGACTCCGGCGGCGGCAACCGATGGTGGATCGGCATAGAACTCGAGGGCGACGGGCCCGAAGACTTCCCGCCCGACGGATACGTGTACCGCACCGGCGTCGCCCTCACCGCCGCGATCTGTTGGCACCTCGGCTTCGACCCCCTGGTCGCCATCATCGGCCACCGCAATTGGAGCCGCCGCAAGATCGACCCGGCTCTCGACCTTCCCACGTTCCGCCAAGCCGTCAAGCTACTCCTGGAGGAAACCATGAGCACCGCCGCCATTCGACTCGAGATCGTCCGCATCTTCATCAACCGCACCGGAGCGCCACCCACCGGCGCAGCTCACACCGGCGAGAACGCCCAAGAGCGGCTCACCCGTCTCGCCGCTGAGGTCGCCGCCGGGAAGCTCACCCTCGCCGGCCTCGACTCGACGCTGGCCGACTTCTCACCACCCGACCTCGCCGCCCGCATCGCCAAGCTCGCCAACCGCGAGATCCCGGCGTGGTGGATGGCTGGCGGCATCCCGCCCACCAACACCGGAGCCGACGAAGAGGCCACCGCCGACATTGACACCGAGGCGCTCTGGGCCGACTTGATCGACCGCATCGAGAACGGATAGAAGGGAACCCGCGCCATGAGGCCGACCAAGAGACCGGAACCGCTCGCCATCCGCAACGCTGCCGCCTTCGCCGCGCAGATCATCGCGCTCATCATCGCCGCGCTTGGCTTCGACCTGACCGACGAGCAGCTCGCCTTCGCCGCCACCACCATCATCGCCGTTGGGCAAGGTGTCGCCACGTACGCCGCCCGGCGAGTTGTCACCCCACTCGAGGATCCCGTCGACGCCGACGGTACCCGCCTCATTCCGATCGAGTAACATTCCCGGCCGGAGCGCATGGCTCCGACCTCCGGGAGTGCGGGCCGCCCGGCACCTGGGCCCGTGATAGCCACGGCCGGGCGGCCCCTCCTGCTACCCTTCTGTCACCGCCATTCCGGAGGTGACCCCCTTGCTCTTTGCACCACTGGCCGTCGCGTGCGCGCTCGGCCTTCCGGGCCCGACGCCACCCCCGCCGCACCTCGAGCCGCTCGCCGCCGAAGTGTGGGTCGCCGAAGAGGCGCACGCCCTCGAGCATCTCCGCGCCGACCGGCTCGAGTGCCTCATCGACCTCAATGGGCCCTACCGGGAACCGGCAAAGCCACGGCCGGCGCCATCGCCATCGGCCGGTGGCAGCTCGAGGTCGACCGCTGGCGTTGAGCAATGGCGAGACCTGGCCGCGGCTCATCCTTGGCCGGTCGATCAAGTCCTCTCGGTGATGGCGTGCGAGTCGGGCGGCGACCCTGGCGCGATCTCAGACACCGACGATTGGGGCCTCATGCAGATCCACCGGCCCCTGTGGGAGTTCCAATATGGGCCCGCCGAATCATGGCTGAACCCGGCGACGAACCTGGCCGTCGCCTATGCCATCTGGATCGACCAGCCCGGCGACCCGGAAGCGTGGCCGTGGTGGTCCTGCAAGCCGTGACGGCGGAGTTGGTCATCGCGATCGCCGTGGTGACACTGTTCGCCGCGATTGTGGTGGCGCTCACCCGCAAGCTCGATGAATGAGCTCACTCACGTCGAGAGGTCTCGGTGCCGCTCATCCGTAAGCCATCGCCGCCAGTCAGCATCGGCGAGCCTCTCGAGAGGCTCCGGCCGGTCGAGACCGCAGAGCCTCACGAGAGCCCGCCACAAGCCCAGCCCAACGGCGATGAGCCACGGCAAGTTCACCGCTGGGCGCCCCCGGTGAGCACAACCTTCGCCGAGCACCACTGAGCATGACGCTCGATGGCCTTGGCGCGGAGCACTCGAGAGACCGCTGCGCTGGCGTCGAGCGGCTCAGCCCACTCGAGCCGTTGCCCGCAGCGGCGAGGACACATCACTGATCGAGGGACCGTTGCCACCTCTCACGCCTTCCCGTCGATGATGATGGCCGCGTGCTCTTCACAGTACCGCACATCTCTCGACTTGCCGCAGACCCAACGCCGAGCCGTCACGGTCGCCGACCGGCCGCAGTGCATGCAGCTCCGGCCGATGCTCCGGGCTCGGCGCTTGACTCTCGTGAATCCGTCCGGATGCTCTCGCTTCATCGCCTAGGCAATCCGCGGCCCAGCGCCCAAGCCTGCACGACCGGCAGCGCCCACAACCGCCCCGACCGCACCTTCCGCCACGGCTCCGGGAAATCGCCGTATCGCTTGATCCACTGTTGCACCGTATCCGGCGCCACGCCGACCATCTCGGCGATCTCGAACACTCCGCCAACCTCACTCGCTGCCAACTTCATCGCTCGCTCCCGTCCTCGTTGACGTGCACCTCGTGCACCGCCAGGTAGTGCACCGCATAGATCGCCGAGGCGCTCTTGAAGAGATCGCCCGGATCGCCGGGCAGCTCATCCTCATCGGTGCTCAGATACGCCGCAGGGTCCGCGGCCATAAACGCCCCGCATAGCGGGCACACCGCCACCACCTCGCCGTCGAGGAAGTCAATGCGGGCATACGGCACGCCGAGGATTCCGGCGGCGCTCCGAGCGTCTGAGCGGCTCTGCCAGCCCGCGATCCGTGCGAGCATCTCGATCACCGCCGGATCCTCGAAGGTTGCGCCCTCACGGCTCCGCCAGATCTCACGCCCTTCGGCCAACGGCCCGTCGTAGTAGAAGACAGCAACGCTCTCGAAGTCGCCTGAGTGGTTGTCGGCGTACATCGCCCGTTCGCCGTCCTCATCGAGCCACAAGCTCAGCAACATCACGCCGCCGCCGCCGTTGAAGACGGCGCACTCGACGCCTTTGGCGCGGAGCATCATCTCCGCCGCCGCGATCCCGGTTCTCATCTCTCCGACCTCCTGCCTTGTGATCTTTGTCATCGACTTGATTTCAAAACCGGGCAACCAGTCGGGCATGGCTCGAAGCTGCGACGTTGCGGCGGCGAGCGCCTCCCACGTTGACTCCGCCTCGACCGTGAACCCCGCGATGGCAAGGTCGCCCATGATCGGCCCGATCGTCACCCGGTACCTCATCGGCCCGCGCCCGCTGTCATCGCCTCGACGTACTCCTGCAGCGCCGTGTAGATATCGAAGAGCATGGCGGCGATGGCGATGCCGTCGAAGGTGTCGCATCGCCACCTGCTCACGATCGTCGCGTGACCGCGGTGGTCCTTTTCGGTGATGCTCAGCCGCTCAATCAGCACCGAGTGGTGTGATGGCTGGAAGTCATACGCCAGCCGCAGCACCGTCGACCAGCCGTCGAGCACCAGAACTTCGCCACGGTTGGCGAAGGTGGCCTCGTTCACGGCTTCGAGTGTCCAGCCGTCCCGAATTGGGCTCACGCCGCTCTTGGGATTGGTTGCCCCCACCGCCATCGCCTCGATGGTGCCCAGGATCTTCTCCTGCATCGTCCTCATCACTTCGCCCCTTCCTGCTGCTTCGCCACCAAGCCGTCGAGCTTCTCGGCCAACGCCACCGACGCCGCCGACTTGCGGCACGCCCTCGACCCGAAGCCGTGCACCTCGACCGGGAGCCCGGTTGCGCCGAACACTGCGTCGATGTACCAAGTTGGCTCGCCGCTCAATCCGCCGACGCCATCGAGCTTCGAGAACTCGAACCGTCGGCCGGCGGCATCCTCGACCGCCGCAAACCAACCCTCGCGGCGACCGCTGATCGTTGTGCGCCGCTCGAGCACGACAACGACCGGGAGCTGAGTGCTGTTCTGAGTCATCTTGACCTCCTGGGTCTCGCCGTATGACTTCATATGGAGAATGTACCAAACCTCTTGACACTTGTCAAGCCCTATGGTACATTACGGGTATGAGGAAAGCACGCCACATCGCAGCAGCCGCCCTTCTCACGCTGAGCTTCGGCATCGGCAACGGGCCCCAGATGCTGCCACCGGCGAGCGCCACCGTGACGATCACCCAGACCGTCACCTTCTAACTCGAAAGGGAACGCCATGCGCACCACCTGCACCACCTGCCACAAAAGCCTGGAAGCTCACCGCATCACCCTCAGCAACAGCCGTGGGAACGTCTATGAGGTCTGGTCTCGCCGGATGCTCAACGCCCAGCACGCCTCGATCTACTGCGCCGATCGCTTCAACCGCTCCGAGGACTTCACCTTCGCCGAGGTGATGGCCCTGATCGAAGCGATCCTGGTGCTGAGCCCGGCCGAGACCACCGCCATCGCCGCATAGAGCACCACCCCGCACTACCACGCCGAGGGGGCCCCCGGAAGGGCCCCCTCTTCGCGACTCAGACCAGTCGCCGCCTTCGAGCGCCGATGGCGAAGGCCAGCCCGGCGGCGAGCCCGCCGACGCCAAGCCCGGTCACCGGGCCTATCTCGAGACCCGTGACCGGCGTGCATGAGATCTCAGTCCCGGCGATCGACCAACCGGTCGGAGAGTTGGCGTCCTCGATGCATTCTGTCGGCGGCACTGTCGGCGGCACTGTCGGCGGCACCGTGGGCGGCACTGTCGGCGGCACCGTGGGCGGCACTGTCGGCGGCACCGTGGGCGGCACCGTGGGCGGCACACCAACCGTCCGGACGCACACCGAAGCGCGACCCTCGGCCGTGATCGTCCAGACACCATCGGCGCCCGGCCCCACCGACGGGAACGGCAACACCACTCGCGCATCATTCGCCACCGGAGCGTCACCGATCACCAACGCATCCGCGAGGATCACGGCGTCACTCTCCGACTCAAAGAAGTTCCACACCTCGAGGCTCTCGCCGTCCGGCACGGTTGCGATGCGCCGGCCGTCCGCCCACACCGCACTCCACCCGTCGGGACAATCAAGCGCGGCCACCGCCATCGGCGCACTTGAGCGCCACACGGCCAGCGGCAACGCCGCCACCATCACCACACCGACGGCCACCGCCGCCACCCGTCTCATTGCATGCCTCATCGCTTCCTCATTCCTGCGGAGTGCCACGTTTCTCGCCCTCGGTCGACGCTCCGCGTCTCGCCGACCGGCGAACCCTTCTCAGTCATCCGACCACGGCACCGGCAACGCTTGGCCGTCATCGCGATTCTCGCCGATGACGCGCCATCGTGCCTTGCCCTCGAGGTTGGCTCGCTCGAATCGCTCGCCGTGACGCGAGAGCACCGCCCGAACCGTGTTGTCCTTCATCGCCAACGCGAGCGCGATCTCCGACACGAGCGCGGGCTCGTCCCGGCTCAGTAGATAGCTCGCGACCCGATCCGGCAACGTCTCGCCCTCTGCCAAGTCGATCACCCGGCCCGGCGCGATCTGCCGGAGCTCCACGGCGTGGAGGCGGTCCTCGTCGGACTCGAAGCGATACGACAAAGCGACGTCGGCGGCGCGGCGAGTGTTGTTGGCCTTGGTCATCGACAGCACGATCCGCAGCTCACCGTCCGTCGGCAGCTCAACCACTCGCGTCACCTCCCACACGACCCGCGCCGAGTTGGTCATCACGACCGAGCCGTAACCGCCGGTGGCGCCTTTGCTGCGGATCTGCTCTTTGTTCTTGTGGTCGAGGATGAGGGCCGGGAGCCCGATCTCCGACAGCGCCTCGAAGAACCGAACCGTCGAGTCCTCGGCCGATGCGCCGTCGCTCGAGCCTCGCGCCAGCATGGCCGAATCGACCACCACCATCACGGCGCCCTCATCGTCAGCGACTCGAGCCACCGACTCCGACGACCGATAGAGCGGCAGCTTGTGCCGTTGATAGAGCACGTCGCGGATCGTGCCGGTACCCGATCCGGTGGCGATCGCGGCGAGGCGCTCAGCGTGGGTCTCGGCGTCCGCTTCCCAATCGAGGAAGAGCACCGGGCCCGACACCTGAGGTCGAAGACCGAGGATCCTTGTGTGGCCGCCAGCGACCGCCGCTGAGATCGCCACGGCGAGAAGCGATTTCGATGAGCCACCTTGAGCGATGAGGCGCGTGGCTCCGGCGCGCTCGATGAACGGTCGGAGTAGCCATCGCGGCCGGTCGCTCATTGCGACGTCGGCGAGGTCGACGGTCTCGACTCCGGCGCGGTGATCGGTCACCACGTAGTAGACGGCCTCGGTGATCGCCTCGAGCCAGGGGAACTTCACCGCGGGAAGAGCGTCGTGCGCGGCCTTGGCGAGACCGCTGGCCGTGGTCGGCCCCATGAGGTTGCGGTCGGATGCGTGAAGTAGCCGCGGTGCTGGGACGTCGCCCGCCCATCGCACCTCGACCCAGGCTCGGAGCCCGCCGCGGTTCGGCGTGAGCCCGGAGACGTCGAGCAAGGGCCCGTCGGCGCTCTCGAATCGCCATCCGGAGCCACGTTGCGATGGCGTCCAGAGCACTCTGCCGCTCTGCCCGCCTTCGTCTACCTCTGCCACGCTTCCACCGTCTCTTCCACGCTGCCCCACATGCGACGGGCCCGCCTGAGCCACTCTATCCGATGCTCGACGCTCGCCGCATCCTCAGAATTGAGGAACCGCTCGAGCTGATCGAGGAAGTCGCCCCAGGATCGGAACCCTTCGCGGTGAGCCACGATCTCCCGCGCGCCGTCACCTCGGCGAGCTTGCGCGTCGCATGATTCTCGCCAATCGCTCGACTTGGTTGGTGTCCGCATCTCACCTCGCATCCGCTGCCAGAATGCACCGCCCGACGTATTCGGCCACCTGCGGCACAACTGCGTTCCCTAATCCTCTAAGTCGGTCCACCCGTCCGGGAACCCCATGAGCCACTCGACCCACCGCGGG
>JBFINP010000040.1:0-27121 GCA_041611095.1 Acidimicrobiia bacterium | reverse complement strand
AGCCCCCTTCCGGCCCGATCGCGATGCCGACCTCCGGCTGGTGGGGGATGAGGCTCGCCAACGGCGTCGGCTATCAGCATGGACTCGGCAACGCTCAATTCCGACCAGCTACACGGTCCGGCGAGATGGAGCATGTGGGCGCCTCGCGACTGTTGGAGCGCCGCGATCGCCCATTTCCGCGCCTTCTCGTGGCGCGGTGGCGAACCCCGGGCGTACCCGGCGGCGACCCACACCAACCGGGCGACGCCGAGCTCGGCCAGCTTCTCGACTGCGAACCGAGCACGTTCGGTCCGATGGGGCGCCGCCATCACGACCGTGAGCATCCGGGCTCGCCGCTGCTCCGCCTCGGAACCTCGCGTCACCTCGCCGGCAACGAGCTCCCCGGTCCCCAGCCGGCCCGCACCGTCGGTGTAACTGACCTCCGCCCCGTCCGAGCGGCGCAGGACTCGTTCGAGATGGTGCCGGGCATCGGAACTCAAGGCGATCGTCGGTCCCTCCCAGGGACCGGGCAGGTAGACGTGGGGTACGTGGCGCACGCCGGCTCACAACCCCGCGGTGGCGAAGAGCGGATCGGCGCCAGGCACGATCACCCGGCGCGGAAGCGGCGCTTCTTGCGTTTGCCTGCGGGCTCCTCGCCGCGCAGGTCGCCGTAGTGGCGGAGAGCCTCTTCCTGCTCGGCCGTGAGGTCGGTGGGAACGACCACGTCGACCTCGACGAGCAGGTCGCCGTAGCCACGGCGCCGCAACCTGGGCATCCCTTTGCGGGCGATCCGGAAGACCGTTCCCGGCTGCGTTCCCGGGGGAACGTCGACTTCCATGTCGTCGCCACCGAGCGTGGGGACGGAGACCGAAGCCCCGAGCGTCGCCTCGGAGAGACCGAGACGGAGCCGGTGGTGGAGGTCGTCGCCGAGCCGCTGGAAGCGCTCATCGGGGATGACGTGGATCTGGACGTATACGTCCCCCGCCGGCGCCCCCCGCTCTCCGGCGCCGCCCCTGCCAGCGAGCCTCAGCCGGGTACCGTCGTCGACCCCGGCCGGGATGTCGATCGTGAGTGAGCGGTTGTCATCGACGCGGCCGCCACCCCGACATACGGGACATGGATTGGAGATGGTTTGACCGGCGCCGTTACACGTCGGGCAGGTCGTGACCGTCATCATGGACCCGAGGAACGTGTTGCGGCTGACCTGCACCTGCCCGGCGCCGCCGCACGTGTCACAGCGGGAGGGCGAGGTGCCGGACGCCGCTCCGCTGCCCGAGCACTCGGCGCACATGGTGGCTGCGGCGAATTCGACCGCCCGGCTGACGCCCTCCGCGGCTTCTTCCAGCGTCAGGTCGACGGCGACGAGGACGTCAGATCCTCGCGATGGCCCGCGGCGCACGTTCCCGAAGCCGAACCCGGCGCCGCCGAAGAACTGCTGGAGGATCTCGTCGAGTCCTGCGAACTGGCTGAAGAGGTCGCCGCCGAACGTGTCGCCCCGGTCGTAGCGAGCTCGCTTCGACGGGTCGGACAAGACTTCGTAGGCCTCGGCGATCTCGCGAAAGTGCTCTTCGGCCGCCGGGTCATCTGGGTTTGCGTCGGGATGAGTGTCACGGGCGAGCCGACGGAACCGCTTCTTGATCTCCTCCTGGGTGGCGTCCTGGGAGACCCCGAGTATCTCGTAGTAGTCGCGCATCAGCGCCCCAGGCTGTCGCCGAGGTTGTCCCCGACCTCTTCGACGATCTTGATCGTCCGGCGGTAGTCCATGCGCATCGGTCCGAGGACGGCCACTCGGCCGCTCCCATGCTCCCCGGCGTCGTACGGACTCGACACGACGGCGAGATCGACGTCGGTGACGTCGATCTCGTTGCTCAGACGAACGGTCGTTGCGTCCAACTCGTCACCGATCAGCTTGCGGACCGCGGCCTCCTGTTCCAGCAGGGCGAGGATCCGATGCACATGGGCGAGGTCCTGCCACAGCTCGGCGAGTTGCGCCGTGCCACCGATGAACACCTCGCGCGTGGTCGCATCCACGCCCTGGAGAGCGGCGGCGACGGCTTGGAGGAGCGCGTTGGTCGGCTCCTGAAGCGCCTCGGGCGCCAGCGTGGTCGTCTCGGCGATGCCGTCTGCGATCGTATTGCCTTCGAAGGCAGCTGCGAGCAGACGCTCGGCGTCCTCGACGGCGGCAGGCTCGGGGACGAAGTCGAGCCGTACGACGGTCTGGCTCACACGGCCGGACCCCGAGACCGTCACCGCCAACAGCACCCTTTCGGCGGGGGCGACGAGGTGAAACGCTCGCACCAGCTCGCCGGAGAACCCGGGGCCGATGACAACGGCCGGGTAGTGACTGACGTCGGCGAGCAGACCGGTCGTCTCCTTGAGGAGCCGGTTGAGCTGGCGATGGACGTCTGCGAAGAACGCCTCGATGCGGCTGCGGGTGGCAGATCGGAGCCGGCCCGGCGTAGCGTGGTCGACGTAGTACCGGTAGCCCTGCGGGGTCGGAACCCGGCCGGCCGACGTGTGCGGTTGGCTGACGAAGCCGTAAGACTCGAGGCGCGCCAAGTCGTTGCGCACCGTCGCACTCGACACGGCAACACCGCTCCGCTCCAGGATCGCCTGGGAGCTGACCGGCTGGCCGGTTCCGATGTACTCCTCGACGAGTGCTTCGAGGATCCTGGCTCTGCGGTCATCCAGCATGGGCCAAAATTAGCAGTCTCGGGGGGAGAGTGATAAGACCGCGACACTCACGGCGTCGGTCAGGAGCGGCTGTGCAACCCGCAGCCGATCGGCGTCGACCGCCAGCACGCCCGCCGCTACGAGCCTCCTGCCCTCGTCGGATGCCAGTAGGGCCCTGCCTCCTACGCCCATGGCGACGCCGGCCCGGCGACGCAGGCCGAGGAGAACCCGCTCTTTCTCTGCGGCCCAACCCTGTACCGATTCCATCCCCGCCTCCGGTCGATTGCCCGACTCGACGGCTTCCAGATAGGCGGCGAGCCGGCGGATGTTGCGCCGCCGCACTCCAGCCCGATGGCCGTGGGCACCGAGCCCAAAGGCGAGATACTCCCCCTGCGCCCACGTCGCCAGGTTGTAACGGCATGGGTGGCCGGGAAGCGCGAAGTTCGACACCTCGTAGTGGACCAGACCCGCTGCCGTGGCGAGCTCGACCGCCATCTCGTACCTGTCTGCCTGGTCGTCGGGATCGGGGGCCGGAGCGCCGGCGGCCACGGCTCTCGACAACTCGGTGCCGCGCTCCACGGTGAGGCTGTAGGTCGACAGATGGTGCGGATCGAGTTCCAGCGTCCGGGCAAGCGAATGGCGCCATCGGTCGGTCTGCTCCTCCGCCGCCCCGAAGATCAGGTCGACGGACACGCTCCGGAAGCCGAGCTTTCTACTCCCGGTGATCGCTGCGACCGCCTCCTCCGGGGTGTGGTTGCGGCCGAGCCAGGCGAGCACTGAGGGATCGAACGACTGGGCTCCCCACGACAGCCGGGTCACACCGAGCTCCGCCCAGGCCGCGCCCAACTCCTCGGACCAGTCCTCGGGATTGGCCTCGAGACTGATCTCGGCCCCGGCGGCGAGCCCGAACCGGTTGCGCAGCGCATCGAGGATGCGGCCCAGTTGCCCGGCCGGAATCGCAGACGGCGTGCCACCACCGAAGTTGACTGCGTCGAGCATGCGCCACGGGGGTTCCATGGCGATCTCGGCCACTACGGCGTCGACGTATCGGGTCGTCATCCCCGCCTCGGGTGCCTCCTCCGGCGTCACCACGGCGAAGTCGCAATAGGGACAGCGACGGCGGCAGAACGGGATGTGAACGTACGCCGAACGCCAGCTCCCCGCCAGGTCGGCCAGCTCCGGCGAATTGGGGGCGAGGGCCGGAAGGGGATCCTCGCCGAGCGGGACGTCAGGCATCGATGCGCAACGCCGAGATGAACGCCTCTTGGGGTACCTCGACCTGGCCGACCATCTTCATCCGGCGTTTGCCTTCCTTCTGGCGCTCGAGCAGCTTCCGCTTGCGGGTGACGTCACCGCCGTAGCACTTGGCGAGGACGTCCTTGCGTTTGGCCTTGATGGTCTCCCGGGCGATGATGCGGCCGCCGATCGCCGCCTGGACGGGCACGTCGAACAGCTGACGCGGGATCAGCTCTCGCAACCGGTCGACCATCGCTCGCCCGTAGTGGTAGGCCTTCTCCCGGTGCACGATGGTGGAGAACGCATCGACCGGTACGCCGTTGAGAAGGATGTCGACACGGACGAGATCGGACTGGCCGTACCCGTCGGGCTCGTAGTCGAGTGACGCATACCCACGGGTACGGGACTTGAGCTGGTCGAAGAAGTCGAACACGATCTCGGCGAGCGGGACTCGGTAGTGCAGCTCCACGCGCTCCGGCGTCAGGTACGTCATCTCACCGATCGTCCCGCGGCGCTGCTGCACCAGCTCCATCACCGTCCCCACGTATTCGGACGGGGTGATGATCATCACCTTCACGAAGGGCTCGTCCACGCTCGCCAGTCGGCCGGCATCGGGGAGGTCTTGAGGAGAACGTACGACCATGTCGGCTCCGTCGGTGAGCCGGGCGCGGAACTCCACAGAGGGAGCCGTGGCGACGAGGTCGAGGTCGTACTCACGCTCGAGGCGCTCGCGCACGATCTCCATGTGGAGCAGCCCGAGGAACCCGCATCGGAAGCCGAACCCCAACGCGCGCGACGTCTCCGCCTGGTACACCAGCGAGCTGTCGTTGAGTCGCAGCTTCTCGAGGGCCTCACGGAGCCTCTCGAAGTCGTCGCCGTCGGTCGGAAACAGGCCGGAGAACACCATCGGCTTGGGTTCCCGGTAACCGGAGAGCGGGACCGCCGCCGGACGGTCGGCCTCGGTGACGGTGTCGCCGACCCGGATGAGGTCGATCTCCTTGATCCCGGTGATGAGGTACCCGACCTCCCCCGTGCGGAGGGTCGCCACCGAGGTCGTCGCCGGGAGTACGACGCCTATCTCGTCTGCATCGGCATCCACCCCCGTCGCCATGAACCGAACGCGCTGCCCGCGACGCAACTCGCCATCCACGACGCGTACGTAGCAAACGACCCCGCGGTATGTGTCATAGAACGAGTCGAACACGAGGGCGCGGGCGGGGCCGTTCTCGTCGCCCTCGGGAAGAGGAAGCCGGTCGACGATCGTCTCCAGCAGCTCCTCGACGCCTGCGCCGGTCTTGGCGGAGACGCGCATCACCTCGTCGGGAGATCCGCCGAGGACTCCGACGATCTCGGCGGCGACCCGATCCGGGTCCGCGGCCGGGAGGTCGATCTTGTTGATCACGGGGATGATCTCGAGCCCGCTCTCGACCGCCAGGTAGGCATTGGCCAGGGTCTGCGCCTCGATGCCCTGGGACGCATCGACCAGGAGGAGCGCACCCTCACATGCCGCCAGCGACCGTGAGACCTCGTAGGCGAAATCGACATGGCCCGGCGTGTCGATGAGGTTGAGCACGTACTCGACACCATCGCGAGCCCGGTAGAGGAGCCGGACGGCATTCGCCTTGATGGTGATTCCCCGCTCCCGCTCGAGGTCCATCGTGTCCAGGAGCTGGTCTCGCATGTCGCGCTCGGACACCGCACCCGTACGTTGCAGGAAGCGGTCCGCCAGCGTCGACTTGCCGTGGTCGATGTGGGCGATGATGGAGAAGTTGCGGATGCGCGCCAGGTCGCTCATGAGCCCATCGGGGAGGGATGCGGCATTGTACCGTTGGCTGGGGTGCTGCTATTCTCCCGCCGTTCCCTTCGACCGCAGAGGTTTGTTTCTCGCATGGCCAACATCAAGTCGCAGATCAAGCGCAACCGCCAGAACCAGGTGCGCCACGACCACAACAAGGCGTTCCGTTCGGAGCTGAAGACGCGCGTCAAGGTTGCCGTTGCGGCAGCCGAGTCCGGCGACGCGGCTGCCGCCGAGGAGGCGATGCGGCTTGCCCAGAAGCGGATCGACATGGCGGTGTCCAAGGGTCTCATCCACAAGAACACGGCGGCCCGCCGCAAGGCACGTCTCGCCAAGCGAGTCGGCTCCGTCAGCTGACATCCCCCAACGCTCGTCGAGGTATCACGCATGTCTGATTCCAAGACCTGGCTGACCGCTAGCGCATTCCAGAAGCTCCAGGATGAGTTGGAGCAACTCACGACCACCGGTCGCGAGGAGATCGAAACGCGCATCGCCGAGGCGCGGTCGCACGGTGATCTGCGGGAGAACGCCGAGTACGACGTCGCCAAGAACGACCAGGGCATGATGGAGGCGCGCATTCGCCAGATCCGCCACATCCTCGAGAATGCCGAGGTCCGCGAGGCCGAGGACAACGGCGTCGTCGGGATCGGCTCCATTGCCACCGTCGTCGATGAGGACGGCGACGAGATGGAGTTCTTCGTCGCCCCCGCCGAGAACAAGGTCGCCGGCGTGCTGCTCGCCTCGCCGGACAGCCCGCTCGGTACTGCGCTCATGGGAGCGACCGCCGGCGACACCGTGACCTACGAGGCGCCCGGCGGCACGTTCAGGTACGAGGTCAAGGCCGTTCGCGTCTACGCCGGCTGAGGCGCTGCCGCCGCCTCACCGGCCTCGCCCGCCGTACCAATGGCACAACGCCACCGTGAGGCGCTCCATCGTGACCCGGTGGGTCGGTTCGGGGGTGGTCTTGAGCTGGAGGTCGGCTCGAGCAAGAGCCCCGAGCGCCTTGCGCAAGTCGGTCGCCCGGGCCTGGTTCCGCTGCTTCCAGACCTTCTCCATCGCATAGCTCTTCCGGCCACCATCGCGCTCGACAAAGGTCTCGTAGTCGTCGCTCGCCGCGGCGAGGCTTCGCCTCCGGACGTCGTTCTGGAGAAACGCCAGCAACTGCAGCGGGTGGCCGTGGAGCAGGAAGTCCTCGAGCCTCCGCAAGGCCTGGCCGGTGTCGCCGGCGACGATGGCGTCGGCCAGATGCCACATGGGCTCGTCGGGGCGGTTCTTGAACCGCTCTCGCACGTCCCCACCACTCACAGGAGCGCCGTCGACCGCAAGCTGATCCAGGGCACTGCCGAGGGCGCCGACATCGGTGCCGAATCGCTGGATCAAGGCAGCCGCCGCATCGGCGTCGAGCTTGACGCTCCGCTCCCGCGCCGCGCTCGCCAGCCAGCCGGCTGCGGTGCGTTCGGTCACCCTGCCGATCGTGATCGTCTCGCCGACCTCGCGGAGCGCCTTGCCCAGCGGCGCACGGATCGAGCCGGCCGCCACGAAGACGGCCACCACCGATCCGTCCTCGGGGAGGGACCGCACGAGATCTGCGATCACCTCGGCTTCCGCCTTGAGGAGGTCGTTCGCATCGACGACGAGACAGGAGGTACGGTCGCCGAACAGTGATCCGCTCTGCAGCGCCGGGACAATGGAGGCGACAGGCGACCGTAGGCCGCTCTCCTCGGCCTCGTCGCCGCTGCCCTTGCCCGGCACGTCGATACGTGCCACCTCGCCGGCGCCGAGTTGCGCCAACGCATCCCGTGCGGCCTCCATCATGAGCTCGCGCTCACCCGGCCCCGCTTGGCTGGGTCCGCTGATCGTGACGACGGGCTGCATCACGCGAGCGTAACGCGACCCGATGACGGATTCGGAGGGGGTCACCGCGAGGCGTCGGCGGGTGCCGCCGCCAGCTCGATGGTCAGGTCGCCGTCGTGATGCGTCGACCAGACGCGGGTGCCCATGGCAGCCAAGGCGTCGAGCACGGCATGATGAGGATGCCCGAACGTGTTCTCGCCGACGCTCACGATGGCCACGCCCCCGACCGTGTCGGCGAGCCACCTCAGATCGGTGGTCGCCGAACCGTGATGGGGCACCTGGAGCACGTCCGGCCGCAGCCGGGGCAGTTCTCGCTGCGCCACCGCCTCGATGTCGCCGGTGAGCAGCACGGAGGCACCCCCTGCCGTGAGCCACAAGACGATCGACCCGTCGTTCTCGGCCCCATACCGTCGGCTTGGGCCGATCACGTCGACCGCTATGAGCCCGAGCATGGCTCGATCGCCACCGACCACCGCACGGGTCTCCACTCCGGCCGCACCCGCCACGGAGAGCAGCTCCTCGAGCATGTCGCCCCGCTCCTGCGCACCGGCGTACCACAGCTGGTCGACCCGGCTCGGCACCACGGCGGCGAGGCCGCCGACGTGATCGGCGTCCCCGTGCGTCGCAACAACGACGTCGATCCTCGCCACGCCGTTGCGGCGGAGTGCATCACGCAGCACGGCCGGGTCGCGCCCCCCGTCGACGAGCATGGTCCTGCCACCGGGGTCGCGAACGACGATCGCATCACCCTGCCCCACGTCGAGAAAGGTCACCGTCGGGACGCTCGGCGGGGCTGCCGGCCACATCCAGGCAACGGCGGCGGCGGCGAGCCCGCCAGCCATGATCCGGCGCAGCCTGCGGCGAGTGGCTGTCAGCGCCACGCCGGCGACCACGACGACGCCGGTGAGATCGAGTTGAGGCCAGCCGGCGGCGGTGGCGGCGATTGCCAGCACCCCCCGGGCCGCCGCCAGGGCCAGAGCGACGACCGGTGCGGTCCCGGTGACGAGCCCGATCGCACTCAGTGCCGTTGCCGCCGTGACGAGCGGCGCTGCAAGCAGGTTCGCCAGCGGGCTCATCAGCGGGACGGTGCCGAAGTGGAGCAGGAGCAGCGGCAGCACGGCCGCTTGAGCGCCCACCGTGGCGACGAGGACCGTACGCACCCAGCCTCGACGCGCCGGCCCCGCCAGGCGGATCCCGATGAGGACGCCACACGTTGCGGCGACCGAGAGCTGGAACCCCACGTCGACGGCGAGCTGGCCGGACACGAGCAGCAGGGCGACGACCGCGCCACCCAGTGCCCTCCACACGTCGATGGGAACGCCGGCGAGTCTGCCTGCCAGGACGAGCCCCGCCATCGTGGCGGCGCGGATCACCGATGCTTCCCAGCGGGTGGCGACGACGAACACGACGAGGGCGGCGAGCCCGGAGACCGCACGCAGCCTGGGGCCCAGACCGAGCGGCCCGGCGACCAGCCACCACGCCGCTAGGAACAGCGCCACGTTGCTCCCCGAGACCGCCACGAAGTGGGTGAGCCCGGCGCGACGAAGATCGTCGAGGGCCGCCGCCGTGAGGCCGCTCGTCTCGCCGACCAGAAAGCCCGCGACCAGCGCCGCTGCGGCACCGGAGTCGTGTTGGGCGAGTCGGTCGAGCACCGCCGACCGTAGGCCGTTGCCCACGACGAACGCCGGGTCAGAAGTGGCGGACAGCACCGTGACATCGGCGCCCGTGACCGTCGCCCGGTAGGCCACATTGCGCAGCGTCCCTGGCCGATCGCGTAGCCGCCCACCCACTGCGACCACATCCCGAGCGACAACGGGCATCGCCTCCCACGGCTCGATCACGATCGTGAGCCCGGCCGGGAGAGGCGGAGCGCCGTGTCGCACTCGGGCCAGGATCTGCTCGCCGAAGGGTGAGGTCACCGGCTCCCGGATCACCTCGGCCACGAGGTCGACCGTGCCCGTTGCCGGTAACGGAGCCGTGAGTGTCGCCTCGGTGCGCGCCGCCGCCGCCGAGCCGGACACCGCCCCGCCGGCCACCAGCGCCAGCGCCAGCGCCAGACGAACCCTCCTCCGCCCCAGGACCGCTGCAGCACAGCCGGCGGCCACAGCCGGCTGCCACCAACCCGTCGCCAGACCGCCGACGGCTCCTACCCAGACGAGCGCGGCGGCTCCGAGCATCGAACGGCCATGGGCCGGGATCGCCCGCCGGATCACGGAACTGCGACCAGATCGCGCAGCGCGGACAACTTTCCCTCTCCGATACCGGGCACGTCGAGGAGATCCTCGACGGTGGTGAAGGGACCCTCGCTCTCGCGGTGGGCGACGATTCGCTGCGCCAGTACCGGCCCGACACCGGGGAGCTGCTGCAGCGCATTCGCATCGGCGCTGTTGATGCGTACCTGCCCGTCATCAGGGGCACCCGGCGCCGCAGGGTCGCCGAATTCGCCTGCCGCCGGCACCCGAATCTGTTCACCGTCGCGGACGAGGGCGGCGAGGTTCAACACCGTCGGGTCGGCCGCCGGCAGGAGACCGCCAGCCGCAGCGATCGCGTCGGCGATCCGAGCCCCATCCGCAACCTCGACGAGCCCGGGCTGCGCCACCAGACCCGACACATGGACGGTGACGGCATCGGTGCCAGGGCCGCCCGGAGCCGCCACGATTGCCGGGCCGGCGTCAGACGGAGCCGGCGCCGTCGCCGGCCAGAACCAGGCCGCAGCAGCCAGGGCGGCGAGCAGCACAGCGGCGGCGCCCATCCGTGTGAGTTGGGGGGCGTCGATCGCGGCCTCCACCTCTGCCGCCACCGCCGGGTCCCCGTATTGCTAACACGTGACGGTGACACGAGGAAGACGTTCGAGCCTGCCGCATGCGGCGGATCAGAACAGGAGCAGGGCATTCACCTCTTCGGCGACCTCGGCGAGGTCGCTGCCGAAGATCAGGACGAGGGCCCCGGTGAGGTTGACCCCTGCGTGGATGAAGATCGGCAGGCTCAGATTGCCCCTCCGCAGCGCAGCCCAGCCGAGCGCAACCCCGATCACGAAGAGCCCGGGAACGGCGAAGACCGCATCCGGGTCCACCAGATGGATCAGCGAGAAGACGGCCGCCGAGGTGACAATCGCCGCCTTCGGCCCCATCGTCCGCCGCAGCCGCGAGAGGAGGACGCCTCGGAACACCAGCTCCTCGACCAGCGGGGCGACAACGACGATGAGGAAGAGGAAGACGAGCGTCGTCATGCCCCCCTCGATTCGTTCGGCGACCTCGGTGATCCCCTGGCGGGGAGGATCCTCGGGGCCCAGCGCCTGGATGAGCGATCCCATGACGATCGCGACCGTGAGCTGGAGCAGGAACCCCAGGACCACGCCCCAGCTGTCGGCGAGACGCGCCACGAGACCGAAGTCCTCACGCCAGCTCCCCGTACCCCTGGATTGCGACAGCCATGCCAACACACCCAGCTGGGCGGCCGACTGGCCGATGAGGCCGATCGACACCTCCCCGGGCCCGATGTCGTCGGGGTTCACCGGACCGATGATGATCCCGGCCACCAACGCACCGGCGAACCAAGCGACGATCAGCAGCACGACGTCGTTGTACGTCCACTCCGTGGCCGGCAGGTACGGACTGCGAAGGGTGCGCTCGGTCACCGCGGACCCTCGGCCGGTGCGAAACGGGAGGCGATCTCACGAGCCTCGACCTCCAGACGAACCGACCGGTAGGAATCCCAGTGTGAGAGGCGAGCCAGCCGGCCGCGCACGTAATCACCGAGATACTGCGCGATGTGGCGAACGGCGCCCAGCCGGGCGAACTGGTCCAGGTGGACGAGCTCGTGGACGACGAGTACGCCGGTGCGCTCGGGCTCTGCGGCGGCGACGATGCGGGCGTGCACCGGCTCCCGGACGTAGACCGCCCACGGGGTGGCCACGGCGGCGATGCCGGTGCTCCACAGGCGAGAGAACCAGTTCGGGGCGACGCGAATCGGGACCGCGTAGGGCTCGACACGGGGTACTACCTGACGCACGGCGTCGACGTCGATGCCGCTGCGGATGAGCGCCTCGCCCGCATTGAGCTCAGTCATGGAGCGGCTCGGGTACCACCCCGCTGCGCCGGCTCACAGCACCACGTTGACGATCTTGGGGGGACGTGCCACGACGGTCCTCGGTTCGCCGCCGTCGAGGTAGCCCTGGACACGCTCCGAGGCCAACGCGACCTCGATCGCCTCCTCTTCGCTGATGGCGGCGGGCACCTCGACGCGGTCGCGCACCTTCCCATCGACCTGGATCACCATCGTGACGGTCTCGACGCGGGCGACCTCGGCATCCGACTGCGGCCAGGCCTGCAGGTGGATCGATTCGTCGTGACCCCGGCGATGCCACAGCTCCTCGGTGACGTGCGGCGCAATCGGCGCCAGCAGCAGCAACAACGTCTCGACGGCTTCGTCCCACGCTTCGGGTGTGACGTCCTCGCCACGCCGTCCCTCCTGGATGTCGTTGCGCAGCGCCATAAGGGCGGCCACGGCGGTATTGAACTTGAACTCCTCGAGGTCGGCGCCCACCTTTGCGATGGTCTGGTGGACCGAGCGCCGGAGTTTCGCCGTGGCGTCGGGGTTCGGCCGGGACGGTGTGTACTCGGCGGTGGCGAGCTTCCACACGTCCTCGATGAACCGGCGGGCGCCGAGGATGCCCCGGCTGTCCCACGGACCGCCCTTCTGCCACTCGAATGCGAACATCAGGTAGGTCCGCACCGTGTCGGCGCCGTACTGCTCCACCAGGTCGTCCGGGTTGACGACATTGCCCTTCGACTTCGACATGCGCTGCACCTCGAGGTGGTGGCGCAGCTGGGTCACGTCGTTGGTGCCGGGAATGGCGGCGATGTCGACCGTCGCAGTGTCCGGTACCTCCACCGTGACGAGACCGCCGTCGGACGCCACCTGGAGCAGGTTCTCGGTGCGGCGCACCAGCTCGCCGACGACGGTGCCGGCATGGGGACGAGCGTCGGGATCGACGGTCACCGACGTGGCCATGACCTTGTTGCCGGTGCGCTCACCCTGGACGACGACGACGTCGCCGTCACGCTCCTCGCCGAGGATCTGGCCCTGGTTGCGCAGCATCATGAATGGCTCGTCGAAGGCCCCTGCCGGGTTCTTGCCGTGCTCCCGCATCAACCGCTCGGTGTCGGCGAACACCCCCATGTCGCGCATCGCCTTGACGAAGAACCTGGCGTAGAGGAGGTGCATGACGGCGTGCTCGGAGCCGCCGGTGTAGGTGTCGACGGGAAGCCAGTAGGCCGCTTCCTCGGCGTCGAACGGGCCGTCGGGGTAGTGGGGCGAGAGGTAGCGGAACCAATACCACGACGAGCACATGAACGTGTCCAACGTGTCGGTCTCCCGCCGCGCGGGCTGACCCTCCGAGTCGGTCGCCGCATAGAAGGGCTCGTACTCGGCGAGCGGACTGCGCCCGTGGAACTCGACGTCCTCGGGGAGGATGACGGGCAAGTCCTCGTCGGGCACGGGCTCGATCACCCCGTCCTGGCGGTGGATCATCGGGATTGGCGAGCCCCAATAGCGCTGCCGGGAGATCAACCAGTCCCGCAACCGGTAGTTGATCGACTCGACACCGGCGCCGTTTGCCTCGAGCCAGTCGATGGTGGCGGCGATGGAGGGATTGGCGCGGCCCTTGGCGTCGCTGGTCTCGGTCCCGTCTATCGGACCGCTGCTGACCATCGCGCCCGGGCCGACGTAGGACTCGGTCATCTCGTCGGCGACCAGGGGCTCCTCGCCCTCGGGCCGGATGACCGGCACGATGTCGAGGCCGAAGTGACGGGCGAATTCGAAGTCGCGCTGGTCATGGGCCGGAACGGCCATGATCGCCCCGGTGCCGTACGACAGCAGCACGTAGTCGGCGATCCACACCGGGATGCGCTCGCCGTTGACCGGGTTGACGGCGTAGCCGCCGGTGAAGACCCCCGTCTTCTCCCGTGACTCTTCCATGCGCTCCAGCTCCGTGCGCCGGCCGGCTTGCTCTCGATATGTATCTACGGCCTCACGCTGGTCGGCGGACGTCAGCGAGTCGACGAGGGGATGCTCGGGGGCGAGCACCATGAAGGTGGCGCCCCACAGCGTGTCCGGACGTGTGGTGAACACCCGGATCTCGTCACCATGCTCGGTCGTGAAGGTGACCTCGGCGCCCTCGGACCGCCCGATCCAGTTGGTCTGCATCGTGCGGATCGCCTCGGGCCAATCGATGCCGTCGTAGCGCAGCAACTCGTCGGCGTAGTTCGTGATGGCGAAGAACCACTGCTCCATCAATCGCTGGACGACGGGCTGGCCGGTGCGCTCGTCCTTGCCGTCGATGACCTGCTCGTTGGCGAGGACGGTCTGGAGCGTCGGCGACCAGTTGACGAGCGCCTCGCCCCGGTAGGCGAGGTCGTGCTCGTACAACCGTTTGAAGAGCCACTCGGTCCATGTGTAGTAGTCCGGATCGCTGCTCACCGCCTCGCGACGCCAGTCGAACATCGCCCCCATCGAGCGCAACTGGCCGCGCATCCGCTCGATCCGGTCGGCGGTCCACTTCGCCGGATGGATGTTGCGCTGTACTGCGGCGTTCTCCGCCGGCAGGCCAAACGCGTCGAACCCCATGGGGAACAACACGTTGTAGCCCTTCATGCGCATGTAGCGGGCCCGGGCGTCGGAGGGCGACATTGCGTACCAATGACCGATGTGGAAGTCGCCGGACGGGTACGGGAGCATCGTGAGGGCGTAGTGCTTCGGTCGGCTCCAGTCGACGTCGGCGTGGTAGAGGCCCTCGGCCTCCCAGCGCTCCTGCCAGGACTTCTCGATCGCTTGATGGTCGTAGTCGGTCATTTGCGACCCCGTCGTGGAATGCGTGGTTTCGCCGGTTGGCGGTCCGACCGCCGCGGCAGACCGCAAAGGCTAATCCGCCCAGCGTCGATGACGGCAGCACCGGGTCGGTCGTCCATAGAATGGCGCGCCTGAGGATGCGACCCCATCACGTTCAGTTGACGATCCCCGCCGGCAAGGTACGGGTCGCACGCGGCTTCTACGCCGGTGTCGTCGGCATGAAGGAGATGGAGAAGCCGGCCACGCTGGCGACGAGAGGTGGCCTCTGGCTCAAGCTCGCCGATTTCGAGCTGCACCTCGCCGAGGAAGACCCCTTCACCCCGGCACGGCGGGGCCATCCCGGCGTGATGGTCGACGACCTCGACGCGCTGGCCGGTCGCTTTGCGGCGGGCAACGTCGAAGTGACCTGGGACGACCTCTTCCCAGGTCACCGGCGCTTCTACGTCCGTGATCCTTTCGGCAACCGACTCGAGTTCCTCTCTCCCGCCGTGAGCCCCGATGCGATCCGGATCCAGCCCCTGCCCGCAGAGGCGGTGGACACGTGGGGCGCGGAGGCCGTGGCCGTCTACGCAGCGGCGTTCTCAGGGCCGCCGTACGATCGCGGCTCGGATCAGGTTGCCGCCTTTCGAGACCATCTGCCGGTTCACGTGACCCGCACCGGTTACGTCGGCTTCGCGGCGCGCCACGGCAACACGATGGCGGGCTTCACCTACGGATACACGAGCACGCCGCGCCAATGGTGGCACCAGCAGGTGCGCGGAGCGCTGGGAGAGATCGCCGACGACTGGCTGACCGATGCGTTCGAGTATGTGGAGCTGGCCGTCGAGCCGCACTACCGGCGGCTCGGGCTGGGCCGCCGCCTCCACGATGCGCTGCTCGCCGCTCAGACGCATCCCCGGGCCGTGCTGTCGACTATCGACGAGATCACCGCCGGGCTCCGGCTCTACGAGTCGAGCGGCTGGGAGGTCCTCGCCAGCGGCTTCCGCTTCGAGCGGACGACCACCACGTACGTGATCATGGGACGTGAGATCGGCTCACCCTGACCGGGGTCTGATCCCCGCCGCTCTCAGGCAGCCGCAGAGCGACTCGTAATCGCAGCCACGAAGCGGGCGGGCCTGCGCTCGCCGTTCGGCGAGACCGATCCGTACAGCGAGCGCATGGAGCGCCGCCAGTAGGGCTCGACGCCGGCGCTCCCGTCGCCGAGGAGCCGGGTCGCCAGCCACCGGCGTCCCGCCGGCGTGAACATGAACGTGAATCGTCCCTCGCGCCATCTGGCCTCGTACGTCGGATTTCCGAAGGGATCGCGGCGCCCGATCACGAGACGCAGTGCGGTGTCCACGAGGGCGGGATCGGTGTACCACGAGCCGACGAGATCCTCGATGCTGCGCTCGATGCGGTCGATGGCGGCCTCCACGTCGATGCTGCCGGGAGTGACCGACCTCGGCCCGGCCGCATCGACCCGGCTGGTGTAGCCGTGGGCTCCGGCGTTGAAGGAGTCCCACGTCGCAGTGATGCTGCGACCGGACGAATAGGTTGCGAAGGACCGCTCGCCCGACGCATCGATCTGTGCGCCGGGGACGAACCGGACCGGACGACGGGCGCCGGCATCGGGCGACGCTCCCGGGTCATCGCTCGCCTGTCGAAGGCGGGCCTCGTGGATGCGGATACCGATCTCGAGGTCGTCGACGCCCGCACCCGAATACCGCGTGTTACCCACCCCACCAACGGCAGCGAAGGTCGACATGCGCACGGCCACGTTGGTGCCCGTCGTGCTCGGGCGAATTCGATAGCGTCCGCTGCCCCGGGCTGTCAGCGCTCGCAAGGCCTCCTTGACGCTGACGAGGACTCCAAACCCGGGGTAGTCGCAGGTGTGTGCCGTCCCCCAGCGCACCGCACCCTGGAACACGTCCGACTCGGGGTGGGCGCCCATGGCCCGGATGAGGCGGTCGAGATAGTGAGCCTCCATCCCTGTGGCATCGGCGTCGTTGCGGACGAGCAGGACGTCCTCATCGGGCGCCAGCCCGCCCTGCCGCATGGCCCGCTCGACGCTCAACATCGCGACGTCGTACATGCGGCGTGCGACGTAACCGATCACGCCACCGGTGCCATCTGCGACGCCGTGCGGGAATGAGTCATCGACGACCGCGACCCGCAGCGCCGGGAAGTCGACGGAGGCACGTTCGATGGCGGCCAGCGTTGCGTCGATGGTGGTGCTGTCGGGGGGGTCGAGCCGCGCCCGGTCGGGGTAGTTCACGTAGGCCAGGACGGTCGTCTGGTCGAGCGCGGCTGCTCCCTGCTGGGCGTACAGCGAGAGCGTGCCGTAGATGTTGCGGTGCTCGGCCAGGGCGGCGACGGGAATCGTGACGATCGCCCGGGTAGCGGCCGGCAGTGACGCCAGCTCGGGGGTTGCGTCGATGAGCTGATCGACATGCTCGACATATCCGGCCCCGTTGCGCTCGGCGAGGGCGTTGCGGTAGCGACTCAGCTCCGACCGGGGGTGGAGAAGGGCCCGGGGGTCGCGCTCGAGGCGAGGCGATCGGTCCCGTTTGCGGGCGTGCCTCATCTCGGCGGAGTCGAGGTGGCCGTACCCGCCGTAGCCGTCATAGTGGTCGTGACCGTAGCGCTCGCCGTGGCCGTAACGGCGACGCCGGCGCCGGCGCCCCCTGCGGCGTCTGCGCTCGTCCATGACTCCGCGGCGCAGCTCGCCCAGCCCGCCACGGGCGTCCCGCCTGATCCGGGCGATCGTCCCCTGGGAGATCGCATACATGGGATCGATCAAGCGTCCGGCGAGAGTGACGTCATCGGTTGCGGCGAGGAAGGGCTCCTTCTCGAACATCTCGAACCAGGTGGCGAGCTTGTTGGACGCTCCGATGCCGATTGTCGGGATGCCCATCATCATTGCCACGACGCAGCCATGGAAGCGCTGGCTGACCACGACGTCACAGGAAGCCAGCTCCTGCGTGAGGTCGGTGATCGTGTCCCGCACGACGACCTCACTGTATGGCAGATCGAGCTCCTTCGCCGCGGTGAGATCCTGCTCCGCAGTCAGACCGGTGCCGAGCACGAGGCGTTTCACTCGGTATCCCTGTGCGTAGGCGCGCGCAACGAGGCCCTCGAGGGCGTCCGAGTCCACTGCCGGCCTTGCCCGCAGGACCAGTCCGAGGGTGCGGCCGGTCGACGGCTTTCTCTCGAAGGCGTTTCCGGCGACGGGGTCTGGGAACCAGCGCACGGGTACCCGTGGGGCCAGGTGTTCCACGATCCAGTCGCGACTCACCGGATCGCGGGCGGCGACCTGCCGCACGTTGGGGTCTTGGAAGAAACGCCGCATCCGTCGAACCGTCTCCCGCGACACCGTGTGGCGGGAGGCGACGCCCACCCCGGCGATGAACACGGGTCGAGTCAACAGGGCGCGGTCCCAGTACCGCTCGGCGTAAGCCGAGGGGATGACGAGATCGCCACCACCGATGACGATGCAGTCCTGCTCGGCGATCTGGTCAGGATCGTGCCGGCGAACGCCGTCCAAGATCGTGAGCTCGGAGCCGGCGAACAGCGACTTGAATGTCTCGACGAACAGCTCGTCCCCGTAGTTGCCGAAGTTGTAGTACCCGACCAGTCCAATCTTCACCAGCGCACTCCTTGGTCGATTGGCTGCGGGCAACGGCCATGCGGCTCAGTCACCCTCTGGTCTCGAACCTACACGGCGCTTTGCGTATCCCCGGTCCCTGAATTGGGGACGGGCGAGGGTGGCGGGCGGCGGCGTCAGTCTCCCGGAGGCGAGCCGAGGCCACGAACCGCCAGCCCGCCGTCGCACTCGACGACGGCACCGGTGGTGGCTGCGGCGTTGGCGCGGGACGCCAGCTGCACGTAGTGACCGGTGTAGGTCTCCGGGCTCGGCAGGAACCCAAGGGGCACCACCGAACTGGCGAACTCCTCGAGATTGGGTATCGATGACGGTGTCGTCTTGTCGAGGCCCAACGACTGCGGACCGCGAATGTCGGTCCGCATGAAGCCCGGCGCAACGCCGTTCACGCGGACGTGCGGGGCCAGCTCGTAGGCCAGCTGACGGACGAGACCTAGCACGGCGTGCTTCGAAGCGGTGTACACCACGCCGCCGACTCCTGCGTGCCATGACGACATCGAGGCGGTTAGCACGACCGACCCACGGCTCTCCATCAGCGCGTCGAGCGCCGCTTTCACACCAAGCAGATAACCCTTGACGTTGACGGCGAAGAGCTCGTCGAAACCGCGATCCAATCGGTCCATCGGCGTGTCGACGATGCCGGCGCCGTAGTCGAAGATCCCGGCGTTGCCCACGTACGTGTCGAGCCGCCCGAACCGATCCACCGCGGCAGCAACGGCACGCTCGTTGTCATCGCCAACCGTGACATCACCGACTACGCCGGCAACGCGGCCGTCGTGAGCCGCCTCGACCGCTGCGGCGCGCTCGGGGTCACGATCCACGCCAACCACCGAGGCACCCTCGGCAACGAACCGGTCTACGAGCGCTCTGCCGAGGCCCGACCCGGCACCGGTGATGATCGCCACATCGCCCTCGAGCCATCCCATCACGTGCTCCTTCCGTAGTCGATGCCGTCGCCCGCACCGTTTGTGCGCGGTCCGGTCTGATACCTCTCCGCGATCCGGATGGCTTCCTCCACCGCTGCTCGCTCCCCCATCGTGCCGCCTTCCCCCATCGAAGCTCGAGCGACCTCGGGACCGGCGACGGCGGACAAGGCGGCTGCGATCCCGCCGGCTTCCGCGGCCTCGCGCACGGTGGGCGCCGCCCCGTCCCCGGTGCGAAGGGCCGTAGCTGCGCCGACGAGGCGCGCCGCGGCGTCCGGCTCCGCGCCGGCAGCTGCTTCGGCGATGGCAGCCAGCGAGTCGGCGAGCCCGAAGCGATCACCGATCGATTGCCGGAGCTCCAATGCACGAAGGTGGTGACGAAACGCTTCCCCGGGGCGACCCGCGACGGCGCCGATCCGCCCCAAGCCCCACATGTTGTTCGCCTGATGACGGGGGATGTTTGCGTAGACCGCCTCTTGGAGGCCACTGTCGAACAGTTCCCGGGCGAGGCTCAGATCGCCGTCCTGCAGCGCAACCGCGCCGAGCACCCATCCGGGTGCGGTACGGCGCATCGTGTGCCCGAGACCCGAGAGCTCGAGTGCCGCCTGGGCGAGCACACGGGCGTCGTCGAGTCGGAGCTCGTCGAGGGCGAGGCATGCCTGGGAGCAACGCACGCCTGCCGTCTCTGCGGGAGCGCCCAGCTCCTCGGTCACGGCGAGCGCCCGATCGAGCAACGTCTCCGCCTCCGGGAAGGCGCCCCGGCGTGCCTGGGCCTCGCCTGCGAGCCGGAGCGCATGTGCGAGCACGCGGGGGTTGCCCAGGTCCTCGGCAAGCTCGACCCCCTCCAGTGCCAGTCGGTGAGCGGTATCCGGATCACCGCGCAGGAAAGCGAGCCATCCCAACTCGGCGAGGAGCAACGGTCGGGCGGACAGATCGCCGATCTCGGTGGCGAGTTCGAGCGCCTCGCCGTAGGCATCCTCGGCCTGCTGCGGCTGTCCGAGCCAAAGCTGCATCTCGCCCAACGAACCAAGTATCAGCCGCACCAGCTGGTCGTCGTTTGCGGCCTTGGCCGACTCCAGCCCCCGTTGCAGAAGCTCGCACGTGCGTTGCTGCTCGCCGCGACTACCGGTGGCGATCGCCAGGCTGCGTAGGACGCTGGCAATCACCCGTGGGTCGCCGGCGCGCTCGGCACTCGTCAGCGCGTTCTCCCAGAGGCCCTCGGCCTCTTTGAGCCGAGAGCGACGGAAGGCGACATACCCCAGGCCGGCGAGGGCCCGGGCAGTGGTGATCTCGTCGTCCGATGCTCGGGCGCGCTGCTGAGCGGCGGTGAAGAGCAACCCGGCCCTCTCGAGCTCGCCGCGTAGGAGCATCAGGTTCCCCAACGCAGCTTGGGCCCGGCCTCGTAATCCCTCGCCGCCGCCGTCGAGCGCGAGGGATGTCTCGAACCGGCGACAACCCTCGGTCCAGTCGCCGTGTGATGTCCAGAACGGTGTCATCGCCACGCAGATGCGAAGCGCGATCTCTGCGTCTCCGGAAGCCACGGCGGTCTCGATCGCCCGCCGCACGTTGTCGTGATCGGCGGCCAGCTCTTTCATGACCGCGGCTTGACCTCGTCGCCCAAGACGCGGCTCAAGCTCCTCGACGCAGCCGGCGTACCAGCTGCGGTGCCGGCGAGCCATCTCGTCCTTCTCGCCCGACGCATCGAGCTCGAGCACCGCCAGCTCGCGGACGGGCTCGAGCATCGACCACCGATCGGGTACGTCCGCGTGCGCCGTCAAGAGCGATGCGCGTCGTAGATGGCCGATCATCCGAGGAACCTCTTCGACGGCGACCGAGTCTCCGGCGCACACTGCAGCCACCGCCGCCGTGGTTCCGCTGCCGGCAAAGGCGGCCAGCCGCGAGAACAGCCGTCGTTCCTCGGGGCCAAGCAGGTCCAGGCTCCACTCGAGGGCAGCCCGCAGCGTTTGATGACGGTCGGGTGCGGTGCGGCGTCCGCGTGCCAAGAGGGCAAAGCGGTCGTCGAGCCCGGTGAGCACGCCGGGGAGCGACCGCTCCGCGAGCGCAGCGGCAGCGAGCTCGATGGCGAGCGGGATGCCGCTGAGATGAGCGACGATGCGGGCGACGTCGATGGCGTTGTCTTCGGTCAGCTGGAAGCCTGGACTGACGAGAGCCGCTCGTTGAGCGAACAACTGCACCGCATCGACTGCCGCAATCTCATCGAACCCGGCGACCCGATCCGGGTCGAGGGTAGGCAGCGGACCCACTCGCCACACGACCTCGCCTTCGATGTCGAGCGGCTCGCGGCTCGTCGCCAGCACCACCAGATGCGGGCAGGCTTGAGAGAGGTGCTCGGCGAGGCGCGCCACCGCATCGAGCAGGTGCTCGCAATTGTCGAGTATCACGAGCGCTGCCTTGTCGTGCAGCGCCTCTACGACGAGGTCCTCGATGTCACGACCGGCTTGCTCGGTGACGCCCATCGTCCCGGCGACCGCCCGCGCCGGCGCCGTCGGGTCGGTCAGCGACGCCAGCTCGACGAGCCACGCACCGTCGGCGAAGCCGTCCATCACATCGAACGCCACCTGCACTGCGAGCCTGGTCTTGCCGACCCCGCCCAAGCCGACGACCGTGACGACGCCGGTCGTCCGCAACAGCTCGGCGAGGGCCGCCCGATCCCGCGCCCGCCCGACGAAGCTCGATCGGAGGAAGGGAAGGTTGTGGGCGACCACCCCGATGGCCCGCAATGGCGGGAAGTCTGTGCGCAGATCGGGATGTTGCAACTGGAAGAGCCGCGTCGGTGTCGCAAAGCCGCGCAGCTGGAATGACCCGAGGGGAACCAAGCTCGCGCTATAGGGCACCGTCGTTGCCGCCGCCACGGTCGCCTCCGACACGAGCACCTGCCCCCCGTGCGCCCCGGCGCTGATCCGGGCCACCTGATGCACAGCCAGTGACACGTAGTCGTCGCCCACCGGGGTGGCCTCACCGGTATGGACCCCCATTCGCACGCGCACGTGTGTGTCGGGAGGCCACTCATGTGCCGCCAGCGCCCGCTGACCGTCGAGACACGAGGCAATCGCCTCTTCGGCGCTGGAAAACGCGACGAGCAGTGAGTCGCCCTCGGTTCCGACCTCCACGCCGCCATGGTGTGCGAACGCCTCCCGAAGCAGGGTGTGGTGAGCAGCGAGCAGGTCGATGTACGCATTTCCCAACCTGCGAAAGAGGCGGGTCGAGCCCTCGATGTCGGTCATCACGAAGGTGACGACGCCTCCAGGCAGCGCCGAGCGCGTGGCGTGCGGCGCGGCGCTTCGGCGGCTGCCGAGGCCGGATTCGCCATTGCGTTCCCCACTCGCGGTCCGTGCCACCCGGGCACCTCCTCCACGCCACGCTCGTGCTCACCACCATCGCGCAGTGCGAGGGTACCGAAGTCGACGTCCACCGATGACGGTGCGTCAGACAGCGGTAACGTCTCCCCCATGGCCGCCCGCACCGACTACGACGTGATCGTCATTGGAAGCGGGTTCGGTGGCAGCGTCACAGCCCTCCGGCTCACGGAGAAGGGCTACCGCGTGGCGGTCATGGAGTCGGGCCGTCGCTTCCGGCCGGAGGACTTCCCCAAGACCAACTGGAACGTCCGCAAGTTCTTCTGGTTCCCCCGGCTCGGCCTGCGGGGCATCCAGCGTATGACCCTGCTCCGCGACGTGCTCGTCCTCTCCGGCGCCGGCGTCGGGGGCGGCTCGCTCGTGTACGCCAACACGCTCTACGAGCCCCACGACGCCTTCTACACCGACCCGCAATGGGGCGAGATCACCGACTGGAGGGCCGAGCTGGCCCCGTTCTACCAGATGGCGAAGCGGATGCTGGGTGCCGTCGACAACCCCCGCCGCACGCCGGCCGATGAGGTGGCGTTGGAGGTCGCCCGGCATTTCGGGGCGGAGGACACATTTCGGCCGACACCGGTCGGCGTCTTCTTCGGCGAGCCGGGCGAGGAGGTCGCCGACCCCTACTTCGGCGGCGCCGGTCCGGCTCGACGCGGCTGTGTCGAGTGCGGCGGCTGCATGGTGGGGTGCCGCCACAACGCCAAGAACTCGCTGGACCGCAACTACCTGTACCTGGCCGAGCGAGCTGGGGCCGACGTGCATCCCGAGCACGAGGTCGTCGACGTCGAGCGGCTCGCCGGCGGCGGCTTCCGAGTCACGACGCAGCGCCCCGGGGCGTGGGTGCGCAAACGGCGCCGCAGCTTCACTGCCGGCCAGGTGGTGTTCGCCGCGGGAGCCCTCGGGTCGACCCGGCTGCTTCTCGAGCTGTCAGCGCGGGGCCGCGTGCCGGGGATATCGGAGCGTCTCGGCGACGTCGTGCGGACGAACTCGGAGGCCCTCCTCGGAGCAACGGCGCGATCCACCGACGTCGACTACTCGCAGGGAGTAGCCATCACCTCCTCCTTCCATCCCGAACCGCACACCCACATCGAGCCGGTGCGCTACTCGAAGGGCAGCAACGCCATGGGCCTGCTGGGAACGGTGCTGACCGACGGTGGGGGCCAAATCCCCCGCCAGCTGCGGTTCCTCGGCAACGTCGTACGGCACCCGGTCGAGTTCCTGCGATCGCTCTCGGTGCGCCGCTGGTCGGAGCGCACCGTGATCCTCCTCGTCATGCAGAGCTACGACAACAGCTTGCGGGTGTTCCGCAAGAAGGGCTGGCTCGGCACCCGGCTCAGCTCCGCACCGAGCACCGGCAAGCCCCATCCGAGCTACATCCCGATCGCCAACGAGGCGGCGCGTGTGGCCGCCCGGGCGATGGACGGCCAGCCGGGCAGCGCCCTGAACGAGGTGTTGCTCGACGTGCCGACGACGGCGCACATCCTGGGCGGGGCGTGCATCGGCGCCTCGCCCTACACGGGCGTCGTCGATCCGTACCACCGGGTCTACGGGTGCGACGGGCTGCACGTGATCGACGGGGCGGCGATCGGTGCCAACCTCGGCGTCAATCCGTCGCTCACCATCACCGCGATGGCCGAACGGGCACTGGCGATGTGGCCCAACAATGGCGAGACCGACGAACGGCCGGCAACGGGTGGCTACGCTCCCGTCGCGCCGGTGCGTCCGCATCGACCGGTCGTGGCGCCGCCGGTGCTGGACGTCGACCCATGGGCGGGAGCCGAGGCAGGCTAGCGAATCGACGCTTGGTCGCCGGCCTCGATCCAGTGCTCTCGCCCCTCGTTGAGGGCGACGAGAGCCACGGCGATCGCCGCCAACGGGTCCGCCCACCACCAGCCCAAGGCGGCGTTGAGAATCAGGGCGAGCAGAATGCCGCTCGCCAGGAGGCCGTCTAGAAACGTGATGCCGGCCTCCGCCCGCAGAGGTGCGTTGTCGAGCTTGTCGGCGACCCGGCGCTTGGCAACGGCGAGGGCGAGCATGACGGCGGCGGCGAGCGCCATGTAAGCGATGCCCCACGGTGACTCGTCCGGCCTCGCCGACGAGGCCAGGCGGACCGTCGCGCCGGCGAACAACGCCACCCCGAGGGCGACGAACGCAAGGGAGATCAGCCGCAGCGCGGTGCGGTTGCGGGTCGGGTCGAGATCATCCAGGTCGCGGACGTGCCAGACGACGACGGCGGATGCGAAGACCTCGATGAGGGAGTCGAGCCCGAAGGCGATGAGTGCGATGGAGCCGGCGGCGATGCCCAGCCCGACCGTTACGAAGGCTTCGCCAAGGTTCCAGGCGATGGTCCCCCATTCGAGCCGCAGCCCGAGCTTCTGGAGACGGTCCCGCTCATGGCGGTCGAGCTGCGGATGACTCACGCCGGCAGTCTCGCAGTCGCCGCCCGAAGCGCCAACGCCACCGGCGCTACCGTCAACGCCGATGCGTGGTTCCCCTCGCGACCCGAAACCCATCGAGGTGTCGCAGCCAATCGCCGTTTCGCCCGAGGACGTGTGGGCGGTGATCTCGACGCCGGGTTACCTGGAGGAGTGTCACCCGTTCTGCGCCTCCAACCCTGTCTACGAATGGCCCGGTCCGGGTTCGGCCGATGCGCTCGTCTACTACACCGGGCGGCGCATCGAGCGACAGTTCATCTCTTGGCATGAGGGGGTTGGGTACGACCTGGAGGTCTCGGATGCGAACGGCTCGGCGGCGTGGGTGTCGTGGCGGATTGGCGATTGGAACTCTGGGATGACGCTGACGATCTGCCTCGTGCCTCGCATGCTCGATTCCCTCCCCGCCGCGGTGCGGTGGGTACCGCAGGCGGCGGTCGTCCGCCCGATGATGCGGCGTTACCTTCGAGCGGTCGTCCGCGGCGTCGAATGGCGAGTCACCACCGGCGAAACCGTGCGCCGCAATCAGTTCGGCGCCCACCGCTGGTTCAGCCGCGCTAGATGAGCCTGGCAGCCGCGCAACGATTCGGGCCAATCGGAGCCATTCGTCCCTAACACGCCGCCGAGCCACCCGGTAGCCAGAAGGGAGTGCCCGGCCGGGTGACCCCCTCGGCAACTCTGGCGCGGCAAGGGGGTGACACGTTGTGAAGGCAGCGTTGGTATTCACGTACACCCGACCATGGGCAGGGCGCGAGTCCCTGGCCATGGAGGCGTTCTCCGATGCGCTCGACTTCTTCGGGAAGCTGGCGGCGGACGACAAGTGCGGACAGCCGATGGTCTACCTCGGCACGACCGGTGCCGGGATGATGATCGTGCACGGCGAGCGCGAGTTCTTCGGTGAGCTCATCCACGGCGAGGAGTTCCGCGGGATGTTCGTGAAAGCAGGCTTCGCGGTGCCCGACATCGCCTACGAGATGTGGGGCTTCGGCGATTACGTGGGCGAGATGATGAGCTTCTGGGCGGCGAAGGGCGCAGAGCTCGGGCTGATGTAGCCACGCGGGGGGCGGAGGAGCGCTGCGAGTCGCAGCCTCCTTCGGCCCCACCGCGACGGCCGACGTTTATGGGGGAATGTTCCAACCGACCGCTGAGAGCCCCGACGTTCGCAACCGCCCACGGCCCGGCTGATTGCTGTCACGGCACGCGCCACTGATCGCACAGTCGTGACGGCGGACCACGACGCAGTCCTCGAATGGCTCCCCACCGGGGAGCTGGCCGGTTGGGCGAAGCCCGACCGGCCTGAGGGGGAAGCAACCGGCTCACTGCGCTCGCCTCACCCCCCTCGTGACCTCTTGCATGCCATGCAAGATCGGGCGAATTCGTTAATCCTCTAGAATCGCCAAATCCCTTGCGCCGCAACGGTTTTGGGTTCGCGGCACTTCGCGTCAATGTGCACGTTTTCGCAGTGTCGCGCGGACTTTCCGCGGACTGCGCCGACCGCTCGAGGCCAGGCCGCGCGAGGAGCTTCCGTTACGCGGATGTCTTCGAGGAGTACTTCCGCTGAGCCGCCTGCTTGGTGACGCCGAGCATCGCTCCGATCTCCGACCAGCTTCTCCGTGCCCGCCGCGCAGCACGCACCGCAGCCGTGAGCTCCTCATCAACCTCGTTTCGCCGCTCCACTAACTCCGCGATCACCCGCAGCGCCTCGGTGTCGGCAACCTTCAACTCATCGGCGGCGACTCGCTCCGCCCACTCCTCCAGCTCCGCAGCACGCTCGGCTCGTGTCTTGCTCACTTGATCCACCAGCCCTTCAGGAACTTCTCTCGGGCCACCATGGCGTGGATGACGGCCGTTCCCTCGTCGTCCGTGACCACCCCCACCTCCAAAGGCACGCCGGTTCTCGACGGCCCGACGAACATCGTCACAGCAGGATCGCCGTCTCGAACGCCCGCCAGTGATGTCGTAGTGCGTGCAGCATGTCCTCATCGGGGACACCGTGCTTGCGTGCGCTCGGCTCGATGTCCACCGAACCACGATATCGCCGTCAACCACAATCGTCAACACTTGTTGACGATCCTGGGCTGAAGTTCGTCTTTGCGACCGCCACCGATCGGATGAACCCAGTGTCCCGCAGCCTCCGGTGGCAAACGTCATGGCGTCGATGGGAGGCGGACTGCGCTTGGGGAGCAGTAGGAGCGTCGCAGCCGTTCCCACCGGAGTAGCGCTCGGACGTGATGCGATGAGCGGGCGGGGCCTCCCCGTTCGTCGGTGACCCGGTCATCATCCGGGTTGCTGTTTCTTCACCGAGTTGGGAGGAGGCCCCGGATGACAGCCTATGTCGGGATTGATCTGCATCGTCGCCGGTCGTT
>JBFINP010000039.1:0-27284 GCA_041611095.1 Acidimicrobiia bacterium | reverse complement strand
GTGGGCATGGGAAGCGTGGGGGACGACGAGGGTGAACTGGCCCGTGACGGTCGGTCGGCGGACTCCGCTGACTGACATGAGTGCTTGCTCCTCCTGGTCACTTCAGGGGCAATGGTGAAGGAGGCCAGTTCCCATCCGATGTCCGAAACGGTTCCCACTGAGCCGAAATCGCGGGTCTCTCGAAGAATCGGACCCGTTTCTCGCCGCCGCCGCCAGCCCTCGCCGGCGACCGGGGGCCTTAGCCAGGTTGAGGCAGCAGCCGCCGACCCCGCCGATTCCGCGCGCCTGGGGCACATCCGGTGGCCCTCTCCGGCCGGGATCGGCCGCCTGGCAGGCGCGGGGACCAAGGTGGGAACCGTTCCGGGGACTATCTGGGAACCTTTCGGGGACTATGTGGGAACCGGCCCGAGGCATCGCCCGGACGGTTGTTGCCTGGGAACCGGGCGGGTTCCCGCTGCGCGGACACCGGTGAGCGCGATCTTGGCCCGAAGGCAAGAGGTCGTCGGGCGGGGACTGATTGGGCACTGCCCGAGACATCTTCTGGGAACCGGCGCGTGATAGCTGACGAGCTGTGAACCAGCCAAGAGGCACCAAACCACCCCGGATGATGAATGCACCGCCGGTCAGACGTGACGGACGACGTGCGGCGAAGGCTCTCGCCGGTTCAGACCGGCTTGAGCCGCTTCTGTCGACGGAGGATCTTGCTGGCCACCTCGCGGTTCCGCGAACCACTCTCTACGCCTGGCGCTACCGCGGCGAGGGTCCAGCGAGTTTCAGAGTTGGCCGACACATTCGTTACCGCATCTCAGACGTCGAGGCCTGGATCGAGGATCAGGTCACGTCGACTACTCGTGGGCACGGAGCGCCGACGGCTGAGCGACGTCGCTCAACGGCGGGCCGTCGTTGAAGAGGCGCCACCCACGCTCGCTCGCGACGACAGGTAGAGTCGCACGCACGTGGTCCCGGCCGATGGACGGGGCTGGGTAGCGCTTCGGAGTAGCGATGGCGAGCATCGACAGGCGCCGAACAGCGAGCGGTGAGGTCCGGTGGGATGTGCGCTATCGCGACCCGCAACAGCGGCACCGCACCCGCACCTTCCATCGGAAGGTCGACGCACAGAAGTTCGCCAACATCGTCGAGGCGGACATCACCCGGGGCGACTGGCTGGATCCTCTGCTCGGCAGGGAGACGTTCGAGTACTGGGCGCAGCGATGGATTCCGACGACCGCTGCCCTCACCCCCAAGACCCGGGAGAGCTACGAGTCGATTCTTCGTCGCCACCTTCTTCCGCGCTTCGCAGAGACACCGGTCAGCCGCATCGACCATCCATCCGTTATTGAGCTGCTCTCCGCTCTCACCTCGGCAGGAGCGGGTGCCGGGACCGTCCGCAATGTACGCGATGTCCTCCGGCTTGTTCTCGAGCTGGCGCGCCGCTCCGGTGCTATCAAGGTCAATCCGGTCGAAGGAGCGCGAGCCCCGAAGAAGCCCCCTTCCGAAATGGTCTTCCTCAACGCCAGCCAGATCATGACCCTCGCCGATGAGGTGGCCAATCCGCCGATCCGAACCGGCACCAGGGGTGTTCGTCGCCAGAGCTATCTGGGGCGTGGGCTCTTGGTGCGATTCGCAGGCTTCACGGGTCTCCGGGCGGGCGAGATCGTGGCCCTCCGGACGGAGTCGGTTGATCTGCTGCGTGGCAGGGTTCACGTCGTGTCGTCGGCCACCGAGGCCTACGGGAAGCTGCAGTTTGGCCCACCGAAGACGTACCAACGCCGCGCCGTGCCCATCCCGCAGGCCTTGGCTCGTGAGCTGGCTGGCCACCTTGCAGACAAGGCTGGCGACGACTTCGTGTTCACGTCACAGAGGGGCGGTCCCCTTCGTCACTCGAACTTCTACGCTCGACACTTCAAGCCCGCAGTTATCCGCGCCGGCCTACCGGCTCAGACGAGGTTTCACGACCTTCGCCACAGCTACGCCGCCATGCTCATCGCCGAGGGCGCCCACCCCAGGGCGATCATGGAACGCCTCGGCCACAGCACCATCCAGGTCACCCTCGGAACCTACGGTCACGTGTTCCCGAGCCTCGAGGAATCGCTCACGGCCGCTCTGGACAACGTGTACCGCACGGCGGAAGCGGCGCCACCGGCCGAGGTGCGAAACCTCTTGGGATAGAGAGCGAGACTCCGAGCAGGAGGCGAGTGGACCGTCTACCAGGAGCCATCTCGCCGCCGCCAACCGGCTTCGCCACCCGGGCAAACGCCGGGCAAACGCCGGGCAAACGCGTCGTTGCGCGCGATGGACGCGCGATGGAGCGCCGAACAACCTGGGGTGCCTGATCCCACCAACGCCGAAACCCGTTGCGGTGCAACGGGTTTCGTTCGTAGCGGGGGCGGGATTTGAACCCGCGACCTTCGGGTTATGAGCCCGACGAGCTACCAGACTGCTCCACCCCGCGTCGCAACGGTGGAGTATACCAGCCACGGATGCCGTCGAGCCCACACGGCGAACACCAGATTCTGTCACTCTCCTCTCGTAGCCTGCATCGGAAGCTCAGGATGCGGGCAGCAGAGCAGGCGATGTCGCTGTCGGCATACCTGCGTCGTGAGCTCCAGGCCATCGCAGAACGCCGCACCGTGGCGGAGGTGCTCGACGAATGGCAGGGCGAACGCGCCGACCTCTCCACCGAGCAGATCCTCGAAGCGGTACACGGAGACGGGCGGTGATCGTCCCCGACGCCTCGGTCGTTGTCGAGGCGCTGGTCGGCAACGGAGACCTCGGCGACCGCACCCGACGGCGCCTCGCCGCCGCACCTCAATGCCACGCCCCCGAGCTCATCTACGTGGAAGTCGCCAACGCTCTCTGCAGGCTCACCGCAGCGGGACTCATCGCAACGGAACTGGCGGACCGGGCGTCAACCAGCTCGCCCGCCTCGACATCACGGCGTACCCCCACGCGCCCCTGCTCCGCCGTATTCTCGGAGCTGCGAGCCAACCTGACGGCACACGACGCTGCGTATGTCGCCGTGGCAGAGGCAGTCGGGGGCCCCCTCCTCACCCTCGACGAACGGCTTGCCAACGCACCGGTCGACTGCGCTGTCGACGTCGTCGTGTGACCGCCCTCCGCTCCTAGTCGACTCCTTCCGGCCTCCAAGTCTGTCCGAGAAACATCCGGCCAAACGCGAGAGAGGAGACCGAGATGCTGCCCATGACCCGCCCCGCCTGGTCGGCCACGAAGCGAGCCGTGGTGTACGCACTCACCGGATTCGTCGCCGTCCTGTTCCTCGGAATGGCGGTCAGCCGCAGCATTGGCGGCGACAGCTTCGCCGACCTCGGGCTCGCCGCCACCACTCCGACCATGCTCGCCCCGCTTGGCGCCCTCGGCGGCGCCCTCCTCGCCGCACGACGACACCGCCGCATCGCCCTCACCCCCGCCGACCGTGCCGTCTTCGGTTGGGTGATGATCGCCGCGTGGGCGCTGACGATGATCGCCTACACCATGGCCGGGCCAACCGCCGCGCTGACGGTCCTCATCCTCGAGACGGCGGCGCTGGTCATCGTTCGCATGGCGCTGGCCCACGGAGCCCTCGATTCCAGAAGAGGCAGCCGCCGGGGACCGCGCCGCCCCCTCCGCCTCCGATCGTGACGCCCTCATCCGGGCGGGGCCGCTCCTTCAGCCCGTCGCCACGGCCCCGCCCGGCGTCACCTCACCGCCGTGCAGTGCCGCGGCCAGGCTCGGGGTGGCCTGCAAGGCAACGATGTCGGCCGGCATCTCGACCGCGGCGTGGTCCAGCGCATCCTTCACGGCCCTGATCGCACGATCCCGCGTCTCGACCAGGTCGTGCTGCTGCGAAGCCGTCCAGAATCGGAGCTGGAAGTTGACCGTGGACGTTCCCAGCTCCGTCACGAAGGCCTCGGGCGCCGGATCGGCGGCGACACCATCCACTTCCGCCACCGCTCTCTCGATGATGCGTTGCGCCTCGGCCAGGTCGGCCTCGTACGCGACTCCGACGACCACATCGGCCCGTCGCTGCTCGAATGCGGTGCGGACGACGATGGCGTTCTTGTAGACGTCGGCATTGGGAACCAGGACGCGCTGACCATCGAACGTCTTGATCCTGGTCTCTCGAATGGTGATCTCCTCGACCGTGCCCGTGTGACCATCGACCTCGATCTGGTCACCCGCATGGAAGGGCTCGCGCAGCACGAGCAGCACCCCGGCGAGGAGGTTCTCCAAGATGTCCTGGAAGGCGAAGCCGATCGCCACGGAGAAAATCCCCAGTCCGGCGAGGAGATCGACGGGAGCCACGGACGGGAAGACCACCGTCAGCGCGATGAGCACGCCAACCGAGACGACGACCCAGCCGGCGAGCTTGCTCATGACCCGAGTGAAGCTCTCGGTCTGGTTGCGCGACAGTGTGCGGCGGAGAATCGCCCGCACGATGCGACCGGCCATCCATCCGATGATGACGATGACGACGGCGATCCCGATACGGGGGATCGCTTCGAGGAAGGACTCCCACATGGTGCCCAAGGAGTCGGCTACCTCGGCCGACGGGGTGTCTTGCAGTGCCCAGATCATGCCGAGACGCCCCGGGTTACGTGGAGAACGGCGGCGGCCGTCGTTCCCGAGTCGATGGTGTGCGTGATCATCGGTGGCACTCCCGGTGGGTAGCGAGTTGCCCAGAGCACCTACCCGGTCTCCGCCTCACAAAACCCGGTTGCCACCCACCCGACCCTCGTCACCACTGGATCTCGGCGCAACCCTGATGGGTGTCGGGCTCGACCTGGAGCGTGGCGTGGGCGATCCCATGCTCGTCCTGGAGAAGATGGCGAGCACGGTCGAGAATCGGGTGGGGATCCGTCTCCTCGCGTGTCATGAGGTGCACCGTGGCGACATCCATGTCGGAGGTCAGCGTCCAGACATGGAGATCATGGACGTCGACGACGCCGGGAATCGAAGCGAGCTGCAGTTCGATGCGCCGCAGGTCCACGTGGAGCGGGGCGGCCTGCACCAGGATGCGGATCGCTCGGTGACCCAGGCGCCACGCTCGCGGCAGGATGAACACGCCGATGAGCGCGGCGAACAACGGATCGGCGTAGGACCATCCCGTGAGGATCATGATCAGCGCCGCCACGATCACCGCCACCGAGCCCGCCAAGTCTGCCAGCACCTCGAGGTACGCACCTTCGACGTTGATCGACTCGACGGCGCCGGATCGGAGCAGGCGCCATCCGATGACGTTCACGACCAGGCCCGCCAGCGCGACCGCGAGCATGGGACCGGTCAAGACGTCAGGCGGGTCCCGGAACCGCTGCACGGCTTCGAACACCACGTAGCCGGCGACCCCGAAGAGAAGCGCAGCGTTGGCGAGGGCGGCGAGGATCTCGAGCCGGTACAAGCCGTAGGTCCGCCCGCCGCCGGTGGACGCCCGGTCTGCGGCGACGATCGCGGCCAGCGCCATCCCCAGTCCCAACGCGTCCGTGGCCATGTGGCCGGCATCGGAGATGAGCGCCAGCGACCCGGTCAGGAACCCGGCTACCGCCTCGACGACCATGAAGACAACCACGAGACCGAACGCGATCCCTAGCGGCCGGAGGTGGGGCCGCCCGGCGCGAGGAGCGTGAGTGTGGACGGTCACGGCTTCGTCCGGTCGGCGTGCAGGTAGTGTTCGACCGCGACGTCGAGCAGCAGTCGCACATGCTCGTCGGCCACGGCGTAGAAGACTTCGCGACCGTCCCGGCGAGCCCGCACCAGGCCGGCGAGCCGGAGCTGCCGGAGCTGGTGACTGGTCGCCGATTCACTCGATCCGATCATGCCGGCCAGGTCGTTCACGCAGAGTTCTCCCGCATCGAGCAAGGCGTAGACCATGCGGAGCCTGCTGGGCTCGGCGAGCAGTTTGAAGCGCTCGGCGAGGTGCCGAGCATCATCGATGCCGAGTGTGTGACCGGCGGGCGGCACGCTGCCCTCGGCGACGTGTGAATGGCGGGGCATGACGACCATCGTATCAACATATGATCACAAGCTCATATCTTCTCAAACGCGAAGAAACCCCTGTTGCGGCAACGCTTCTTGCTGTAGATTCCGCGTCGTGCACGGCCGCTCGTACGCTGCCCAGCGAGACGCCGTTATGGAGGCGCTGAGCGCGCTCGTCGTCGCCCTCCAGGAGAACCTCGCGGACACCGAACTCGCCATCCAGCGAGCCAACGCGATCCAAGCGTTGCGGACGACGGGCCGGACCTACCGAGACATCCTCGCCGAGACCGGCAAGCCGGTCGTCGTCGAGATAGTCACCGCCAACCTCGAGCGTCTGAACTCCGCCGGCGCCGCCCTCCGCCACGCCGAGGCGAAGGCGCTCCACGACGAAGGTCTGACGATGCAGCAGATCGCCGAGCTCTACGGCGTGTCCCGCCAGCGGATCTCGGCGCTGCTCCGCGGTGGACGATGACGGGGGCCGATCGATGACCGCTCCACGCCACCTCGACTACGGGATCCTCGGCCCGCTACTGGTGACGGCGACCGGCGAGCCCGTGGACATCGGCGGCCCGAAGCAGCGCGCGGTGCTCGCCCTCCTGCTCATCCACGCCAACCGTCCGCTCACTTCCGATCAGATGATCGACGCCTTATGGGGCGAGCACCCGCCGAGCACCGCGCTGGCAACACTCCAGTCGTACATCTCCAACCTGAGACGAGCCCTCGAACCCGAGCGGCCGGCGCGCGCCGAGGCGAAGGTCCTCCAGAAGAACGGGGGCGGCTACCAGCTCGCCGTCGAACCGGACCGGGTCGACGCCCTCCGCTTCGAACGGCTGCTCGCCGAGGCGACCGAGCTCGTCGAGGCCGCGCCGCAGCGGGCTCGCACGCTGCTCGCCGACGCACTCGCCGAATGGCGGGGACCGGCGCTCGCCGACTTCCGCTACGCCGAATTCGCTCGCGCCGAGATCCAGCGGCTCGAGGAGATGAAGATCACGGCGATGGAGCTGCGAGTCGGCGCCGACCTGGCACTGGGTCGCAGCTCCGAGTTGATCGCCGAGTTGGAAGAGCTCGTCGCCGACCACCCGTGGCGGGAGCGCCTCTGGGCACACCTGATGCTGGCCTTGTACCGCACCGGCCGCCAGGCGGAGGCACTGCGCGCCTACCGCCGGTTCGAGGAGATCGTCGCCGACATGGGGATCACCCCCAGCGAGTCGCTCCGCCGCCTCGAGCTGGACATCCTCAACCAGGACCCGGCTCTGGCACCCCCGGTAGCCTCACCTCCCCCGCCGTCCTCGAAGGACGGGGGCGGGATCATCGGACGGCTACCGGAACGGGTGCGCTTCGGCTCTGCACTCGACCGGGCCCGATCCGGACGAGGCAGCGTTCTGCTGTACGACGGCGAGGCCGGCGTCGGGAAGACCCGCCTGATCGAGGCGCTCGAGGACGACGCCCGTGCTGCGGGCTTCCGCACTGCGTTCGCCCGGTGCGTTGAGGTCGGCGGCTCGCCTCCCTTCTGGCCGTGGATCCAGCTGGCGCGGCAGCTCGGGACCGAGCGGCTCCAGACGGCCGCCGGCAGATACGCGTCATACCTCACTCCCCTCGTTCCCCCCGACGAGACCACCGCACCGGCACCCGGGCCGCCGCTGTTCCGAGTGGCCGAGGGTCTGGCGGTGGCATTGAACTCGCTTGGCTCCGAGCGACCACTGCTGCTGGTCATCGACGATCTGTACAGCGCCGATCCGGACTCCCTGTCCGTCCTCACCCTGCTCGCCGCCGAGATCGAGACCATCCCCATCGTGATCGCCGCCAGCCACCGGGGCACCGACCGCGATCCCGCCCCGGACCTCCAGGCGACACTGACGGAGCTGATGCGGCTCGACTGGGTGGATCGCGCCACCGTGCCCCGCCTGAGCTTCGAGGAGGTGGCAGAGCTCGTCGAGCACCTAGCGGCTCAGCAGGTCGAAGAGAGCATCGTCCAGGCGATCTTCGGGCGCACCGACGGCAACGCTTTCTACACGATCGAGCTGACCAAGCTGCTGCTCTCCGAAGCGAGCCTCAACCCGACAAAGGCGCTGACCGCCGTGCCGGCCACGGTGCTGGAGGTGATGGGCCGCCGGCTCGGCCGCCTCTCCCCCCAGGCGCTCGACCTCGTGCGCGTCGGCGCCGTCTACGGGCGTCGCTTCGACCTGTCGGTCGTGAGCGAGGCGGCGGGGCTCGAGCTCGACGACGCCGTGGCGGCCGTCGATGAGATCCTGCGAGCAGGGCTACTCGTCGAGGGACGCCGGCCGGGCACCTACCGCTTCACCCACATGATCGTCGTCGACAGCGTCACCCAGACCCTCGGGGCGATGCGCCGAGCCCAGCTGCACCAGCAGATCGCCGACACACTGGAACGACGGTTCGGAGGCGATCCGACGCGTTGGGTCGAGATCGCCCACCACCGCACGAAGGCCGCGCCGATCGCGGGAACGCTGGGTGCGATTCGGTCCCTCGCTCGCGCCGGAACGTATGCACTGGCATCCAACGCCCTCCAGCTCGCCGAGGACCTCTTCGAGCAGCGGCACGAGCTGGTGCTCTCGTCCCCTCCCTCCCAGCACCGTGACGCCCAGGAGGTGGCCTCGATCTTCGACCTGGCCAAGGTGTGGACGTGGCAGGAGGGCTACCACTCACCGCGCCTGCGCGCTGGATCCGAACGTCTCTGGGAGCTGACGGGCATCTCGGCAGGATCCATGGAGTTCGACACGAGCCGGCCGATCGATTCCAACGACCCGATCCTCGCCTCCATGCAGGCCAGGTTCTCGGTGGAGATCGTATCCGGAAACATCGCCGCCGCCCGGGACGTCGCCGACACCCTGCTCGATCTCAGCGAGCGCCACCCCGACCCGATGATCGTCTACGCCGCCAACCAGACCGCAAACACGGTGTGGGTCCATGCGGGGCGCGTCTGCGCCGCGCTGGAATCCGTGGCGCGTTCAGAGGCGGCACTCGAGATCCTCGATCCCCGACGCTCGAATTCCTTGATGTTGCCCCTCGGGCAGCAACCCGCCCGGATCACCCATCATTCGTTCGCCGGCTGGGCTCACTTCCTCGCCGGCAACCAGGAGCAATCCGACGCCGAGCTCGCCGCCTCACGCGAGCTGGTTGCCGACCTGGGCAACCCGTTCGTGACGGCGTTCGCGGTCACGGTGGAAGGCCTCGTCCGCGCCATGGCGCAATCGCCGGAACGAGTCGCCGACGCCATCGCCTGGGGACGGGACCAGGACGATGCCGAGCTCTTCGGCCTCGTCGAGCAATGGCGACGCCTGCAGTCGGCGTGGGCAGAGGGGATGCTCGGCCAAGACCCCCACGCGGCCGCCGAGGTAATGCGCAGCGAGCTTGCATGGGTGGCGCGGCACGGGGCGCTGATCGCCACGTCGCTCTACTGGAGGATGGTGGCCGATCTCGAGCTGAGAGCCGACAGCCCCGCTCTTGCCCTCGACGCCATTCGACGGGGCATCGACCGCGCCCTCGGCTCTGGGGAGCTGTTCTGCTACGCAGAGCTGGAGCGACTGCATTCAGTCGCCCTACATCGGCTCGGCGAGCCCGCACGAGCGCACAAGGCACTTCGTCGTGCCGAGAGGTCGGCGACCCGGCTCGGAATCGTGCCGGTCCTGCGCCGGCTGGCGGCGTCGGGCGAGGCCGATCTCATCCTGGCCGGCGACTAGTCGGCTCCAAGTCGCCATCGGCATTGTGTGGATTCGACGCGTCCACAGGAGATCTCGATGAGCACGACCCTCCCGCTCGAGGGTTCCGCCGGGGAGCTGCGCAGCCGTATCGCCGGCGATGTCCATACCGCGGGCGATGCGAGCTTCGACGAACTGCGGCGCCCATGGAATCGGGCATACGAACACAGACCGGCTCTGCTCGTCGAGCCGACGTCGGCGGCCGATGTCGCCGCCGCCGTGAACCATGCCGCGGCGCTGAACATGACCGTGACGATCGAGACGACCGGGCATGGTGTCACACGTCCGGCAGCGGGGTCGATGCTGCTGCGCACCCACCGTCTCACCGACGTCACGGTCGACGGCGAAGCATGGACGGCCAGGATCGGCGGCGGAGCGCGATGGGCCGATGTGCTCGGTCCGGCCACCTCCGCCGGGCTGGCGCCCCTGCTCGGATCGACCCCTGAAGTCGGGGCGGTCGGGTACACGCTGGGTGGCGGGATGGGGTGGCTGGCGAGGAAGTACGGCCTCGCCGCCGACCACGTACGTGCTATCGAGATCGTCACCGCCGACGGACAGATCCGCCGGTCCTCGCCCGAGAGCGACCCCGATCTCTTCTGGGCACTGCGCGGCGCCGGCGCCGGGAGCCTCGGCGTGGTCACGGCGATGGAGATCGACCTCGCGCCCGTGCAGCGGGTGTACGCAGGCAACCTGTACTACCCGGCCGCCATGGCCCGAGACGTGGGTCGCAGGTTTCGAGAGTGGGTCGCCTCCGTACCCGACGAGGTCACGTCTGCGTTCACGCTGATGAACTTCCCCGACGTCGACGGAGTGGCGACGGATCTCAGGGGACGGTCCTTTGCGCTGATACGAGGTGCGTTCACGGGCAGCGAGGCGCTGGGGGCGGAGCTGCTCGACTTCTGGCGGTCGTGGCGCCCGCCGACCATCGACGCATGGGGGACGATGCCCATCTCCGACATCGGTCTCGTCAGCAACGACCCCGCCGAGCCGGTCGCCGGTCTCGCCACGTCCGAGTACGTCGACGATCTCGCCGATGACGTGATCGAGATCCTCGTGACCGCACTGTTCGAGCGAGGTCGCCCGAGCCACCTGGTATCTGCCGAGCTGCGCCACGCCGGCGGAGCGATTGCTCGACCGCCCGTGCGGCCCAGCGCCATCGATCATCGGAACCGCCGGCACGTACTGCAGTTCGTCGGCACCGCCGACACGCCGCGTGCCCTCGCCGAGTTGCATGCTTCGGTCGCCGACATGAAGGGCAAGCTCAGCCCGCACCTGGCGGGCGGCGCCTACCTCAACTTCCTCGAAGGCGACGAGAAGATCGCTCGTTCGCGCACGGCTTTCACGCCGGAAACCTGGAAGCGGTTGAAGAGCGTCAAGAAGGGATACGACCCCACCAACCTGTTCAGCAATGGAGTTGCACTCGCATGAAGCCCACCGACACACCCATCAGTGTCTCGCTTCCGGTCGCCGCCCTCACGTTCTTGGGCACGGTCGTGGCCGTCCTCGGCCTCATCGTTGCCGGGGACCTGCTCGTCGTGGGGCTGGGTCTCGGCGCCATCGCGGTCGCCGGCGTCATCGGCATCTTCGAACGCCGAGGTGAACCGCCTTCTCCAGCGAAGCCCTAGAGGTTTCCAAGCCCGATGAACAACGATCCGAGAACACCGAGTTCGCAGACAAGGAGCGCCGGATGACCCCCCGTCTCAGAGCCACCTCCGCAGCGTTGGCCGCAGCGGCCCTCCTCGTCGTGTCGGCATGCGCCGGCTCGTCGGCCGGCGGCGATCCACAGTTGCCGGGTGACAGCACCACGAGTACGACCACACCCAGCACCACGGTGACGTCGAGCACCACGTCGACCACGACATCGACCACCACATCGAGCACCACCACGACCACGACGACGGCGGCCCCGACGACGACCACGACGCCGGTCACGGACGAGGCCGAGGGATCGGGCTGCACGCCCGGCCCGGGCGACCTCCCGGACGGTGAGTGGTTTGGGTACGTGCTCACCACCGCCGGCGACGAGCTCGACTTCGACCTCGCCTGCTGGTTCACCGGAGACGCCGCCGCCAGGGCGGCCGCCGAGGACGGCGAGGAGTCCCCGCCGCCCAACGACTACTACATCCGCAACATCAACGAGCTCGTCCGCACCGTGCCCGTCGCAGCCGACGCCGGAGTGACCTGGTTCCCCGACTTCGGCGACCCGACAAGCGAGGAGACGGCGACCTATGCCGACTGGATCGACCTCATCGAGGACCGGGATTTCATGCCCGGTGTCTGGCTGGAGGTCGAGGACGGCGAGGTGGTCGCCATCCAGGAGCAATGGGTTCCCTGAGCCCTCGATTCGAATCGATTCGCCGGGTCCCGGTGACGTCGCCGGGACCCGGCACGAAGGGAGCGTCGTGAGAAACCTCCGATCCACCTCGATCCTCCTCACGATCACGTTGCTGCTGGTGGCGTGCTCGGGGACCGCCGACGCCCCCGGGGACACCTCGACCACCGCATCGGACGGGTCGACGACGACAGCTCCGTCGGAGCCGACGACCTCGACTCCGCCCGACGATGGAACAACCGTTGCCCCGGACCAGCCGCCCGACGGCGGCGGGGCCATCGTGGACTGGGTCGACCCCACCAAGGGTGTGGATGTCGGCGACGGCTGGTTCGTCGCCGCCTGCGAGGGCGACGCCCCCATCCTCTGCGTCGAGCGAGACGGTGAGATCGTCGGCGGCGTGGAGGCGCAGAAGTTCCCGATCTCCTCGCTCACGTTCTTCGACCCGAATGCCGACGACGCCACCAACCTCGCCGCCCTCGCCGACGACTTCATCGACGTTTTCGTAGAGGACCGCGCCATCGGTTGCGGCGAGGACTACGAGCTCATCCCCGTCCCGCCCGCTCCCTTCGTGCTCGCCAACACACCCGGCGTCGTGTACGGCTTCGAGGGGAAGCTGGGAGACGGCACCCAGTCGGAGTTCAACCTGCACTACACCGCGGTCGTCGGCGAGGACGTGGTGTCTATCTCGGCGAGCGCCTATGACGAGGGCGGCTGCCCAGGCCGTGACGACCTGGGGGGGTTCGACTCGCAACAGCTCAAAGACTTCCGGCCATACCTGGAGGAGATCCTCCACGAGTCCCCCCTCCCCGACCTGTCGTGATCAATGATGAGGTGACGCTCATGTCAACACCCGACCACCCCCGACACCGAAGGTGGGCCGCGCTCGCGGTCATGGCGGTGGGCATCCTGGCGATACCCGCTCTCGCCGGCGGCCAGGAAAGCCGACCTCAGCGAATTGCACAGGACACCGCGCTGGCGGAGCGGATCGACGCCGTCGCCGATGCTGCGATGCGTGAAACGCCAACAGCCGGCATGTCGATCGCAGTGGCTCGCGACGGCGAGCTCGTGTTCGCCGACGGCTACGGGTTCGCCGATCTCGAGACTCGGCTGCCAGCCACCGCATCGACGGTCTATCAGATCGGCTCCGTGAGCAAGCAGTTCACCGCGGCTGCAGTCGCCCTTCTCGATGAGCAAGGCCTGCTGTCGCTCGACGACCCGGCGTCGGAGTACGTGGTCGTCCCGCCTGCCGACCCGGGGCCAACGCTGGCACAATTGCTGTCGCACACCTCCGGTGTGGTCGACGCTGCGCTCGGCCCCGCACTCGAGCGTTCGCGAGATGGCACCGGGATGTCGACCGAAGAAGCGCTCGAGCTCGCAGTGGCACCGGGACTGGCGTGGATGCCTGGAACCTTCTGGCAGTACGGCAACGGCAACTACCTACTGTCGTACGAGGTGGTCGAGGAGGCGAGCGGCCAGGCCTATGCGGACTACCTGACCGATGAGGTGCTTCCCAGAGCCGGCCTGAGTGCGACCTCGGTCTGCCCGACCGAGTCACCAGACGGTTGGGCGAAGAGCTACTACCTGCCCGAAGGGAACTGGGCACGTGCGGTTCGCCTCGGCCGTCCTCTGCCGCTCATCGAGGCCTGGCAGGCCAACATGGACATCATCCGGGTCGTGTGCGCAACCGCCCCCGACCTCGTCCAGTGGGGGCACGCCCTGCGCACAGGCGAAATCGTGACTCCGGCCCACTACCAGCGCATGGTTGCGCCCACCGTGCTCGCCGACGGCACGACGGTGCCATACGGCCTCGGGCTCCAGCTCCGCCGGTTCGGTGAGCATGAAGCCGTGGCGCACGGCGGGATCGTCAGTGGGTTCCTCAGCCTGCTCGCCGACTTCCCCGACGACGACGTGACCGTCGCCCTCCTGATCAACACGGGCCTCGGCGAGCACGAAGTGACCTACCTGCTCGAGCAGCTGCTCGCCGCGGTGTTCGACGAACCGGGAGACCAGCGGTGGACCGCAACCATCGGGTCCGCCTCACTCGAAGGAGACGCCCCATGACCCCGTACACGTCTCGCAGGCTCATCACTGCTTCGGGCTGGCTGGCGCTCGCCGCAAGCGTCGGGTCCGCGGTCGCTGACGAGGCGTGGTGGGGTCTCCTGCCGGCAGCGATACTGCTGACCGCCGGTCTCATCGCGTCCCGTGAACTCGGCACCACGCTCGTGGCCCGCGTCGGAAAGGCTTCGCTCGTCGCTGCGGTCCTCCTGCTCCTCGCGGCGACAGCCGCCGGCCTCGTAACGACGGCCAGCGACGGCTTCGAGCCGGGATGGGTCGGCTGGCTGACCAACGCCTCCGGCATCACCGTCGTCATCGCCGCCGCCGTGCTGGGGATAGGCGTGATGGGACGTCGCCCCGGCACCGGCATCCTCGTCGCCGCCGGACTCCCCGTCGGCCTCGCCCTCGACTGGGTGATGGGACAAGTCCTGGTGGCGGGGTTCTTCCTCAGCGGCGCAGGCTTCTACATCGGAATGATCCTGTTCGCGATCGGGCTGGTCCGGCTCGGACGACACGGCCTCGCAGCGACGACCAGCCCGACCGCAACGACCGCACCCCGGCGCCGGCGCTACCGAAGCGGCGCCTACGCCGGGACCCTGTAGCGGCGACCGCCAGGCCCGCCGTGGGGCGCGCCGACCTACACTCACCGGCGATCGCATCGACGAAGGGGCGTGAGCCGTGTACCTCATCCTGGCGTTGATCCTCATCGGCGTCGTGGCGGGAGCCATCGCCGAGCGGGTCGTCTATCCGGAGTGGAAGATCGACTGGACCGAGGCGTTCGTCGTCGGCCTGGTCGGCTCCTTCCTGGGCGGTCTCCTGATCAGCCTCATCGCCGGTGACGGGCTGTCCTTCCGTCCCTCCGGGATCATCGGTTCGATCGTCGGCGCCATCGTGCTGCTGGGGATCCTCAAGTGGGTTCGCGGGCGCGGCCGTGCCATGGCGAAGTAACACCGGCGCCGGCCACTCTCAGCGGCGGTCGGTCAACTCCCTCGCGACCAGAGAATGGACCCGTCCCACAGGGTGTCGTCGGCAGGGTCCGCCGTCCCGTTGTCGCGGTACGTCCAGAAGACGGTGGAGCCGATGAGGAAGTCGATCACGACGGGACCGCAAGTGGCGGAGACGAATCGGCCGCGCATCATGTCCCCTCGCACCTGGCCCTTCAGCAACGACGTGAACTCCGTGACGGGCGAGCCTGCGTTCACGCATACGGTTCCGAAGTCGTCGCCGTACGTGATCGCGGGCCGGGGGCCGGATCCGACGATGAGGAGCAACACGCTGCCGTCTCCTTCAGGTGGAGGAGGATCCTGCCCCACCCACGTACCGGTGAACGGTGTGGTGTCGGGAACCGCCTGGGCAGCCGGCACCACGGCCAGCACTACAAAGAGCGCAGTGACGGTCAGGACCGAGAGGCGCCTCATGACATTCCTCCTCGAGGAGTGACGGTGCGCCGCTCGCATCCGTCCTTCGCGGAAAAGTACGCGCCAAAGCCCGGCAAAGCGCAACATGTTTTTCGCGTTCTTGCACCGATGCTCGGGGGCGGAATGTCCAAGCCTGCCACGGGTTGGGATTCGTAGTGGACGCTGAGCATTCGACGCGGTTCCCGCACCTCGGGAGGCGCAGGAGGGCAGTTGCCGGGATCGTCGCCGTGCTCGCCGTCATGGGTGGCGGTCTGGCGCTGGCGACTGGGGATGCCGCTGCCGAAACCATCCCCGTCGACGGCCAGTTCATCCTCTGGGACGCGTTCCCGACGCTCGCCGAGGGCGAGCTCTGCGACGCAAAACCCAGCTTCTACCACGACATCAACTCCGACACCCCCATCCGCACCCAAGATGCCGCCGGCACCCTCATCACCGAGACCACGCTCGGTGACGGTCGTATCACCGCGGGACACGAGCTCGCGGACGTGCTCTCGATCGAGAAGGAGCGCTTCGCCGAATTCGAGACGCTGGTCGCCGAGAGCGAGCTGCAGGCGTGTGTCTTCTCCTTCCACTTCGAGGTGACGGAGGGGTCCGACGGAGGAGCCGGCTACACCGTGATCTTGGGCCGCCGCGGTAAGTGGGAGTTGACCGAAGGCGAGCTTCGCAGCCCGGGCGCCCTTCAGCTGTCGCTCGGCCTGCGGTGACCGGAAGCGGCCCGTTAGCCTCCGGCGACTGGAACTGATGGAGGCCCCTTCGTGAGCAGCGCTCGCTGGCTCGTGACATCGCCCAATGAAGGCGTGGCGTTCGAGCTCGACAACACAGAGCCGGAAGGGGTTTCGGGCCTCACCTACCGAGTGCTCCACAAAGGTCACGAGGCGGTGGCCGCAAGCCGCCTCGGGATCGCCCACGCACGGAGCGACTTCATCCGGGTCACCGTCGCCGCGGCGTCAGGGGTCGCCACGTTGGACTACGCCTACGACCTCGCCCACGGCAAGCGTCGCGAAGTCCGGTCGCAGGCACATGCGCAGATGTTCACGCTGCGCAACCGAGTTGGCGAAGAGGCTTGGCTGGTGGTCCGGGTGTCCGACGACGGCGTGGCGTTTCGCTACGTGCTCGAAGACCATGGCGGAGCGCCCACACCGCTGACGGCCGAGTCGACCGAGTTCCGCCTCGCAGAGGGTCGGGCATGGATCCAGCCGCACGACGCGGCCGGCGAGTTCACCCCGGCGTATGAGGCCTTGTACAGCGACGGCACCCCGATCGGCACGACGTCGCCCGGGCCGTCGTGGAACATGCCGGCCCTCTTTCACACCAACCGCCGCTGGGTCCTACTCGCCGAGGCCGACCTCGTCCCGCCCGCTTTCGGAGCTCACCTCCGTTGCACCGGCACGACGTATCGCATCGTGCCGCCCGAGCCCGACGAAGGGCTGGGCATCGGCGAGGTCTGGCCGTCCATCGACGGTGAATGGCAGTCGCCCTGGCGGGTGATCGTGGTCGGAGACGATCTCGGCACCATCGCCGAGACCACCCTCATCACCGACCTCGCCTCGCCCTCATGCCTCGACGACGTGTCCTGGATCAGGCCGGGGCGGGCGTCGTGGAGCTGGTGGTCCGACCACGACAGCCCCAAGTCCCTCGAAGCGCTGCGTCGCTACGTCGACTTCGCAGCGGACATGGGATGGGAGCACACGCTGGTCGATGCCAACTGGACCGTCCACGACGAACCCGACCTCCGGCAGCTCATCGACGATGCTCGGCAGCGGGAGGTGGGTGTCTGGCTCTGGTACAACTCCGGCGGTCCCCACAACACCGTCACCGAGCAGCCCCGCGACCGCATGTACGAGCGGGAACGGCGGCGGGACGAGATGGCCAAGCTCACCGAATGGGGCGTCGCCGGCGTCAAGGTCGACTTCTTCCAGAGCGACAAGCCGGAGATCCTCCGGCTCATGTGGGACCTCCTCGCCGACGCCGCCGATCACCGGCTGATGGTGAACCTCCACGGCTGCACCGTCCCTCGCGGCTGGCAGCGCACCTGGCCCCACCTCATGACGATGGAAGGCGTGCGCGGAGCCGAGCAGTACGCCTTCGCACGCGAGTACCCGGAGACCGCCGTCTGGCACAACACCATCCTCCCCTACACCCGCAACGTGGTCGGGCCCATGGACTACACGCCGGTCACGATCGGTGATCAGCTCTATCCCCACGTCACGACGGCCGCTCATGAGATCGCACTGGCGGTGTTGTACGAATCGGGCGTGCAGCACTACGCCGACAGCATCGAGTCCTACGAGGCCCTGCCGCCCGAGGTTCGGGGTTTGCTGGAGCGGGTGCCCGCTGCGTGGGACGACACGCGCCACGTCGCCGGTTACCCCGGCAGCCACAGCGTCATCGCCCGCCGCTCGGACGGCGCCTGGTACGTTGCCGGCATCGCGGGGCGTGAAGCGGTCACGATCGACGTGCACACTCCGTGGCTGGCATCGTCTCGCCCGGCACTCTTGGTAGCGGACGGGGCCGAAGCTGAGCTCACCGTCACCGAGGTGACCCTCGACCCAGCCTGGCCGTTTGCGATCGACATCCCGACACGAGGCGGGTTCGTGCTCGCCACCGAGTAAGGCAGGTGGTGCCCCGTCTCATGACGGTGGCGCGGTCGATCGCGTCAAGTGAGCGAAGGAGGCTCGGGACCGCCGGAACCGGAGCGCCGGAGCGTGCACCCCGCGCTTCCTGCACCGCCTGAACTGAGAATGCGCTGTTGCAGGAGCTCCATTCATCGTTTATCGTCGATAAACTATGAAGGATCTCACGCAGTCTGAAGCGGACGAGTATGCCTCTTGGTTTCAATGCCTTGCCGACGGCACGAGACTGCGTGTGTTGCACGTCGTCGCTTGCGCCGACCAACCACTCACAGTGGGTGAGATCGTCGAGCAGCTCGACAAGAGCCAATCGACGATCTCCCGTCACCTCCAGATCCTCACCGGCGAAGGATTCGTGGTGACCGAACCCGACGGAGTCCGGACTCTCGTCCGTATCAACCCGGACTGCATGACCGCCCTGCCGGTAGCTGCCGCAGCCGTGATGGGAACGGCGATCACATCGGTGCAATGAGCTCGACCCTCGTGCTGCTCGTTGAGTTGGTCGTGCTCTTCGTAGGGGTCTCGTTTCTGGTCGAAATCGTGCGGCGACGTCTGGGACCCGAGCGACTTCGGTCGTGGATGGGCGGGCCGCCCGTCAAGGCCGCCCTGAAAGGCGCTGTGATCGGGCTTCTCACCCCGTTTTGCACCTACTCGGCCGTCCCGCTGCTGGTCGGGATGCGTCAGGCGCAAGTGCCAGCGGCGGGCTACATCGCGTTCATCTCAGCCGCACCGGTACTCGACCCGATCCTCTTTGGCGCGCTGTGGCTGATCGTCGGACCCACCGTCGCCTCAACCTATCTCGTCGTGACATTCTCCGCGGCCGTCGGCCTTGCTCTGGCGGCACAACGCATCGGCGTTGAACGGCACCTCAAGCTCGCTGCGGAACCCGCCCCTGCGAGAACTGCCCCAGCGGTCGGTGTCTCCCAGCCTTTCGCGGTCGACGTCGCCCGCCCCGAGGAATGTTTCGAGCCGGCTCATCCGTGGGACGGGTTCGCGATCGAGGGACGGCGAGCTCTACACGCATCGTGGGCTCTGCTCCGCTCGTTCGGACCGCTCCTCCTCCTCGGAGTGGCAATCGGCGTCGCGATCGAAGCGGTCGTCTCACCAGAGGCCGCCGCCCGTCTCACCACCGGCAACCCATGGATCGCGATCCCAATTGCTGCTGCGATGGGGACACCGCTCTACTTCAACACCGAGCTGTTCGTTCCGATCGCAAACTCCCTCTTCAGCGCAGGCGTTGGGGTCGGGGCCATCGTTGCGCTCACCATCGCCGGGGCGGGAGCCAACCTTCCCGAGTTCATCGTCCTATCGAAGATGGCCAAACCTGCCGCTGTCACCGTCTTCTTCGGCTACGTATTCGCAGTCGCCTTGACCGGAGGGGTCATCGCACACGGCCTCGGCGGCTAACCGTCGATTGGCCCAACCGATGGCCGCTGTGTAGGCAGGCCTGCATCAACCCTTTGTCGACCCGAGGGTGAGACCGGCGACGAACTGGCGCTGTAGTACGGCGAAGACGATCAGCGTCGGGATCGCGGCGAGCAGTGAGCCGGCGGCGATGAGGTTGTTGTCGACGAAGAAGGTGCCGGCGAGATTCTGCAGCGCCGACGTGATGGGCCTCTTGTCCCCCGTGACCATGAGGACGAGCGCCCAGAAGAAGTCGTTGTAGATCCACGTGAACATCAACACGGCGAGCGCCGCCAGCGGTGGACGGGTCAGCGGGAGGATGACGTTCCAGTACTGGCGCCACACCGAGGCCCCGTCGACGAAGGCCGCCTCGTTGAGCGAGGACGGCAAGGCCTTCATGTAGTTCGACAACACGAACGCGGCAAACCCCATCTGGAAGGCGACGTGGATGGTGATGATGCCGAAGTAGCTGTCGTAGAAGACGCCACTGTCGGCGATGAACTCCGGCAGCGGCAGCGCCAGGAACATCCTGTAGAGCGGCGTGATGATCACCTGCTGCGGCAACAGGTTGCCGGCGGTGAAGATCATCAGCATCAGCAGATTGAACCGGAAGCTGAATCGTGACAGCGCAAAGCCCGCCATCGAGGCGAAGAACAGCGTGAGGATGACCCCAGGAACCGTGATGATCAGAGTGTTCACGAAGAACTTGAGCATCGCCGCGTCGGTCCACGCGTTGGTGTAGTTGTCGAAGTTGTACTCGCCTCCGACAGAGACGTACCCGAGCTCCGCGGTCGACGAGAACGGCCGGAACGACGTGTAGATCGCCCACAGCAAGGGCACCAGCCACACCAGCGCAGTGACCGCCATGAAGATCTGGAGCGCGATGCGGCGCCATCGCGTCTGCACCTGCGGCGTGGCGACCTTCGTGTCGTCGAGATACGTCGTCATAGCGCCGCCGCCCGGTCCGCACGGAAGGTGCGCCACAAGTACGGAATGATGATCGCCAGCGAGACCACGAGCAGGATCACCGCCAGCGCCGAACCGAAGCCGACACGGCTGGCCTCACCGATGATGTTGTTCGTGACTGCCACCGATAACAGCTCGAGCCCGTTGGTGCCCTTGTTTGTGACGTAGACGATGTCGAACGCCCGCAGCGACTCGATGATCGTGATCACCAGGATCACGATGTTGATGGGCTTGAGCACCGGAAACACGACGTGGAAGAACGTCTGCCGGCTGGTTGCCCCGTCGAGGGAGGCCGCCTCCTTGAGGGACGGGTCGACGCTCTTCAGCCCGGCGAGGTACAACACCATGATGTACCCGACGTGGCGCCAGCTCGCCGCGATCAGGATCATCCACAGGTTGATGCTCGGGTTCCCGAGCCAGTCGATGAGATTGTCCGGCTCGGTGCGTCCCAGCACGTTGTTGATGAGGCCCTCCTCGGGGGCATAGATCAGCTGCCAGATGAAGCCGACCAGGGCCAGCGACAGCACGACCGGAACGAAGAGTGCGTTCTGGTAGATCCGTGAGCCCCTGAGCTCCTTGTCGAGCTGCACGGCCAGGTACATGCCGAACGGCGTGGCGATGAAGATGAACACGCCGAGCCAGATGAGGTTGTGGGCGACCGCCGGCCAGAAGGGCGGATAGATCGTGGCGATCTGCTCGTAGTTCTGCAATCCGACGTACTCGATGGTCGAGATGCCGCCGATGCCGTCCCATCTCGTGAACGACAGCACGATGGACAGCAACGCGGGCACCCATACGAAGAAGACGTGGATGAGGAAGGGCAGCCCGAGAAGGAAGGCGATGGTGAACTTGTCGCGGCGGGTGAGCAGGCTGAACTTGCGGCGCCGCCCGGGTTTGCTGCTCGGCGGTGCCGTCTCCTCGGCCGTGTCGATGTCGGTCGTGGTGCTCATTCCGTCACCTCGGCTGCCGCGTCGTCGTGCGAGGGGTCATCGTAGAGTTGGGAGCGGGCCCGCCGCCGGTGTGCTCACCGGGGGTGACCGGCGGGCGAGCCCTGCATCCCTGTTGGTCTTGGACGCCTGTTGATGGTGGAACGGTCAGTCGACGAAGATCGCCGCCGCCTGCTCCTCCATCGACTCCACGAGGCCGTCGATGTCGTCCGGGTTGTTGATGAACGTCTGCAGCGACGGCAGCACCACGGTCGATGCGAAGTCCGGCCGCGTGTCGCGGTCGAGGAATTGAGCGATGTTGTCGACCGAGCCGATCAGTTCGACCGCCTTGTTCTGCAGGCTGTCGTACCCGCTCGTGTCGCCGTTGTTCGCCGTCTGCAGCCAGTTCGAGTTGGCATCGGTGTAGAACTTCTGCGCCTCGCCCGTGCCCATGAACGCCACGAGCGCCTTCGAGCCCTCGAGGTTCGCCGGTTCCTTCGACAGCATGAACCCGTCGATCGGTGCGTCGATCGAGTCCTGACCGTGCTCCGGATTCACCTCGGGGAAGGCGAAGAAGTCCAGATCGTCGCGGGCTTCCTGCGACACCGCCTGGAACTGCTCGCCGACGAACATCCCGAGGAGGTACATGCCGGCCTCGCCGCGGGCCACGGTCTGGGCCGCGTCCTGCCAGGTGCGTCCGAGCGCTCCCGGCTGGTGGTACGGCAGGAGGTCGCGCCACTGGGCGAACACTTCCTTCACCCGGTCGTCGTTCCACTGCTCACGGTGGGCCATGAGGTCGACGTGGAACTGGTAGCCGTTGATCCTCATATTGAGGATGTCGAACGTGCCCATGGCCGGCCAGCCGTCCTGGTCGCCGAACGCGATCGGGACGAGCCCGTCGGCCTGCATCGCCTGGGAGACCGTGACCAGCTCGTCGAGGGTGGTCGGGATCTCGTAGCCCTTCTCCTCCCACACGCTCTTGCGGTAGAAGAGCGCCCACGGGTAGGTGATGAACGGGACGAAGTACTGGTTGCCGTCGAGACCCGTCGAGGCCTGCTTGAAGGCGTCGGAGTAGTTCCCGCCGATCTGCTCCCACACGTCGTTGATCGGCGTGGAGAGCCCGCGGTCGGCGAAGAACTGCATGCGGAAGCCGGCGAACCACGTGAAGACGTCGTCCGGCCGTCCCTGCAAGTACGTGTTGATCTGCTCCTGGAACGTGTTGTGGTCGACCGTGTTGATCGCAAGGTCGATCCCCGACTTCTCTTCGAAGAGAGAGAAGGCCCCACCGTAGGCCTCCCTGGTGAGCTCGTCGGAGGCGTTCGAGCCGACGGTCACCGTGCCGGTCGCCGCAGCTGCGGTCGTGGCCGTCTCGTCCCCGCCACCGGCGGCCGTGGTGGCCGTGGTGTCGTCGTCACCACCGCATGCGGCGAGCAACGTCGGTGCAGCGAGAACTCCGGCGCCGGCGGCGAGGCCCTTCAGCATGCTGCGTCGCGAGATCGGGCCGCCGCCGGACCCGACCGGCCGTTGGGGGTGAGCCATGGATATCCTCCTGTCCGTCTGCTGGATGTAGGTGGTGGACCAATCAAACAGAATCCAACAGCGCTTCGTGCCATTTGAACCGCGAACACGACTCCTGTCAAGGACTTTATCGGCCCGATTAGCCGTCTGCCAAGGCATGCGGGCTGCTGTTTGAATGTGTTGACTTGTGGCGAGACGTGGTGCAAGCTCTACCTCATGAGCACTGCTCTCGGCTTCCTCGACGGGCTCGCCTATGGAGCCGACTACAACCCGGAGCAGTGGGGCCGTGACGTGTGGGAAGACGACCTGGAGCTGATGCGCCGGGCCCGCGTCAATCTGGTGAGTCTGGCCATCTTCTCGTGGGCGTTGCTGGAGCCCGAGCCCGGCCGCTACGAGTTCGGCTGGCTCGACAACGTTATGGACGGGCTGGCCGCCGCCGGCATTCGCGCCGACCTCGCCAACGCCACGGCATCGCCGCCGGCCTGGCTCTCCCATCGCCACCCCGAGGTGCTCCCCGTGACGGCCGACGGCAGGCGGATGTCCTTCGGTGCCCGCCAGGCCTACTGCCCGAGCTCAACGGTGTTCCGTGACGCCTCCCTGTCCCTCACCCGTGAGATCGCCGAGCGCTACCGGCAGCACCCCGCGCTCGCGATGTGGCACGTCAGCAACGAGATCGGCTGTCACAACGCCCACTGCTACTGCGACGTCAGCGCTGCGGCGTTTCGACGCTGGCTCGAGGTGCGCTATCGCGACCTCGACACGCTCAACGATGCGTGGGGCACCGCCTTCTGGAGCCAGCGGTATGGATCGTGGGACGAGATCACGCCGCCCCGAGTCGCGCCGGCTTTCGTCAACCCGACGCAGCAGCTCGACTTCCGCCGCTTCTCCTCGGACGCCTGCCTCGATGTTTATCGAGCCCAGCGCGACGTGCTGCGGTCGACGACGCCCGACCTACCGATCACCACCAACTTCATGGTGATGCAGTTCCAGAAGAACCTCGACTACGCCTCCTGGGCGCCCGAGGTCGACATCCTCGCCAACGATCATTACCTCCAGGCGGCAGACCCCGACGCACACATCGAGCTGGCCTTCGCCGCCGACCACTGCCGCGGGCTCGCCGGCGGCGGCCCATGGATGGTGATGGAGCACTCCCCCAGCGCCGTCAACTGGCAACCGCGCAACGTCGCCAAGCTGCCGGGCGAGATGATCCGCAATAGCCTCCAGCATGTCGCCCGCGGGTCCGACGGTGTGATGTTCTTCCAATGGCGGGCCTCGGCGGCCGGTGCCGAGAAGTTCCACTCGGGGATGGTGCCCCATGCTGGCACCAAGACGAAGACCTACCGAGAGGTCGTCCGGCTCGGCAGGATCCTCGAACGGTTGGGTGAGATCGCCGGAACGAAGGCGGAGCGGGCCGCAGCCATCGTGTTCGACTGGGAGGCGTGGTGGGCGGTCGAGCTGGGCGCACATCCGACGATCGACGTGACGTACCTCGACCGCATGCACGCCATCTATGAAGCTCTGTGGCGCATGGGCATCACCGTCGACGTCGTGCCGCCCAGCGCCGACCTGGACGAGTACCGGCTGGTGATCGTCCCGACCTTGTACCTGACCGCCGACGACTTCGCCGAGCGGCTGGAGTCGTGGGTCGCCGCCGGCGGGACTGCGCTCGTCACTTACCTCAGCGGCATCGTCGACCCCTCAGACCACGTCCGCCTTGGCGGGTACCCCGGAGCGTTCCGAGCACTGCTCGGGATCCGCTCCGAGGAGTTCTTTCCACTCCGCAGCGGGGAGACGGTGCATCTCGACGACGGCTCCACGGCCGACGTGTGGACCGAGCTGCTCCACCTCGACGGCGCGAAAGCGGTTGCCTCGTTCACCGACGGGCCCGTCGCGGGCGTCCCCGCGATCACGCTCAATCGCCGCGGGGACGGCACAGCGTGGTACATGGCCACTCGCCTCGACGGCGAGGCGACGCACCGGCTCGTGAAGCAGGTTGCGGACGACGCCGGCGTCAAGCCTGCGATCCCGATGGTGACAGCACCCTCCGGACTGGAGGTCGTCCGTCGCTCCGGGCCGGCGGGGTCCTACCTCTTCCTGATCAACCATGGCGACGAGACCGCGCACGTGGCCGCTGCAGGCTACGACCTCGTCGGCGATCGAGAGATCGGGCGGTCGGTGAGCGTCCGTCCCGGCGACGTGGCGGTGATCCGGGAGGAGATTGGCTGAGATGTTGGCGAGGCAACGACACGAGTACATCCGAGAGCGCATCCGGCGGGACGGTGCGGTCCGGGTCGCCAGTCTCGTCGAGGAGCTCGGCGTCTCCGACATGACCGTCCGGCGCGACCTCGCCGCCCTCGCCGAGGCCGGGCTGCTGGAGAAGGTCCACGGTGGCGCCACTCGCGTCCCTGAGGGCTCGACCTACGAGCCGGCGTTCGCCACGAAGGCCGCCATGCAGCGAGCGGCGAAGGAGGCCATCGCCATCGCGGCCGCCGGTCTCGTCGAGGCCCACATGGCGATCGGGATGAGCGCAGGGACCACCACCCATGCGCTGGCGAACCGGCTGCTCGGCGTCCCCGGCCTCACCGTCGTCACCAACTCGGTGCAGATCGGCCAGACCCTCCACGACGGCGGGCGTGACGACCAGAAGGTGATCATGACCGGAGGTGAGCGCACGCCGTCCGACGCCCTCGTTGGCCCCTTCGCCGTCGCATCGCTGCGCCAGGTCCACCTCGATCTCGTGTTCATGGGGGTCTACGGGATGGACGTCCGCGCCGGCTTCACGACCCCCAACCTGGTCGAGGCCGACACCAACCGGGCGCTCATCGACGCCGGACGCCGGCTCGTCGTGGTCGCCGATCACACGAAGTGGGGGGTTGTCGGCATAAGCTCGATCGCCGGACTCGAGCAGGCCCACATCCTCATCACAGACGACGGCATCGATCCGGAGACGGCGCAGCGCATCGAGGAGCGCGTCGGCGAGCTCATCGTCGCCCCCACCGATCGACAGAAGAGAACGGTGGGATGAAGAAGACGGCGACGCGCCTCGCCGACGGGCGAGAGCTCATCTACTACGACGAGTCGGACGATGCCGTTCGCGCCACCGAAGATCTCCGCGACCTCCCACACGTGACGCTTGCCTCCGAGATCCGATACGACTCGCTTCAAGACGACTGGGTCATCGTCGCGTCGCACCGCCAGGACCGCACGTTCATGCCGCCGGCGTCACAGTGTCCGCTGTGCCCGACTCGCGGTAGCCACCTCACCGAGGTCCCGAGCGACGACTACGACGTTGTCGTCTTCGAGAACCGGTTCCCGAGTCTGGCCACCGACGTTCCCGATGTGCCCGCCACCGTCGACCCCGGCGAGGCGCTCACCCCGCGTCGCCCTGGATTCGGCCGCTGTGAGGTGGTGTGCTTCTCGAGCGACCACGACGTGTCCTTCGCCGACCTACCCCGTGAGCGGGTGCGGACCGTCCTCGACGTGTGGATCGACCGCACCGAGGAGCTGTCGGCTCTGGAGCACGTCGAGCTGGTGTTCCCCTTCGAGAATCGCGGCGCCGAGATCGGCGTCACGCTGACCCACCCGCACGGTCAGATCTATGCCTACCCGTTCGTGCCACAACGGGCGAAGACGATGCTGGCGACGGCGCGCCGCTACCGGGACGAGCACGGTCGCAACCTGTTCGACGACATCGTGGCGACGGAACGACGGGCCGGCAGCCGCATCGTCGCCGCCACGGACTGCTGGATGGCCTTCGTGCCCGCCGCGGCACGCTGGCCGGTCGAGATCCACCTCTATCCCAACCGGCGTGTGCCCGACCTTCCGGCCCTCGACGAGCGTGAGCGCAGCGATTTCTCCACCATCTACCTCGATCTCCTGCGGCGGATGGACGGCCTCTTCGGTTCGCCCCTCCCGTACATCGCCGCCTGGCATCAGGCGCCGGTCGGTGAGGATCGCGACCTGGCCTCCCTCCATCTCGAGCTGATGTCCGTGCGCCGCACCGCCGACAAGCTGAAGTACCTCGCCGGCTCCGAATCCGGCATCGGGGCGTGGATCAACGACATCAGCCCCGAGGCCCGGGCCGCGCAGCTCCGCTCTATTGATGTCTGACCCGGCCGGGGCCGAGTCCCGAGCCCGGGAGCGCTTTGTCGCGCTCGTCGGCGGGACGCCGGAGATCGTCATCCGCTCCCCCGGCAGGGTGAACCTCATCGGCGACCACACGGACTACTCCGAAGGGTTCGTGCTCCCCATCGCCATCGACCGCGCCGTGTGGCTGGCGCTGCGACCACGGGACGACGGTGTGGCTCGGGTGTGGGCCGAGCTCGTCGACAGCTGGTCCGAGTTCG
>JBFINP010000038.1:0-27671 GCA_041611095.1 Acidimicrobiia bacterium | reverse complement strand
TGCAGCTCGACGGCACCGGGTCGTCGGACTCGGATGGCACGATCGTGTCGTACCTGTGGTCGCCGGCCGACAACCTCGACGACCCGACCCTGGCGCAGCCGACGTTCACGGGCGTCGACGACGATGTGGTGACGATGACCTTGGAGGTGACGGACGACGACGGCGCCACCAACACGGCCACCACAACGGTGACCGTGACCAACGTGGCTCCAACCGTGAACGCCGGTGCCGACCAGACGGTCAACGACGGCGCCACCGTGGTCCTGGGCCCGGCGACCTTCACTGACCCGGGGACGTTGGACACGCACACCGCCGCGGTGGATTGGGGCGACGGCGCCGTCGAGGCGGGCACGGTCGGCACCGGCACCGTCGAGGGATCGCACGTGTTCGCCGGTCCGGGCGTCTACACCGTCACGGTCACGGTCACCGACGACGACGGGGGAGCCGGCAGCGACAGCTTCACCGTGACCGTGCTCGATGTCACGCCGCCGGTGCTCACCGTTCCGGCCGGCATCAGTGTCGAGGCATCGGAGCCCGACGGAGCGATTGTCGCCTACGTGGTCACCGCCACGGACGACGCCGACACGGCTCCAGTGGTCGTGTGCGTCCCGGCCTCGGGCTCGCTGTTCCCGATCGGCGACACGGTCGTCACGTGTACCGCGTCGGACGCGGCAGGCAACACGGCAACGGCCTCGTTCTCGGTGAACGTCTTCGTCGGCTCCTCGACCTTCGACGGTTTCGTCGACGAGATCGCCCAGCTCAACCTTCCACGAGGGAACACGCAAGCCCTGAGCGCCAAGATCAAGGCGGCTCAGAGTGCGCTGGCCGCCGGCGACGTGCAGCGTGCCATCGACTCGCTGAACGCGCTCATCAAACAGGTGAATGCGCTCGAAGGGAAGCGGCTCACCACTGCGCAGGCCAATGAGATCCGGGCGGGGGCGCAGACGCTGATCGACGCCCTGACGGCGAGTCCCTAGACGAGTCTCGGGGCGGTGCCTGTGCGCCGCCCCGGCTCACTCACAGTCGGCTGCGATGCCCCAGTCCCAACGGGCGATCCTGCCCTCCTCGACCACCACGCGGTGTCCGATGTGGTTGAAGCACCCACCGCCCTCGTCGAAGAACCGTGCGCTCAGTGTCACCACGTTGCCGGCGACCTCGACGTCGTAGAACTCGTTGGCGTTGGCGGGGGCGGCGAACGAGAGGCCGGTGCGTTCCATCACGATGACGTCGGCAACACCAACCACCGTCTCCGGGCGGATCGGGTGGCCGGTGAAGACGACGTCCTCGGCCAGGAGCGAGCGCATGGTGTCGTAGTCCCTGGTGTTGAGGGCGATCCGGTACGCCTCGACGACCGCAGCGGGCTCGTCGGCCGTGCCTGACACGTCGTCGTCCGATCCCACGCTGACGGCCGCGAAGACGGCGGCGACGGCCACGACCGTCACAACCAGGGAGACGAGCGCAAGCCGGGGGCCACGCCACCAGATCGATCTCGCCTCGTCGGCCTTTGGCGGTGAGAGGGTCTTCATCGGGCTCCTCCTCTGCGTCGCATCCGGGAAGGCGCCGACCAGCACCGTGCCGGGGTCGACGGCGATGACGTCGACGTCGGTCGGCTCCGTCGTGGCCTCGTAGTAAGCACGGATCTGATCTTCGAGGTCAGGCATGGATGTCCACCTTCAAGTGTCTGCGGAGCTTGGCCAGCCCCCGGCGCAAATGGGTCGCCACTGTTGGCCTGTCGACCCCGAGCAGCGAAGCGACCTCCGCGCGGTTCCAATCGAACCCGTGTACCAGCACCACGACGACCCGCTGCCGGTCGGACAGTTTGGCGAGCGCCGCTGGTAGGCCGGGCTCGACGAATGGCGCGTGCGTGACCGGAACTGCCGGGAGCCGCAGCCTCCGCGGTGGGCGCACCCAACTACGGCCGACCCGGTACAGGTAGCCGATCGGGTTCTCCATCGCCTCGATGCGGTCCCAGTGTTCCCAGCCGTAGGCCAGCGCCTCGTCGGTCGCCTCCTTGCCGAGTTCCTGCCCGACGGCGGCGGCCAGTGCAAGGCGCAGCCTGGGCTCCGCCTCTTTCGCAAACCGAGTGAATGACTCCCGGCGGGCGTCTCCGACGGAGACCGACTCCTCGCTTGCCCTCATGCCCTATAAAGGTCGAAACCTCGCAAACGCGTTACACGGACTCTGCGCATGCGGGGTTCAGCCTCGGACGTCGATGTTGGCGCCGCTGCTCTCGTCGGCGCTGACGTCGGCAGGATTGCCGTAGACGTCGACGTTGGCCCCGCTCGAAGCGTCGACGCGGACCGATTCGGTGGCGGACACGCTCACGTTGGCGCCACTGCTCGCGTCCACGTCCACCCTCGTCGCCTCGAGCTCCCGAAGGTCGACGTTGGCGCCGCTACTGGCGTCGACGGAGTACTCCTCGACGGTGCCGTTCCCGGTGATGTTGGCGCCGCTGCCGACCGCGATGGCTTCGATGTCGCCTACGACGACGGCCACGAAACGGCCGTCGCCGGGGACACGAATCGAACCGGTATGGCCCACGACGAGGGTGTCGCCCTCGACGTCCGTGCCGACCTTGTCGAGCAGGTTGTCGTCGTAGGTGACGGCAACCTCCAGGTCGCGGGCGGGGTCGACGACGAGCCGCACGTCGACGCCGCTGTTTACCTCGATCTGCGTGAATTCGCCGACGTCACGGGTTTCGGTGACGATCGTGCCCGAGCCGGTCTCGCCGCAGGCAATGAGGAGGAGCGCGGCTGCGACCACGGCGACCACAGACCGGACGGGACCGGAGATGTGGAGCATCATCGTTCTCGCTCCTTCGGATCGTCGAAACAGAACCACTCTTTCGACCTTACGCGTACGCCGCTGAGGCGTAGCGTCTTGGGGTTCGGCGGTCGGGCATGCAGCCCGCCAAGAGATGGAGGTTGGCGAGCACGACACGACATCCATGTCCTGGAGGGAGCTGCGCATCGAGTCCGGTCCGGGAGGGGGCGGCGATGTCGAGGGGGGTGTCCGGCGACTACATCCACATCCCGCCGCAAACCGTCCATCGTGAGATCAACCCCGGGTCCGTCCCGTCGCGTGCGGTGGTCGTTCGGATCGGTACCGGAGACGTGGTCGTGAACGTCGACGGGCCGGGCTGAGCGCGCGCATTCCTGTCACAAGGTCCGCGTAGGGTATCGAACATGTGTTCGGCACTACGAAGGGAGTCGTCGTGAGCAGCCTGCGCTCGGCCATCGACGAGCTCGCCGGCGAGGAGCTCGGCGGGGTCGGTGACCGATCGTTGCTGGAAGACGTCGTCGAGCTCGGCCGCGATCTGGCGGCGCTCGAGGCCCAGCGGGTGCGGCGCCTCGCCGAGATCGACCGGCGCCGGGCCTTCGAGCGCGATGGCTCGCTGACGCTGACGGCGTGGCTCCGCACACGATGCCGGATGGCGGCAGGCTGGGCTCGCGAGTTGGTCCGCATGGCGCGGCAACTCGGCGACATGCCGGCGACGAAGGAGGCGTTCGAGGCGGGCGAGCTCGACTCCGGTCGGGTGCGCATCATGGTCGCCGCGCATCGCCGCCATCCAGAGGTGTTCGCTCGGGACGAGGACACGCTCCTGGATGCGGCGCTGAGCTCGCCCACGGCGGACGTGCGGCGGCTGGTCGACTACTGGTCCCAGGCCGCCGACGAGGCCGAGGCGCTGCGAGATCACGACGCTCGCCACCGACGACGGAGGCTGCACGTGTCACGGACGTTCGGAGGAATGGTCCGCATCGACGGCGATCTCGACACGGAGGGTGGCGAGATCGTGATCACGGCGCTGCGGAGCCTCACGGAGCCCACTCACGTCGATCCAACCGATGACCGCACGCCGGCGCAGGCGCGAGCCGACGCTCTCGTCGACCTGTGCCGTCACCACCTCGACCACGGAGATGCCCCGGTAGGTGGCGGCGAACGGCCCCACCTGACCGTGGTGGCCGACCTGGCGACGCTGGAAGGCCGGGCGGGGCGCAGGGCCGAGACAGACGGCGGTGCGGTGCTGCACCCGGAGGCAATCCGGCGGATCGCGTGTGACGCCGGCGTCAGCCGGGTCGTGACCGACGGTGCCGGGCAGCCACTCGACGTGGGTCGGCGCACCCGATCCATCCCGCCTGCGATCAGGCGGGCGCTGATGGTGCGCGACGGAGGCTGTACGGCGTCGGGCTGCGACCGGCCCGTGCGGTGGTGCGATGCCCACCACATCGAGCACTGGGCCGATGGCGGGGTGACGAGCCTGGAGAACCTGCGGCTGTTGTGCCGCCGGCACCACCGCCAGGCGCACGAGGGCGTGCTGCTCGACCCTGCGCGGGCACCCTGATCCGAACTCGGAGGTGCCGCGCTCAGGCCACGGCGATGTCGCGCCGGACGAGCGCCTGGGTGCCGATCACGGTCAGCAGCACCGCATACCCCACGAACAGGAGGCCGCCGATTGCAGGGGCAAGGAGCACGTCGCCGAAGCCGGTGACCCGGGCGAGGGCGTGCGCCGCCTGGCCGGGGAAGAAGCGCGCTGCATCGCCGAGGAAACCGGTGCCGATGTTCTCGATGATGACGATCCAGACCACTCCACCGACGATTGCGGCCACCTGGTGGCGTACCACGGCGCCGACACCGACCCCGATCACGGCCCACAACGCCCCGGCGGCGACGAGACCTCCTGCGGCGACGGCGTCGCTTGCCGTCCAGCTCGGGTCGACGCCGCGGGCACCGATCAACAAGTGGGCCACCACGAGTGTCGTGGCCTGGGCGATGAGCACCAGGATCCCGCCGGCGAGTGCGCCGACGACCGCCTTGGCGAGAAGGACCCGGCTCCGATCGGGCTCGAGCACCATGGTGGGGATGATGGAGCCATGGCGGAACTCGTCCGTGAACATCTTGATGCCGAGGATGAGGGCGAAGAGGGCGAGGTTGACCGACGCGAGGACGAAGAACTGCTGATCGCCCAGGGGTACAGCCAGCCCCTCGGGCTCTCCGCTGCCGATGGTCGACACGGCCCCGATCAGGGCGACCGCCACGGCCCCGAAGAGCAGGCCGAGCGTTCCACGCACCGTCATCAGCTTGATCAGCTCAGCCCTCAGCAGCGCCGACATGAGGCTCCTCCTCGGTCAGCTCGAAGAAGATCTCTTCGAGCGAATGTGTGCCGCGTCCCAGTGCGTGGAGCGCGATGCCTGCCTCTGCGGCGAGGTCGCCGACCTCCGCCGGTCCCATGCCGCGGACCTCGAGTAGGTCTCCGTCGGGGACCGCCCGTACCTCCGCTCCATCGCGCTCGAGGAGGGGGATCAGCAGCTCGGGTCGCGGCGTCCGCACGCGTGCCGTGGCGACCGATCCCTCGGTGAGGCGGTCGACCGACGTATGGGTGATCAGCCGCCCGTGATCGATGACGACGACCTCGTCCGCAAGCTGGGCGACCTCTGCGAGCAGGTGGCTCGACACGAAGACCGTGCCACCCCTGGCGGCGAAGTCTCTGAGGAAGAGGCGTAGCCAGCGGATCCCGGCGGGATCGAGACCGTTGGCGGGCTCGTCGAGCACGAGCAGCTCCGGGTCGGCGAGCATGGCTCCGGCGAGCCCGAGCCGCTGCCGCATCCCGAGCGAGAATTCGCCCACCCGCCGGTCTGCATCGGCCGCCAACTCGACGTCTTCCAGCGAGCGATCGATGCGCGACCTGTCGACTCCGGCGGTCGCAGCTTGCCAACGCAGGTGGTTGCGCGCAGTGCGCCGCGGGTGAAAGGTGGCGGCGTCGAGCAACACCCCCACCGTCGCGGCCGGCCGGTCGAGCTCCGCAAAGGGCCGTCCGAACACCTCGGCCTCCCCTGCTGTCGCTCGGGCGAGTCCCACGATGACTCTCAGGGTTGTCGTCTTGCCCGCACCGTTCGGACCCAGGAACCCGGTGACGCAACCAGGGGATATGTCGAAGGAGAGATCGTCGACGGCGTGCTTCGTGCCGTACCTCTTCGTGAGGTGGTGGACGCGAATGGGCGCCACCGGCGCCGCCATCCGCGGTTCGGTGATCTCCGGCAAGTTCACGACGGCCATCGCTCCTCCGTCCGTCGGCGGGGACATCGGCCGAGTATGAGCGGGGCCGCTTGGCAACTACTTGGGAGCCACTGGGAGCGGCTCCCGACTCCGCACGAGCACCGGAAGCTCAGCCGAACAGCGCCTTGCGCAGGCCTTGCGATCTGTCGACGAGCTCGGCGAGTGCGTTCGTATCGGTGGGCGGCTGCGACATCCACGGCACCGAGGCCAGGGCCGCTTCGTACCTCGCAGCGAACTCGGTGCGGGCATCGGCGGTGCGGCGAGCCTCGGCTGCCCAGCGGAGGAGGTTGTCGCGTAGTGCCGCCCAAGTCTGGCGATCGAGTTCGGTGCTGTTGTCGGCGACCTCCTCCAAGTGCTCCCACTCGTGAGGTAGGTCTCGATTGAAGATCACAGCGGCCGGCACGATCTCCTCGGCGGGGAGTTCCTCGAAGAAGCGGCGCGCCTCGCGCATCGGCGTCGGCGAGGCGTTGGTGACGACCACGGTCGTCGCCGCACGCAGGTAGCGCTCGACACCCTTGGCTCGCGCCGCCATGCCGTCGTAGAGGGTCCGCAGGTCGAGGAGGAACTCGGCAACCTCCTCGAGGAGCGGCCCGCCGAGCACGGCGTCGGCAAGCCGAAGCACCGGGCGTGCGGTGACGCGATACAGGGCGCGGCGGCCCGGCAGCTGGGCGCCAGTGAGCCAGCGGAGCAGCTTCCCGCCCACCAGGTCGATGGTGCGTCCGGGTGCAACGAGGAAATCGACGCCACCGGCTGCCGGCGGGGTGTCGACGATGACCAGGTCCCACATGCCGCTGTCGACGAACTCGGCCATCTGCTCCCCGGCGGCATAGGCCTGAGCCGCAGGGAATCGGTCGGCGATGGCCCGGAAGAAGGGATTCTCGAGCAGTCGGTCACCCACCTCGGGTTCGGCGTGACGCGCCACGATGGCCTCCCACGATGCCGTGATATCGAGCATCGCCGCCCACAGGTTCTTCTCGTGGTCGACCTCACTCGGGCGGTTGCCGAGCCCCACACCCAGCGCGTCCGCGAGCCGGCGCGCCGGGTCGACGGTCATGACCAGCGTCCGAACGCCGGCCCGAGCCGCACTCACGCCTGCGGCCGCTGCGATCGTGGTCTTACCCACTCCGCCGGCGCCGGTCACGAGGATCACGGAGGCGCCGGTCACAGGTCCTCCCATATGTCGGTGAGCCGGGCGGCGACCTCGCCGGGGGTGAGGAGTCCGAACAGGTGCGGGAGGTGCACCGCCTCTCCCAGTGAATCGAGCCAGAACGTCTGGTTCGCCTGCAGCGTCTGGTGGAGCGACGCCGCCTCGCGCATGGGTCCGTTTGGCAGGCTCGCGACGACCTTCGGGGCGACGTCGAGAGGATCCAGGACGCGGTTGGCGACCACCATGGCGAGATCTATGAGCGGCTCGTCGGAGAGCTGCCGGAGCGCCTCCACCGTCTCCGTTATCGGGAGCTCCTCCGGCATCGTGACGAGGACGAGGCCGCATCGATCCGGGTTGGCGAGGAAGCGCCGCATGGACCGCGCCTGACGCTGCACGATCCCGGTGGGGACGATGCGTTCGACGGTTATCGGCGCCCGCAGGTAGGAGATGAGCTGGCCGATGGGCGGCGCATCCACGATGACCGTGTCCCAAGCCCGGGTCTGTGCCTCGAAGATTGGTTTGCCCATCGAGATGATCTCGCGGATGCCCGGAGCCGTCTCGCCGAGCACGCTCAGAGCCTTGCTCAGCTGCTTGGTGGGGGCGTACTTCGGTACGCGGAGCTGCAGCTTGAGGTACTCGTCGAGGGCAAACGTCCGATCGACGAAGGCCGCCTGCACGCCCACCGCCGTCGGCCGGGGAAGTGGCCCCAGCTCGTCGAGCCCGAGGTGGACGGCGACCCCGAGCGCATCGACCATGCCGAGCAGCAGCACCCTGGCGCCCCGCCGCGCCGCGGCCATCGCCAGCGACGCTGCGACGGCCGACTTGCCGACGCCGCCTTTGCCGGAGACGAGGAGCAACCGACGAGTGACCACGACGCAGCAGGCTACCCCCGTCCCAGAGCAGGTCGTCCGTTACGCTGGCGTCTCGGTACCGGAGGAGGTTGTGTGGCTCAGCTGGACGTCGACGAGTTCTTGCACCGGTTTCGCGACCGGGCCGATGCCGTGAAGGAGCGGGGTGTTCCGCCGCTCGAAGGGGAGGCGCGGCGTACATTCATCGAGTCGATGGAGCTCGACTACCTGGACTACTCGCTCGTAGGGAGCGCAAGCTGGTCCGTCGAGGACGGCCACCTCGTCCTGCGCATCCCGCTGGGCTGACCTAGATGACCTGACCTAGATGGCTTGACCCGGATGGCCTGACCCCGACGGACTGACCCGCGGCGTCAGTCGGTGGGGTCGGCGATCCCCAGCGCGGCCCGCTTCGCTGCGGCGCGTCGCTCGCCCTCGAGGCGCGCCAGGTCGTAGTCGGCGTGGTCCACGTACGTCATGGCGTCGGCGATGAGCCGGTGCCCTGCCTCGTCACGGATGAGCCGATGCATCTGCTGGGCCACGCGGCGATAGTCCGGGTGCCCGCCCTGCCCGGACCGCAGCTCCAAGAGGTGGAACGCCTCGCGCGCGTTGAGCTGGAAGAAGAAGCGGATCCTGTAGGCGAACGGAACGACGTATTGAGCGACATCGTCGCCGATCTCGGCGGCGATACCTGCGTGCAGCGACGCCGTTCGCTCCATGGCCTCCTCCCACAGGTCCCGTGCCCCGATGTCCACGATCGACTCGGGGGTGATGTAGCCGTGGGCGGGGCCAAGACGCTGCCAGTCGATCGTGAGGAGGCGGTGGCGCTGGAGATCGCGAAAGATGCCGTAGTCGCACAGGATGTCGAACCGGTAGTCGATGCGCTCCATCCCCCGCCCCGGCTTGTGGCGCCTGTTCGAACGATCGCCGACGTAGGAGCGTATCAAGTCCGCCCTCGCTGCCTCTGGCATCTCACGGACCGCGGCCAGGAGCTGGTCGTCGGGAAGGTCGCTGTAGGCATACAAGGCCGCGGCGGCGACCTTCAGCTCGCCGTCGGGGTCCCAGTCGACGAGTGTGACCTCGGGCCGCGGCTCGGGGGCGACGGCGAGTGCATCGGCCTGCCGCTGCATGGTCTGTGCGATCGTCGCGAAGTAGTCGCTCCACACGCCGCCCCTGGCGGGGACGTCGACTCGCTTCATGAACGAGGGGATGATCTTGCGGAGCTCGGTGAGCATGAGATCGCCGTACTCGCGCACCTCCGCCGACGGGTGAGCCCGCATGCGGAGCATCATCATCTCGTAGGCCTGGCCGGTGGCGAAGATGCCCACGTTGGAGAGGGTGCTCGCCGGAAGCAGCCCGCGCAGGTCGTCGCACGCCTTGGCGCGGATCGTGGACTTCCAGATGAAGTTGGAGTCCCCCTCCTGCTTCGGGTAGAGCGTCTCGTAGTAGGGGACCATGCGCTCGATGAGCGCGGAGTAGGTGTCGAAGAGCCACTCCATCAGCTCGTGGTACGCGGTGGCGTGCTCGGAGCCGGCGATCTCGGGCGGTGTCATGTAGCGGTAGCGGTCGCCGATGCGCTCGTCGTAGAAGATGTACCGGGTGCTCTGCTCGAGGTAGGCGGCGAGCCTGCCCCGCTCGAGGACCTTGGTGAGGATGTTGGAGGCCTGCTCGCAGGAGAGGTGCGCTCCGCCGAGCTGAGCGACCGAGTCGTCGCCGTACTCGCTGAACACCCGCTCGTACAGATCCTCGGCCCGACCGAGCCGGACGCCTGCATCGTCGTCGCCGAGCTCATCGGCGATGGCGGCGATGCCCACCTCGGGAGCCGAGTAGAACTCATCGAGGAAGAGGCGCCGCACCGACTTCGGGCTGCGGCTGTACCGGGCGAAGAGCGCGCCCTTGACGACCTCGGGGAGATTCACGATGGCGAACACGGGCCCTTCGAGGTTGGTGAAGAAGCGTCCGAGGACCGCCCGCTCCTCGGGGGTGAAGCTCTCGACGTGATAGCCGACGCTGTGGGTGCCGGCTGCGGCGACGGTCATCTCGATCTCGAGTCGGCGAGGAATTACCAACGTGTGATTTCACCGTAGCAGTCGCGAGGTTCGCCCGCCAAGCCGCAGGGGCAAGCCCCGCCCGACGGTATCCTGGTGCCCGTGAACCCGCTCCGAGTGATCATCGGTATCCTCATCGCTGCCGCCATCGCCGTGGCGCTCGTGCCGCTCGCCGTGCTCGTCGACCTTCACGAAGGCGGCACCGGCTGGGGTCTGTGCGAGCAAGGTGTCGACGGTTGCCGGAACTCGTACTTCGCCGGCTTCGAGCTCTTCGGCGGCGTCGCCCTCGCCCTTTTCGCAATCCTCGCACTCATCCATCTCTGCGTCCGGTTGTTGCGATGGATGGAATCGCGCCAGTCGACGAGGCCCTCCGATCGGAGCGCCGTGTGATGGGCCGATAGGGCATGGTTCCCGAGCCCGCTCATGCCGAGCTGCCGCTTCGAGAGCGGATACCCGAGTACCTCGCCGTGTTCGGCGTGGGCTTCGTGGTGGCGGCCGCCGTGGGTGCCGTCGTCGGTGCGTTCTCGTCGGCAGGCTTCGCCGCGGCGGTGGGCTACTCGGTTCTCATGCTCGGGGTCGTCTTTCTCCTCTCCGGTGGAGCGTCTGGCGGGGGGTACACGAACATGTCGTTGGGAGCGGTCGGCAGGATGTTCGGGGGCCGCAGCGCCGACGACGAGAATCTCGACGATCCCGAGGCTCGCCGCGGCAAGCGCGCCCGTATCGATCCCCACGAGCGCCTGCGGCGCGGGCTCCGGCCCGAAGCCAACCCGCGAGCGTTCTGGCAGGTCGTGGGTGGTTTCGCCTACATCGTGCTCGGCATCTTGATCGTCGAGTGGTTCGGCTGAACCTTCACGGTCACGGCTGACTTCGATCGATCAGAGGGGATCGAGCAGCGTCACCGTACCGCCGTCGATGGAACCGACCGCGACGACGGCATGAACGTGCCAGCCGTGGGCCTCCAGGCGGGACCGCCCTGGCATGAAGGCCTTCTCGAGCGCAAACCCGAAACCGACGACCTCGCCACCGGCCTGTTCGACGATCTCCCCAAGCGACTCCGCGGTGCGCCCCCGAGCGAGGATGTCGTCGACGATCACCACGCGCGATCCGGGTGGGAGCACCCGTTTCGACACCTCGACTCGATACTCGACTCCCTTGGTGGGCGACACGACCTCGCGCGAGTACGAAGCGCGGTCACCGTGGGTGACGTACTTCTTGGCGTACACGAGCGGGACGTCGAGCTGGAGCGAGCTGGCCAGCGCTACTGGGATGCCCGACGCCTCCGCAGTGAGTACCAGCGACGGAGAGCGCGGAGCAGCCCAGGCGGCCAGCTTCTCGCCGATGTCGCGGACGACGGCCGGTTCGACCCGATGGTTGAGGAACTCGTCCACCATGATGAGGGGGCCCTCCACGCGGGCACGCTCCAGGACAGCGGTACGGAGATCCATCGGCGCATCGTAGGCCCGTCCGGAGGACCGGTACCATCGCTCCCCATGCCCGGACCGCCTGCACCGACCACCAGCGAGAAGCGGCATGCGAGTGTTCTGCTGAACCGTCTCAAGAAGCGGTACCCGGAGATCGGAACCGCGCTCGCATATCGAGATCCGTGGCAGCTGCTGGTGGCAACCGTGCTGTCGGCCCAAACCACGGACGACAGCGTCAATCGGGTGACGCCGGTGCTCTTCGAGAGGTGGCCGCGACCCGAGGATCTGGCGATGGCCGACCCGGAGGAGGTCGAGGCGATCGTCTACTCCACCGGCTTCTACCGGCAGAAGACCAAATCGATCATCGGTCTCGCCGTCGCGCTCACGGACGACTTCGACGGGGAAGTGCCACGGGATCTCGAGGCGATGACCCGCCTGCCCGGTGTGGGTCGCAAGACGGCGAGCGTGGTGCTCGCCGAGGCATGGGGCGACCCCGCCGTCGCCGTGGACACCCACGTGCGGCGAGTGACCAGGCGTCTCGGGCTGACGTCGGAGGACGACCCCGCCAAGATCGAGAGGGACCTCAAGGCCCTCTACCCGAGGCGGGCGTGGGCCGGCATCTCGATGCGCTTCATCCAGTTCGGACGGGACGTCTGTGATGCCCGCCGGCCACTTTGTTACGAGTGCCCCCTGGCCGATCGATGCCCCTATCCGGAAAAGACACCGCCCCCGACGTGAGCATCATCACCCGAGCGTTCCGGCGGTCGCGCTTCGACTCCGAGATCATCCGCCTTGCGGTGCCCGCTCTCGGTGCGCTCGCCGCCGACCCACTCGTCTCCCTCGTCGACACGGCATACATTGGCCGGCTGGGCACGACGGCGCTCGCCGCGCTTGCGGTCGCCGCCGCGGTGTTCGGGGTCGCCTTCTCCCTGTTCAACTTCCTCTCGTACGGCACGACGCCCCTGGTGGCGCGTGAGATCGGCCGCGTTGACGCCGACCACGCCGGACGGATGGCGGTGGCGGCGCTTGCTCTGGGCGGGATCATCGGATTGGCGGCTGCGGTGGTCCTCCTAGGGGCGCCGCACGCACCGCTCCGTGTGCTCGGGGCGAGCGACGAGATCATCGACCCGGCCGTGACCTACCTGAGGATTCGATCATTGGCGTTGCCTGCCGTTCTGCTCGTCATGGTGGGCCATGGGATCTTCCGCGGTGCCCTCGACACGAAGACGCCGTTTGTCATCGCCCTGGCGCTGAACGGTGTGAACCTGGTGCTCGATCCCGTCCTGATCTTCCTGTTCGATCTGGGCCTGGCCGGGGCGGCGTGGGCGACCGTCGTCGCCCAATGGTTCGGGGCAGTGGTGTTCCTCGTCGTGCTGGTCCGGCGCCATCGTGTGATGGGGCTCTCGTTCGCACGACCGCAATGGAGCGACGCGGCCGAGCTGATAGGGGCGGGACGCCGTCTCATCGCCCGCACCGCGTCCCTGCTCCTGGTGTTCACGGCTGCGACGGCGGTCGCCGCCCGCATGGGCGAGGCGGCGCTGGCGGCGCATCAGGTCGCGATGCAGCTCTTCATCTTCCTCTCACTCGTGTTGGATGCGGTGGCGATCGCGGCGCAGGCCATGTTGGGGGCGGCGTCGGGGGTGGGCGATCCGATGGGGATCCGGGAGCGGGCCGACCGGCTCGTGGGCATGGGGATCGCAGCCGGCGCCGGTTTGGCCGTCGTGCTGATCGGTGCGGCGCCGTGGCTCGCCGGCTGGTTCACTCCGGACCCGGCCGTACAGTCCGCCATCGGCAGCGTCTACCCACAACTGATCCTCGTTCAGATCATCGGGGGAGCCGTCTTTGCGTGGGACGGCATCGTCATCGGGGTGACGGACTTCGGCTTTGCCATGGTGGCCACGGTCATCCCGTCGGTGGTGACGGCCGCGATCCTGATCCCGCTCGTGCCGCTCGGCGCCCCGCTGGCGGCGGTCTGGTGGGCGATCGTCGTCCTCATGCTCTTGCGGGCAGGCTTCATGACCTGGTGGCACGGCGCGCGGTTGGCGCCGGTTCACTGAGCGTCGCGGGTCTCCGGCAGCGTCGTGTCCTCGAAGGGCGTCGGCTCGACGAGGAAGCGTTCGGTGGCATAGGCGACGAGATCCTTCCCGCGCGTCTCCGGGAGCTGGAGCACGATGTAGCCCGCTGCGATCAGACCCAGGGACAACACGGCAACGGTCCTCGGTAGCCCGATCGAATCGACCACCAGTGCCCCGATGATGAACCCCGTCAGGGATCCCAGGATGGCGACGTTCGTGATCATCCCTGCCGCCGTTGCCCTCGTCCGCGTGGGGAAGAGCTCCGATCGCTGGGCGGCGAACGCAGGGGTCAGCATCGTGGCACCGAAGGTGCCGACGAAGACGGCGACGGCGATCATCACGGCCGACGACGAGAAGTAGAACACGATGCCGCCCACGCCACCAAGGGCGATCGCGGCCGCGATCGTGACGCGTCGTCCGGTGCTGTCCGCCAGACGACCACCCACGAGAAGTCCGATCGTGCCGAGCCCGGAGGCGGCCACGAGCATGAGGGTCGCGCTGCGGCTCGTCCACTCGAGGTCGTTGATGAGCCGCTCCAGCACGAAGTCGAACGTGGGTGCGGCGAAGGCGGCGACGAAGAAGGCGACGGTCGCCAGCCGCACGAAGTACTCCCTGCTGTTGGAGGTCAGCACCTCGGCGTAGTTGCCCGCCGCCGACTGGGGAGCGTACGCCCTGCTCTCCCTGAGGAATCGGTTCAGCAGGGGGAGCGCAAGGAGGCCGAAGGCGGTGAAGCCGAAGAGGATCCGCCACATGTCGTCGCCTCGCTCGGCGAGGGGCAGGATGAGCAGGCCGAGACCCGCACCCATCGAACCGGCGAGGGCGTAGATGCCTATCCCGAACGCCCGCCGCTCGGCAGTCAGCTCCTCGGCGAGGATCACCACCGCCAGTGCGGCGACCGCCACGACGCCAACCCTGGTGAGTGACTGAGTGACTGCAAACGTCACCGGATTGGGCAGGAGCCCGGTGAGGAGGTTTGCCGTCGGGATGATCGCAAATGCGAAGAGCAGCGCATCGCGTCGTCCCGTCCGGTCGGCGGCGATCGCAAACAGGATCCCGGCGAGGGACACGGCACGCGTGATGCCGAAGATCCAGAACATGCCGCCTTCGCTGACATCGAGGGCGGTCCGTGCAAACGGAAGGGTGTGAGAGATGGTCGAGGCGCCGTACCCCGCGACGAATGCCACGACGCTCATGAGGAACAGCGCTCGCCGGTCACGCATCGTGAATCCGCCCGACATGCGCCGCCGTGATGTCACGTGTGCCGTCCTCCGTTCGCCCGACCGCGTTGCGCGTCGCGGTCCCGGCGGGAGGTTAACCCCGGAGTCCCCGGTTGCGGCGGACCCGATTTACCATCGCGTCGGCGGGCTCTGCTGAGCCGGGAACAATTCGCAGCTCGGCGGCGTTCCTCAGCGGAGCCTCGCATGCGGGACCAGGAGGCGTCTTCGTGGACAACGTGACTCTGGCGGCAGCCGTGCTGGCGGGAGCCGCGTCGTTCCTGTCGCCCTGCGTCCTCCCCTTGCTCCCGGGCTACCTGAGCCTCATGTCCGGTTACTCGATGGCGGAGCTGGCCGAGGGCGACGTCTCTCTGTGGCGGGTGACTCGCTCCACATTGCTCTTCATCGCCGGTTTCAGTGCGGTCTTCGTGCTGCTGTTCGGTGCGGCGGCGACCTCCATCGGCCGTGCGCTCGCCGGTCCCGGCTTCCGCACGGTCTCGGGGGTGGTCATCATCGCCATGGGCCTCTTCATCGCGCTGACCGCCGTGTGGAACCCGACCTTCCTCATGCCGCTGATGCGGGAGCGCCGGGTCGAGATGCGACCGAGCCGGTTCGGTTCGTTCGCCCCACCCGTCATGGGCGCCGCCTTTGCGTTCGGGTGGACGCCGTGTGTCGGTCCCTTCCTCACGGCGGCGCTGACGCTCGGTGCCAATTCGGAGACGATGGGACGCGGCATGCTCGTGCTCTTCTTCTACTCGCTCGGTCTCGGGGTGCCATTCCTCGTGGCGTCCGTGGGTCTCGCCGGGGCCTTCTCGTTCTTCGATCGCGTCAAGCGCTATCTGACGCCCATCACCGTCACGTCGGGCCTCTTCCTCGCCGCCTTCGGGGTACTGTTGCTCACCGGTCGCATCACCGACTTGAACGCCTGGTTCAGCGACCTCTTGATCCGTTTGGGGCTGGAGAACCTCGCTGAGGTCTGATCAGGCCACGCTCGCGTGGACTCCGACCGGACGGGCCGGCCGCCGCCCGGCGGTACCCTCTCCCTACCACGATCCATGGTCACCATGAGCGCTCTCCCACCACTCGCCGAGTTCATCGACCTCGCCGCCGAGCACCCCGTAGTGCCGGTCTCGATCGAGGTGCTCGCCGACCGTGATACCCCGGTATCGGTGTACGAAAGCCTCGTCGGCGATGGCGACGGCTTTCTGCTCGAGTCGGTGGAGGGGGGCGAGCGATGGGCCCGGTGGTCGTTCGTCGGCTGGAAGCCCCAGTTCACCCTCGTGTCCCGCAACGGAACGGTGTGGGCCGAGGGCCAAGACCCACCGCCGGTTCCGACCGGAGATCCGTTGTCGGTCCTCGGGGCCGTGCTGTCCCGGTTCTCGACCCCGACGCCGGACCTGCTCGGGCTCGGGGAGCCGGCACCGCCCTTGTTCGCCGGGGCCGTGGGCTACCTCTCGTACGACGCAGTTCGCTACGTGGAGCACCTGCCGGCTCGTCCTCCCGACGACCGCGGGCTTCCCGAGATGGTCTGGCACTTCTTCTCCCACCTCGCGGTGGTGGATCGGTTCCGCCAGACCGTGCGGTTGGTGCGGAACGTCTTCGTCGATGGCGATCCGGAGGAACAGTACGGCGTGGCGGTCGATGATCTCGTGACCGCGATATCCATGCTCGGTCACACCAGGGAGCGGGCGATCGTGCCCCGTCCCGCCTTCACGGGGCGTGCCGACGTCGAGGCCAACATGTCTCGGGACGACTTCGAGAGCGGTGTCCGTACAGCTATCGACCACATCATGGCCGGCGATGCGTTTCAGGTCGTTCCCTCCGTGCGGTTTGCGACGAGCTTCGACGGGAATCCCTTCCATGTGTACCGAGCGCTGCGGCTCGTCAACCCGTCTCCCTTCATGTTCTACGTGCGACATGGGGGTCTGGCGATCGCGGGCTCGTCGCCGGAGCTGATGTCGCGGGTACGGGACGGCATCGTCTCGAGTCGCCCGATCGCCGGCACCCGAAGGCGAGGCGCCGATCGCGTCGAGGACGCTGCGCTCGAGGCGGAGCTGCTCGCCGATCCGAAGGAACGAGCAGAGCACGTCATGCTGGTCGACCTCGCCCGCAACGACCTGGGTCGCGTGTGTGACTACGGCTCCGTGACGGTCGATGAATTGATGGTCATCGAACGGTTCTCTCACGTCATGCACATCGTGTCGGGGGTGTCCGGGCGGCTACGTAGGGGGCTGGGGCCGGTCGACGTTCTCCGGGCGACGTTCCCGCACGGCACCGTGTCCGGCGCCCCGAAGGTGCGGGCGATGGAGATCATCGACGGGCTGGAGCCGACGGCCAGAGGTCCCTACGCCGGCGCCGTCGGTTACGTGGACTTCTCCGGCAACCTGGACACGGCCATCGCCCTGCGGACGATGGTTGCGGACGGGCGGACGGCGTGGGTGCAGGCGGGCGCAGGCGTCGTCGCCGACAGCGACCCCCGCGCGGAGTACGAGGAGTGCCGCGCCAAGGCGGAGGCCGTGCTCGCCGCCATCGATGCCGCATCGCACCTCGAGGATGAGATCCGATGACCGAGCGGGGCGCAGCGGCTTCGTTCGGCGACGTGACGGGTGAGTACCTGGCGTTGCGGCGAGAGGCCGGCGTCGTCACCGACTGGCACGAGCTCGTCTGGGTGCGCGGTCCGGATGCGGTGAGCTTCCTCGACGGCCTCGTGAGCCAGGCGGTGGCTGCGGTTCCGGGGGGCGGCGTCTCCCGCTCACTCTTGCTGGGTCCGCAGGGGAAGCTGCGTGCTCCCCATCACCTCCTCGTTGGTGAAGGCGAGATCGGGCTCCTGGTCGACGCCGGAGTCGGCGAACAGGCGGCAGGCGACCTACGCAGATTCAAGATCCGAGTCGACGTCTCCATCGACGTCGAGTCGGATCCTGTCGTCGACATCTGGGGGCCCGCCGCACCGGGTGCGGCGGGCGCCGCCGTGGGAGCCGAGATCCCCGATGGCGGGTGGGTGCGCGGCGAGGGTGGCCGGCTCGGCGCTGCGGTGGCGTTCGGGTCCGGCGGCGTGCCTCGCGTCGTGGTGGTGGGCCCGACTGCGGAGGAGCTCATCGCCGCCGGAGTGCGTCGTGCCGGCAGACTGGCGGCCGATGCGGTGCGGATCGAGGCCGGCGAGCCCATCATGGGCGTGGACGTCGGAGACGCCACCATCCCGCAGGAAGCTGGCCTTGTCGCCGGCGCCGTCGACTTCGCCAAGGGGTGCTACCTCGGCCAGGAGCTGGTCGCTCGCATCGACTCGCGTGGCCACGTGAACCGGCACCTGCGTGGCGTCGTGTTGCACGTCAACCTCCTTCCGCCGCTCGGCGCCGAACTGGTCGCCGATGGGAAGGTCGTTGGCGTGCTCACGTCGCTGGCGGAATCGCTGGAGCTGCGAGCGCCGGTAGGGCTGGCGCTGGTACGCCGCGAGGTGGAGCCCGGTTCGGCGGTCACCCTCCGGTGGGAGGGTGGTGAAGCGGCCGCATCGGTGCGGGAGCTTCCCCTCATCGACGGCTGACTACTGGACGGCTGACTCCTCATCGGATTCACATCCTCTTCTCACACTCCTCGAACGAACGCGACCCAGTCTCTGCTCATCGAGCGTGAGTCGCACGAAGGAGGCGCACGAGTGACCGGTGGAACGATCCTCCTCATCGAGGACGAGCACGAGATCGCCGACCTCCTCCGGCTCTTCTTCGATCGCGAGGGCTTCAGCGTCGTCCACGCCGAGAGTGGCGAGGCCGGGCTCGAACGCATGGCTCGCGGCGATGTGGCGGCGATCGTGCTCGACATAGGGTTGCCGGGACTCGACGGGCTCGAGGTGTGCAGGAGGATTCGCGCCGATCGTGATCTTCCGCTCATCATGCTGACCGCACGCGATTCCGAGGTGGACAAGATCGTCGGGCTCGAGATCGGCGCCGACGACTACGTGACCAAACCGTTCTCGCCCCGCGAACTCGTGGCCAGGGTGAAGGCCGTGCTCCGCCGGACCCGCGAGCGCCCGGCGATGCTCCAGACGCTCGAAGTGGATGGGTTCGTCGTCGATGGCGGCCGCCGTTCCGTGACGACGCCTGCCGGTGAGGTCGTGCACCCGACCGCCCGCGAGTTCGACCTGCTGTGGCACCTGGTCGTGAACCGCGGGTTCGTCCTGTCGCGTGCGCAGCTGCTCGAAGCCGTGTGGGGATACGACTACTTCGGAGAGACCCGAACCGTCGACGTGCACGTTCGCCAGTTGCGGAAGAAGCTCGCCGGGCTCCCACTCCGCACCGTGTGGGGCGTGGGCTACCGGCTGGGGGACTGATGCGACGCCGGCTCGTCGTCGGGAGCCTCGTCGTGGCGCTGGCGGCACTGGCGTCGACCGCCGTGGCGTTCGCTGTGCTGCGGACCGAGCTGATCGAGCGATCACAAGCGGAGATCGAGCGGCAGGCGTCCGCAACCGCGACGATCCTCGACCGTCAGCTCGAGGGGGCGGTGACACGCCAAGATCGAGGGTTCGTTCTCGGGCGGACCATCGAGCAGATCCGGTTGCTCGGCGGACACGACTACGTCGAGGTCGCCGCGGTCGGGGATGCCGGCATCCAGCCACTCCTCGACGACCCGGTGTTGATGCCGTTGCTGCCGTCGCCCGTGCCGCATGACGGCTCTGTCGAGGTCGAGGTCGGAGGGGAGCCGGTCATCGCCACGGCTCGCGAGGTGGGTATCGGATCGCGGACCTGGCTGGTCATCATTGGTCGCTCCGAACCGCTGCTGGCCGCCGGTCTGATCACCAAGCCCGTCATCGCGGGACTGGTCGCCGGTGTGGCAATGGCCCTCGTCACCGCGCTGCTCGTCGCTTCCCGGATCGCTCGACGCGTCGATCGTCTCGGTGACGCCGCCCTCCGGATGGGCACCGGCGACTTCGCGAGTCCGGCTCCTGAGGACGGCGACGACGAACTGGCCGGTCTTGGCCGCACCCTCAACGCCATGGCAGAGCAGCTCGAGGCGGCCCGGCGTCGAGAGCGTGCGTTTCTCATGGATGTGGGGCACGACCTGCGCACCCCGCTCACGACCATTCGTGGCTACATCGAGGGCCTGGAGGAGCAGGCGATCCCGATCGACGAGATGCCGCGCATCGCCGGCGTGCTCCGAGCCCAGACCGACCGGCTGGGCCGGCTCGTCGAGGACCTGATGCTCCTGTCACGGCTCGAAGCCCACGAGTTCACGATCCGAGCCGAGCCCGTCGATCTGGCGGCCCACCTCATCGAGACGCTCGAGGGGATGCGAGCGATGGCGGCGGTCCATGACATCCGGCTCGGGGCGGAGGTCGAGGACGTCGGCGTGGTCGAGCTCGATCCGGACAGGATCGGCCAGGTGCTCGGCAACCTGGTCGACAACGCCGTGCGCTGCACCCCGGCGGCAGGCACCGTGCGGGTGCGCCTCGCGCGGAGTGATGGCGACGTCGTCCTGTCCGTGGCGGACAGCGGTCCCGGTTTCGATCCCGAGGAGCTTCCGCACGTGTTCGAGCGCCACGGCCCCCGACAGCGGCCGGTGCGGCCCCATGGCAGTGGGCTGGGTCTTCCGATCGTGAAGGGGCTGGTCGACACGATGAACGGCCGGGTGTCGGCGTCCAGCGACGGCGGCGCCGGCACGGAGGTCGTGGTTGTCCTTCCTGCACCACCGGTGGCGGCGGAGGCTGCGCTCGGCGTCTGACGCGCCCCCTCCTAACCTGCGTCGATGCCGTCGAGGAGGCTTCTGGTAGCCATCACCGTGTCTCTCGTGGTCGGTACGGCCTGCGGCGGCGCCGGCTCCAATGTGACCGGACCCGAGCTGTACGCCGAGAGCTGTGCGTCCTGCCACGGAGCGGGCGGGGACGGCGGCATCGGCCCGGCCGTGGGCGCCGGAACGAACTCGGAGTCGTTGACCGACGAGCAGCTCGCCGGCGTCATCCGGGTCGGCCCGGGAACGATGCCGGGCTTCCCCCGGCTGTCGGACGCACAGGTCGACTCGCTCGTGGCATTCCTGAGGAGCCTGCAAGCACCATGACCTCGATGCTCGCTCCGATTCTCGCCGCCACTCGCCGCCGCATCGAGGGGCTCCCGCCTCTCGCCGAGCTGCGCACCGCTGCCAGGGAATCGGCGCCGGCGCGGGACTTCGCCGGAGCGCTGCGGGCGAGCGGCATCCAGGTCATCGCCGAGGTGAAGCGCCGATCTCCATCGGCCGGTGCGATCGACGCCGGGCTCGATCCGGCCGATCTCGCCGCCGCGTACGAGACCGGGGGAGCAGCAGCCATCTCGGTCTTGACGGAGCCGGAGTTCTTCGGCGGCTCGCTCGACGACCTGAGGGCCGTTGCCCGTCGGGTCACCGTCCCGATCTTGCGCAAAGACTTCGTCCTCCACCCGGCTCAGGTGTGGGAAGCGCGCCTCGCCGGGGCGGATGCCGTCCTGCTCATCGCCGCAGCGCTACCCCAAGACCTGCTGGCCACGCTGCTAGGAGCAGCGGGGGAGGCCGGCGTCGATGCGCTCGTCGAGGTGCACACGGAAGAGGAAGCGAATCGAGCCGTCGCGGCAGGAGCATCCATCATCGGAGTGAACAATCGAGATCTCGCCACCTTCGTGACCGATCTCGGCGTGGCCGAGCGGATCGCCTCACGGCTCCCTGCGGACAGGGTGCGCGTGGCGGAGAGCGGTGTATCCGACGCTGCCGCCGCGGCGCGAATGGCGGCGGCCGGCTACGACGCCGTCCTGGTGGGCGAGGCCCTTGTCCGATCCGAGGATCCCGCCGGGCTCGTCGCCGATCTGCGTGGTGCGTCGTGACGTGGGTCAAGGTCTGCGGTCTGACCCGCAAGGTCGACGTCGCCCACGCAGTGGCAGCGGGCGCTGATGCGATCGGCTTCGTCGCGTACCCCCGGTCGCCGCGCTACGTACCGCTGGAGCGGATCGCCGAGCTGGCCTCCCATGCCGATGTGACTCGCATTCTGCTCACGGTCGACAACGATCGCGACGAGGCCATGGAGGCGGCCCGCATTGCCGGTGTCGACGGGATCCAACCGTACGGGCGTGACGCCGACGAGGTGGTTGCGGCGGCGCTCGCCTCGGGGCTCGTCGTGCTCCGTCCCATCCGGGCCGTTCCGGGCGCCGACTTCTCCGTGGCTCCGGGCGCGATTCCGTTGTTCGACACGCCCGACGGCGACCTGCACGGAGGAACGGGCCGGCACTTCGACTGGTCGGTGCTGCGAGATGTGAGCGTGGATTTCGTCCTCGCCGGCGGCCTCGGTCCCGACAACGTTGCGGCCGCGGTCGCCGCCGTTGGGCCTTGGGGGGTGGACGCATCGAGCGGCCTGGAGTCCGAACCGGGGGTGAAGGACCCCGGTAAGGTGTCCGCCTTCATCCAGGAGGCCAAGCAGGCGTGACGATGGCCCGGCCCGACGAGCGCGGACGGTTCGGCGAGTATGGGGGTCGCTTCGCTCCCGAGACACTCATGCCCGCGCTCGAGGAGCTCGCCACCGCGTTCGACGACGCATGGGCCGATCCCGAGTTCCACGTACGGCTCGGCGAGCTGCTCACCTCCTTCGTGGGAAGGCCCACCCCGGTTCATCGAGCCGGCCGTCTCTCGGCACGGCTTGGCCTGGATCTCTGGCTGAAGCGGGAGGATCTCGCCCATACGGGCGCCCACAAGATCAACAACACCGTCGGCCAGGGCCTCCTCGCCGAGCGGATGGGCAAGCGACGGGTCATCGCCGAGACGGGGGCGGGTCAGCACGGCGTCGCCACGGCCACTGCATGCGCGTTGCTGGGGTTGGAGTGCGCCGTCTACATGGGTGCCAAGGACATCGAGCGCCAGGCGCTGAATGTATACCGCATGAAGCTCTTGGGCGCCGACGTCATTCCGGTTCACCACGGTGCGGCGACCCTCAAGGATGCGGTCTCCGAGGCGATGCGCGATTGGGTCCGAACCGTCGACACCACCCACTACATCATCGGGTCGGTCGTCGGGCCCCATCCCTTCCCGTACATCGTTCGCCAGCTCCAGAAGATCATCGGCGAGGAACTGCAGACGCAGCTCGACGGGACGGAGGACCGACCTCGGCCCGAGGTCATCGTGGCGTGCGTCGGCGGCGGCTCGAACGCGATGGGCATCTTCTATCCCTACGCCGGTACGGACGTCGATCTCGTCGGCGTCGAGGCGGGGGGACACGGCATCGCCACCGGGCGTCACGGGGCATCCCTGGGCGCCGGTTCACCCGGGGTCATCCACGGCGCCGTCACCTACCTGCTCCAGGACCAGGACGGCCAGGTGCTCGAGGCCCACTCGTTGTCCGCCGGCCTCGATTACCCGGGGGTCGGGCCCGAGCATGCGTGGTTCAAGGACCAGGGTCTGGCGCGGTACGAGTCCGTCACCGATGCGGAGGCGGTCGGCGCTCTCCACCTGATGAGCGAGACGGAAGGCATCATTCCTGCCCTCGAACCCGCCCATGCGCTGGCCTGGATCGTTCGCGAGGCAGCTTCGCTGCGCGGCAGGACCGTCGTGCTCAACTTGTCGGGAAGGGGCGACAAGGACGTGGAGCAGATCGAGTCGTTCGATGGTTGAGGGTCCCGTGGCTCGCGTGACCGCCGCTTTCGCCGCTGCGAGGCGAGAAGGTCGAACCCTGCTGTTGCCGTATCTCACTGCGGCGCTGCCCGACGCCGCCTCGTCGGTCGATCTCTTCGCCGCCATGGCGGACGCGGGAGCCGACGGATTCGAGATCGGGTTTCCATACTCCGATCCGCTCATGGACGGCCCCACGATCCATGCGGCGGGTCTGCGAGCCCTCGAGGCCGGTGCCAGCTTCGCCACCTGCCTGCGGGTGGTGTCCCAGGTGGTCGAGCGCACGGGTCTGCCGGTGATCGTCATGACTTATGCCAATCCCGTGATGACTCGGGGCGCCGACGCCTTCGCCAACGCCATCGCAGAAGCGGGTGCCGGAGGCATGATCGTCGCCGACCTCCCCGTCGACGAGGCGCACCGCTTCGTCGGTGCGGCCGAGAAGGCCGGGGTAGGGCTCGTGATGTTCGTGGCTCCGACCACCGACAACGCCCGGCTCGAGCGCGTGATCGCAACCGATCCCGTGTTCATCTACGCCGTGGCCAGGATGGGGGTGACCGGGGAGGAAGTGGAGGCGGAGTCGCAACTCGAAGGGCTGGCCGCTCGGGTCCGCACGCGCACCGAGATCCCGTTGGTGGCCGGCGTCGGAATCTCGAGCCCGGAGATGGCGGCCGCGGCGGCCCGCCACGCCGACGGCGTCATCGTCGGCTCGGCGCTCGTCCGTCGCGTGCTGGAAGCCGAGAACCCCAGCGCCGCTGCGACCAGCCTCCACGAAGCGGTCACTGCGCTGGCCACGGCCATGGGACCTGGGTGAGGGCCACCGACCCGGATCGAGTCGAACGACCCTGGCCACTGCGTCGCCGCAGCGCCACGATGGAAGCATGGATGTTCTCGTCGCCTACGAGAGCCAGCGGGGGCGCGCACGCCGTGCGGCGCAGGCGGTCGCCGAAGCCGCAGCGGGACACGGGGTCGCAACCCTCGTCCGACCGATCGACGACGTGGAAGCTTCGGACATCGCCGGCGCGGATGCTCTCATCGCCGGTTGCTGGGTGCGGGGCGACGTCCCGTTCGGAGGTGAGCCGGCCAGGCGGATGGCGGCGTGGGTGCGAGGTCTGCCCGATCTCGGCGGCAAACCGGCGGGCGTGTACTGCACGTATCGGTTCTTCCCGCACACGTTTGCCGACACTGCGGCCCGTACGGCCGAGACGCTGCACAAGATCGGCACCGGCCTCGAGCTGAGAGGCGCCGCCGTGACGGTGACCCAATCGATCCACTTCGGTGCGATGAGCGACGGCGCAGCAAAGCTGATCCACCGGCTCCTGAAGCAGGTCCCGACCGCTTGATCATGCACTCGAATTCGGGAGGGAGTGCTCGCGGGCCGACCAGCGTCTGTGCGACGGCGAAGCCGCCGAAGTCGGCCCGGAGAAACGTGATCGAGTACCCGCTCCCTGGCGATATCGGCGTAGACGACGTGGATCAGGTGCAGGTGCTGGTAGCACCCGACGGGAGCTTGCTCGTGCAAACCGGGTGCTGCCGCGGGTGGCATTCGCCGGATGGTCAGCAGTGGGCCGAGGTCCTCATCGATGACGCGGAGGGTAGGGTCGGCGATCCCGTGGTCGAGGTCGACGGGGTCCTGCTCCTCGCTGGTCAGTTTGGCGAGGGCAACTCGATCTACCGATCCGTCGATGGGCTCGAATGGGTGCGGGTCATCGAAGCCGACTTCGACTCGAGCGAAGTGTTCGAGCCGTGGGACGGTGGGGTGCTGACACTGGCGGCGCGGGGCGACTCGCGCGACGAGATCGCTCTTCTTCATCTGACGGAGGGAGCGACTGAGCTGCTCTCGCTCCCGATCGGTCCGCTGGGAGTCAGCGACGATCCGGATGACCCGTTCTTCGTACCGCCGATCGGTGCCATCACCGGCGACCTGGGTATCGCCGTCGTCAATTGGCAGGGCAGTACCTGTATTCCCCGGGCGGGAGTGAGTGGAGCACCTCGAGTCTGCCGAACGATTGGAGGCCCGAGGAAGCCACGTTCATCTCGGGGGCCTTGGGCGCCATCGGCCCGGATTCGATACTGATCACCGTATGGATCCAAGATCAGAGATGGCGGCTCGTGCGGGGCATACCGACGAGCCCCTGAAGTGCGGTGCCGCCCGTGGGTATCCGAGGCTGCGGCTGCGAAGTCTCCGGAACTGTCGCAGCCAACTCCAGAGCCCCAGAACAAGGAGCCGCCAGCTCTTTGATAGGACCGGCTGGGCCGAGCGGCAAGTCGCCCGCCCAGCCGGCCGCACGGGCCTCGGTTTGCGCAGTTGGCACTTCCAGCGTCACGCCCGTGCTCACGAGGACAGCTACGAAAGCGAGGGGAGGTGCCGTTACTGAGCAGTCGTCGGAAGGTGCGTTATGGCGCATAACGGTTGTTCGGTGCGAGGAGGCACCCCGCCATGGGTTGCACTGGTAGCCGAGGGGCGTTGATGCTTGATGCGCGTCTCTGTGGTGATCTCGCTCAGGTCGTGATGTCCCGGACGGCTGGCACTCAGCGCAGGTAATCGATCACGTCGCTGGCGGAGTAGAACTCGTGGTCGGTTGGCAGAGTGTCGAGGAGGTCGGCGACGGTCCGGTAGTCGACGCCGCCCGTGATGACGGGAGGTTCGAGGTACCCGCTGGGGCGGAGTTGAGCGAACCCGGCGGTGGCGAGCAGCCCGTTGCACAGACAGATCCGTCCCTCGATGTTGGCAGCCCGACCTCCTTTCACGTCGCTGTAAGCCCGTTCCGACTCACCGGGGCAGCGGTAGCCCATGGAACCCTCGGGGGTCTTGTAGGGCACCCGCAGCACCCCGAGATCACAGACCCGGCGACGATCGGCAAGCACCTCGGGATCGGAGAGGGTCCCTTCCAGTTCGACGACTTTGAAGGGGAACCCGGTGGGTGATGCTCGCCAGTCGGTGCGGACATCAATGGTGCCGTTGGCAACCTGTTGGAGGATGCGGCGTTTCAGCTCGGCGTCGAGACCCGATTCCCGACACAACGCAAACGCGGTTCCGATCTGGATCCCGGCGGCGCCTGCCTTGAGGGCGGCACGTAATCCTTCCGGTGTTCCGTAGGAGCCGGCGAGCCAGAACGGAAGCCCGAGGTCAGCCATGCCGGCGAGGTCGACATCATCCCGATGGTTGTAGATCGGCTGGCCCCTGTCGTCGGTTTTGCGGGGTCCCCGCGGCGGTGCGTTGTGGCCCCCGGCGCTGGATCCCTCCACGACGTACCCGTCAGGTCGATGAACCACAGAGGCGGCGAGGCCAGCGGCCAGATCGAGGGACGCCACAATCGCCAGGAACTCCGGCCGGCGCACCGTCGGTAGGTGGCGACCGGTCACGGCTCGCGGATCGAACCGAACCTCAACGTCGTCGTCTCTAGAGGTCAAACCCTGGACCCGCACCGGCAACGCCACCTCCTGGTGGTTCGCCAACCGGGTCACCAGTTCGGGTAGCTCCTTGGGGTTACCCGCACCCACGATCACATAATCGACGCCGGCCAGCACGGCGCCGTAGAGCGCGAAGATCAGCGGGATCTCGATCTTGCGCATGTAGTTGATACCGACCAGCCCGTCGTGGCCCTCCTTGGCGAGGAACACCTCGACGAAGTTGGCGGCCACCGTGAGCTCCTGTAGCTCCCCGGTGGGGTGGATCGTGAAGCTCCGCACCTTCTTGAACGGGCTCGCCTCCGGCTTGCCGCCCGGGACGTAGAAAGCCTCCACGATTCGATCGGCAACACCCGGCACCGGGAAGGCAGCCAGCGCTCGGCGGACATGACCGCCAGGATCACCGAGCTGCAACCGGCGGGCACACACCACCTCGAGCGCAGTTCCCGACACCACGCCCAACTCACCTTCCCGGGCCACCGCCCTGGCAAGCGGCCAGCCCGAAATGGCCACACCCATCCCACCCTGGATAATTCTCGGAAATGCAGTTGTGGATCGGCTCATGAGCAGCGACGAATGTGGGGGACCGGACTATCACCGAGTCGTCTTCAGGTTCCCCACCAATGTAATCCCAGACCATCGTCGCAAGAAAAACGGGGTCTTCGCATGAATATGACGAAACACAACGGTTTCGTCCATCAACCGCCACCGGGAGCGGACGAGAGGCCGCACACCGACGTGATGCGATGAGCGGGCGGGGCCTCCCCGTTCGTCGGTGACCCGGTCATCATCCGGGTTGCTGTTTCTTCACCGAGTTGGGAGGAGGCCCCGGATGACAGCCTATGTCGGGATTGATCTGCATCGTCGCCGGTCGTT
>JBFINP010000037.1:0-29506 GCA_041611095.1 Acidimicrobiia bacterium | reverse complement strand
TATATCGAAACGCTATATACTGGCGACATGCTGGATCTCGCCGTTCTCGGGTTGTTGCGCCGGGGGCCCCGCCACGGCTACGAGCTCAAGCGCCAGCTCGGCGAACTTGGGCTCGGCCGGGTCTCCTTCGGGGCGCTGTACCCCGCCATGCGACGGCTCGAGCGCAAGGGATGGATCGAGGCCCTCCGACCGGCGGCCCGCCGCAAGGCGTATCGGCTGACCGGTGACGGCGAGACGGCACTCGTCGGGCTCCTCGTGAACGACAGCGAGGAGCCCGACGACCAACGTCGCTTCGCCATGCGGCTTGCGTTCTTCGAGTTCATCCCCCACGAGCGGCGGCTGGCGATCCTGAAGCGCCGGCGCAGCCAGCTCGTGGAGATGCTGACCGACACCACCCAGGCATTCCGCCGGATCAAGACGACCGATGCGGACCCGTACACCATCGCCCTCGTGCGGCACAACGTCCAGACCGTGGAGGCGGACATCGCATGGCTCGACGAGCTCATCGCGATGGCCCGCACCGAACACCGGAGGCAAACAACGTGACCACCGAGCAGCGCACCGTCAAGGTCGCCATCGCCGGCCTCGGCAACTGCGCCAACTCTCTGATCCAGGGCATTGCGTACTACCGCGATGCCGACCCTGCCACCGAGGTGCCGGGTCTCATGCACGTCGACCTCGGTGGCTACCACGTCGGCGACATCGAGATCGTCGCCGCCTTCGACGTCGACGCCGCCAAGGTGGGCGTCGACGTCGCGAAGGCGATGTGGGCGGGTCGCAACGACACCATCCGTTTCGCCGACGTCCCCGAGCTGGGCGTCACCGTGCAGCGCGGACCCACGTTCGACGGACTGGGCCGCTACTACCGGGACGTGGTCGAGGAGTCGGCGGCGCCTCCCGTCGACGTGGTGGAGGTGGTGCGCCAGAGCGGCGCGGACGTGCTCGTGTCCTACCTGCCGGTGGGCTCGGAGGAGGCGACCCGGTTCTACGCCGCAGCCGCCCTCGAGGCCGGTGTCGGATTCGTGAACTGCATCCCGGTGTTCATCGCCTCCGACCCCGTGTGGGCACGGCGGTTCGCCGACGCCGGCCTGCCGATCATCGGCGACGACATCAAGTCCCAGGTGGGAGCGACCATCGTCCACCGCACCCTGGCCCGGCTCTACGAGGACCGCGGGCTCGTCGTCGACCGCACCTACCAGCTCAACGTCGGCGGCAACATGGACTTCCGCAACATGCTCGAACGGGACCGGCTCGAGTCGAAGAAGATCTCGAAGACCCAATCGGTCACGTCGCAAATCGACCGTGGGATCAGCAGCGACGACGTCCACATCGGCCCGTCCGACCACGTGCCGTGGCTGACCGACCGGAAGTGGGCCTTCATCCGCATCGAGGGCAGGGGCTTCGGAGACGTCCCGCTCAACGCCGAGCTGAAGCTCGAGGTGTGGGATTCCCCCAACTCCGCCGGCGTCGTCATCGACGCCGTCCGCTGCATCAAGCTCGCCCGGGATCGCGGCATCGGCGGGCCGCTGCTCGCCCCCTCCTCGTACTTCATGAAAAGCCCACCCGTTCAGTACCGGGACACCGAGGCGCAGCGTGAGGTCGACGCGTTCATCAGCGGCGACGCGATCACGGCGGAGCCGGCCACACGCTCGGTCTGAACCATCGGGAAGTTGATGCGAGGGGGAGGGATCGTGAGATCCCTCCCCCTCGTCGGTTGGGAAAGATCCCGCATCCGACAGGGATGAGGTTCATCCGAACCTGAACCAAGTCGACCCGTCCGACGTCGTAGGAACGGCGCCGGATGGCCCTCAGCCAGTGAGACGACCCAAACCCCTACCGGGCGTCCCCCTGTCTTTCCCTACCTGAGATGGGAAGCCGTGGTGTGGTAGGCAGCGTTGAAGCGCCCACGGCCCACCCCCCTCGCTCGATACCCTCGCCGAACGACCGTCGGTTTGCAATGGTGCGCACGCATCACTGGCCGTCGTTTCGGCCCGTGACCGGGCGTTTCGCCAAAGTTACGGCGTCGCTAGACGTCGCCGACGCGCTCCCGGAGCCATGCGATGTCGGCGGCGTGCTCCGTGGCGGCTCCCGGGGTCTCCACGACGACCGGCACGCCCGCGGAGCGTACGACCTCGATCAACAGGTCCTCGGGGATCTCACCCGAACCCAGATTGGCGTGCCGGTCGCGCCGGCTGTTGTGGGGATCACGCGAGTCGTTGCAGTGCACGAGGGCCAGGTTGCCGGTCAGACCGCCGACTAGCTCGGCGGCCCCTGCGAGCTCCGCTCCCCCGGCCCATGCGTGGCAGGTGTCGAGGCACGCACCGACGTCGTGCTCGCCGATCGCCTCCCACAGTGGGCCGTAGTTCTCGAGCTCGCGGACCACGGCGTTGCCGCCCCCGGCCGTGTTCTCGACGAGGATCGGCACGGCGGCCTCGAACGACTCCAGCGCCTTGCGCCACCGGTCGAAACCCACCGAGACATCCTCGTCGTCCCCCACGTGGCCTCCGTGGACGACGAGCCCGGCGGCGCCGATCGCCTCGGCGGCCTCGGCCGCCTGGGCGAGCGTCTTGCGGCTCGGGATGCGGATGCGGTTGTTGGGCGACGCCAGATTCATGAGATACGGAGCGTGGACGTAGATGGTGATCGGCGAGGCGCGAAGCTCGTCCGCATCGAGGCGGGGCGGCGGCTTCTTCCACGACTGCGGGTTCGAGAGGAAGATCTGTACGAGGTCGGCGCTGCGGCTCCTCGCCTCGGCGAGTGGCTTGGCGTTGTTGGTGTGGGCGCCGACAGGGATCATCCGGTCTCCTCGCCGGACATCCCGATGCGTTCTCGTCGGCGCCACGAGTCGAGGGCAACGACGGCGTGGGCGGCCACGTCCTCGGGTGGGAGGTTCCAGCTGTCGGCCTCGACCATCAGCGTATTGCCGTCCCACACCGCCCCCCACGGGGACTGCGGATAGGAATCTGCGGATGTCACGTGGACGAGGAGGACCCGGGGTGGCACCGTCTCGTCGTCGCCGTCCGCCCCGGAATGGACCCAGGCGATGTCGTCCCAGCCGATATCGAGGAACTTCCGGGGTCCGGCCACCCGAAGTCGCAGCGTCTCGGGCGTGAATTCGACGATCGGCCGCCGGAACGCCGCCGAGGCAAGCGAGAAGAGCACGGCCGATCCGCCAAGCACCGTGAAGATCGTGCCCCACATCAGGTCCGTTCTCTCCTGGCTCCGGCCACGCGACGTGAGCGCACCCGTCTCCTCGTCCGTCTCCGGGGCGGAGGTGATCGTGTGCGAGACGGCGACGTCGTAGGCGGCAACGAGCAGCAGCAGGCCGGCGGCAAGCGTCAGCAGGTTGCGGAGCGCCGAGCGGTACACACGGAGACCCGGCATCACTCCACTCCGAGATCGGCCGTCGAGACCACCACGGAGTAGTCGACGCCGACGGCGGCCACCGTGTCTGCGACGACGCCTGCGCTGCGGTCGACGAGGGCTATGACAGCGGCCACCTCGATGCCCTCCGCCCGAAGCACCTCGATCGTCTCGAGGATCGCGCTGCCGGTCGTGGTCGTGTCCTCGACGACACACACGACGTCGCCCGTGGATACCGGGCCCACGATGCGGCCGCCGGTGCCGTGGTCCTTCGCCGCCTTGCGGACGGAGAAAGCGCGCAAGGGCGGATCGGCGGCCATCGCCGTGGCGACTGCGATAGGATCTGCTCCCATGGTCAGGCCCCCGACTGCGGTCACACCCGCGGGCACCATCGCGGCGACGGCTGCACCAACCAGGCGCGCTCCCCTGCCGTCGAACGTGGTCTGCCGGGCGTCGATGTACCAGTTCGAGATCGCACCGGAGCGCAGCGTGAAGGGCCCGTCCGTGCGGACGGCGTGGGTGCGGAGGTGCTCGACGAGCTCCTGGCGGGCCGTCCGGGTCGCTTCCATGCCGCGCAGAGTACCCGAGCGGACGGACTGGACTGCGATGGCGTGTCGCCGTCGACGGAGTCGATCTACGCTCAAGTCCGTGGAGCTCCTCTTCATCAGACACGGCCAGCCGCGGTGGAGCATCGACGGCATCAGCCAGCCCGATCCCTACCTCACCGAGCTCGGCCACGCCCAGGCCAAGTTGACCGCCGAGCGGCTCGGTGGCGGCAAGCGACCAGTGACGACGATCTACGTGTCGACCGCCCACCGATCGCAGGAGACCGCAGCGCCGCTCGCCGAGGCCACCGGGCTCACCCCCATCACCATTCCCGACCTCGTCGAGATACAGATGCCCGATTGGAACGGTGAACCCGAGGCGAAGGTGCAGCAGATCTTCAACCAGGCCCGCAACCGCCCGCCCGAGGAATGGTGGGACGGCCTCGAGGGGGGCGAGAGCTTCCGTGAGTTCCACGACCGCGTGACCGGCACCATCGAGCACCTCCTCCGTGACCACGGAACCACCCACGACGGACGGCCTCACCTCTGGCAACGAGACGGGCCGGACGAGCGGATCGCCATCGTCGCCCACGGCGGCACCAACGCGGTCGCCCTGTCGTACCTCCTCGGCGTGGAACCGACGCCGTGGGAGTGGGAGCGCTTCGTCCTCGCCCACGCCTCGATCGCTCGGGTTCGCGCCATCCCGCTCGCCGGCGCCCACGTGTTCAGCCTGCGCGCGTTCAACGACCAGGAGCACCTTCCGGCGGACCAACGATCCCGCTGAGGTGACGGCAGCGCAGTCAGCCGCCCATGGCCTCCCACAGCGAAGGGTCGTCGAGCCCGAGGCGCCACACCGCCCACCCACTGAGCCCGTACTCGTCGACGAAGGCGAGGCGATCGGCAACGATGTCCTGCTCGGCCCAGTAGAACCAACCGTCGCCAAGCTCAACCCGATCGACGCCGAACTCGGGGTCCGGAGTGCGGACACCATCGCGTCTGGCCAGCGAGCCGATCGCCATGGCCCGTGGTGCGTCCAGCTCCGCCGGGTTCCACAGACGGCCGTACGCCGGAATGCCCAGGAGGACAGTGTGCGGATCGGCGTACCGCAGCGCATACACGATGAGGTCCTCGACCCAATTCGGGGCCGCAACCGGCCCGGCCGGGCGGAAACGGTTGTGTTGGTCGTAGGCCATGAGGACGGTGTAGTCGACGGCCTCGGCGAGGGCCCTGCGCTCGGGCGCCGTCGACCAGAAGGCGAGCTCGACGGGGGTGATGTCCCAGTCGTCGCTGCGCGGCACCAGGTCGTAGGACACGATGCCACCCCATTCGTGCACGGCGGCGGCGATCTCCTCGACGAAGAGGGTGAAGGCGGCTCCGTCCTCGTCGCGGAATCCTTCGACGTCGATGTTGAGCCCATCGGAGCCCAGCGCCTCTGCCTCGTCGGCGAGTTGCTGCGCCATGGCCTGTCGTCTTGCAGTGTCTTGAAGCAGGACGTGGAGCCCGTCGGCATCGATTCCCTGCACCGCCGGCCAGACGAGCCCGCCCCGATCGTGAGCCGCCGCAACGTACGCCGGATCGCCGGCTCCGCGAAGCTCGCCCTCTTCGTCGATCGACCACCAGAGTGGCGACGTGACCGTCACAGTGGGCGCCGCATCGAGGCGGCGGATGTACTCGGCGGTGTCGCCCTGGCTCTGCCAGGCGACGACGAACCGCTCCCGCTCGCCTTCGAGATCGCGCCATGGCTGAACGACGACGTGCTCAAGGGACTCGGGGTCGATCCGCTGCGCCCAGGTGACCTCGGTCGGTGTGCCATCGGGTGTGAGGTACGTGAACTCGACGTCGACCGGCTCGACGAGGTCCATCGACACAACGGGGTTGGCGGCGTCGAGCTGCGCGAAGGGTCCGTCGGGCCCGGTGACCTGGATCGTGACGCCGCCCCGTGTCGCCAGCCGCTCGTAGTCGTGGAGCCTGAGGGCTACCTCCACGGGCACCACTGTGGTGGTGGCGAGCGGTGCCGTGGTAGTCGGCACCGTCGAGGGCGCCGGCGACGTCGTAGGCACGTCCGGGTCCGGCGACGGCACCTCTTCGCCCGTCGCCGTGGAGCACGCGGCCACGGCGAGACCGGCCACAAGGAGAACGACGGGAAGAGCGATGCGCCGCATGATCTGCATGTTGCTCCCTACCGGCGGCTACCGAAAGGACCGCAGCCGATCAGCGACCGAACCGGCGCTCTCGCTGGGTGAAATCGCGCAAGGCACGCAGGAAGTCGACGCGACGAAACGCCGGCCAGAACACGTCGACGAATGAATACTCGGCATATGCGCTCTGCCACAATAGGAAGCCGGACAGGCGGGCTTCGCCGGAGGTCCTGATCACCAGGTCGGGATCCGGGAGGTCGGCCGCATACATGTGGCGTGCGAGGCTGTCCGCGTCGATGTGGGCCGGAAGATCCTCGGGGGTGATACCGTCGGCGGCGAGCTTGGCGACGAGCTCCCGGGCCGCGTCGACGATCTCTTGCCGGCCCGCGTACGCCAGGGCGATGGTCACTCGACGCTCCCCAGCCGGGCACGCCTCCTGGAGTCGCTTGGCGGCATCGACGAGCCGGTCGGGCAGCAGATCGAGCGAGCCGATGAACCGCACGGCAACGGGGTCGTTGGCCACGGCGTCGGGAATCCGGTCGAAGAGCTCGATGAGCACGTCGTAGTACGGCTCTAGCTCGTCGCGAGGGCGTTGCAGGTTCTCCTTCGACAGCAACCAGCACGTGACCGCCGGGATTCGCAGCTCCTCCGCCCAGCGGAGAAACTCGATGAACTTGCGCATCCCGACTCGATATGAGCTCGCATAATCGGGAAGGCGCTCCTCGCGCGCATAGCGACGATGCCCGTCATGAATCACACCAATATGGCGCGGCAACGAGTCACGATCGAGACGCTGGATGATTCGTCGCTCGTACGCCCGATAGAGCGGTCGCTCGAGCGCCTCTTTGAGCGTCATCTCCCTCCTCTCACGACCCGTTCCTGCCTGGTTCACGACACATCGCGATGCTCATTCGTGGCATGATGGCGCCGATACCGTCGCAACGTGGAGGTTGCACCAATGGCCATGAGCCAAGAGCACAAGGACGCCCTCGCAAGAGGGCGCCGCGAGGCTCGAGCTATCAAGACATATCTCGAGGCCCTCGCCAATCGCAGGCCTGGCAGGCCTGTTACCACGGAGAGCCTCAACGGGCGCATCGAGCGCCTCGAGGCCAAGCTGGCGACCGAAACCGACCCGCTGAAGCGAGTCGATCTCGTGCAACAGCGCCTGGATGCCGTGGAGGCGCTGAAGCGAGTCGAGGCGAGCGCCGACATGGACGCGCTCGAGGCCGGTTTCGTCGACCACGCCGCCGGGTACTCAGAGCGCAAGGGCATCTCGTACACAGCTTGGAGGGAGGCCGGGGTGCCGGCGCGCGTGTTGCGCAAGGCCGGTATCGCCAGGTCCGGCTGACTCCAGGTCACCGACAGCGAGGCTGTCAGGTATCCGGCTCGGCCCTTCGCCTGGGGAACCCCTTTGGGCGGCGAAGTGACCAGCAAGCCGAGACAGCACTGAGAAGGCCGGCGATCCACACTCCGAGGGGATGAGGTCGCCGGTCGCTCGCGTGTGGCTCGAGGTCGGACCTCGCCCGCTGAACCTCGTCCGTCGCAGGGGCGAGCAGCCGACGGAGGGGCTCCCTGCGCAAGGTTGCGGGTGTGGTCAACGGCCATGCATTCGATTATGGCCGCTGATCGATGCGCGGAAACGGGTCGTTGGTCCGATTGTGTCACCCTCAACTGCCGCTACCCTCGCAGCCGTGGAACGTCCCACGACGGAACGTCTCACGCTGGGCCGGATGCAGAACCCCGTCCGAGGATTCCTGCACGGCTTCGCGGCGTTGCTCGCCTTGCTCGGCACGGCGATGCTGCTGACGCGCGCTCCCTCGATCGAGAGCCGGGTGGCATTCATCGTGTTCGGCCTCGGCCTCGTCGCCCTGTACACGACCAGCTCGTTGTACCACTCCGTTCCGTGGCGAACCGTCTGGAAGAGGCGGATGCAGCGGATGGATCATTCGATGATCTTCGTGCTCATCGCCGGGACCTACACACCCATTTCCGTGGTGGCGCTGGAGGGCACGCTCTCCATCCTCAGCCTCGCCGGTGCGTGGGCAATCGCTTTCGTCGGCATCGCTCAGCAGGTGCTGTTCCCCCGTGAGCGCAACACCTTCGGGATAGCGCTGATGACGACCTTGGGGTGGCTCGCTCTCTTCATCATGTGGCCGCTCGCCTCGGCGGTCGGCGTGGCGGCGGTCGCGTGGTTCGCCGCCGGTGGCGTGCTGTACACGGTCGGCATGGTGATGCTCGTCACGAACCGGCCGCGGCTCTGGCCTCGAGTGTTCTCGTACCACGAGGCGTTCCACGTGCTCGTGGTGGCGGCCTCGGTGCTCCACTTCACCGCGACGTTGCGCTACGTCGCGCCACTCGCCGTCTGAGCGGCGTGTCTGGCAAACAGCTCTAACCGGTCGGGTTGCCGATCCCGCCTGTGCACAGGCCGCCGGGCTCAGGTGCCCGAGAGGAACCGGAGAACTCGTTCACGAACTGCTCGACACGGGTGTCGTCGGCAGTCGATAGGTCGAGCCGGTAGCCCCATGCCGTCATGCGTAGCGGGACATCCTGGTCGGGCTCCGGGCTCACGATGACCTTGTTTCGCCGCGATGCGATCGAAGTGACCCGGTCCAGATCCTCGCCCGTCAGCAAGGACGAGTATGTGATCCAGACTGCTCCATGCTCCAGAGAATGGACGGCGTTCTCGGACGGAACCGGGGTCTCGTAGATCCCGCAATTCAGCCAGGTGGCGTTGTGGGCGCCGCCTGCGGGCACTACAGCGGGGTCGTGGGGTACCTCGCCATCAACGTGCTGGGCGTCGTCGACCGCAACCTCCTCGGTCCCCTCGGGGACGCCGTCGGGACCGGGCCCCGACGACAGGCCGATGAAGAGCGCCAGGGCGAGCGCCCCGCCGATACCGACGATGATGCCGATACGGCGCCACATCGCCGACCGGTCGACCGGCTGCGTAGGTGGCTTCTTCGGCGTGCGCGTCTGGGTCTCGGTCTTGCGTTTCGGCGTGTTGCCCACTGAAAGCTCATCCCTCGTCTGACATCGGGGTCGATGTTAAAGCGCCCGCGAACGGACGAGTAGTCGCCGTGGGCGACGCCGTGCGGTCAACGGCCGGGCACCTGGAGCAGAAAGAGGCGGCCCATCTCATATCCCCCGTTGTGATACGAGTAGCGCTCGCCGCTTCGGATGACCAAGACGTCGCCGCGGCCGATCCTCACGGACTCACCCTCGATCGAGAATTCGATCTGCCCTGAGATACCGACGTAGACCTTCTCGTTCGTGGCCTCGGCGAACGGCGGGTTCTCGGCCCCTATGGGGACCTCGACCTCGGCGAGCGACATCTGGTCCAGCGATGACGGAGTCATGTCGCGCACCACGAGATGCCCGAATGGGAACGATTCGGCCTCTGAGTATCGCTTGATCTCCATGGTGACCCCCTCAGCCGGAGCGATGCTAGTGCCCCTTCCCACGCGGCTGGCGAGCGGGTTCGACGGCCCAGTCTCAGTCCTTGGGAGGCGAATCCCAGTCGCGTACGTCCTTTCCGGCCTCGAGCGACAGGATGTCGAGCGCAGCTGCCGCTCCGGCGCCGGCGGAGATGATCGCCTGGCTTCGCTCGGGACGGGCGCTGCGTCCCAGCACGTAGACCCGGTCGAGGCGCGTCCGCCCGTGACGATCGACCTCGATACGGCCATCGACGTTGAGCCCGAGCGATGCCGCAAGCACCGGTTTGCGACCCTCGGTCAGGATCAGATAGTCGGACTCGTCCTCTCCACCACCCTCGAGTTCGACCCGAAAGCCGTCGCTGGTCTGCGTCACTTCGACGACACGGGCGTGGCGCAGCGTGCCGCCAAAGCTCTCCACCTGACTGCGCCCGATCGCCTGTAGATCCGAGCCGTGGATCTGCTCGATACCCAGATAGTTGGTGAGAAGGGCGAAATGCATCGCCGTCTCGTCCTGGCCGTAAACAACGACCTCCTGTCCGTTCTTCGCCAGGAAGAGCGCCGCACTCAACCCTCCGGGACCGTCACCCACGATGATCGTCCTCGCCATGCAACCTCCTCGCCTCGGTAGGGCGGAAACGACGACGGTACCCCGCGGATTCCCGAATCGTCGACCCGCAGCGACGCTGCTGCGATTGCGCGCCGCGCTGGGTACTCTCGATCCTGCACGCCGGACGCCGACGACGCACTGCCGGAGGGCACCGTGACAAGTCGCACCAGCTCCGAGAAGAGCAAAGAGTCGACGCCGCCGGGCTGGCGCGTCGAAGGGATGCCCGACGACAACGAAAAGGAGCCAACCGGTTGGCGTTCGCGCATCCCGTTCGGGCGCTGGTTCTGGCTCGTGTTCCTCGCATTGCTCGCCCTCAACTGGATCATCACGAATGCCGTCTTCGGCCCCGAGCCCTCCATTCGCGTCCCGTACACCGAGTTCATCGAACAGGTCGACGCAGGCAACGTCGAATCCGTCGTGACCACCGGACCCACCATCCAGGGAACCTACCTGGAGCCCGTGCCCCGGCCCGGTGGAGACGGCCCTGCCGCAACCCAGTTCGAGACCGAGCGTCCCACATTTGCGGAGGACGACCTGCTCCAACGGCTGATCGACAACGGCGTGGTCGTCAACGCCGAGCCGCCGAATGCTCCCGCCCCCCTGTGGCAGCAGATCATCTTCGGCTTCGGCCCGACCCTGCTCCTGCTGTGGCTCTTCTTCAGCTTCTACCGCCGTGCCGGGCAGTCGCTCGCCGGCATCGGCGGCCTCGGGGCCAGCCGGGCTCGTCGCTACGAGCAGTCGACGGATCGCACGACATTTGCGGACGTCGCCGGGATCGACGAAGCAGAGGAGGAACTGGTCGAGGTGGTCGACTTCCTCCGCGATCCCGGCAAGTACACGAAGCTCGGCGCTGCGATCCCCCGAGGCGTGCTCCTGTCCGGAGCCCCCGGGACGGGCAAGACGTTGCTTGCCAGAGCTGTGGCCGGCGAGGCGAACGCACCGTTCTTCTCGATGGCCGCATCGGAGTTCATCGAGATGGTCGTCGGCGTCGGTGCCAGCCGGGTTCGTGACCTCTTCAAGCAGGCCAAGGAAGCGGCGCCGGCGATCATCTTCATCGACGAGATCGACTCGATCGGCCGGGCGCGGGGCGGATCCGTCTCGTTCGGTGGGCACGACGAGCGAGAGCAGACGCTCAACCAGATCCTCACCGAGATGGACGGCTTCACCGGTGCCGAAGGCGTGATCGTGATCGCGGCCACGAACCGGCCCGACGTGCTCGATCCGGCGTTGCTCCGTCCAGGGCGCTTCGACCGCCACGTCGCCGTGTCGCCACCCGATCAGGTAGGGCGCAAGGCCATCCTCGGCGTTCACACCCGCAGCGTGCCACTCGCCGATGATGTCGATCTCGGCAGCGTGGCCTCGTCGACACCGGGGATGGTGGGAGCCGACCTGCGCAACCTCGTCAACGAGGCGGCGTTGATGGCGGCGCGGCGCGGCCACGAGAAAGTGCACATGAACGACTTCAGCGACGCACTCGAGAAGGTCGTGCTCGGGGCGGAGCGGAAGATCATGATGAGCAAGGAAGACCGCGAGCTCACCGCCTACCACGAGTCGGGCCATGCGTTGCTCGGCATGCTGCATCCGGGCGCCGACCCGGTGCGAAAGGTCTCGATCATCCCTCGCGGCCGTGCCCTCGGCGTCACCCTGCAGAGCCCCGAGGCCGACCGCTACTCCTATTCGGAGGGCTACCTCAGAGGGCGGATCATCGGCGCCCTCGGCGGGCGAGCCGCCGAGGACCTCGTGTTCGGTTCGGTAACGACCGGCGCCGAGAGCGACCTCGTCCAGGTGACCCGCATCGCACGGGGCATGGTCGGGCGATGGGGGATGTCGGACGTGGTTGGCCCGCTCACGCTCCTTCCGGACGACGCCGAGGCCCAGAACCCGTTCGGGGGACCGCATGTCGCCCCCGAGACGCAGCAGCTCATCGATGCTGAGGTACGGCGAATCGTGGACGAGTGCTACCAGACGGCGGTCGACCTCCTCAAGGAGCACCGCCATCGCCTCGATGCGCTCGCCTCGGCCCTGCTCGACAAGGAGACGCTCGACGAGGACCAGGCGTACCAGGTTGCGGGCATCGACAGGGAGACGCACTCTCCGCTCTGAGGGCCCTTTGGCCCGACAGCCCGGCGGCATGGCCCATCGGGTCGGGACGGTCGCCTCTCACGAACCGCTCGCCGCCGGGGCGATGATCGAATCTGCGGCCGACGCACGTGTGTCTGGAGGAGGCCATCGATGGTGCAAGCTGCGATCGCTGCCGATCGCCTTTCCTACGCCTACGGTGACCGGCTGGCCGTCGACGAGGTGTCGTTCGAGGTAGCTCCTGGTGAGATCTTCGGCTTCCTCGGTCCGAATGGCGCAGGGAAGTCGACGACTATCAAGATGCTCACCGGCCAGCTCGTGCCGCTCAACGGGACTGTCACCGTGCTCGGCATGTCGGTCCCGGAGGAGACGGAAGGCATCCAGGGCCGGATCGGCGTCACGTTCGAGGAGAAGAACCTCTATCTCAACATGACCGCCGCGGAGAATCTCCGGTTCTTCGCCCGTCTCTACGGTATCCGCCACCTCGATCCTCGCTCCTTGCTCGAACGTGTCGGGCTGGGGGGACGCGCCGACGACCGTGTCGGCGGGTATTCAAAAGGGCTGCAGCAGCGGCTGATGATCGCCAGGACGCTGCTCAACACTCCCGACGTGCTGTTCCTCGACGAGCCGACGGCCGGGCTCGATCCGGTCTCGGCACGGGCAATCCGCGAGATCATCGGGCAGGAGGCGGCAAGAGGGGCCGCAGTGTTCCTCACGACCCACGACATGATGGAGGCCGATCAGCTGTCTGATCGCGTCGGCTTCATCAATGACGGCAAGCTTCTGGTCATCGACACCCCACAGAACCTCAAGGTCGCTCACGGACGCCGGCAGGTGCGGGTCCGGCGCAGAAGCGGTGACGGCTTCGGGGAGATCGTGATACCGCTCGACGAAGGCGACGCCGGGGACCGGCTCCGCACCGCCGTGGCCGATCCGTCCGTCGTCACGATCCACACCGAGGAGGCGACGCTCGAGGATGTCTTCGTCGAGTACGCAGGGAGAGGTCTGGAGGCATGACCCTGCGGCGTCACACCATCGGCGCCATCATCGCCAAGGACGCCCGGCTGTTCACGCGGGACCGCTTCTTCGTTCTCATCACCCTCCTCGGCCTCGCGTTCTACGTCGTGATCTTCTGGTTCCTGCCCGACACCGTGGACGAGACGGTGGCGATCGGCGTCCACGCCGAGGGGTCGTCGCTGCACATGGCGGCGGGCCCCGGCCTCCAGGTCACGACCTTCGAGTCCACCGAGGCGCTGCGGTCCGCCGTCGAGGAAGGCAGCGAGGGCGTCGTCGCCGGCCTTGACTTCCCGCAGGGTTTCGCGGAAGCGGCCCGCAACGGAGAGGCCGTCCGCATCACCCAGTACGTCCGCACCGGGACCCCTGACGAGGTCACGACCGCGCTCGGGAGCCTGGCCAGCGAGGTGGTGGCGAGTCTCGCCGGCGATCCACCCCCCTTCGACCTGGTATCGGCAGACGTGGTCGTCCTCGGCGAGGACCGCGCCGGCAGCCAGGTCTCGCTCCAGGAGCGCATGCGACCGCTGCTCGCGGTCTTCATCCTCGTGGTCGAGGCCCTGGCGCTCGCCTCGCTCGTCTCGACCGAGATCGAGCAGCGGACGGTCACCGCCGTCCTCGTCACGCCGGCCACCGCCACGGAGTTCCTCGCCGCCAAGAGCCTCTTCGGCACCGGCCTTGCGTTCGCCGAGACGGCGCTCCTGCTGCTCCTGATAGGGGCTCTGGCGACGGCACCCCTGACCATGCTGCTCACCGTGATGCTCGGGGCGGTACTCGTGACCGGGGTGGCGCTGCTCGCCGGCTCCCTCGGCAAGGACTTCATCGGGGTCGTGTTCTGGAGCATCCTCTTCATGGTTCCACTGATGGTGCCCGGGTTCGCCGCCCTCTTCCCCGGGTCGGCGGCCACCTGGGTCAAGGCGATGCCGAGCTACGGACTGGCCCGATCCATGATCGACCTGTCGTCGTACGGCGCAGGCTTCGCCGACGTGGCACCGCTCCTGCTCGGCCTCGCCGCCTGGTGCGCCGTGCTCTTCACCGCCGGCGTCGTCATCCTGCGCAGAAAGGTGCATGCGCTGTGAGCTTCACCCGCATCCGCACGATCCTTGGCCGGGAGCTGCGCATGGGACCGCGATCGCCCCTGGTGCTCTACGCGTTCGTACTACCCGTCGTGATGACGTTGCTCATTCGCGGCGTGTTCGGGGGTCTCTTCGCTCCCGAGCCCCGCCTCGGCATCGTCGACGAGGGTGGGTCGCAGGTCACCCAGCGCGCCCAGGAGCTCGACGGCATAGCCGTCACCGTCATGGACGATGTCGATGCCATGCTGGATCGTGTCGAAGGCAATGACCTCGACGCCGGGCTCGTGCTACCCGCCGGGTTCGATGCGACGGTGATGAGCGGGACCCCGGCCGATCTGGGCTTCTACGTGGGTGGCGAGAGCCTCGAGTCCAACAGGATCCTCTTGGCCGTGACGACGCTCGACCTGGTGAGGGGTGTCGAAGGGACGGCGCCGCCGGCAGAGGTGGAGATCGTGCAACTCGGAGAGGACACACCCGATCTGACCGCCCGCCTCCTGCCCCTCATCGTCATGTACGCCGTCGCCATCGCCGGTGCGTTCGTCCCGGCGGCCGGCATGGTCGACGAGAAAGTGCACCGCACGTTGAGCGCCGTCCTGGTGTCACCGGCGAAGATGAACGAGGTGCTCGCAGCCAAGGGGCTGCTGGGCGTCATCCTCGCCCTCGCCACGGGGTTGGTGACCCTCGCCATCAACGACGCATGGGGGTCCTCCATCGCCGTGACGGTGCTGTCGCTGCTGCTCGCCGGCGTGATGATGGTGGAGATCGGCCTCGTGCTCGGAGCGTGGGCGCGTGACGCCAACACCCTCTTCACGGCCTTCAAGGCAGGGGGAATCCTGATCTTCTTCCCCGTGATCATCTTCCTCTTCCCCAGCCTGCCCGAGTGGATCGCACGACTGGGGCCAAGCTTCTACTTCCTGGACCCGATATTCCAGGCGGTCACGACCGAAGTCGGGTTGGCCGACGTCTGGGTCGAGCTCGTGATCGGCCTGGCGATCGTCGCCGCCCTGGCACCCATCGTCGTCATGATGGGCCGCAATCTCGAAGGCCGGTTGGCGAGGACGACGTGAGTCGCTCGACTGGTCGCGCCGCTCGGATGCGCCACAATGGCGACATGAAGTTCCTGCGCACCCCCGCCGACCGGTTCGACGACCTCCCCGAGTGGCCGTTCCGCGACCACTACCACCTGGTTCCGGCGGGTGACGGATCGGGGCTCATGCTGCAGATGCACTTCGTCGACGAGGGCCCCGCCGACGGCCCCGAGATGCTCCTCCTCCACGGCGAGCCGACCTGGGGGTACCTCTACCGCAAGATGATCGGTCCTCTCGCCGATGCCGGCTTCCGCGTGCTCGTGCCCGATCTCATCGGCTTCGGGCGGAGCGACAAGCCCGTGTCCCAGAGCACTTTCACCTATCAGCGCCATGTCGACTGGCTGGAGACGTGGCTCCTCGACCTGGACCTGCAACGGATCACGCTGTTCGCCCAGGATTGGGGCGGGCTCATCGGCCTGCGCATCGTTGCTGCGCATCCGGATCGATTCGACCGCGTCGTCGTCGCCAACACCGGACTCCCCACTGGCGACCACGCGATGAGCGAGGCCTTCTACAAGTGGCAGGAGTACGCCGCCACCTCGCCCGAGTTCTCGGTTGCCAAGATCATCCAGCGATCCACGGAGACGGAGGTTCCGGACCACATCCTGGCGGCATATGAGGCACCCTTCCCGAACGATGACTACCTCGCCGGCGCACGTGTGTTTCCTTCGCTGGTCCCTACCAGCCCCACCGACCCGGCGAGCCCGGGCAATCGCGCCGCCTGGGAGGTGCTCCAGGCCTGGGACAAACCCTTCCTCACAGCGTTCTCGGATTCCGACCCGATCACGGGCGGCGGGGAACGTCCATTCCACAAGCTCATCCCCGGAGCCCAGGGGCGCGAGCACCCAACCATCGCCGGCGCCGGCCACTTCCTGCAAGAGGACAAGGGCGAGGAGTTGGCGGAGCTGCTCATCCGGTTCGCCGCCGAAGACTGATCATGAACGAAGCCATGCAGGGGCGCCTCCTCTCACTGCTCTCGCTCACGGTGATCGCGCTTCTGATCGTGATCCCGCTGAACACGGCGTGGAACCGGGCCTCGCAGCCTCTTCCTGCAGATCACGGGCTCTCCGAGCTTGCCGCGGTGCCCGCCCCTGCCCCCGGGGTGTCGTGGGAATGCGTCGTCACGGCCATCGAGGACGCCGGCCTTCCCGGCATGCGGGGTGGCTTCCGCCTCGGCCCCAATGAGGATTCCGAGATCGACGCCGAGCTCACCATCGAACGGGACCTCGGATCGGACCTGCACGGCCGCTTCGAGACCCCCGGCGTCCTCACCGTGACGGGCCTGCCGTCTCAGCGGCTCGTTCCCGTCGACTGCGATGGAGCGTGACCGCCCCGACACCACCACACGGATGAGTGGCGAGTCAAGAGAGGACGTGTTCGTGCGCGCACCGAAGGTGGAACTGCACCTCCACCTCGAGGGTGCAATCCCCCTCGCCACGCTGTGGCAGCTCATCGAGCACCACGGAGGGGACCCCGAGGTGACGACGGTGGACGATCTGCGGAGACGCTTCGAGTACACCGACTTCCCACACTTCATCGACACCTGGTGGTGGTTGACCGGCTACCTGCGGACCGCCGAGGACTTCACCCAGATAGCCGAGGGCGTCGCCCGGGATCTCGCCGCACAGAACATCGTCTACGCCGAGACCTCTTTCTCACCCACCGACTTCGAGCGACACGGGCTCTCCCCTCAAGACCTCGCGATCGCCATCCGCCGGGGACTCGATCGTGTGCCCGAAGTCGGAGTCACGCTCAACTGCGATCTCGTCCGCGACACGGGACCGGACCGTGCGGAGCGCACGCTCGCCATGGTGCTCGAGGTCGTCGACGAGGCCGGCGTACGCGGCATCACGATCGGCGGTTCCGAGCAGACCCATCCGCCCCAGCCCTTCGCCGCCGTTTACCGCAAGGCCGCCGCCGCCGGGATGAGGCTCACCGCCCATGCGGGCGAAGCCGCCGGGCCGGAGAGCGTGTGGGGGGCACTGCGGGCGCTCGGTGTGGAGCGGATCGGCCACGGCGTCAGGTCCGTCGAGGATCCCGATCTCGTCGCCTACCTCGTGGCCCACCAGACGCCGCTCGAGGTCTGTCCCACGTCGAACATCCGCACCGGCGTGGCGCCGAGTTGGGAGGACCATCCCATGGGAGCATTGCTCGCCGCCGGTGCCCTGGTCACCATCAGCACCGACGATCCCGCCATGTTCCACTGCGACCTGGCCGGCGAGTTGCGCTCGGTCGCCGAGAGGTACGGATTCGGCCTCGCTCATCCCGAACGCCTGACCCTCGCCGCCATCGCATCGAGCTGGCTCGACCCTGACGACCAGCGAGCGCTCACCGACCGCGTCACCGAATGGTGGGCAGAGGAGCGAGCCGGGAAAGCACTGGAGTGAGGGGCGGGGGCTCGGGCCTGCGGCCGCTCGCCTGACCCCCCTCGCATCGCCAACGGCTTGGCGAGGCGATGCGCAGCGAGCCAGAAGGGGGTGCTCGAGGGGGGCGCTTCCCGACCCCCCTCGATCTGCCGTGCGGTCGCTCCGCCGCCGCACCGCACAACGAGCCGGCCGAAGGCCGCCGACTCAAACTCGCCCGAGGCCTGCCGAGGGCGAAATCACGGCGACCATTCGTCGAGCGTCAGCGCCACCACGACGGGGTGGCCGTCTTCATAGTCGATCGAGACGTACCATGTCGTCCAGTCGAGCCCGCCGTAGTCCGGGTTGTCGCCGGGATCATGGACGCCGACGTAGTGGAACCCCTGAAGCTCGAACGGGATCGCGAACTCCGGAATCCGCCCGTTGCCGCCGGTGATTGGCTGGTCGACGGTGAACGTCGCGTCGGGATCGTCGTACGCCGCCACGAACCTGTCGCCGACGGCCTCGGCGAAGGTCCGGTCCGGAATCTCGGCGGCCTCGTCGGGATTGTTGACATCGAGCGCGTTGGACGGCCACTTGTACGTGGTGGGATCGGTCAGCACGCCCGGCGACTCGTCGGCCGGGAAGCGCAACGGGGCTGCGTGGTGCGAGACGTAGAGACCCCGGCTGGAGGTGACCGCCGAGAGGTCGCCCTTGGCCGCCATGATGCCGGACATCTCGTCGAGCAGCGCCATCACCTCCGGGTCGCCGGTGAACGTGGCATCGTCCACGACGGCGGCGAGAAACACCGAGTTGACCCAACCGGAGCCTGCGGGGGTGATGATCTCGACCCACGTCGAGCTACCCACCTCCGCCTGGGGACCTGTCAGCCCGACCACGACACCCGGCGCCAGCATGCCGATGATCTCGTGACTCGCCCCGGCAGCGATCCGCACGTTGAGCACGTCGTCCTCCGCCACCAACACGACGCGGCGACGGTCCGGCACCGGCACCTCGTCGAGGTCGGGGAGATCGGCCTGCTCCCAGCGCTCGACGTTGTCGAGCAGTGTCGGCGTGAGCGGAAGTGCCGCCAGGTAGTCGTTGCGGGTCACGGGAGTTTCGAGCAGGAGACCCTCGGAGGAGAACACGGTCACCGGGGCGCCATCGAGCCAGAACTCGACGGATTCGATCGTGGGGAACTGGGTGAGCGTGTACACGACCTGGGCGAGGCGCGCGGTCATCCCGAAGGTGCCTCCACCGGCTTCGAACTCCCGGGACAGATCGACGGTCGCCAGGCCGTCCCGGATGGTGATGCCGAGCAGGAGCGTGTCCGGGGGCACGGCGCTCCCCAAACCGGCTTCCGCCTCCGCAGCGGTGGGACCACCGATCAGTGCCTTGATCGCCTCCGTCGCCACCTGTGGAGTGGCGGGTACCGCTCGGGCCACCGAGGTCGCATAGCGACCGTCCTTGACGAAGTAGACGTCCACGAACCGCGTGGCCTGTGGCGCGGTGGTGTCCGGCGTCGTCGTGCCGGGTGCGTCGGGATCCGCCGCGGTACCCGGTCCTCCAGGTGTCGTGGTCGAGGTCGTCGTGTCCGGGGCCCCGGGCACGCTCGTGACCGTCACGTTGCCGGCGTCGCCCACGCCACCGGTTCCACATGCGCTGATGGCGACGGCGAGTGCGGCCAGGATGATGGTGAGGCGCTTCATCGGAATCCTCCTCCGTGATCGGCTGTCTCACCCCCAGGTTCCGCCCCCCGGTTCTCACCGGGGTCACCGCCCGGTAACGATCGCGTTACGGGAAGGCACAGCTCGAACACGAGGCCATGAGGCGAGTTGTGCCGAGCCGCGAGCGTTCCACCCAGCCGTATCGCGTGCTGCCGAGCGATCGCCAGACCGAGCCCACTGCCCCCGCGTCGAGCCTCATCCACGCTGTAGAACCGCTCGAAGAGGAGCGGCAGCGCAGCGTCGGGAACTCCCGGGCCCTCGTCGGCGACGGCGATGGCGAGCTCACCGTCCTCCAACTCGGCGGCGACCACCACCCGCGCACCGGGCGCATGGCGAGCCGCGTTCTCGAGGAGGTTGCCGACGATCCTCTCCAACCCCCGCCGGTCGCAGACGATCGGCTCATCGACTGCGGAGTGCAGCTCTGCGGCCGAATCCCTGTCGGCGATGACGGCGGTGAGAAACGCCGTGACGTCGAGTAAGTCTTCTGCGAGCGTGGGCGGCGACGCCTCGAGCCGGGACACCTCGAGCAAGTCCTGGACCAGGCGACGCAGCCGATCGACGTCCGCCGACAGTAGCTCGCCGACCCGCCTGGCCGCCGGTGGCATGTCGGCGAGGTGGATCCGCAGCAGATCGGCCTCCGCCACGAGCGCCGTGAGCGGCGTGCGAAGCTCGTGGCTGACGTCGGCGACAAAGCGCTCCTCACGGCGGCGCGCCTCCTGCAGCTCGTCGATCCGGGCCTGCAGGGAAGCGGCCATGTCGTTGAACGACTGGGCCCACCGGCCGAACTCGTCGCCGGACTCGACGGGGAGGCGGACCGACAGGTCGCCGGCCGCCATGGCCTGCGCCGCAACGCCGGCACGATCGACGGGTCGCAGCACCCGGCGAGCGACGAGGTTGGCGATCAGTGCGCCGAGGACCGCCACCCCCACGCCTGCCCCGACGAGCACGCGCTGGAGCTCGGCGAGCGCCCCAGCCACCCCGGCCGCCGAGAAGAAGAAATAGAAATCCGGGCCGGCCGGTGGTCTGCGCCCGCCCACCACGAGCAGCTCCTCCCCGGCAACCTCGACGAACTCATAGCCGAGCCGGCCGGCGGCCACCAGCGATCGCAGCTCGGCATCGAAAGTCGAGCCTGCATCCACCAGGGTGAAGTCGGATGCATAGATCTCGGCCCCTGGAGCGAACTCGACGTACAGGCCGGCGGCGCCGCGCTGCTGGATGCGATCCCCGAGCCCCGACGCCTCGAAGGCGGCCGCATCCGACCCGTCGGGCAGAACCGCCGTCGATGCCAGCACCCCGATGTTGAAGTCGGCCTGGGCGACGGCGGCGTCGACGAGCTGGCTACGCAGCGACCGTTGCACGAGGGCGTAGGAGAGCCCCGCTACGAGTGCGGCGGTGGCAACCACGAGCACGACGACGGTCGCCGCCAACCGTGTCCGGAACGTGCCGATCACCGGCTCATCTCGCGGCTCGGTATCCGACGCCGCGCACGGTCTCGATGAGGGTCGGATTGGAAGGGTCGGGCTCGACCTTGGCGCGCAGGCGCTGGATCGCAACGTCGACGAGCCGTGAGTCCCCGAGGTAGTCGTAGCCCCAGACACGCTCGAGCAGGATCTCCCTCGTGAACACCTGCCCCGGTCGGCGGGCCAGTTCGACGAGGAGCCGGAACTCGGTCGGCGTCAACGAGACGTCCTCATCATCCCGCACGGCCGAATGCTGCGATACATCGATCCGCAGGTCACCGAGGGCCAGCACGTCGGATCGCTCCTCCTTGCGGGCCCGACGGAGCGCCGAGCGCACACGCGCCACCAGCTCGGGCATGGCAAAGGGCTTGGTGACGTAGTCGTCGGCGCCCGACTCGAGCCCGACGACGACGTCCACCGTGTCGGCCCGTGCCGTCAACATGATCACGGGGACGGCCGACTCGTTCCGGATGGTGCGGCACACCTCGAAGCCGTCGCGCTTGGGCAGCATGACGTCGAGCACGACGAGATCGGGTCGGTCATGACGAAACCGCTCCAGAGCGGCATCGCCGTCCGCTGCGGTCTTGACCGTGAAGCCCTCATGTTCGAGGCCGAGTTGCGTCACCTCGCGAATCGAGGGGTCGTCCTCGACGAGGAGGATGCGCGCTTCCACGGCATAAGTATGGCCCGCCGCGCCCCGACGGTTTTCCCAGGTTTCGTGGACCACAGGCCCGGGTATTTGTCACACGTCCGAGATAGGTTGACACCATGAAGACCACAGCCCCCACCACCTCGATCCAGCGGGTCGACCCGTTCGAGCGGGCCGAGCGGTTCCTCACCGAGGCCGGGATCTCGTTCACGGTCGTGGAGCGATGCCCGGACTCGACGTGCGAGGTCTGCTCCACCCCGCGCGTGCCGGCCGCCGCCTAGCGACCTATTAGGGGCTAGGGGCCGGTTGGCCGACCACCGGGTGCCGGTCACGGATGCCGGTCGGTTCCCGCAAGACCCTTCCGAAGCGATCCGCTGCGGGTGTCATCTCATTGATCCGAGAGCACGCATCCGGAGCGGCCGGTTGCAGTCGGATACAGTGCGGCCATGACGGCTCAAACCGACGTGTGGCCGAATGGTCGCCCCTCACCGGGTGATGTGGCCGAGCGATCACGCGCCGTAACCACCGCCGACATCGAGCGTTTCACCGCCATCAGCGGGGATCGCAATCCGCTCCACTACGACGCCGACGTGGCGAGCAACTCGGTCTTCGGCGAGATCATCGTCCAGGGAGGAGTCACTACGGCGATCCTCAACGCAGTCGTGGCTCAGGAGCTGCCAGGTCCTGGAACTGTCTTCCTCCATGTCGATTGGAGTTTCCGGGCCCCGGTCCGGCCGGGTGACGTGATCACGGGCCGCATCGAGATCCTCGAGGTTCGCGACGACAAGCCAATCACACGCCTGGCCACCCGTGTAACCCGAGCAGACGGTGTGATAGCAGTCGAGGGAACTGCTCTCTGCTACACCGCGCCGCATTCCTGACGCTCGGCTGTGCGCGGAGCGCAACGGATGGGACGGTGACGCAGCCACGGGTCATTACCCCCTTGATCACGAGCAAACCCCGCTAGTGCTATCCACACCGCAGAGATGCCGAGAACCCCACCGGCCAAGCTGTCGCCGAACACGACAGGCTCTCGCCGAGCACCTCCCTGCCGGCGCGAGCCGTTCGTTCCTCGACACTTGATGGGAGCCTCTCCGCACCGGCGGAGAGGCTCCCATCGACAGGGTCCGATCGATCGTCGGAGTCGCCCTAGACGATCACCGGCCGCGAACGGCGCTCGGGACAGTCGCCGCGGCGGCTGTCACCACACTTGCGGCGCTTGGCGACACAACCACGTTGATGCCAACCGTTTCGGCGGCGGCCGTGCCTCCCTGGGCACACACGGTCAAGGTGTGGCTGCCTGCAGCTAGCTCTGTGCCCCCCGCAATCGAGAGCGTGGCCAGCAGGGGCTCGAGACCTCCATCGGCAACCGTTGCCACATAGAAGGGACTCGCGGCACCTGTGGTGTCACACGTCGTGTTGTCGACCTCCACCCACGCAGAGATGTCGGCAATACCGTCGGCTCCCCCGTTGTAGGAAAGACCGATCACGGCGTTCACCGCAGCGTTGCTTGCCGCGGTGGGGGAGACGGTTGTCGTCAGGACCTCGGTGGCTCCGCCGCTGAGGTCCAAGAATGGACTGGTCGACTCCGACACGATGAACGTGTCGTAGGCGTCAGGCGCCAACCCGCCCAGCATGTCCGCATCGTCCGCGGTGGTAGCACTGTCGGCGGTGGTGGCATTGTCGGCCTGTGCGGGCGTGCCATCCTCGGCGCCGATGTACGCCGCGAAGCGGCGCAGGAACGCTGCCATTTGCTGGCGCTTCACCGCATCGTCGGGACAGAACTCGTCGTTGGTCGGCGGGTTACAGCCGAGGGTGATTCCGGCACCAGCCAACCATCCGATGTCGTCGTGGAAGACGTTGCTCGTCGGGACGTCGGTGAAGCGGTCGGCGGCGATCGCCATGATCGGAACGATCAACATCGCAGCCACTGCGACGATCAACACCATGTGTCTCTTGTTCCTCAATGGAGTGTTCCTCCCCACTCATGCCCGGGTCACGCACCCGGGCTCTGCTCCATTCCTACACGTTCGAGCCACGACGTGCCGGCGAATTGCGGGCTTTTCGATGCACACCTGCCGTGTGGCCAGGCCAAACCGGGCATGCGGCGCCGCTCGACTCCTGGGGACACACAACGATCGAGCCTCGACAACGCCGATATCGCTCACCGTCACCGCCGGCGGAGACTCGAGGCCGATCCACGTGACGCCCCGTGCTGGAGTTCGCCGCCGGCACATCATGCCGTCGCGGCCGAGGGGCTGCCCGTGCACGCCAACTGGAGCTTCCGCGCCCCCGGGCCCGCCAGGTGACGTGATCACCTGCCACGCCGAAGTCTCGATCCGTGCGGCTCAGCGAGGCCGTCGGGCACCAGAGGTACGACTATGTGGTACGTGCGTCGCTCCCGCCGGTCGCAGCGCCGCGAGGAGACGCCAAACAGGTCTTGACTTGGACCTGTCGATTCGGACAATCGCCTCTAACCCATGCGTTGCCGGCGAATCCAAGCACCTCGGATGCTCGGATTCCTTGGCCTCTGAAAAGGGAGACTGACGATGCAGGTCATCGGTAACCGGCGCCGGCCGGCACTCATCGCCGCCGGCGCTCTCTTGATCGCGATCAACGGAGCGGCTCCCACCGCAGCCGGCAGTCCGCGGCCGACAGCGGACGAACCTGCGCTCCACGCACGTGAGACGAGGGTGGCGACCGTCGCGGCCCACGCTCAGCCCTCAAGCTCCTTCCCCCGGCTGCGGCTCATCGCTGCCGAAACCGAGATTGCCAAGACTCGCCCGGAAGGCTCGCCCGCTGTGCTCAATCTGCATACCTGGGTCGCCGTCTCCGGGAGCAACCTCGAGATCCACGTCGCCGGCGTCGACACCGGCGAACCTGCGCTGACTCAGGTCGTGCGCGGCGCCGATGGCCAGATCGTCCGCCACCGACCTCTGCCCTCGACGCTGATCTCGGATGTCACGCAAGGCCTCGCCGACTTCTTCGAGGTGACCGTGAGCCAGGGGGGCGAGGACATCGCAACGACCACCTCGTCGTTCTGTCCTGCGGGCTGGGATCTCTCCAGAGTGGACGACACGGGAGAGGCGCTGAGCGAGTATCCCCAGGGATGCTGGACGCACGAGCTCACTCAAGGCATGGTCTGGGGCATCCAGCGTGCGTGGGCGGTCAGGGCGCCGGGGTTCGGTGACGTGCACTTCGAGCTCGCCGACGGGACCTACGAGGTCGAGGTGAAGATCGCCGACACGTACCGAAGGCTCTTCAGGGTTCACGATGACCAAGCTTCCGTGATGATGACGCTGACGGTCACGACCGGCGAGGAAGTCGAAGGCGAAAGCCTGCCAGGGCCGGTGCTCCCGGTGCTGGATCCGCATCTCGCCGACCCGTCGGGCGCAACACCTGCGCAGGTGAGCGAGAGCGCAAGCGGCCTTCCCGATCTCATCGCGCTCCCGGCGTGGAACCTCAGCACCACGATCCCCGAGTGGATCGAGCCACCGACACCGGATGTGCTCATCTTCTCGGCCAACGTGTGGAACGGCGGCGACGGACCCCTGGTGGTGGAGGGCTTCCGCCAGCCCGGTGAGCCTCTCATGGATGCGTACCAGTACTTCTACGAAGACGGCGTCAACGTCGGTCGCTCCCTGGTGGGCACGCTCGAATACGACCCGCAACCGGGCCACCGCCACTGGCACTTCACCGACTTCGCCGAGTACCGGTTGCTCGACACCGATGGCGAGGAGGTCGCCAGGAGTGGCAAGGAAGCGTTCTGCCTGGCGAACACCCATGCGATCGACATGACGCTCACCAACGCAAACTGGAGTCCCGACGGCAGGGACCTGGGGACATCGTGCGGGTTCTTCGGCGCCCTCTGGATCCGGGAGATCCTCGACGTCGGCTGGGGCGACACCTACGTCCAGGGCCTGCCGGGTCAGTGGATCGAGATCGACGACGTGCCGAACGGCCAATACGTCCTCGAAGTGGCCACCAACCAGGAAGGCCGGCTCGAGGAGCTGCGCAGCGACAACAACGCCGCCCACGTGTCGTTGCTCCTCGGAGGCGAGCCGGGCGCACGGACCGTGGAGGTGCTGCCGAGCCCCTAGTCGGCGGCCGAGGTCGCCCTCCGCTCGAGCAGCTCCCGGAGCGCATCGAGCTGGTGCGCCACCGACTCGTGCGACCCCCCGCCGGGAGTCGTGCGACGCTCCACCGAGCCCTCCGGCGATGTGCGGTCGAGGTCCTCCGGGCGGAACCGGGCGTCGGCCATCAGGAGCTCGTCCTCCGTCAGCTCGGCGAGCGTGCGTCCGTCCGCGACGAGGCGAGCAACGATCGTGCCCACCACCGCGTGAGCCTCGCGGAAGGGGACACCGCGTCCGACGAGGGCCTCTGCGAGATCGAGCGCCGTCACCCACGACGTGGGGGCGGGCGGGTGGAAGCTCGCCGTGGAGATCATGCCGATCAGCGCCTCGAGCGACAGCGCCACGGTGTCGTCGGCGTGAAAGACCGCTCGCTTGTCCTCTTGGAGGTCACGGTTGTAGGCCAGGGGGAGGCCCTTCTGCAGCACGAGCAACCCGCTGGCGTCGGCGATGACCGTCGCAGCCTTCCCGCGCACCAGTTCGGCGACGTCGGGGTTCTTCTTCTGCGGCAGCGCCGACGAGCCGGTGGTGAACGCATCGTCGTACGTCACCCAGCCGAACTCGGCCGTGGTCCACAGCACGAGCTCCTCGGCCAGGCGGGACAGGTCGACCATCGTCTGCGCACAGCAGAAGGCGTACTCGGACACGACGTCACGCGCCGCCACCGCGTCGAGCGAGTTGGCGAAGACGGCGGAGAACCCGAGCCGCTCGGCGACGGCCTCCGGGTCCAGCGGCAGCGAGCTGCCCCCCGATGCCCCGGCACCGAGCGGCATCACGTCGAGGCGTGTCTCCAGGGCGTCGAATCGATCGACGTCGCGCAACACCATCCATGCGTAGGCGAGCAGATGGTGGGCCAGCGGCACAGCTTGGGCCTGCTGGAGATGGGTGTACGAAGGGACGACCGTGTCACCGACCCGCGCTGCGGCGTCCACCAGGACCTCGACGAGCCGCACCAGCTCGCGGATGCGGGCGGAACAGCCCCGCCGCAGGTAGAGGCGGAGGTCCAGCGCCACCTGATCATTACGGGAACGACCCGTGTGCAGCTTCCCGGCAATCGGACCGATCAGCTCGCCGAGCCGGCGTTCGACGGCCGTGTGCACGTCCTCATCTGTGTCGGTGAACTCGAATCGACCCTGCTCCGCCTCGGCGAGGACGACGCGCAGGCCATCGGTGAGACGCGCCGTCTCCTCGCCGTCGAGCAGACCGACCTCACCGAGCATGGCGACGTGGGCGAGCGAACCGGTGACGTCGTCGGCCAGGAGCCTCCGGTCGGATGGATCGACCGTGAGTTGCCACAGCGCATCGGCCGGATCGCCCTCGAAGCGGCCGCCCCACACTGTCACGGCCGACCTCGACGAGCCATGGTCACTCGCCCTCGCCCAGGCGCCGCTCGGCGAACGTGCGCAGTCTCAGGCTCTGGAGGCGGATGAAGCCGGTGGCATCGCCTTGGTCGTAGACGTCGTCGGCCTCGAAGGTCGCCGTAGCCTCGTCGTAGAGGCTGTGGCTGTCGGACCGACGCCCCTCCATGATCGCCTGGCCCTTGTACAGCTTGAGTCGCGCTTCGCCGTTCACCCTGCGCTGCACGTCGTCCATGAACGCCTGCAAGGCCTCGCGCTCCGGCGAATACCAGAAACCGTTGTAGACCATCTCGGCGTATCGGGGCACGAGCTCGTCGCGCAGGTGGGCGACCTCCCGGTCGAGGGTGATCGACTCCACCGCACGGTGGGCGTGGTACAGGATCGTTCCCCCGGGTGTCTCGTACACCCCTCGGTTCTTGATGCCGACGAAGCGGTTCTCGACGATGTCGACCCGGCCGACGCCGTGGCGGCCACCAAGCCGGTTGAGCGTGGTCAGCATCTCGACGGGAGAGAGCTCCTTGCCGTCGACGGTCACGGGAGTCCCCTCGTGGAAGCCGACAGTCACAAACTCGGGTTCGTCGGGGGCGTCCTCGGGGTCGGTCGTCATCCGGAACATGCCCTTCGGTGGGGCGGTCCACGGATCCTCGAGCACGCCTCCCTCGTAGGAGATGTGGAGGAGGTTGGCGTCCATGGAGTAAGGCTTCTCCGGGGTGACCGGCACGGGGATGCCGTGGGCCTCGGCGTACGCAACGCAGTCGGCACGCCCCCGCAGGTCCCACTCCCGCCACGGAGCGATGACCTTGATGTCGGGCTTGAGCGCAAAGGCAGCGAGCTCGAACCTGACCTGGTCGTTGCCCTTGCCGGTCGCGCCGTGGGCGATGGCGTCGGCGCCGGTGCGCTCGGCCACCTCCACGAGGCCCTTCCCGATGATGGGGCGCGCGAGCGACGTCCCCAGCAGGTAGTAACCCTCGTAGATCGCGTTGGCGCGGACCGCCGGGTAGACGAAATCGCGCACGAACTCCTCGCGGAGGTCCTCGGCGATGGCTTCGACCGCGCCCGTCGCCAGCGCCTTGGCTCGCGCCTCCTCGACCTCGTCGCCCTGGCCGACGTCCGCGGTGTAGGCGATGACCTCCGCTTCGTAGGTCTCCTGGATCCACCGCAGGATCACCGAGGTGTCCAGACCACCGCTGTAGGCGAGGACGACCTTCTTGATCTGGCTGCTCATCGCTGCACTCCCATGCGTTCGAGCTCGACGATGATGCCGCTGCCCCCGACCTTCTCTGCGGCCACCACGATGACCGTGTCGTCCCCGGCGACGGTGCCGAGCAGGCCGTCGATGTGGGTGCGATCGAGGGCGGCGCCGACAACGTGGGCGGCGCCGGGACGAGTGCGGACGACGAGCAGGTTGGCCGAGGCCTCCATCGAGTCGGCGAACTCGTCGATGATGCGGGTGAGCTCGCCGCGGTCGCTGCCGCCTGTGGTGGGGTCGTCGAGGATCTCGTAGCGGAGATCACCGCCGTCGGTCCGGACCTTGACCGCACCGATGGCGTCGAGGTCGCGGGATACGGTGGCCTGGGTCACGTAGTGGCCGGCACCGTGGAGCATCTCGACCAGCTCGTGCTGGGACGCCACCGGCCGCGACCCGATGAACTTCCTCACGAGGCGCCGCCGCGTCGTGACGCTCGTGCTCATGTCGGGTCCTCCTCCATCGTGATCATCGTGCCAATCCCTTCCGGCGTGAAGATCTCCAGCAAGAGAGCGTGCTGGACGCGTCCGTCGAGAATGTGTGCCCGTGCGACGCCACCTTTGATGGCTGCGACGCAGGACTGGAGCTTGGGCAGCATCCCGCTCGAGACCGAGCCCGAGGCGACCAGCTCCTCCAGCTCGGTGACGGAGATGTGCTGGATGAGGCTCTCCTCGTCTCCGAGGTCCCGGTAGAGCCCTTCGACGTCGGTCAGGTACACGAGCTTCAGGGCACCGAGCGCCTCGGCGAGGGCGGCCGCCGCGGTGTCGGCGTTGAGGTTGTACGGGTGGCCGTCGGCACCGCGGGCGAGCGGAGCCACCACCGGCACGTAACCCTCCTCCTGGAGAGCGATCACCAGACCCGGGTTGACGTCGGTCACGTCGCCGACGTAACCGAGCCGGCTGTCCAGGGGCCTGGCGAGGAACGTGTTGGCGTCGAGGCCGTTGACGCCTGCCGCCAGCGATCCGTGGGCATTCACCAGCCTGACGATGTCGGGGTTGACTTCCCCGGCGAGGGTGGACTGCACCACCCGCATGGTCTCCTCGTCGGTGACGCGCAGACCGTCGACCCACTTCGGCTCGACGTTGCGGCTGCGCATCGCCCGTGAGATGTGTGGGCCCCCGCCGTGCACGATGACCGGATTGATACCGCAGTAGTGCAGCATCGCCACGTCGTCGGCGAAGGTGTTGCGCAATGCCTCGTCCACCATCGCCGAACCGCCGTACTTGATCACGATCGTCGTGTTCCGGAAACGC
>JBFINP010000036.1:0-29620 GCA_041611095.1 Acidimicrobiia bacterium | reverse complement strand
TTCGACGAGATCGAGAAGGCCCACCCCGACGTCTTCAACATCCTGCTCCAGATCCTGGAGGACGGCCGCCTGACGGATTCTCAGGGCCGCAGCGTCGACTTCAAGAACACCGTCATCATCATGACGTCCAACCTCGGAACGGCGGAACTGCGCAAGAAGGCGCTCGGCTTCGTCCCCGAGAGCGAGGAGCTGTCCTACCTCCAGATCAAGGACAAGGTCATGGATGCGCTGAAGGGTCACTTCCGGGTCGAGTTCCTCAACCGGATCGACGAGGTCATCGTCTTCCACGAGCTGACCATGAACGAGGTCAAGGAGATCGTCGAGTTGCTGCTGCGCCGGGTGCGCTCCCAGCTCGAGTCCCAGGCTCTCGACATGGTGCTGACCGAGGCGGCCAAGGAGCTGCTCGCCACGAAGGGTTACGACCCGCAGCTCGGCGCCCGGCCGTTGCGGCGGGCCATCCAGCGTCTCGTCGAGGATCCGCTGTCGGAGAAGGTGCTCCACAAGGACTTCTCAGCCGGCTCCACCGTGCTGGTGGACGTCGACTCCGAGGAGCCCGATAGCCTCTCCTTCAACGCCGTCGAGACCCCGGACCAGCCTCCCGTGGAGATGGCGGACCAGGGATAGGGTTTCGCCCTCTGCAGGCCTTGGGCGAGTTTGAGCCGACGGCCTTCGGCCGCATCGTCTTCGGATCGCAGCGCGCATGTCGCTGCGATCCGCAACGAGGGGGAACGCGGAGCCTTCCCCTCGAGCTCCCCTTGCTAGCTTCGCCTCGCCCTGGAAATGATCCCGCGTAAAGGGGGAGCGGCGAGGGGCAGCCGAGCCGACGGGGGTGAGGCGAGCGAAGTGTGCCGTGACCTTCGCCTTGGGCCCGGGAGGCGCGCTAGCGCGTGACGGAGCCGAAGAACCGCACCTCGGCGAGGGCGAGCTCGGTGAAGCTCGGCTGATCGCCTACGGGCTCGCCGAGGTAGGTGTCGAGCACGGTGATCGTGAGCCGGCGGGTCTCGAGCGTGTCGAGCGGCACGCGTGTCGGCTCGTTGTTGTCCGGCAACGTGTACGGCAGCTCGATGGCGAGGTCGTCGACGGTCACCTGGAAATCCTTGATGCGGTAGTTGCGTTTGAAGGCGATCTCGTCCGTCACGTTCTGGAGTTCCATCTCGCTGATCGCCACCGGCTGGGCGAACGTGAAGGTGATCGTCGCACCGACGCCACGTTGCGAGTTGTCGTTCCAGTACGTCGAGATGTCACCGTCGATGAGACGGTCGGCCTCCAGCCCCGGCAGCTCCGAGGAGGCCTCGACGGCGGCAGCCTGGAGCTCGGTCTGCGTGACGAGCGCAGCGCTCGTCGACGTGGCGAGCGTGGTCTCGGGGGCGGCCGTCTCTTCCTCGCCTCCCCGGAATATGTTCAGGAACAGGGCGAACAGACCGACGAGAAGCACGACGCCGATGAGGATGCTGAGGGCACGGCCACCCGGTGTCGACCGGATCATCGGAGGAGGGGCCACCGGAAGGGGGCTCTGCGACAGGCGTGCCCCGCACTCCTCGCAGTGCCGGTTGTGGGCCGGGTTGAGCGAGCCGCACGAGGGACACCTAACCGACGGTCCGACCTCGAGGTGTGCCGGGACGGGTGCAAGCTGCGGTGGTTCGTCCAGCAGCTCCTCGTCACTCGGGTAGTCCTCGAGCTCGAACGGTTCGAACAGGTTCTCGAAGGACTCTCCGTCCCTGTGGTTCGCCACGCTGGTATTCCCCGTTTGGTCGGCCGGTGGCCCGCGGATCGACCCGGGGCCGAAGCTATTGTGCCACGGATGGTTGCGATCGCGGCGGTACGTGAGGCCGAGGCGTGGACCCTCCCCAATATCGTGGGCGGGATCGTGCTCGTGGTGTTGGCGATCCTCGCCCTCGTGTGGCTGATCCGTCGCTACCTCATGACCTGATCCGTCGTCCGATTTCGTGTCTCACCCGGACCGTAGGTTGGGCACCACGACACTCTGCGAGGTGCAGGTTTGGGGTATGGATGTGGATCCTGCGGGTATGCGACCACGCGATGGATGGGCTTCTGTCCGCAGTGCCGTGAGCGCGGGGCGTTGTCTCCCGCCGGTTCCCGTGCCGGGGCTCCCTTGCCGCTGCGAGCGGCGGTCACGGCAGGTGGCCAACCACGGCGGGTGGTCGGCATCGCCGAGATCGATCGGGTGCTGGGCGGCGGCCTCGTGGCCGGGAGCGTCGCGCTGCTCGGTGGTGAGCCGGGTGTGGGTAAGTCCACATTGCTGCTCCAGCTCGGTGCGGCGTGCTCGACCGGGGCCGATGTGCTGTACGTATCGGGCGAGGAGAGCGCAACTCAGGTCGCCCTGCGGGCCGTGCGCATCCGCGCCGATGCCGAGCGGCTCCTCGTGCTCGCCGAGACCGACCTCCCATCCATCGAATCGGCGGTTCGAGAAGCCGCGCCCGCCTTGGTCGTGGTCGACTCGATCCAAACCGTCCGCAACCCAGAGGTCGACGGCACCATTGGGGGAGTCACCCAGGTGCGCGAGTCGGGCGTGCGGCTGGCCGCGCTTGCCCGGAGCTCCGGCGTTCCGATCGTGCTCGTGGGGCACGTCACGAAGGACGGTGCCCTCGCCGGGCCGCGCGTGCTCGAGCACATCGTCGACACCGTGCTGTACTTGGAGGGCGATCCGGACCGTGGTCTTCGATACCTCAGATCGATCAAGAACCGATACGGGTCGGTCGATCAAGTGGGCGTGTTCGAGATGACCGAGCATGGGATGGGCGAGGTGCCCGACCCTACGGGACTTTTCGTCACCGGCTGGACCGGCGGGGTCCCAGGGACCGTGATCTTTCCTGCGCTCTACGGACGGCGCTCTCTGCTGGTGGAAGTCCAGGCGCTGGTCGCCCCGTCGCCGACCGTTCAACCGAGGCGGAGTTTCAAGGGCGTCGAGGCGGCGCGCGTGCACCAGATCCTGGCCGTGCTCGATCGCCACGCCGCCATCTCGTGCTCCGACCGCGACGTGTACGTCAACGTCGTCGGCGGGTTGACGCTGCGCGATCCGGCGGCCGATCTGGCGGTGGCACTGGCGATCGCCTCGTCGCGGGTCGAGGTTGCCCTGCGATCACTGGCGGCGTACGGAGAGATAGGTCTCGCCGGTGAGGTCAGAACTCCGACGCATGCGGCCCGCCGTCGCGCCGAGGTCGATCGGTTCGGGATCGAGCGATTGGTGAACGGTGAGACGGCCGATCACATCGCTGCGGCCCTGTCCAATGCCGGCGTTCCTCTGCCGCGGACGGTGCGGTTGGCTTCGTCGGCGTAACCGCCTCGGGGCTTCGGGACGCGAGCAGAGATGCTCCCGTGTCGGTTAGCCTGCGGGCGCAATGAGTCCTGCCCGGGCCGGTGACCCCCTCGACATCCTCCGGCGGTTTGCGCCGGGTACACCGCTTCGCAACGCTGCCGAGCTGATCCTGCGTCAGCGGACGGGTGCGTTGATCCTGCTCGCCTCGGACGATCGACTGGACGAGGTGTGCAGCGGCGGTTTCCACCTGACGGATGCAAGGTTCAGCGCACAGCGAGTGGCCGAGCTCGCCAAGATGGACGCCGGGATCGTCGTCAACGCCGACGCAAGCGAGATTCTGCGCGCCAACGTCCAGTTCATCCCGCGCGCATCGATCGCCACCTCCGAGACCGGAACGAGGTTCCGCACCGCCGAACGGCTTGCGCATCAGACCGGCGATGCCGTGCTCGCCGTGTCGGAGGAGGGCCGAGCCGTCGCCGTCGTCTTCGTCGGCGACGCTCGCTATGAGCTCCGTAGCCCCACAGTGCTCCATACCGAGGGCAACCAGAACCTCCAGTCGCTCGAGCGGTTGCGCCGCAGGCTCCAGGACGCCGAAGACCGGCTGACGAGGCTCGAAGTCGACGATGTCGTCACGGTGCGCGATGTCGTGATGCTCCTGCAGCGGGCGGCGCTCGTTGCCCGTCTGGGGGCGCACGTCGAGCGCATCGTCATCGAGCTGGGCGGCGCGGGCCACCTGATCTCGGTGCAGGCGGACGATCTGATGGAGGGAGTCGAGGAGCTGGGAGAGCTCGTGTACGCCGACTACGTGAGACGCAAGAGCGGGGCATCCGTATTCCAGCGGCTCGACCATGTGTCGATGAGCGACCTTCACGACACCCAGGCCGTGAGCGATGCGCTTGGTCTCGGCCCCATCGATGCGGCGACCCGGCCGCGTGGGATTCGCGCACTGGCGCGAGTCCCACGACTTCCGGAGCCGGTCAAGGATGCGCTGGTGGCCCACTTCAAGACCTTCCCGCGTCTCATCAAAGCGGGCGTGGGCGACCTGGCCGAGGTGGAGGGTGTCGGGCGCACCCGGGGCCAGCAGCTTCGTACCTACCTCGATCGGCTGCAGCAGCACGGCACGCCGTTCGCGTTCACCGACTGACCCATTTTGGCGGTCGCCTACAATGCCGATCCCTGCAACCTCGGGATGATCTGTGGCTGAGACCAAGAAGACCAGCACATCGAAGTCCACGACCTCCAAGTCGCGGTCGAGTGCAAAGTCGAAGACCGCGTCCAAGGCGAGCACCAAGGCGAAGTCGGCGTCGAAGCCGGCGGCATCGAAGTCGAAGTCGTCCGCGAAGGCTCCGGCGAAGTCCTCATCGCGTTCGCGGTCCTCGTCCGCAAAGCCGGCCTCTGCCTCGTCGCCACGATCGTCGAGCGGAACGAAGGCGCCCTTCAAGGTCGGCGACAAAGTGGTGTACCCGCACCACGGAGCAGCGACCATCATCAAGAAGGAGAAGATCGAGTTCGACGGTGAGTCGCAGGACTACTACGTGCTCGAGGTGGCTACGGACCAGCTGACCGTGCGTGTGCCCGTCTCCAACGCCCTGGATCTGGGCGTACGGCCCGTGATCTCGACGACCGTGGCGAAGAAGGTGTTCGCCACGTTCCGTGACGATCCTCAGGAGGCCGGGTCCAACTGGTCCCGGTGGTACAAGCTCCTCACCGAGAAGATCAACAGCGGCGACATCTTCCAGGTGGCGGAGGTCGTACGCGACCTCACCTATGCACAACAGGTGAAGGGGATCTCGCCGGCGCTGAAGCGGATGCTCGCCAAGGCGAGGCTGATCATCGTCAGTGAACTGCGCTTTGCGCTGCAGCTCGACGAAGAAGAGGCGATCCGCCGGCTCGATCGCTCGCTCCCCAAGGTCGACGAGCCGGCCGAGACCTGAGCCGCGGCCGTGCGGGTCGGGCAAGGTTTCGACGCACACCAGTTCTCGTCCGAGGGCACGACGCTGCTCGCCGGCGTGGTCGCCGACCCCAGCCGCGGGGTTACGGCGACATCCGACGGCGACGTCGTGGCCCACGCCGTTGCGGATGCGCTGCTGGGTGCGGCGGCGCTCGGCGACCTCGGGCACCTTTTTCCCTCATCGGACCGGCAGTGGGAGGACGCCGACTCCATGCGCCTACTCGGGACGATCGTGGAGCGGTTGGCGAGTCTCGGTTGGGTGGTCACGTCGGTCGACGTGACCGTGGTGGCGCAGGTGGTCCGGGTTGCCCCCCACCGTGAGGCGATGCGAAAGAACCTGGCAAGCGTGCTGCGCGTGGCGCCCGACGTCGTCTCGGTCAAGGCCACCACCACCGATCACATGGGATTCCTCGGCAGAGACGAGGGGATCGCAGCGATGGCGACCGCCTGCATCGACCACGGGCACTGAGCGGTCAGCTCAAAGCTTCGTTGGCGGCCGCCGGGTCGTTGGCGATCACCGCATCCACGCCGCCGGAAGCGAGCGTGCGCAAGCGTTCCGGGTCGTCGACGGTCCACACGCCGACGCGGAGCCCTGCGTCGTGTGCGTGGGCTGCGGCCGGTCCGGGGTCGGTGCCGACGAGGACGTCGGAGGGCAGCACCCACTGATGACCAGCTGCTGCGGTGCGGTCGATCAGCTCGATGATGCCGGTGGGGCTCACGAGCACGGGGCCGGTTGCGATCTCTCGGTCGAGCTCGTTCACTCGCATGACGGTCTCCCAATCGATGGAGCTCACGACCACCCTGCCGTACAGGCTCCGGGCGGAGACCCACGCAGCAACGTGATCGGCGACTCTCAGCGTCGGGTCGAACGTCGATTCATGCCGGTGGTTCTTGATCTCCACGTCGATGAGAAGGTCGCCGCTCACGGAGAGCATCTCATCGAGTGTCGGGACCTCGGGCGAGTGCTCGCGAAGCGCTGCGAAGTCGAGATCTCCGATCATGCCGAGGCCGGGGACGAGGGCATCGTGATGGATCACGAGCACGTCGTCGTTCGTGATGCGGACATCGAGCTCGATGCCGTCGGCGTCATCCGACACGGCACGGGCGAAAGCGGCGAGGGTGTTTTCCGGCACCTTCGCCGATGCGCCGCGATGAGCGATGACCAGGGGGTGTCCTGGTGGCCTCATGGCTGCGACGCTACCAGGGTGGCCATCCGTGCCGACGCAGCCGGTAGCATCCCGCCCCATGCGGGTCTACAACACGTTCGGCCGCGCGGCGCAGACCTTCGAACCTCTGGAGCCAGGGGCCGTCGGCATCTACGTCTGCGGTCCGACGGTCCAGGCGCGACCCCATGTCGGGCACGGTCGGGCCGCGGTGTCGTTCGATGTCATCCGGCGCTATCTGGAGTGGCGCGGCTACGAGGTGACGTACGTGCAGAACGTCACCGATGTCGAGGACAAGATCATCGAGGCAGCTCGCGACGAGGAGGTCGAGCCGGTGGAGTTGGCGACCCGCTTCGCCGCGACGTTCGACGAGGCCTACCGCCGATTGGGTGTACGCCCTCCCACGGTCGAGCCCCGGGCGACCGAGCACATCCCGGAGATGCTCGACCTCATCGGCCTGCTGATCGATCGGGGACACGCCTACGAAGCCGGCGGCGACGTCTACTTCTCGGTCCGGAGCTTCCCGGATTACGGCAAGCTCTCCGGCCGCAACGTGGACGACTTGCTCAGCGGTGCACGCATCGAACCCGGCGAGCTCAAGCGCGACCCGCTCGACTTCGCCGTGTGGAAGGCGGCCAAACCGGGAGAGCCGTCCTGGGATTCGCCGTGGGGTCCGGGTCGACCCGGGTGGCACGTCGAATGCTCCGCGATGGCCCGGAAGTACCTCGGCGACACCTTCGACATCCATGCGGGTGGGGCCGACCTTATCTTCCCCCACCACGAGAACGAGATCGCCCAGTCCGAGGCTGCGCTCGGCGTGCCCTTCGCCCGGTACTGGTTGCACAACGGCCTCGTCAACCTCAAGGGCGAGAAGATGGCGAAGTCGACAGGACACGTCGTGGATCTCGTCGACATCCTGGATGCGTATCCCCACCAGGCGGTGCGCCTGTTCTACCTCCGCACCCACTACCGCAAGCCGCTCGACTTCAGCGACGAGGCCATGGACGATGCCGTCGCCTCCCTGGAGCGACTGTGGGCGTTCCGCCGGCGTGCACCGGGACAGGTGCGGGAGCCGTCGCACCCGGAAACGCTCGGTGCCTTCACCGCTGCCATGGACGCGGACTTCGACACGGCCGGGGCGCTAGCCGCCCTCTTCGAAGCCGTGCGTGAGGGAAACCGAAGGCTCGATGAGGGAGCGAGCGCGGACGCCTACGTCGCCGCGTTCGACCAGCTCGTGGACCTCCTCGGTATCGGCGAGACTCCCCAGGAGCTCGACGACCTGGGCCAGCCTCTCGCGGAGGTCGCCGCCCGCTTCGGGGTAGGCGGCGCGGGCCCCGAGGAACTCGTCGATGCGCTGCTCGCCCGCCGGGCGGCGGCCCGCACCGGCCAGGATTGGTCGACTGCGGATGCGATCCGCGATGCGCTTGCAGACATTGGCGTTGTGATCGAGGACGGACGCGATGGCGCCCGCTGGCATCGGCGATAGGGTCGAGGGCCTCCACGCGGTCGTCGCCGCCCAACACGCAGGACGGGTGCGGAAGCTCACCATCGAGCGGCAGCGGCTACGGCACGACGCCTACGTCGAGCTCTTCGACGCGGTGAGGGGGTCCGGAGCAACAGTCGCCGAGGTCGACGACGTGCGGGAGCTGGCCGCGACTTCGGCACCTCAGGGTGTGGTGGCGGAATGCTCCCCGATCCCGGCCTGGAGCTTGGCCGACGTGGCGGAGCTAGCCGAGCCGGCCGCACTGCTGGTGGTCGACCGGCTCCAGGATCCGCGGAACCTGGGCGCCATCGCCAGGTCTGCGTGGGCGGCGGGTGTTCCCGGGATCGTCGTAGCCGAGCGCCGATCGGCTCCGATCGGCGCAACGGCGTTCAAAGCGGCGGCCGGGGCCCTGGAGCACGTTGCTGTGGCTGTCGTCGGGTCCATCGCCGATGCCGTGCGGCAGCTCAAGCGATCGGACATCTGGACGGTCGGCCTCGTCGGCGATGCCGACACGTCGCTGTTGGGACTCGATCTGCTCGAGGAGCCCGTCGCCATCGTTCTCGGTGCGGAAGGGGGCGGAGTGTCGCGTCTGGTGCGGGAGCGGCTCGATCACGAGGTGCGGATCCCGATGGCTGCCGGAGTCGACAGCCTGAATGCTTCCATCGCTGCCTCCCTCGCCATGTACGAGCTCGCCAGGGTGCGAGGCTGGATAAGCTGACCCGTGCGCTGGCGTAGCTCAGTTGGCTAGAGCAGCTGATTTGTAATCAGCAGGTCGCGGGTTCGAGTCCCGCCGCCAGCTCGATTCGGCCCGTTGCCCGTTCGGCATCGGGCCTCGACGCGTTTGGGGGGCGTTAGATGTGGGGTGGGTGGTTGTTGCCTGCGTTGTGTTGGGTGTGGGTGTGGGGTGGGCGATCGGTGTGGTGGGGGGTGGGGGGGCGAGGGTTCGAGTCCCGCCGCCAGCCCCAATCCGTCGGAGACGCCGACTCTGGTGATGGCCGGCGGTCAGCTCGAAGTGAGGTCGCGCCCATCGGCGATCCCAACTCGCTCGCGTGGATCGGCGTTTCGTGCGCCTGAGTGGGTGAGGATGGACGTAGCCCTTCGTTGCAGTGTCGAGAGCCCGTCAGCGATGTTGCGCATTTGATGCTTCCGCCTGTAGGACGCGGGCGGGCCGGCGCCCCGGCACCGGCCCGCGTCCGCCCCCGACGAGTGTCGTCAGTTCAGGACGATGTCCGTCAGTTGAGCGTCCCCGTCGTCGAGCCTACGAAGGTGCCGTGCGCAATCCCCCCGGCCGGATCCCGGAGCAGCAACCTCACGTCGTAGGTGGCGTGGTAGGAGCCGCTCGCCTTGGCATGCTTGCCGGAGCCACCGTCGAAGGTGGCATCGATCTCGAGGGTCGCCAACCCGGTACCCGGGTTGAAGCACAGGGAATTGTCCCCGCCGGGAACGAGCTTCGAGACGAGGAGATCGCCGTTGGCGTAGCGTCGCACCATGGAATAGGCAACGACCGTGCCTGCGACCCCAGGCGCCCCACTTGGACAGCTCACCGGTGGGTCGAACACCTTGATCTCGATGATGCCTTCGTAGGTCGCCGAGCCGTTTCCTTTCGTGGCACCGCTGAACAGATTGGCCGCGCCACCGTCACCATCGGTGTCGACGGCGGTGTCGGAGAAATTGCCGCTCACCTGCTCGCCGAACACGCCCGCAGTCGCGGACTGGGCAACGACGAGCGTTGCGGTCAAGAGCGCGGCGACCGCTCCGAGCACGACGAGCTTCCTCGTGAACGTCATCATGTCCTCCCTGCTTGCTGCTGGTTGTTCGATCGCCTTGTCGGTAGGGGCCAAGTGTCTCCCCTCGCTCGAATCTCCCCTCCTGAATGGCGATTCACCGCAACATTGGGCATCGCCAGTTGTGGGTCGGATAGCGTTCGGATAGCTGGAGCAGCGCCGAGCGCGGCCGGCGTGGGGGCGACGGACCCGTAGGCTCCTCACCGGTGATGCGCTCCGCGAAATCCGCGTTTGTGTCACACCTCCTCTTTACGCTGGCGGCATGCTGAGTGAGAGAGATCGGAAGGTCCTGGATTTCGAGGGCTCGTGGTGGCAATTCCCGGGTCCCAAGGACCGAGCCATCAGCGATTATCTGGAGATGAGCTCGACGCGCTACTACCAGGCGCTGCGTCGGCTCATGGACGACGACGAGGCCGCTCGGTATGCGCCGCTCACGGTGCATCGGCTGCGGAAGGTACGCCGGGACCGACTGGAGCGGATCGCCAGCGACGTCGGCACGGGTGATTCGACCGGCTGAGCCCTGAGGGGCTACACCGAACCCGTTGTGGGCAGTCGGCTCGTACTCGCCTAACGTCGGCGTCGACATGGAGCCGGACCGGGTGGATCAGAAACCACCACCACAGCTGAGCGACATCCTCACTCGGGCGGGGATCGCAGCGTGGAGCATTGTGGGGATGCTGCTGGTCCTGTGGGCGTTGCTCTGGGTCCTCGGACGCGTGAACGCCCTGCTGGCTCCGGTCGTGGTCGCCACCGCCCTGCTTTACATGCTCAACCCCTTCGTCACGCGCGCATCCTCGCGCGGACTTCATCGGCTCGTCTCGTCGGTGCTCGCCTTTCTCGTCCTCATCGGCGGGCTCGTGCTGCTCGGATTCCTCGTCATCCCCAGAATCAGCGAACAAGCAGGGCAGTTCGCCACCGACTTCCCGACCATCTACGAGGACTCCGCAACACAGGTCGAGGATCTCGCCGACTCGGTGGGGGTGACGATCGACGCTTGGTCATATGACGAGGTCGAGCGGTTCGTGAACGACCCCGAGAACCAGGACCAGTTCTTCTCGGCCGCGTTCGACCGGCTGGGAGCCGTCACCTCCGGCGTGCTGGAGGTCATCCTCGTGTTCTTCCTCGCGCCCGTCATCGCCTTCTACCTGCTGATCGACCTCCCACGCATCCGGGACGAAGCGATAGCGCTCATCCCACCCGCCCATCGGGAGGAGACCCTCCACGTCTCCCGCCAGCTCGGTACTGCGGTCGGCGGCTTTCTGCGAGGTCAGCTCTTCGTGGCGCTCATCGTCGGAGTGCTCACCAGCTTCGGCTTCTGGCTCATCGGGCTCGACTTCTGGCTCATCATCGGGATGGTTGCCGGCTTTCTCAACATCATCCCGTTCGTCGGCCCGTGGGTCGGTGGCGCCCTTGGCGTCATGGTGGGTCTCGTCACCGGCTCGGTCACGACCGCCATCTGGGCCGCCGTCGTCGCCTTTGGCGTGCAGCAGATCGACAACAACTTCGTCAGCCCCACCGTGCTGCGGGCGACGGTCCGGCTCCACCCTGCCGTCGTCATCCTCGTGCTGATCCTCGGCGGAGCGCTCGGCGGCGTGTGGGGCTTGTTGCTCGCGGTGCCGGCGACCGCCTCCGTCAAGATCATCGCCGGGCACCTGTGGCGGACCCGCGTGCTCGGTCAATCATGGGAAGAGGCGAGTTCGGCGCTCATCGGTGGCCCGCCGGAGCGTCCCGAGCGGCTGCGCAACCTGCGAAAGAGGCCGGGCGAGAGAGAGGTCGTCCCCGGAGATGCCGCGGACCTCACCGAGCCCGTCGAACCAATGACCCAAGAAGTCGTACCGGAGCCGTCGCCCTCCGCCGACTGACACGGATGTCCGCCGCCGGCGGCGGACTCAGCGGACCGGGTCCGACGGCGGTTGGGGTGGGTTCTCCGCCCGGTCCTCGAAGATCGGCGAGGGAGCTTCCGGCTGTGGGGCGCTCTCTATGGCCGCCACGGCACCCTCTCGCTGGCGCCGAGACCAGACAAGGGCGCCGCCGACGATCAGTACTGCGGCCGCGATGGCCAGGATCACTGCGATCGAGATGCCGGATCCGCCCTCGGTGGTGACCGCATGGATGTCGACCGTCCCGCCCAGCAGGGGAACCTCCCAGCGCAGCCGCCCGTCGGGCATCACCTCGTCGGCGTTCGACTCCTCGAGCTCGCCCGGGAGCGTGACGTACAGATTGGACGAGAAGATGTCCTCGGTCAGGCCTTCGATCCCGGCCCCGAGACCTTCGAGCGTGTCGCCGGAATCCGGGGCCTCGATGCGTGCGTCCAATATCGCCCCGCCGTCATCGACGGTCAGCTCCAGCTGGGCGAACACGACATCCGCTCCCTCGAACACACCGGCGGTCCGCTGGAGGTCGGCCTCGTCGGTGAATGCAGACTCGGCGCTGTAGAAGGTCATGTCGCCCTCGCGGCGCGTCTCGACGTCCTGACCCTCGGGCACGAGCTGAAAGAGCTCCTCGGTTCCCCCACCGAACTGCTCGACGAGCTCCAACAGCTCGTCGTCGAGGCCAAGCTCGGCGCCGACGATGCCGGATCCATCCTCGTTCACGTCGAGGGTGAAGTTTGCCTCGGCGCGGCATGCCGTCATGAGCAAGACGACGACAGCGGCGAGGAGGAGAGGCTTGCGCACGTTCACTACTCCCATCTCTGCTGCCGATGACTCTACGGCAGGGCGGTAGCTAGCCGGGACGCTCGACCGGTCCGCAGCGGTCGGCACGTATCCTCGGGCGATGCTCCCAGATTCGTACGGAGAACGTTGCGAGCAAGTCGCTCGGGCATTCAGCGCCGCCTTCGTTCCCTACGTAGAGGCCCGGCTTGCGGCAAGGGGGCTCGACCCCGAGCCGATCCGGGATGCGATCGACGCCGGGCGGAAGCAGGCGGCGGACGCCCTGGCGGCGTGGGCCCGGCGCTCGCCTCGAAACCAGCGTGCATCGCCCCTCGAGCTGATGCGTGAGGCGTTGCTGCTCCCCACGGCGGCCCTGGCTGCACGTGGCGCCGAGCCCGTCGCACGGGACGTCGAGCAGGTCGCCGCACTGCCCGGTGACCATTTCGACCTCGCACCGGCCACATCCCGTGATCTCGGCGACGAGGCGTGGCAAGCGCACGTCGCCTGGGGCATTGCGCGGGCCGGGGAGGTGGCAGGCATGGTTCCCCGGCCGCCGTCAGAGGAGGCCTCCGAGGCGTTTGCGGCGCTCGTTGCCACGGATCTCATGGATCGCACGCGCATCGCCGAAACCGGTTCGGCCGCCGGGTGCGAGGTGGTCGTGTGGCGCAATCCGGGGGCCATCGAGGCTGGGCTCGGACAGCGCACACCGGTCGTGGCGTTCGTCGATCTCACTCATGCCGCTGCCAACGACGCCATCCGCCGCCTGGTCGCGGGCGGCGTGCGGACCATCGCCTACGGCCCCCACGTCGACGATCTCGCCATGGCGGCGGCCGGGGCGCTCGGTGCGGCCGAGGTGTTGCCCCGATCGCGGTTCTTCAAGCGTCTCCCGGGCTTGTTCCCGACGCTCGTCTGATCGGTCAGGCGGCGTCGAGTGCCGGAGAAGGTCGCACGACGAGGCTGCGCTGCGAGTTGACGGCGACGAGGCCGGAGAGGACGAGCACCACGCCGATCGCCTGCACCGTCGAGAGCGTCTCGTCGAGTATCACCCGGCCCCACACGACGGCGAGCATCGGCTGGGCGAGGACGATGACCGACACGGCGAGTGCCGGCAGCCGGGGCAACGCAAAGGCGAGAAGCGCCCAGCCGACCACCTGGGCGACGATAGCGAGCAGGACGAGCCAGCCGTGGGCCGGCCATGATGGTGTCAGCGACAGATCGCCGGTGAACAACCCCAGCACGGCTGTGGCTCCAAGGGTACCGATCGTGGCGTCGAGCAAGGCCGCGACGGCGGGCGCCGCCCCGTTGGGATTGCTCGCCTGGAGGACCACCATGAACCCCGCGTAGGACAGCCCGGCGAGAACACCGAAGACCGCACCGCTCACCGGCTGGGCGCCGAAGGCATCGGCGCGCCCCAACCCGGAGATGAGGGCCACGCCGGCGAAGATCACGGCGCCGAAGAGGAGCGTGCGTCTGGTCGGGACGTGCCGGTAGAGGATCCAGGTGATGGTGCCGACGAACACGATCTGGGTGTGGACGGCCACAGTGGCGAGCCCTGCGCCCAGCCGATCGATCGAGTTGTGCCAGAAGAAGAGGTCGACGCCCAGCAGCGTGCCGGCGAGGAAGGCTCCCACGCGCAGCCGGGGGGACCGCGTGTCCCGATCGCGCACGAGCCAGTGGAGTGCGATCAGGATGGGAATCGCATAGGCGGCCCGCCAGAACGCTGCTGTCGTGGGCGTCACCGCGGCGAGGGCGACGAGTATCGCCGAGAAGGAGATGCAGACCGTCCCGGCCAGTGCCACCCATCGCGGGGAGAGGAGTCGCATCGAGCGAGAATACCGGCGTAGTGGCTGAGCGCCCGCGGCAGGATTCGAACCTGCGACCTACTGCTTAGGAGGCAGTTGCTCTATCCCCTGAGCTACACGGGCCAGTTGGTGATGGTACCGGAGTGCGACCGGCCGGCTCACCCGACCGGCGTGGCGGTCACGAACACGGCGATGTCGTCCCTCATCTGGGCGAGCGAGTCGAGGTGCACGTACATCATGTGCCCGGCGTCGTAGTAATACATCTCGATGTTCTCGTACAGCTCGGGATCGAGCCCGAGGTGAGCGAACGTGTACTCGGTGGCGAAGTGAGGCGTGGCGAGGTCGTAGTACCCGTTGCCCACGTACACCCGCATGAACGGGTTGCGAGACATCGTCTCCCGTAGCGTCTCGGACACGTCGACGTAGCTGTTCTTGAAGGCTTCATAGTCCCACGGCCGTACGCGCTCGGTGAGAACCTCGTAGGGAAGGTCGCTCGGGTAGTCGAGCTCACCCCGCACGTAGTCGTTGAGTGCCGAGGTGTACACGCCCATCGTGGCGTCCAGGCTCGGGTCGTTCTCGATCGCATCGCCGGTCGCAAAACGGTCGATGCCCGTGTACCGGCTGTCGATGCGACCCACCGTGCGTCGCTCGTCCCGCAACAGCTCCTTGCAGAACCGCAGGATCTCGATGCGGAGGTCGGACCGGCGGACGTAGGCCTGCGACAGGCCGGTGTACTCGGCGAGGCGTTCGGCGATCTCGTCCCGTCGATCGTCGGCGATGCGCGACCCTTCGGCCAGCGCCAGCGTGTATTCAGTCGCGGCAAAGCGTTCGACCTCGTCGAGCACGTCGCGTAGCGGCAGGCTCTGCAGGCGCTGGGGCAGTCTTCCGTGGTACCACGCCGTCGCCGTGTACGTGGGCAGGAACAGGACGTACGGCAGGTCGTTGCCTCGATTGAACGTCCACGTGGACGTGTCGAATCCCGCCGTCTGGAAGTTGAGGATCGACGACACGAGGATGAGTCCGTTGAAGTACAAGCCGTGACGTTTCAGCAAGTGACCGGCGAGCCCGGCGGAGCGGGTGGTCCCGTATGACTCGCCGGCCAGGAACTTGGGCGAGGCCCAGCGGTGATTGCGGGCCAGCCACAGGCGGATGAACTCTCCGACCAGCTCCAGGTCCTTGGTGAAGTGGTGATAAGACTTCGCCTCCTCCTCCGGGATGGCCCTGCTGTAGCCGGTGCTCACCGGATCGATGAATACGAGATCTGCGATGTCGAGCAGCGAGTGCTCGTTGTCCACGAGTCGTCCCGGTGACGGCACCGGCATGCCGTCGTCGGCGAGCTTTACCCGGCGCGGCCCGAACAACCCGAGGTGCAGCCAAACCGACGACGAACCCGGACCGCCGTTGAACGAGAACACCACGGGCCGGTCCCGGGGGTCGTCGACATCGTTGCGGACGTATGAGACCGAGAAGACGGAGGCGAGCTTCTTGCCCTCTTCCTCCTTGACGACGAGGTGGCCGGCGGTGGCGGTGTACTCGACGGTCGTGCCGCCGATCGTGGCCGTGTGCGTAGTCTCGCTGGAAGTGTCCTCATGGTGGGGTGGCGGCTCTGGCGGGGACGCCTCGGGCGTCTTCCCGACCTCCTCCTTCGGGGTCTCCTCTGGCATGCGGCCCCTCCTCCGTGGCGCGGCCCGTCACCCTACCCACCCGGTTGGACACGAACGCGTGCTTCACGCGCAACGAGGGGCGGCACGTGCCGCCCCTCGTTGCGCGTGCGAGCGTTCAGACCTTCACGGTCGTCTTCGGTGCAGTCCTCTCGTCGCTCGGTGCCGTCTGTTCGCGGCGGCCTGCGATGAGGCCCCACGCCCCGAGCAGCGTGGTGAGCACGCCTCCGAACAGCACCATCCAGGCGATCGGGGAGAGGCTGGTCGACTTGATCGTGTCGTAGTTGTCGAGCTGGCCGGCAAAGGTCCCGACCAGCGCCTCGAACCTACTCATCGTCTCCGGCATCGTCTGGAGCGCCGTCGCAGTCGTCGGGAAGTTCTCGCCGATGAATGCCGACACGTCCTCCTGTGACATCCCGAGCTGTTGGCCCAGCGCCGGGAGCATCGCGGTCTGCATCTCTTCGCCCATGGCACCTACCACGCCGAGGGCTTGCTGCGACTGGTCGATCAGGTCCTGGGTGTAGGCGGGTTTCAGCGCGTCGTTGAGGTCGTCGGCGGCTCCCGACTTCGGGATCAGCGAGAAGGCCAGCGTTCCGGCGACTACCAGGACGCCGAGCACGACGGCAAGCAGCGCTCCGAGGCTGGATCGAAAGAGCATCACGAGGCCCACCAGCAGCGTCAGCACGCCAACGCCCGCGATGGCCCACGGCACGGTTGTGACGGGCAACGAGTTGTTCGGGATCGCATCGGCATCGGCGAAGTTGCCCTGCTGGGATTCGATCAGGTCGATGACGCCGGTGAACTGCGAGGCGATCGCAGGAAGTGCCTCGACACCGGACGCCACCGCCGGGAACTGGTCACCGACAAAGGCGGCGAAGGTGGCCGTGTCCATCTCGAGTGCACCCGCCATCGTCGGCACCACATTCGTGGCGAACTCCTCGCTCACGGCCGTGAGGCCCGCGATGTCGGTGCGGGCCTGGGCGACGGCCTCCTCCGTCATCACGTCGTCCCTGAATGCATCGGTGAGATCCTCGAATGCAGGCGCAACGGTGAAGAGGTTGGCGGCGATGGGCACGATCAACAGCAGAAGGCCGACGATCACGGTTCCGATGGCCGCGAGGCGTTTGTTCATGGTCTCTCCTCAGCGTGGTGGGACCACGCCCGAGATGCCGCGTGGCGTGTGGGCGCGGTCGGGTTGTTCCCGACGAGGATTCTGTCGAGACGGCCCCGGACAACCTAGAGGCTTCGGTCACCGTCCCCGCGGCCAGATTCACAAACGTGAATGTGTTGAAGCCCGCCCCGACGTCGGCTCAGGCCTCGTACTCGGTGAGCTGATCGAGCAAGGTGAGCAGCCGTTGCGGCGTAACGCCTCCCAACTCGACGTGTACCACCTGGCCCGCTGCGTTGTAGATGACGTTTGTGGGTGAACCCCGTGCACCGAACGTCTGAATGCTGAGCGCACTCCCGTTGCCGTTTCCGATGTCCACCGCAAGCGGCCATTCACCTGCGATGCCCCACTTCTCGGCGTCGCCGAGCCCCCGACCGTTGTCCTGACTGTTGATGCCTACGAAGTTGACCTCGCCGCCGAGCTCCTCCGACAAGGCCAGCATCTCCGGGATCTCGTGCTCGCAGACCGTGCACCACGATGCGAAGAACGCCGCAACGGTCGGCTTGCCGCGGAAGTCGGCGAGACGTACCCGGCCGTTCCCGTCGAGCTCGGGCAAATCCCAGGCGTCGGCGCTCGTGTTGCCTACGGCGGGTTCGGGCCAGGTGGTGACGAGCAGCACGGTGAGAGAGGCAACGGCCAGGGCGCCGATACCGAACGTTCGGATCTGTCGTGTGCGCGCATCGCTACGCCGCTGCTCCTCGAGCTCGCGACGCTTCTGCTTGCGGCGCTGTGCTTTGCTCTGCCTGGCCATGCGGAGGGGAAACGGCAGGGGCTCTCGGTACGATCCTGAACTGTCGGTTTCACGACGCTGCATCGACCGCAGTGGGCTCCGCCTGAGCCCTGGGAAAGCGAGCTTCCGTGGAGTACACCAGCATCGACTACGCCGTCACGGGCCGCATCGCCACGATCACGCTGAATCGCCCGGAGCGCCTCAACGCGATCGACGACGCCATGCCCGGCGAGATTCGAAAGGCCGTCGAGGCGGCCGAGGAGGATGGGAGGGTTCACGTCGTCGTGGTGACCGGGGCGGGCAGGGCGTTCTGCGCCGGCTACGACCTCAAGGCGTACGCCGAGGCGCCGGGAACCAATCGCGGGGTCCAGGCGATGCCGTGGGATCCCACCCTCGACCTGCAGTGGATGGGTCGCAACACGTACGACTTCATGAGTCTGTGGCGATCCGCGAAGCCGACGATCGCCAAGGTCCGCGGCCATGCGGTGGCGGGCGGCTCGGACATTGCACTCGCCTGCGACCTCGTCGTCATGGCGGAGGACGCCAAGATCGGCTACCCGCCTGCCCGCGTTTGGGGATGCCCCACGACGGCGATGTGGGTGTACCGGATCGGCGCCGAACGTGCGAAGCGGATGCTGCTGACCGGCGATCTCGTCGACGGGGCCGAGGCGGCAGCTCTCGGTCTGGTGCTCGAGGCCGTGCCGGAAGCCGAACTGGACGCCCGTGTCGACGAGCTGGCGGGGCGCATGGCGGGCGTGCCGCACAATCAGCTCATGATGCACAAGGTGATGATCAACCAGGCCTACGAAAACATGGGGCTCGGGACGACGCAGCTCATCGCCACGTTGTTCGACGGAATCAGCCGTCACACGCGAGAGGGGATGTGGTTCAAGGACCTCGCCGAGCGGGAGGGCTTCGCCGAGGCGGTGCGCCGCAGGGACTCCGGTGAGCCGATCGGGTGACAGCTCCGGCCCTAACCGTCCTGTGGAGGTTCCGCAGTCTCCGCTTCCTCGCTCTCGGGGTCGAACCAATCGATGGCGCTGAGCGCCGTCTCCAGCGCACGAGGATCCTGTGAGGAGGTCTCTGGGGGCGACGGCGCCGGCTTCGGTCTGACACGTACACCGGCGAACTCGCGAAAACGCGTTCTGAAGGTCTGCCAGACCTTGGATTCCGACGGTGGATGCTCCCGGAGGAGGTCCGGCACCTGCTTTGCCCATCCCACCGCGCGAAGGGTGCCGACCATCGCTCCGCCCGTGACGGCGACGATGCCGACGGCGGCCAGGAGGACGACGAGGCGAGGCAGGTTGAGCTCGAAGAAGTCGTGGGATACCGGGCTGATCATCGAGAGTACGAGCAGACCCGCCATCGACCCGATCAGCCACCTCTTCCACGCAACGATCGGCCTGCTCACCATCCCGAGGGCGAACAGGCCAATAGCCGTCAGCACGAGCGTGGCGACCGTCCGCGCCTCGTCGAGCTTCACCTCCTCGGCGATGGCGAGTTGGTAGGCGCCGAAGGTGGCCACCGCGGCAGCGAGGCCGGTGGGTATCGCAAACCGCAGCACCCGGCCGACGAAGCCCGGCCGGGCGCGCCGGCTCGACGGGGCGAGCGCCAGGAAGAAGGCGGGGATCCCTATCGTGACCGCGCCGACGAGCGTCAGGTGCCGCGGGAGGAAGGGGAAGGGGAGCGCGACCAGCCCCGTGGCGACGGCGAGGGCGATCGCGTAGACGGTCTTGGTGACGAAGAGGTTGGCGACCCGCTCGATGTTCGAGATGACCCTGCGCCCCTCGCCTACCACACCGGGCAGGGTGTCGAACTTGCCGTCGATGAGGACGAGCTGGGCCACGGCGCGCGACGCCGGTGCACCGGCACCGATCGCGATGCCGATGTCGCTGTCCTTCAAGGCCAGCACGTCGTTCACGCCATCGCCCGTCATCGCGACCACGTGGCCGCGTGACTGGAGCGCCGCCACCATGGCCCGCTTCTGGTGCGGACTCACCCGCCCGAAGACCGTGGCGCGGTCCATGACATCAGCCAGCGCGCGCGGATCTTCGGGGAGGGAGCGTGCGTCCACGACCTCGTGCGAACCGACCACCCCCACCTCGCGTGCAATCGCGGCGACGGTACGCGGATGATCGCCGGAGATGACCTTCGCGGCCACACCTTGCTCGGCGAAGTAGCGGAGCGTCTGTTCGGCATCCGTCCGGATCCGGTCGCCGAGCATCACGAGCGCCACCGGCCGCATCCCTTCCGGCAGGCCATCGGCCGGGAACGGGGCGTCGGTGGTGGCAAGCAGCAAGACCCGCCGACCGGCCGAGGCACGCCGCTCGGCGTCTGCCGCCAGCTCGCGGTTGCCCGGGGCGATCACATCCGGGGCGCCGAGCACCCACGTGCCGTGGCCGACGAAGCTCGTACCGCTCCACTTCCGAGCAGACGAGAACGGGACGGACCGGCCGGTCTGCCAACCGGGAGCGCCGTCGTACGCACGTCGAATAGCCGCCAGCGTGGCGTTCGGGTTGGGCTCTGCGGCGGCGAGCGAGGCGAGGGCCGGCCCAGGGTCGTCTGCGCCGATCGGCACCACGTCCTGCACGGTGAGTTTGCCCTCGGTCAGCGTGCCCGTCTTGTCGAAGCAGATCGTATCGACGCGCGCCAGACCTTCGATTGCCGGAAGCTCCTTCACCAGCACCTGGCGCCGTCCCAGCCGCACCACACCCACCGCGAAGGCGAGGGAGGTCAGCAGCACGAGGCCCTGGGGGATCATGCCCACGGCGCCGGCCACAGCACCACGCAACGCTTCGTGGAAGCTCTCATCGCCACGCATCTGGCCCCATACGAGGAGGGCGATCACCGGCGGGATCGCCCAGCTGACGCCGGCGATGATCCAATCGATCCCGTCGCGCAGCTCGGACTTCACGAGGGTGAACTTCTTCGCCTCGAGCGCAAGACGGACTGCGTACGCCTGCCCACCCACGGCGGTTGCCCGGTATCTGCCGGCGCCGGCGGCGACAAAGCTCCCCGAGAGGCATTCGTCGCCGGGTTCCTTGTGCACCGCGTCGGACTCGCCGGTCAGCAGCGACTCGTCGATCTCGAGGCCGGCAGCCTCGGTGACGGTGCCGTCGACGGCGAGCTGGTCGCCCTGACGTATCTCCACGAGGTCGTCGAGAACGATCTGCTCGACCGGGATCACCTGGATCTGACCCGATCGTACGACACGGGCGCGCGGTGCCGTCACCAGCTCGAGCCGATCGAGCGTCCGCTTTGCTCGCAGCTCCTGGACGATGCCGATAGCGGCGTTCGTCACCAGGACGATCCCGAACAGCGCATCCCTTGGTTCACGGAGGATGACGAGGACGATGAAGAGCATCACGGTCAACAAGATGTTGAACCGGGTGACCAGATTGGCCCGGACGATGTCGCGGGCCGTGCGGCTCGGTCCTTCCGGGGCGATGTTGACGTGACCGCTCCGAACCCGCTGCTGAACCTCAGCGGCGCTCAACCCGCGCTCGGAGAGGGCGTGGGTTCGATCCACGGAGACCATGCGGGGAGCCTACCGCGAAGGCGGATTCGCGCCGCCGGATGGGAGCGGGCATGTCGAGCGATGGTGCTCACACGCTCGTCTACGCTGCGGCGGCGGTAGACCGAGGAGAGCGGATGACGTTGGAACGAGTGGGCATCGTGGGCGGCGGGCAGATGGGAGGGGGAATCGCCGAGGTCTGCGCCAAGGCCGGACTCGACGTGATCGTGCGCGAGGTGAATGACGAGCGGCTTGCCGCGGCGCGCAAGGGGATCGAGCGATCGCTCGACAAAGCCGTCGAGAAGGGGAAGCTGGACGATGTCGGGAGGAACGCGTCGCTCGGCAGGTTGCGCTTCGTCACCGACCTCGCCTCGTTCGCCGATCGCCAGATCGTCATCGAGTGCGTGGTCGAGGATGAGAGCCTCAAGCGCCAGATCTTCTCCGACCTGGATGTGGTCGTGGGCGCCGACGATGCGATCTTCGCCTCGAATACCTCGTCGATCCCGATCACGCGTATCGCCGGAGCGACGCTGCGCCCAGAGTCGGTCGTTGGACTCCATTTCTTCAACCCGGCCACGATCATGCCGCTCGTCGAGGTCGTCCGGGGAACCCTCAGCTCAGACGACACCGTCGAGCGGGCCGCCGCGTTCGCTGCCGAGACGCTCGGTAAGACCGTGGTTCACGCCCGTGATCGCGCCGGGTTCATCGTCAACATGCTGTTGTGCCCCTACATCTTCGATGCCATCCGCATGCTCGAGGCTGGGTTTGCGACGAAGGAGGACATCGACGCCGCGATGGTCAACGGTGCCAACTACCCGATGGGACCACTCGCGCTCAGCGACCTCATCGGCAACGACACGATGCTCTTGGTCGCCTATTCCCTCTTCGAGGAGTTCCGCGAGGCCCGCTTCGCTCCACCCCCGCTCTTGAAGCGGATGGTCGAAGCGGGCCTGCTCGGGCGCAAGACGGGGCGCGGCTTCTACGAGTATTGAGTTCGCTCGAAGCAGGCTTCGAGCGAGTTTGAGTCGACCCTTCTCGACTGGCTCCTGTGCGTTACGGCGGCGGAGCCACCGCAACGCGGTTCGAGGGGGACGCGGAGCGTTCCCCTCGAACACCCCCGGCTCGCTTCGCATCGCGGTTTCGAACGGCTCCCATATCGCGGGAGACCGCCGATTTAGGATCAATCGGCGGTCTCCAAGATCAGGCCGGGAGGCCCACTCGGCGGCCGCTAGGGTTCTGGGCGGTATGGATCGGGTCAGGAACGCGGGTGCGTTTGCGCTCCTCGGGGTGGGTTTCGCCGGTGCAGGGGTGTGGGTGGCCAGCTGGGGCGGGTCGCCGCCGTGGCTCCTCGCCGCCGTCGTCGTGATCGCGATGGCGGGTGCCGGATACACGACCTTGGCGAGAACTCAGTTGGCTCTGCTCACCTTCGCCGTGCTCGGGGTCGTCGCCATGCCGTTCGTGGCCGTGGGACAGTTCGGGGGGCGCCCGGTGCCGGCCTTTCTCGTCGCAGCAGCGGTCGCACTGGCTGCGTGGGTCATCATCCTCCGCCGTGCGATGAAGCGGGAGTGGGACGAGCGCTGGCTGGATGCCCCGCTGGAATACGAGATCGAGGCAATCGCCGGCGTCACCGACGATCGCACCGAGATCCTGCGGCGGCTCGGATTCACGCCGAGTCGTGCGTACCGTCTCGCCGCCGATGAGGACCCGCTGTCGGTCATCTACGTCCACGGCGGGGACCGGGTCTACGCCGAGGTGACCTTTCCGCGGCGCGACGAGCTGAACGCGGGGTGGAGCTTCGTGTCGCTGGCGGGCCCGGTGTCGCTGACCACCCAGCAGACGAAGATGATCGCAAGTGAACCCGGTGAGCTGGTTCAGGCCGTACTGGGTGCATCGTTGGAAGACGGATACCGTCTCCACATGGATGTGGTGCGCAGGCTGCAAGGTCGCGGCATGGCGTTCGACCCTGTGGCATGGGCCGCGTACAGGACGCACATCCGTCACGAGGTGTCGCGATACCGGACGGCGTTTCGCGAACGCCCGTACCGGCAGGCGATGGTCGTCGATCGTCTGAAGCGTCATGGCGCGGGCTATGCCGTCGGGCCACTCCTCGAGCAACCCGATGCCGAGGCGCAGATAGCGGCGGCGCTGGGGCTCGCCGGGGTGGCGTGAGCCTCAGTCGGCGACTTTGACGGCGCCGTTGCTCTCGAGCGCACGCTGGAGTTGGTCCTTCTTCACCAGACCGGAGGTTCGCCACCGAGCGGATACCCGTGAACCGTTGTCGCCGTTGGAACGGTTCTTCTTCCTGGAACGCTTCTCCGGAGTGCGCCCGAGCAGCACGAACGTGGGCGTCGAGCGCACGTTGAACATCTGTGCGGCGCCGGCCACCTTCGCGACGTCCACCTTCACGATGTGAGCACTCTCCCCGTACTCTCGGGCGAGCTCGTTGATGATGCCGTCCATCACCTGGCAGGGGCCGCATCCGACTTGCATGAAGTCGAGCAACACCGGCTGACCCGACTCGACCATCGGCTGCAACTCGTCGAGCGAGTGGATCTTCGTCGGCTTCGTCTTCTTGCTGAACAGGCCCATCGGCGGTGCGCTCCCCTTCGGCGACGTCGCAGCACGGCAACGTGCAGCACACCGAGATTATGCCCGCTACTGCCCCTTTCGGGAATCCGGTGGGTCAGACGAGGATGAGCGAGAGCGTTCCGAAGCCGATGCAATACCAGCCGAAGGGAGCCAAGCCCGTTCTACGGATGAGTCCAAGGAGCGCTGCTATCGCCGCATACCCGACCACTGCGGCGACCATCGTGCCGACGAACAACTCGGCGCCGAGCGAGGCTCCGCCTTCGGCAGCCAGGTCAACGAAGTTGATCAGCCCTGCGCCGGCGATCGCCGGGATGCCGAGGAGGAAGGCGAGGGTGGCCGCATCGCGCCGTTCGAACCGCTCTGCCATGCCCGCCGTGATCGTGATGCCCGATCGGGAGACGCCAGGGATGAGGGCGATTGCTTGTGCCGTGCCCATCACCCAGGCGTCGCGGGCGTTGTTCTCACCGGCGACACGTCGGCCGGTGTCGAGCAGCTTCGTCAGCACGAACACGACGCCGGCGAGGATCATCGCTACGGCAACCCATCGCGGTTGTTCATTGAGGCGATCCAGCGGATCACGGAGCGCAAGACCGGCTACGGCGGCAGGTACGGTGCCGATGGCCATGAAGCGCAGCAGGCGCCTGCCCGATTCCGTGAATCGCAGCACGTCGGCGACCTCGCGCCGGAAATAGACGAGCACGGCGACCAGGGTGCCGATGTGTAAGACAGCCGATGTCGCCAGGTCGGGCCCGTCACGACCGAACAGAGCGGGCACCAAGACGAGGTGCCCGCTCGACGAGATCGGTAGGAACTCCGTGAGCCCCTGGATGAGCCCCCACAGGGCGGCTTCGAGCATGGCGGCAGAGCATACCGAGCGCCAGGCGGATGCATGCATGCCCTCACGTGCCGACGAGAACCGTGAGCGTCCCATTGCGCACGGCGTCCGCCACCGGCCCCGCCGCGTGCGGTGGGACCGCGACCGCACCGGGATCGGCCACGGAGAAGGCGCCGGTGGATCCCGGCTGGGAGACGACCCCTTGCACATCGATCGGCGGGTGGTCGGCGACGAGTCGCACCTTGGCGCCGATGGCTGCTGCCGGCGGGAGGTGGATCGGCACCGACCACCAGCCCGAGGGGATGGGAGCACCGTCACCAACGGTCCCGGCGACGAGCGGTGCGCCCGCCGTTACTGCGTGTATCGCAATCCCGGCGGGAGGGACCACCTCGCCCAGGAGACCCGTAGGGACGTCACGCCACTCCACGTCGTCGTCATCGACGGGCGCTCCTGCGGGAAGGGAGCGAGCGGCGAAAGGGAAGGGCTCCGTCCGCCGTTCGGACATGTCGAACGCGAGGGCGCCTGCGAGCAGCGCAGCCGCCGCAACCCAACGAAGAAGAGGGGGGCGCGTCAGCCAGTACATGCAGGCAAGGTATCGAAGTCGGAGTGGCGATGAAACCTCCCCGTCCCTCCCTCCCGAAGGAGGGAGGGCGCCTCACGCAAGCAGGGGGAATGGTGGGGGGACTTGCGATTGGCCGACGGGGAGGGACCTTGCGCGACGCGACCTACGGGTACAAGTCTCGTTTCCGCTCGTCGCGCACTCGAGCGGAACGGTCGGGGACCTTCGGTTCCGTACCGTAGGAGGTGTCACGCCTACTCCCTCGGAAAGCGCACTTTACGCGTTGAGACCACCATCTGTCCACGACAACTACGAGTCTCATCGCCCTGGGGTCATTCCCAGTCGTTGCCTCGACCCTAGACGAAGAGCCAGACTCGGTGATGGCTCGGTAATCGCTACCTAGACTCGCTCGGACGTGACCAATGCTATCGCCATTCTCGTTGCCTATCTGGTCGGAAGTGTCGATTTCGGTGTGATCGTGCCGCGTCTGATGGGCGTGGACATCTACACCCAAGGAAGCGGCAACCCCGGCACGTCGAATGTCTTTCGCACCTTGGGCAAAGGGCCCGCCGCCCTCGTCATGGTGGGCGATGCCCTGAAGGGTTTGGTGGCGGCGGCCATCGGCTCCACGGTGGGAGGCGAAACGCTGGGCTTCGCCTGCGCCCTCGCCGCCGTCGCAGGCCACATCGCTCCGGTGTGGCACCGATTCAAGGGCGGGCGCGGCGTCGCCACGGCGATCGGAGCTGCGGTATGGCTCGAGCCGCTGCTCGGCCTCGTCCTCGCCGTTGCGTGGGCCGCCACGGTCGCGATCACCAAGACGGCCTCGATCGCCTCGCTCGGGGCAATGGCTCTGTACGTGCCGCTCTTCGCCCTGGGTGGGCATCGCGGGACACGGCTCGTCCTGGCCGGGGCCACGGCCCTCCTCGTCATCGTCCGGCACTCGGCGAACATCCAGCGGATCCTCTCAGGCTCCGAGCGGCGGGTCGACTCGGACATGTCATGAGACCTCTTGCGGACGCACAGTCCGACGTTCTGGATGCGGTCGGGAAGCTTCCGGCGGTGGCAGTGGATCTCGCCGATGCCCTGGGGCTCGTGCTGGCAGAGCCCGTTGCGGCTCCCCACGACGTGCCCCCGTTCGCCAACTCGGCCATGGACGGGTATGCCGTACGTGTCGCCGACGTCGTGGGGGCACCCGTAGAACTCCCCGTCCTCGAGGACGTGCCCGCAGGCAGCGTCGCCTCGCACTCCGTAGAACCCGGGACGGCCATCAAGATCATGACGGGCGCTCCGTTGCCGGATGGGGCCGAGGCGGTGGTGAAGGTCGAGGAGACGGAGAGTGGCGATGGAGTAGTGAAGATCATGACACCGGTGACTGCAGGCACGTCGGTCCGGCCGGCGGGGGGCGACGTGGCGGCCGGGGCTCTCGTCTTCGGTGCCGGCGTCAGGCTCACGCCGGCCCACCTCGGCATGCTGGCATCTCTCGGGGTGGCCAGGCCCAGGGTGGGCAAACGGCCGGTCGTCGCCATCATGTCGACCGGCGACGAGCTCGAGCCGCCCGAGACGAAGAAACTGGAGCCTGGAAGAATCCGGGATAGCAATCGATTTGTCCTTCGCGGCCTCCTCGACGAGTTGGGAGCCACGATTCTCGACCTTGGGATCGTCGGCGACGACGCCGGCGCCCTCAATCGGGCGCTGAGCGCGGCGGCCTCTGACGCAGATGTCATCGTCACCAGCGGCGGCGTTTCGATGGGTGACTATGACCTGGTCAAGCAGGAACTCGGCAAGCTCGGTACGGTTGAGTTCTGGAAAGTCGCCATGCAGCCGGCCAAACCTTTTGCCTTCGGCAGCGTTGGCGGCAAACCGCTATTCGGCCTTCCGGGCAACCCGGTATCCGTATTCGTGGCCTTCGAGCAATTCGTGCGTCCCGCGCTCCTGCAGATGATGGGAGCCCCCCAGCTGTTCCGCCCTCGGGTGAACGCGATCACCGACGAGCCCCTCGACACCGACCCAGCCAAGACTGTCTTCCTGCGCAGCGTTGCCAGGGCAACTCCCGACGGGACGTGGCGGAGCCGATCTGCCGGAGGTCAATCCTCGAACGTGCTGTCGGCGCTCGCCGCGGCGAACGCCTTTGCCGTCGTGCCCGTGGGGGTTGCCGGAATCGACGCGGGTTCCCCCGTCGAGCTCGAGCTGTTCCGATACCCAAGCGAACGCACGAGGGCAGAAGCGCTCCATGGATGAGCCGTTGACCGAGTCGTTGACCCATCTCGACGAAGAGGGCGCCGCCCACATGGTCGATGTAGGCGACAAGGCCGTCACCGAGCGGACCGCAGTTGCCGAGGCCCACGTCACGATGGAGCGAAGCGTGCGGGAGGCGTTCTTTGCCGGGACGTTGCCGAAAGGCGACGCCGGCGCCGTCGTCAGAGTGGCGGCGATCATGGCTGCGAAACGTACCGCTGAGCTCATTCCACTCTGCCATCCGATCGCGCTCGACGCGATCGACATCACGGTCGAGCCGACGACCACGGGTGCACGGATCGAGGTCACGGCGAGCGTCACGGCGCGGACGGGCGTCGAGATGGAGGCGATGACCGCCGCGGCGATCGGTGCCGTCACGCTGTACGACATGATCAAAGGTCTGGACAGGGGCGCCGCCATCGATCGCGTCCAGCTCCTCCACAAGACCGGCGGCAAGTCCGGAGAGTGGTCGCGATGAACGCTGCGGTCGTCACGGTCTCCGACCGAGCGAGTCGTGGCGAGGCCGAGGATCGCTCCGGCCCCGCGGTCGCAGCCATCTTGCGCGACCTGGGACTCGACGTCTCCGAAACCCGAATCGTGCCGGATGGGATCGAATCCGTGGCGGGCACGCTGCGTGAGCTTGCGACCTCGGCGTCCCTCATCGTGACGACCGGCGGCACCGGGTTTGCGCCTCGGGATCTCACGCCCGAAGCGACGAAGTCCGTGATCGAGCGTGAGGCGCCGGGCCTCGCCGAGGCGATGCGGTCCGCCACCTTCGGCCGGAATCCTCACGGCATGCTGTCTCGCGGCTGCGCCGGGATCGTCGGGTCCACCCTCATCGTCAACCTGCCCGGCTCGCTCCGCGGCGCCACCGAATCGCTCGAAACGGTCGCTCCGGCGCTGATGCACGGTTTGGAGTTGCTGAATGCAACCGCTTCCGACCACAATGCCCGTGATCGTTAGCGAGACGATCTCAAATCCTTGGTTCAAAGAGTCCGCGGTCGTAGCCTTCCGCGGAGCGGAGTAAGGGACCACTACATGGAACTGTTCGCTTTCATCCTCATCGGTGGGATCTGGGCTGCGTTCTTGTTGCCATCCATCGTGGATGGCCGGCGCCAGGCACCGAGCTCGAGCATGCGGGGCTTCGCCCGTTCGAAAGACCTCTTGGCCTCGGTCGCGCTGTCCGATGCCCGTATCGAACGGCAGCGTCGCCGGACCAGCCTCCGGCGCCGCCGCATCCTCGCCGGTCTCGGGTCTGGAGCACTTGCGTCGCTCGGCATCGCCATCGCCCTGGGTTCGTCCACATGGCTGGCGATCACCATCGGGTTCGACGTTGCCTTCGCAGGCTACGTGACCCTCCTGCTCTACAACCATCAGAGCGTGCCCGCTCGCGCCCCGGTCGTCGCCCTCCACGTGGTCGAGGATCCGGAGCCGGCGACGGTACGCGTCGTCGCCGGCTGAGCGGGGGCGTGACGGACCACAGCCTCGAAACACTCGAGACGACGATCAGGTCGGAGCTCGACGCGAAGTTCGATGCGCGCGAGCTGGCGCTGAAGCACTCCCGTCGCATCATCCGATCGTCGGCCAACGCCATTCGGGCGCTGCATCGCAACGAGCGAGACGTCGCCGCAGAGCTCCTCGCCGAGGTCAAGGGATTGATCGCCGAGGCGGAGCAATCTCTCACCGACCACCTCGACATCTATCACGCCGGGTTCTTCTACGACGCCGTCAAGGAGTACGCCGAGGCCGAGCTGACGGCGGCGCTGCTCTCGCGAGCGCCGTTGCCGGGTCCCGAGGACATCGGCGTGCACGCCATCCCCTACCTCAAGGGCCTCGGTGAAGCGGTGGGCGAGCTGCGTCGGCGGCTGCTCGATCAGCTCAGGGCGGGGGGCCTGGACGAGGCCAAGACCACCTTCGAGCAGATGGAGCAGATCATCGGGCTGCTCACCTCGCTCGACTACCCGGACGGCATGACGGGCGGCTTGCGCCGAACGACGGACGTCGGCCGCTCCCTCATCGAGCGAAGCCGGGCAGATCTGACCCTCACGGTCGTGCAAGACAGGGTGAGGCGGCGCATGGACGAGATCATCGAGCCCACGAGTCCCTGACCCGCATCGGCCGTGTACAATCCCGGTCGCCCGGGGGTGTAGCTCAGTTCGGCAGAGCACTTCGTTCGCAACGAAGGGGTCACGGGTTCAAATCCCGTCACCTCCACCGG
>JBFINP010000035.1:0-29925 GCA_041611095.1 Acidimicrobiia bacterium | reverse complement strand
GCCGCAATCCTGGCGGCGATCGGCCTGACGGCGATCTTCAGCGGAGCGGGCCTGGTCTGGGCCAGCCGTGAGCAGGTGGCTGCGGTTCCCGACACGATCCCCGAGATGATGCTGGACGCTCCCAAGGAGGAAGTCCCCGGCGCCACCAAGATCTGATCACCCGACCCGACACCGCCTGACACGCAGCGGGCCCCCACCTGGAGTGGGGGCCCGCTGCCGTGCGGGTTCGCTTCGCTCGCCCAAACCCCCTCGATCGGGATCGCAGCGACCTGCGCGGTGCGGTCCCGACAAGACGCGGCCGAAGGCCGTCGACTCAATTCGCTCGAAGCCTGCTTCGAGCGAACCCGACTTCAGCTCAATATCGCTTCGATCACGCGCATGTTGGCGACGGCGTCGGAGGGTGGGACCGGCACGTCCGTGTCGTCGAGGATCGCCTGAGCGAACAGCTCCGCCTGGATCGTGTACTGGTCCGACGGCGGGAACACCACGGTGACCGTATCGGGATCGGCGGGAGGCTCTCCTCCGGCCGTCAAGAGGAGCCGCGTCTCGAGGTCGGGGGGGATGTTGAAGGGGATCTCGATCTCGATCCGCCCCGTCGTGCCGATGATGTGGACCCGTTGGTAGGGCTCGGCGCGGATCGCGCACGTGAAGGTCGAATGCCGCCCCCCGGGGAACTCCAGAACCGCCGAGGTCAACGTGTCGATGCCCATCACCGGATCACGGTGAACTGCAGCCTGGATCGTCAGAGGTTCGGCACCGAAGATCATTCGGGACAGATTGATGTTGTAGCACCCGATGTCCATGACGGCGCCGCCGCCGTTCTCGGGTCTGTTGCGGATGTTGTCAGGATCGTCGTTGTAGTACGAGAACCAGCTCTGGACGGCCTGAATGTCGCCGATGGAGTCGTCGTGAACGAGCTTCATGGCCTCCACCCAGCTCGGGTGGTGGCGATACATGAACGCCTCGGCGAGCTTCACGCCTGCCTCCCGGCAGGCCGTCACCATCTCTTCCGCCTGGGCGGCGGTCATGGCGAGCGGCTTCTCGCACAGCACGTGCTTGCCGGCCGCGGCCGATCGCATCGTCCATTCGGCGTGCAGATCGTTGGGCAGCGGGATGTAGACGGCGTCGACGTCGTCGGCTTCGAGAAGTGCCTCGTAGGAGCCGTACGACGCCGGGATACCGAGGTCGTCGGCTGCGCGCTCAGCCCGACCCTCATCACGAGAGGCGATCGCAACGACCTCGCAGTTCTTGCCCTTCTGGATGGCCGGGGTGACCTTCGCCATCCCGATGTCGGCCGTGCTCACGATGCCCCATCGAACCTTCGTCATCCGGGCTCCTCTCTGCTGGATGTGTCCCTGACCAAGGAGGCGTCGACCCATCCGCCGCCACTCTCGCTCGATGCGAGGGCCGCCTCCACGAATCGCATGCCCCAGGCACCATCCAGGGCGGTGGGAAAGTGCAGCGCGAGGGGATCCGGTTCCACGTCGCTGCGTCGTGCCGCGATCGCCTCGGCGGCATCGGCGTACAGGTTGGCGAAACCTTCGTGGAAACCCTCGGGATGTCCGGCGGCGAGACGCGACGATCGGGCCGCCAGTGGGAGGGTGCCGGGACCATTGGGTGTCCGGACCTCGGCAGGAGCCCCCAGCGGGTGATACAAGAGTCGGGTGGGCCGGTCCTGCATCCATTCCAACGATCCGCGGCTGCCCGAGACACGAACGCGAATCCCGTTCTCGACGCCTGCTGCCGCCTGGGTCACCCACATGGTGCCGCGGGCTCCGTTGTGGAACCGAAGCAGCGCACCGCCGTAGTCGTCGACGCGGCGGCCCGGCACGATGTTGCCTATCTCGGCCGCCACCTCCGTGACCTCGCAGCCCGTGATGTAGCGCACGAGGTGGTGTGCGTGCGTTCCGATATCCCCCATGATCATCGAAGGGCCACTCCGGTCGGGGTCGAGTCGCCACGGCACCTCGCCACCGACTCCTGGGTCGGCCGGTGCCGCTTTCCCGCCTTGGACGTACTCGACCTGGATCAGCCTCATCTCGCCGAGCTGACCGTCGGTGACCATCGCCCTGGCTTGGCGCACCAACGGGTACCCGCTGTAGTTGTGCGTCAGGCAGAACACCAGGCCACTGCTCTCCACACGATCCACGATGTCGAGCGCATCGGAGAGGGTGTTGGCGAGCGGCTTGTCACAGATCACGTCGAAGCCGCGATCCAGCGCTGCGATCGAGTACTGGTGATGCGTGTCGTTGGGCGTCATGACGGCCACGACGTCAGCGCCGTCGCCCCGTTCCGCCTCAGCGTCGAGCAGTTCGAGCGCCCCTGGGTAGGCCCGAGCCGGTTCGACGCCGATGGCGCGCCCGGCGGTGCGGGATCGCTGGGGATCGGATGACAGTGCGCTCGCCACCAGCTCGTACCGGTCGTCGAGCCGGGCCGCGATCCGGTGCGCTTCACCGATGAAGCTCCCGGGGCCGCCGCCGACCACGGCGAGGCGCAGCCGGCGTCCCATCAATGCGATGACCGGATTGACGTCCATGGGCTCTCCGAGCTCGACGGCGACCCGAAGCTACACCAGCCGGTCCGTCGACGTCACACTGAGCCACGTCGCCCGCCTCACATCGTGTAGATGATGGTGTCCTCCACCTCGGGCAGGAACAGCCCTTCGGCTTTGTCGATGATGGCGACGTACTTGTCGTCCGCCATGCTCTTCGCCAGGTTCGCCTCGACCTCGGCCATGCTCTCGTGGTCTGAGAACCAGTGGATCCGGCCCAGGCGTCCGCCCACCTCGACACCCCACGTCACCTTCGTCCCCCAGTTCTCGGTCACGTATGCGGATACCTCGGCGGCAAACGCGATCGCCTCCTCACGTCTTCCCGGTGCGATGTCCGCCATCCGGTGGAACCGAACGCCCATACGTGCTCCTCAATCGCCTCTCGTCGACGATAGGCCAATCGGATTTCCGGTGACGAAGGACGTCGGGGACGTGTCGCGGCCGCGACGCTCTCGTCCCTCAGCCTGGCGGCCACGTGGTCACAGCCCCGACCGCAGCGCGTCCACCGGCTCGAGATGGGCTGCGCGCGAGGCCGGGTAGCTACCGGCGGCCAGCCCCACGATCATTCCGACGATCGGCGTGGCCAGCACGATCGCCGCATCGAGGACAGGTGTCCACGAGTTGTATGCGGCGACGGCGACGACGACGAGGACGCCCACGCTGGCGCCCAGGATGCCACCGACGAATCCGATGGCGCTGCTCTCGGCGAGGAACTGCAGGGCGATGTGCCGGCGACTGGCCCCGAGCGAGCGCCGCAGTCCGATCTCCCCTGTGCGCTCCATGACCGACACGAGCGTCACGTTGGCGATGCCGATCGCACCCACCAGCAGCGAGACGCCGCCGAGGACCACGAGGAGGAGGTTGAGGTCCGAGGCAACCGCATCGCGGAACCGCTGTTGGTCGGGCGGCGAGACGAGCTTGAGCGCGCCGTCGTTGTCGGGGCGGAGCGCCAAGGGAATCTGCTTCGTGATGAGGTCCGTCGCACCCAGCTCCGTCTCCACGACGACCACGTCGGGAGCACGCACGCCGTAGAGCTCTTGGGCCGTCCCCTCGGGGATGATCACCGAACCGAGGAGATCGTGTTGACGGCCGACGTCGTCGATCACGCCGAGCACGACGAACACCTCGTCGCCGATCCGGATCGCCGGCTGTGTGGAGAGATCGACGATCCCCAAGCGGACGGCGGCGTTTGCCCCGAGCACGGCGACGGTGTCGGCCCGGTCCGAGAAGCCACCGTCGAAGAGCCTCCCCCCGGACAGGTTCGCACGCACGGCATCGAAGGTCGATGGCGACACCGCCTGGATCGAGAACTTGAAGTCGGTGCGGCGGGCAGGATCGCTCACCGGCGTGGTCGTCACCAGCGCGTCGCCGACGTCGACGCCCGTGATCGTCCCGGCGGCGGCGACACCGTTCAACCGCATCAAGCGCGAGGCGGCATCCCATGGGATGTCGTTGGAGATGCCGGCGTCGGGCGCCGGGCGCGAGGTCACCACGATCTGGGTCGCGGCGAGCTCGTCGAAACGGCCGATGATGCGATTGGCTGCAGTGCTGGAGAGACCGAGCGTTGCCACGAGCGCGGCCAGTCCGATGACCGTGCCGAGCACGGTGAGCAGCGTCCGGCCCGGACGAGCGAACAGACCCGCCGACGCCTCGTCCACCAGGTCGGCGAACGACAGGGCAGCGTGCCGATCCTGAGAGGCCGTCACGCCGCGACCTCCGACAGGCGGCCGTCGACGATGTGGACGCGTCGGCCCGCCTCGACGGCGAGGTCGGGGCTGTGGGTGATCATGACGATCGTCAACCCGTCGCCATGCAGGCGACCGAGCAGGTCCATGATCGACCGAGTGCTCTTGGTGTCGAGATTCCCGGTGGGCTCGTCGCAGAGGAGCAGTTTCCGGTTGCCCAAGAGCGCACGTGCGATTGCAGCGCGTTGCCGCTCCCCACCCGACAATCGACTCGGCAGGTAGTCGAGCCGGTGAGCCAGACCGACGCGATCGAGGACTTCCTCGGCTCGTTCTCGCCGCTGGCGGCGTGGTGCGCGCTGGTACACCTCGGCGAGCATGACGTTCTCGACGACGGTCCGGTGTGCCATGAGGTGGAAGGCTTGGAAGACGAACGCGATGTGGCGACTGCGCAGCCCTCCCCTCTCCCGATCAGTGAGCGCCGCGACGTCTACGCCGTCGAACAGATACGTGCCCGTCGTGGGACGGTCGAGGCAGCCGAGGATGTGGAGCAACGTCGACTTGCCCGAGCCCGAGGGCCCCTCGATCGCGACCCACTCGCCCCGTGCCACGGCCAGATCGGCGTTGCGCAGCGCGTGTACCGGAGGATCGTGGCCGTATCGGCGACTCACGGCCCGGAGGTCGAGCAGTGGTTGCGCCACCTCACTCCCCCGTGGTCGCCTGCTCGAACCCCACGAGGACGAGATCGCCGGGAGCGAGCTCACCTCCGATCGGCGTCACCTCGACGAAGCCCTGAGCCGACAGACCGGGCCGCACCTCCACCTCCTCCAGCCGACCATCGACCTGACGGTGAACCCGGGACGAACCGTCGGCCCCGAGGGTGAGCGCGGCAACGGGCACCGCGAGCACGTCGTCGGCGGTCGATTCGATGGGGATGGTCAGCCGTACGGATGCGTTGACGAGGTTGGCCGGCGGATCGTGCACCTCGACCTGGAGATAGACGTGAAACCCGTCGACGCCGTCGGTGCCGGGGGCGTCGGCCACTCTGCTGACGACCCCCGCGGCCTCGATCCCGAGGTCGGGCTCGTCGATCCGAACTGCCATGCCGACGGCCACCAAGCCGGACTGCTCGATGGGGAGCGAGCTGTCGATCGTGACGTCCGCGTCCGTGATCGTCATGAGCGGACCGTCGGGCTCTCGTCCCAGGCCCACGACCAGCTCGGCCACCCGTATCGGGAGCGGAGCGAGGAACACGACCTCGTCGGACGGGACGACGACGCCAGCACCGGGGACACCTGCGCTCAGCACCCCGCTTTCCGCTGCGATGTCGGCGACATGCTGGGTGGTGGCGAGGGCCGGCTCGAAACCCGCAGCCTGGTACATGTCGCTCACCGCTGCTGCGGTCGCGTCGTCGTAGATCCCATCTGCCAGACCTGGGTCGAAGCCGAGCCTGCGCAACGCACGCTCGAGCTGGGCCACGTCATAGCCTTCCAGGCCGGGTCCGAGATCGCGATAGGTGGGTCGCTTCCCCTCCAGTAGGAAGAGGGGCCGCCCCGACACCGTGGCCAGCACCTGCCCTTCGGCGATGGCATCGCCCGGGGCGGGAAGCTGGGTGGCGATCTGCGCCCCGGCCTTGAACGCGCTCGGGACCAGTGCCACCTCTCGCGGCGTGCCGAAACCGCCGGTCCCGCGGGTGACGACGTTCGTCGACAGCACGCGGAGCTCGGCGGGAACCAGGATGGGTGACGCGGGCGGCGCTGCGGTCTGGGCGGCGATTTCGGCGGGAGAGGCGACGCGCGATCCCAGCAGGGCGCCACCGACCGCCGCCAGCACCACCAGAAGCAGGGTGACGAGGGCCATCTTGCGGCGCCTGACCGCACCGCGGCGACCCGGCATCGGGTACGCCGGTACGTCTGGGCCCGGGTGATCGGTGCTCACGCGGGCGACTGTCCTACACCGAACCTGAAGAAGACCTGAACCCGAGAGAGCCCTCGGCAGATGTTCAGCTCTTCTTCAGGTTGAAGGCGGTTCGATGTGCGCCAGTTGGCTCGGAGACACGATCGAAGCGAGGTGAGATGACCACGCGACATACCCCTTCGAGGCCGCGCCGCTTCGTGGCGGCAGTCACGCTCGGTCTGATCGCAACTGCCTGCGGTGGCGGCGACGACGCTTCGCAAGCCGCCACGGGAGGTGCGGGTGCAGCGCCGTCGGAGATCGAGCGGGAGCTCGGCTTCGGGACGCGCGAGTACGGGTTGACAGATGCCGAGTGGACCGCCTCCGTCGAGGCGGTGCAGGAGCGTATCGCCGCATGCATGGCGGAGGCCGGCTTCGAGTACGTCCCCGCCGACGTCGACAGCGTCGAGCTCGCCATGTCGGCCGTCCGGACCGAACCCGGCATGGACCGGGAGGAGTACAAGAAGCGCTGGGGGTACGGCGTGACGACTCGATTCGACAATCGCGTCAAGGAGATCGAGCTCGGGGAGCGCAACCTGGCCATATACGAGGGCCTCTCGCCCGCCGACCAGGTGGCCTACGACCGCACGCTCTATGGAGAGGATCCCGACGCCACGTTTGCGTTCCAATTCGACGAGGAGGACTTCGAGCCAACCGGCGGGTGCACGCGGGAGGCGATCGAGGCGAGCTTCCCCGCAGAGATGCTCGATCCCGGCTTCGTGAACCCCAAGGACATCCTGGTGGAAGACGATGGTCGCGTCGAAGAGGCCGACCTGGCGTGGGCCGACTGCATGGCCGAAGAGGGATACGAGTACGAGGATCAGGACGACATCATCGAGGAGTACGGGGAGCTGCTGGATGAGCTGCTCGACGGCGACGATCCCGAGGAGCTGGCCGGCGAGCGAGCCGACGCGCTCGAGGAGCTCCAGGGCGAGGAGATCGCGGTGTCGCTCGTGGACCTGGACTGCCAGATCAAACACCTCGACGACGTGATCCGGCAGGTGGAGATCGAGCTCTTCGGAAAGGTCGTCAGCGGCTGACCCGGCATCGTGCGCGGTGTGCGCATCGCCGCCGTGTCAGCAGCATCTCGCTCTCTTCGGCGAACCGGCCCAGCCGGCGGATCAGTCGGTCTGCCTGAGATCGCGACGTTCGAAGAAGACGACCGAAAGCGCGATGAGTATCGCCGTGACGAGGACCAGCACGGCCGCGTGACCCCAGTGCATGCCGTTGCGGAGCGGGTCGCTCGTGAGGTAGTAGTAGAACGGCGACCACTTGGCGAAGCCGGCGAGGTTGTCGTTGAAGGGCAGCAGGGCGTTGAGGACGTGGAAGGTGAGCGCCGCCCCGGTCGAGCCGAAGATCGCCACTCGCACCCGGCCCGTGCCGGCGCTGAGTGCGAGCGCCAGGGCGCCGAAGACCATACCCACCAGAGTCACGAGCAACGACGTCGCCGCGATGTTCGCCACGCTCATCCCGAGACCACCGAGGACCGATCCGGCGACGACGCCGGCCCATGTCGCGACGCCGACGGCGAAACCGTGCACCAGCATCGCTCCGGTCTTCTCGGTGACGATCGCCGAGCGCTTCACGGGGTTGGCGAGCAAGAGACCCATCGTCCGATTCGCCTCTTCCCCCGCCAGCGCCCGGGCCCCGATCGTGACCGTCACGACCATCACGGCGATGGGGGCCATCATCCCGAAGGTCTCGACTTGGTAGAAGCCCTCGGGTGAAGCGACGTCACCGCCACCGAACAACGCAAGCAAGGCCTCAGGGAAGGCGTCTGAGAAGCCCGCGAGCGCGTCGTCGATGAGGGTGTACATCGGCCCGATCATCACCCCCATCACGAAGAACATGAGCGCGGCTGTGACGAGGAGCAGCCCCTGGTGCTCGGATGCGGTCTTGATCCAGATGCGAGAGACCCGGGTCGATCCGGCCAGCCGGTTTGCCAGCGCTTGGGTCGTCTCGTTGCTTCGGAGACGGTCGACCAACGTGACGGCCAGGTTGTGCTCCTTGAGGTCACGGCGGTTCACCCCCACGAGGGCGATGACCGTGAAGCCCGCGATGCTCGCGATCAGGACTACAAGGTGCCCCCAGACCACGCCGTTGGTGACGGGCTGGCCGCCAGAGAAGTAGTACCAGGGGAACGCCTTGGCCACGTTCTCCCACCCTTCGATCAGTGGAAACAGACCTGTGGCAAAGAGCGAGACGACCATCACGCCGGCGGCAACTCCGGAGGCGAGGCCGCGATTACCCGTCCACGCACCGACGGCCATTGCGAGGAACCCGTAGAAGAGTGCGTTGACAAACATGTGCAACACGAGCGCACCGACGTCCATCCCCGTGACGTTCACGCCGAGCCACACCGGAGACACCAACCCGAACGCCCACAAGACACCGGCAGCGAGACCGGTCAGCACGATCATCGAGACCGCCTTGGACGCGAGCACCTCGGTCCGGCTGCGCGGGTTGCTGAGGAGGAGCCCAATGGTCCCGTCTCGCTCCTCGCCTGCGATCGAGGCCGAGCCCATCGACAGGGTCAAGGCGGCGAGGGTCAGCGCACCGTACGAGCTGTAGATGGCCCCATAGGCCAGACTGGCGACGTCCGCGTCAGCAGGGATGTTGGCGACGGCCCGGAAGAGCTCGGGGAGGTCCGTGTACAACGAGAGGTCGATCTCTCGGTACGCCGACATGCCCAGGAGGAGCATCAGCCCGATCGCCACCGCTCCGATCGCCATGCCCTTCCAGCGATCCTGGGTCGTCTTCGTGAATACGTTGGCCAGCATCAGACCGGCTGCTCGTCGCGGTAGAAGGTGAGGAAGATCTCCTCGAGGTCCGCCTCATGGGTCGTGATGTCGACGAGGTCGTAGTCGGCGACCGACTTGAGCAACAGGTCCATCTTGCCGTCGTACGTGAGAAGCACCCGGTGGTTGTCGACGGTCGCCTCCCGCACCCCGGGCACGGACTCGAACACAGCCCCCGGCACGACCGACCCGAACTCGAGCTCGATGCGCCGCAGCGACTTCGAACGCAGCCCGGCGACCGACTCGAGTGCGATGAGGAAACCGTGGCGGATGATGCCGACGCGGTCGGCGACCCGCTCTACCTCCGACAGCGTGTGGCTGCTGAGGAACACCGTCCGCCCATCGGCGGCAACCTCGCGCATCATGCCCTGGAACTCCCTCTGGACGAGCGGATCGAGGCCGGCGCTCGGCTCGTCCATGATCAAGACCTCCGGGCGGTTCATGAAGGCTTGGATGAGCCCCACCTTCTGCCGGTTGCCGGACGAGAGATCGCCGACCTTCTTGGTCAGATCGGCGTCGAGACGCTCGGCGAGCTCGTCGACGTAGGCCCGGTCGACGCCGCCCCGCAGGTTGGCGAAGTACGTGAGCGTGTCGCGTCCGGTCAGATTGGGATACATCGCCAGATCACCAGGGACGTATCCGATGTGGCGACGGATCTCCACCGACCTCTCGTGCGTGTCCATCCCCAAGATCCAGGCGCGACCAGCGGTCGGGCGGATCTCGTCGAGGATCGTGCGTATGGCCGTCGTCTTGCCCGCTCCATTGGGCCCGAGGAACCCGAAGACCTCCCCGGGGCGGACGTCGATGTTCAGGTCGACGAGCGCCTCGACGTTGCCGTAGTGCTTGGTGAGCCGCTCGGTGTGGATCGCCATGGTGTCCGTCATCTGGCTCCTTTGTAGCAGCGCACTGCCATGCGCACACCCCAACGTCACGCGATCACGACGCGGCGGCTAGGGGCCTGCGCCCCTACTGCACAGGGCCTCGAGGTCCGAGGTGGCTACGACGCGTCGAAGCCGGTCACACCTAGATCGCAGTCGGCGCCGCGGCGCGGCCGAGGCGGGGGAAAGCTCGGGACCTCAGCCGCACCGGCGGCGCACACCGTCGTCGTCGCCGGCCGTCATGTCACCCGGCGGGCGCCAGCCGCATGAACCGCGCCATCTCATTGACCGCAAACGACGAATCCACCGCAGCCGGAGCCAACGCCATGAACCGCGCCATCTCGTTCACCGCAAACGACGAGTCGGCGATCCGGGCGAGCGCCATGAACCGCGCCACCTCGTTCACCTCGAAAGAGACATCGGCGGCCGGCGCCAAGGCCGCCAGACGGGAAAGCTCGTTGACGCCGAATGAACCGTCGGCATCGACGGGACGTGCGACGGCCAGGGCGAGGTGCCGTGCGAGCTCGTTGACGGCGAAGGAGCCGTCGGCGTCTGCGACGACCTCGGGCGCCAGCGCCTCCATGCGGGCGAACTCGTTGGCGGCGAAGGAGCCGTCGGCATCGACAACGTCCGTCTCGGAGGTCGTCACGGAGACGAGCACCCCGGAGATGACGATGATCACGGCAAAGACCAGCACCCAGCCCATCCACCGAACAAATCCCGTTGGGCGTCGCGGGGGCAGCACGTCGCGTGGCGGCACGTCGCGAAGGGGGGGATGGACCTCGACCTCAGGAGGCGAGACGGGCGCCGTGCGAGTCTCGGGTCGATCGAGTGTCTTGGGCATCATGCCTCCTCTCACTCGCCACCATCGTCAGGCGACAACCGGGCGGGCCGCATGCACTGCGCATGTGGGGTGCTGGCATGGGGCCATCGGGCCGCGGGAGGGAACTAAGGCACTGGCGTATGGCGTCCGGCGTCATCGACGATGAAAACGAGACAGGAGCCGGCTGTGGGCCATCGATGGACCGTTCGGGTGTTGGGCCCCGTCGACGTACTGACGCCCTACGGCGAGGTCACCGTGGGCGGGGAGCGGCTCCAGGCGGTGCTCGGAGCGCTGGTGATCAGCGTCGGCCACGCCGTACCCGTGGACCGTCTCATCGACATCGTCTGGGGCGATGCCCCGCCGCGGACCGCAGACGGGACCGTCCAGTCATACGTGTCCCGTTTGCGTCACGTGCTCGGCCCGAGTGCGATCGCCAGGATCGACCATGCCTATGAGCTCGTTGCGGATGCCGAACAAGTCGACGCGGTGATGTTCGAGGCGCTCACTGCAGAAGCCATGGACGCAGCGGACGACCCAGCCAAACGGCGCGCCTTGGCACGGCGTGCGCTGCGCCTCTGGCGGGGAGTTCCCTTCGGCGACCTCGCCGACCGTGACCCGTTCCGCCTCGAGGCGCTCCGCCTCGACGAGATGCGGATGACGGTGATGGAGCTCGACCTACGCGCCGGGTTGGACCTCGGGAGGGGCGAGCTGCTTGTGGGACAGCTCGAGGCGGCCGTAGCCGAGTATCCCTACCGCGAGCGACTGTGGTATCTCCTCATCGAGGCACTCGCCGGGGACGGACGTCGCGTCGATGCGCTGCGCGCCTGCACTCGCCTTCGCGAGTTGCTCGCCGGCGTGGGGCTCGAGGGGGGACCGCAGCTCAGGCGGCTCGAGCAGCTGATCGCACGTGGCGAGTTTCGCCGCAACGGGAGTTCACCGAGCGACGCCGCTGCCGAACGCTGATCTCGCAGGACGTCACGACCCGGGCATCACGCCCTCCACTCGCGGGCGACGGCGCTCAGCGCGCGACGGTTTGCGACATCGGGCGTGGTGAGTAACGACGAGACGTGGCTCTCGACCGTCCGAACGGAGATGAACAGCTCGGCGGCGATCTCGGCGTTGGTGAGCCGGCGACCGACCAGAGCGATTACCTCGCGCTCGCAGTTCGTGATGCGGGCGCTTGCGAGCCGATCCATGCGTCGACCCCCTGATGGATCGGCGAAGCCGGCAAGGTCGCTCCCAAGAGCGGTGTTCGGACGTTCGGAGCGATCATCGAAGCCGGTCCGCTGCCCGAAGGCTGGCTGCCCGACCAGGGTCTCGACGACCCCCTCGGCGCCGAAATCCATCTCGTCGTCAACGACCACGGTCCGGTGATCCCCAAGCTCATGCCCGAGATGATCCGTACCTATCGCACCGGCTGCACCGACGCCAGCCTGCCGGCAATCTTCCCGCCCGCCGCCTTCGCAGACGGCACCCCCGGGCCCAACACCTGCCGTCTCTACCAGGCGGCGGTGTTCGAAGTCGTCGACTGAAGCGCGTCATCGCGCCGCGCCGCAACGCCCCGGAGAGTCCACGACCTTCCGGGGCGTTGCTCGCGACTGGATCGCAGCCGGCCGGCGCGAGGCAGGTCACCATCGAAACGCAGTCGACCGCGCTGCCCAACTCAGTCGAGGTGGAAGACCTCGACGAGCTCGGCCATGGATTCGTCGGGGCGGATGCCCTCGAAGAACTGCGCCATGTGGGTCTGCCAGCGGGCGTTCACCTCCTCTGTAGCCATGCCGGCGAGCGCATCGGCGAACGTCCCCGGAGTCTCGAAGTAGCCGAACAGCGTGCCGTCGTCACGCACAAATATCGAGTAGTTGTGCCACCCGTGCCGGCGCAGCGCATCGAGCATCTCGGGCCACACCGATTCGTGAGCTGACCTGTATTCGTTCAGCATGTCCTCGCGCACCTTGAAGACGAATCCGATGCGGTTCATTCGGGAGTTGCTCATGCGATGTCCACCACCTTGCGGTACGGTTCGAGCCGATCGTCGCCCGGGTCCAGATCGGTCACCAGCACGTCGATCTCGTCGAAGGTGAACATCCTCGCCCGGCTGCGTGTCCCCAGCTTCGTGTGGTCGACGGCGAGGATGATCCGGTTGCTGCCGTTACGGAACGCCCGCTTGACCTCCGCCTCGGCGAGGCTCGCCTCTGACGACCCGAGCTCGGGATCGAGAGCAGCCGCCGAGGTGACGAACAGGTCGAAGAGAAGCGTCTCTGCCGACCGCACAGCCAGTGGCCCGACGAGGCTGCCGGTCCGGGGCTCTCGGGAGCCGCCCGTGATGCCCACGGCGAAGCCCGGTTTCTGCGAGAGGGCGTGGAAAGTGTCGAGACCGTTCGTGACCACCGCCAGGTCACGAGCCATCTCGAGATTCCCGGCGAGGCGGTGCACCGTTGTCGATGCATCGAATGCGATGGTGCCGACGCTCGGGACCAAGGGGAGGAGCTTGTCGGCGATGCGCGCCTTCGCTTTCGCATTGTGCCGGTGACGTTCCGCAAACAGCTCGGGGCCCACCGCCATGGCACCCCCACGCACTCGGCGGGCAATCCCGAGGGTCTCCAACTCGTCGAGGTCGCGCCGGATCGTCATCTCGCTCACTCCAAAGTCGGAGGCGAGTTCGTCGATACGCACCACGCCCCTCTCCGTGATGAGACGCTTCACTTTGCTGAGCCGCTCCTCGGGACTGCTGAACGAGCGTGCTTCCACCGAGATTCTCTCCTTTGCCTAGCCGGAGCATCGCCACCCACGCCACCTTCACCATTCGGGGGTGCGGGCCTCCTCCGATGGGTCGACGTGCGGCACGGGCTCTGTAGCCAGATACCTTCGAGCCTCGTCGACATCTGCGAACGTTCCCAACGCGATTCCCTGTGCAAGAGCGTTGCCGAGCGCGGTTGCCTCCGGGGAGCCGACCAGGACGTCGAGCCCGGTACGGGCGCGGAGTGCACGGTGCAACAGGGCCATTCTGGCTCCACCCCCCACGACCCCCAGCCGGCGCGGCGTGATCCCGGTCACCGATGCGATCTCGTCGACTACCGAGCCGATGCCGGCGGCGATCGACTCGACGATGCTGCGGACCACGATGCCCCGTGGCGCCACCCGCAGCCCTGCAGCCGCACGTATCTCGGCCTCCATGTCGACAGGGTTGAGAAATCGGTCGTCACGAGCGTCGAACACGGGAGCGTCAACGATCCCCTCGGCCTCCGCCAGCAGCTCGTCGAAGTCGGGATTCCCCCACCTGGGCCGGCATTGCTCCAGCATCCAGAATCCCATCACGTTCTTGAGAAAGCGAAAGCCGCCGAACGCCCCCGCCTCGTTCGAGAAGTTCGCGGTGTTGGCGGCGGATGACGTGTCGGCTCGCGCCCGCTCGATCCCGACGATCACCCAGGTACCCGTGGAGACGAACACCGTCCCCGGCTCGCCCCCGGCCGGCATCGCCAGGAAGGCCGAGGCTGTGTCGTGGCTGCCAACGAGGTGTAGGGGCACACCCCGCCACGCCCCGGCGCGGGAACCGGCGGCCTGCGGCCTCGGAAACAGCGCAGGGTCCAGACCGACGGAGGCCATGAGCTCAGCTGACCACTCACCCGTTCGGGCATCCAGCAGACCGGTGGTGGAGGCGTTCGAGCGCTCCGTGGCCGAATGCCCGGTGAGCCGGTTGACGAGCAGATCCGGGAGCAAGTATGCACGTTCCGCCCGTTCGAGCTCGTCGCGCCGGTGCACGGCGAGCTGGAAGATCGTGTTGATGGCCATCAGCTGGACACCGGTCACCTCGTAGAGACGCGCCGTTCCGATCCGTTCGGCGATCTCCTTCCAGCCGCTCGTTCGCCGATCGCGATACGAGAACGGTGGAGCCACCAGCGTGCCGTCCGGTCCGACGAGGCCGTAGTCCACGCCCCATCCGTCGACACCTATCGAAGCCGCCGGGCCCGCAGCGAGCGCTCGTTCCAAACCCAGCTCGACCTCCCCAACCAGCCTCCGCCAATCCCACCGCACGGCACCATCTTCGCCCTCGACGGGTGCGTGCGAGCGGCGGTGGACGATCTCGACCTGGGGGGTGGGTGCGGCGAGATCGACTGCGGCCACCCGCACCGAGGTGGCCCCCAGGTCGACGGCGAGCACCCTCATCTCATCACAACCCGGTGGCGACCGACGCCAGTCCCCGCTCCTCAATCTTCGCCTGGCGGTATCCCAGGCTGCGGTACGCGGTGAGCGGAGAGATGGCCCCTCCGCGCCTGCGACGCGCCTCGGCCACCAGCGGACGCACGTCGGTGCGGAAGGCTGACTGCAGGATCTCCTGGGCAAGCGCCGGATCGTTCCCGTCCTGAGCCTCGACGAGTCCGGCCCGGTCGACCAAGATCGCCTGGGCGTAGGCGATGGAGACGGCCTCGGTCGACTGGATGAGGTCCTCGAGCGGATCCTTGAAGTTGTGACTTTGATCGATCATGTACGCCAGCGGCGGCAATGCGCCATCGCCGGCGCGGAGCAGCTCGTTGAAGATGAGGAACAGCTGGAACGGCTTGATCGAACCGGTCGTCAGGTCGTCGTCGCCGTACTTCGAGTCGTTGAAATGAAACCCGCCCAGTCGCCCCACCATGGCGAGGCGGCTGACGATCTGCTCGATGTTGGCGTTGGGGAGGTGATGTCCGAGATCCACCAGACACGACGCCTTCTCGCCGGCGGCTTGGGCCAGCAGGAGCGACGAGCCCCAGTCCTGGTTGACCGTCGAGTAGAAGGCGGGCTCGTACGGCTTGTGCTCTGTGTACATCTGCCAACCGTCGGGCAGGTGATCGTGGATCCGCCCCAATCCCTCGGCGACACGTTCGAACTGGGTGCGGTGATCGGCCTGGCCGGGGTGGTTCGTCCCGTCGGCAAGCCACACCGTCAAGGCACGTGATCCGAGCTTGACCCCGAGGTCGATCACTTCCTTGTTGTGGGCGACCGCCGCTTCCCTGGCCGTCGGGTCGGAATTGGCGAGGCTGCCGAACTTGTAGGTGACGTTGCCGTTGAACGTCGTGGACGGGTTGTCCTGGAACGTGTTGGAGTTCATCGCATCGAAGCCGATCGACCGAGTCGCGGCGTGCTCCCGCAATGCGGCGGGATCGTCCGGGTCGTCCCACGGAACGTGCAGCGACACCGACCCATTGCTCGTGGTGAGTGCGTGCAGCACGGCGATGTCGTCGATCTTCTCCTCGGTGGTGCGCGGCTCTCCCCCGATCGGGAAGCGACCGAATCGCGTTCCACCGGTTCCCACCGCCCACGATGGCGCAGCCACGGAGAAGGCTTCGAGCGCACCGATGACCTTCTCGGCCGGTGTCGAGCCCGCGTCGTCGATGGACGTCGCGACGGCGGAGAGCTCACGATCGAGCTTGGCTGCATGCTGACGGTTGAGCTCCTCGACTCGCTCTCTCTCGATCATGGGAAGTCCTCTCTGTTGTCTGCTCAGCGCAGGAACGCCTGCGGTACCCCACTGTCCACCGGGACGATGAGCCCGGTTGTCTGGCTCAGTGATCCGCCGACGAGGGCGAGGGCCGCCGCAGCGACGTGCTCTGGCAGTACCTCCTGCTTGAGCGCGGTCCGTTCGGCGTAGAACTTGCCGAGGTCCTTCTCGGCCACGCCGTACACCTTGGCCCGCTCCGCTCCCCAGCCCCCAGCGAAGATGCCCGAGCCCTGTACGACGCCGTCGGGGTTGATGCCGTTCACCCGAATACCGCGTGGCCCGAGCTCGGCGGCGAGAAGCCGCACCTGATGGGCCTGACTCGCCTTTGCCGAGCTGTAGGCCAGGTTGTTCGGGCCGGCGACGACCGCGTTCTTGCTGACGATGTAGATGATGTCGCCGCCGGTGCCCTGGGCGGTCATCGCCGCCGCGGCATGCTTGGAGACGAGGAACGAGCCCTTCGCCATGACGTCATGCTGCACGTCCCAGTCCTCGACGGTGGTGTCGAGCAGCGGCTTCGACCGCGACAGGCCGGCGTTGTTCACGACGATGTCGATTCCACCGAATTGGAGCACGGTGGCGTCGAGGGCGGCTCCCACGGCGGCGTCATCGGAGACGTCGGCGGCAATGGCCACCGCCACATCGTCGGACCCGAGCATCTCTGCCGTCTCTTTGGCCCCGGCCTCGTTCAGGTCGACCACCGCCACCACCGCCCCTGCCGAGACGAACGCCGCAGCGATGGCACGCCCGATGCCGGACCCGCCGCCCGTCACCAAGGCCACTCGACCGGTGAGCGGCTTGGGTGCAGGGCGTCGCCGCAGCTTGAGTTCCTCGAGCATCCAGTATTCCACGCGGAACTTCTCGGCCTCCGCTACCGGGTCGTAGGTCGAGACCGCCTCGGCGCCGCGGATGACGTTGATGGCGTTGATGTAGAACTCGCCGGCGATCCGGGCGGTCTGGCTGTCCCCCCCGCAGGCGAACATGCCGACCCCAGGGATCAAGAAGATGGCGGGATCAGCTCCGCGCATGGGCGGGGTGTCCACGTCGGCGTACCGCCGGTAGTACTCCTCGTACTCCTTGCGATACTCGCCGTGGAGCTCCTGCAGCCGAGCGATCTGCTCGTCGAGCGACGCCGACGTCGGGACGTCGAGCAGCAGTGGTCGGACCTTCGTCCTGATGAAGTGGTCCGGGCACGACGTTCCCAGGGGCACGACCCGTGGCGCAGCCTCCCGGCCGATGAAGTCGACGACGAGATCGTCCTGGAACCAACGTCCGACGACGCGGCCGTCCGTGGAGGCGAGGCCGCGGAGCACCGGCCCCAGCGCGATCGCTCTCCGTCGCCGCTCCGTCGTGTCCAACGGCTCGAAGCCGGAGCGGAGCTGGCCCAGCGGCTCGGGACGGCCCCGCTCCCGCAGGAACTCGCCGGCCCGGTGGATCACGTCGAGGGAGAGCTTCTCGCACTCGTCGGAGGTGTCGGCCCACGTGGTGAGCCCATGTCCACCGAGGATGACCCCCTTCAGCTCGGGGTGCTGTTTGCGCAGCCGCTCGACCTGCAGTGCCAGCTCGAAGCCGGGGCGTCGCCACGGAACCCAAGCGACCTCATCACCGAAGCACTCGCGGGTGAGCGCCTCGCCGTCGGCCGAGGCGGCGATGGCGATGATGGAGTCCGGGTGCAGATGGTCGACGTGCGTCGGTTCGAGCAGACCGTGCATCGAGGTGTCGATGCTGGGGGCCGCACCCTCACTCCCGAAGGTGCAGTAATCGAGGAGCTGGTGCATCTCGTCCTCGTGCTCGGGGCCGCGGTACACGCCCGCGAGCGAGCGGATCCGGTCGAGGTACAGCCCCGACAGCCCTTCGGGACGCAGCGTGGCGAGGTCCCCGCCCGATCCCTTGACCCACATCACGTCCACGGGTACGCCCGACGTGGGGTCGGCGACCCGTTCCTTTGCGGAAGTGTTGCCTCCGCCGTAGTTGGTGTTACGTCGATCGGCTCCCAGCCGGTTGGACCGTGCAACGAGCTGCTCGACGACTGATGGCTCATCCGTCATGTGTCGCCTCCTTCAGAGAAGGCGTTGGTTGTCGTGTCATCGCTGCCGCCCCGCATCCCTCGTTCTAGGACGAGTGGCCCCGGGAACGTCGAGCTCCCGGGGCCACTCGTCGATCATCCAACGTTGTCGGCGTTGTACACCGTGAACGGCCCCATCAGGACGCGCAAGCCGGCGTCGCGGGTGGGGTCGGCCTCGATCGTGTACTCGCCCATCCGGCCGGCCACGAACGACTGGCCCTCGGCGGCCTCGATCTGTTCGGTCGCCAGGCCATAGGCGACGTAGTAGGCGAGGTAGCCGAGGTCGACGAAGCTCCAGAGCGCAAACTCGGGGGCGCAGCCGCTGAGCGTGTACTGCCGCATCTCGTCGGGCAGACCCAGCCCCGAGACCTTCACCTGATCGCACAGCCCTTCCTGGGTCATCGCCTGCGCAGCCGCGACGATGCCGACCGTGGTGGGCGCCATGATCAGCTCGAGGTCGGGATGTGAGTCGACCAGCGCCAGTGCCTGGTTGACGGAATCCTCTGCGACGTCATTGCCGTAGACGGTGTCGACCAGCTCGAGGTTGGCGTAGGCATCTCCCTGGAGGACTTCCTCCATCGCCGCGATCCAGGCGTTCTGGTTTGCGGCCTCGGGCGTCGCCGAAAGGATCGCGAACTGACCACCGTCCTCACCGAGGATCGACAGCGCCATGTCGGCCATGACCTTTCCCGTCTCGTCGAAATCGACCTGGGCCACGAAAACGCTCTCCCCTGCGGCCGACGGGATCGGCGAATCCCAGGTCACCACCGGGATGCCGGCACCGGCAGCCGACTCGGCCGAAGGTGCGAGCTCGTCGCCAGCGTTGTTCGACACCATGAGGGCATCGACGCCCTGGGTGACGGCATTCGTCATGAATTCGATCTGACCCGTTGCGTCACCGCAATCGGCCGGCCCGACGAACGCGGCCGGGTCGGAGCCGAGCTCGGTGGCGGCCTCCTCGGCGCCCTGGTTGGCTTGGGGGAACACCGGGATGTTCGTGCACTTAGGCAAGAACGTGGCGGTGATCGAGCCGGCCGCGGAGATCGTCACGGTCTCGCCGCCGCCCGCCGTGGTGTCCGTGGCCGCCGTCGTGTCGGGTGCCGCGGTCGTCTCGTCTGCCATGGTGGTGTCCGGCGCCGCCGTGGTTTCGGCCGGCGCTGTCGTGTCGGGGGCAGTGGTGGTGTCTGCGGCATCGTCGTCGCCGCCACAGGCGGCAGCCACGAGGGCAAGCGCCATCAGCAGCGTCACCAGCCTGGTCCAACGTATGTGTCCTGTCATTCTCGTCTTCCTCCTTCTCGGTTGGCGGGGTCTTCAGTCACGCTGGCGATACGGTCGGTACCTCCCTGTCTGAACCTGCGGCCTGGCCCGCATCGGGTGGCGGCGCGGGACGGCGGGAGCGGAACTTCTCGACGAGGTTCGGGACCAGAACGGACCCGATCAGCAAAGAGCCGACGACGCCGGTCTGAATGATCCCGTCGACGTTGGCCAAGCCCATCCCGTTGCGAATGTTGAGAACTGTGAAGATGGCCAAGGCCACGCCCACAATCGTGCCCGATCCTCCGAAGATGCTGACGCCGCCGAGTAGCACCATGGTGATGATGTCGAGCTCGAAGAACTCGGCCAGGCTGCCGCGCACCGAGCCGAGGCGAGCGGCGAACATCAGTCCGGCCAGCGCCGAGACGACGCCCGACGTGATGAACAGGCGCAGCTTGAGACGGGGCACGTCGATGCCCGAGTACCGAGCAACCTCGGCGTTGTTGCCGATCACGTAGATCTTCCGGCCGATGACCGATCGCTCGAGGAGGATCCACGACAGCACGAGACCGACCACGAACAGGATGAGGCCGAACGGCAGCGGACCGAGCAGCGTCTGCTGTCCGAGATCCGTGAACCACTCTGGGAAGCCGGTGATCGAGCGGTCCTCGAGCAACACCCGGGCCGCCCCGCGGAAGCCGATCAGTCCCGCCAGCGTCACGACCAGCGAGGGCAGACCGAGCCGGGCGACCACCAGACCTTGGACGAGCCCGGCGAAGGCTCCGCTGCCGAGGGCGACCAGGATCGCCAGCCAGGCCGGGGCCCCGGCGTCGAAGGCCGTGGCGAACACGGCTGCGGCGAATCCCATGATGGAGGCCACCGAGAGGTCGATCTCACCATTGATGATGACGAACGTCATCACGAGCACGACGATGATCTTCTCGATCGAGAGCCAGAAGAGGTTGACGATGTTGCCGGTACCCAGATAGACCGGCGACATGACCACGTTGACGACGATGGTTCCCACCAGGATCACCGCCAGGATCGATTCCCACCGATGGGTCCGCAGCCACTCACGCATCGGTACTGCCCTCCTCGACCACCACGCGGCCGGCGGCGACGGGCGCCGTCGCCTCCACGTCCAGTGCTTCCGTGTCACGCCTCCCGTTACCGCGGGGCGCCGTGAAGCGCTTGCTCAGAATGCTGTCGAGAATCACGGCGCCCAACACGAGGATGCCGAGCAGCGCATCCCTCCAGAACTCGCTCACCTCCGGTACTCGCACCAAGCTGAGCTTGAGCGTCTCGATCAGCAACGCCCCCAACAGTGCGCCCACCATCGTTCCCGACCCACCGAGGATGCTCACTCCACCGACGACCGCTGCGGCGACCGACTCGAGCTCGAGCCCGCTCCCGGCGGTGGCGCTGATCGTGCCGATCCGAACCATGAACATGAATCCGGCCAGTCCGGCGATGGCGCCGGACCCCACGAACGACCAGAACACGAGCTGCTTCGTCGGTAGACCGGCCTGCTCGGCTGCATCCGGGTTCGAGCCGATCGCATAGAGCCGGCGCCCCCAGCGCATTCGGGCCAGGGCGAGCTGTAACACCACCACCACGGCCAGGGCAACCACCAGCGTGAGGCGGATGTCGAAGCCACCGATGCTGACCAGCGTGCGCGAGTTGAGCTGGATCACCCATTCCGGAAGCATCTCGGTGGTCACGTTCTCTCCGCCGGCGTAGGCGCTGACGCCCGTGCGAAACAACGCAAGGGTGCCCAGCGTGACGATGATGGCCGGGACACCGCCGTAGGAGACGAGCAGCCCGTTGAACGACCCGAGCACGGCGCCGACCGCCATGGCGAGCAGCACGGCGATCAACGGATGGGCGTTGCCGTTGGAGGCGAGGAAGTCGGCAGTCACATATGCGGCGAAGCCGGCCGCCGAACCCACCGACAAATCGATGTTGCGGCTGATGATGACCAACGACTGGCCGACGGCGAGGAGGGCCACGATGACGACGCTCGTGGTCACCCGGTTGAAGAACCGACCGGACAGATAGCCGTCGACGATGATTCCGAAGATGATCACCGACGCGGCGATCAACCCGAGGAGGGTCAGCTCCTTGATGCGCTCAGGTCGCATCCGCCGCCCTGCGGAGCCGATCGTGACGCGCCCGGTCATGCCACACCGACGGCGGCTGTCATGACCCGCTGCTCAGTCGCTTCGGACCTCGGATACACGGCGACCAGCGTGCCTTCCCTCATGACGGCAATGCGGTCGCTCATCGCCATGACCTCGGGCAAGTCCGACGAGATCAGGATGATCGCCATCCCGGACCGGGCGAGCTCGTCGATGAAGCGATGCACCTCTGCCTTGGCTCCCACGTCGATGCCTCGGGTCGGCTCGTCGAGGATCAAGATCTCGGGGTCGGCGTTGAGCCAGCGGGCGAGCATCGTCTTCTGCTGGTTGCCGCCGGAGAGCTGACTCACAGGCGTGACCAGGCTGGCGGTGCGGATACCGAGGCGGTCGCGCAGTGACGCCGCATCGCGCTGCTCGCCTGCGTAGTCCATGAGGCTCAGCGAGGACGTGTATCGGTCGAGCGTTGCCAGTGTGATATTGGCCGTGACCGATTGCGGCAGGGAGAGACCCACCTTGCGCCGGTCCTCGGACAGGTAGGCGATGCCGTGATCGAGCGCTTCCTTCGGGGAACGAACCGTGATCGGCTCGCCATCGCGAAGGATGCGTCCAGTGTCGGCGGGAGCAACGCCGAAGAGGGCCAGCGCGACATCGGTGCGACCTGCACCGACGAGTCCGGCAAAGCCGAGCACCTCCCCGGCTCGCACGTCGAACGACACGTTCGAGAACAGGCCTTCTCGACTCAGCGACTCGACCTCGAGCACGACATCGCCGCCCTCGTGTGCGCTGCGTGAGAAGAACTCTGCAGGGTCTCGACCGACCATCTCGCGGATCAGCGACTCCTCCGTGACCTCGTCCACCGGGCGGGTCGAGATGTGGCGTCCGTCCCGGAAGACCGAGACCCGATCTGAGATGGCGAACACCTCGGCGAGACGGTGGCTGATGAAGAGGACCGCGACGCCGAGTTCCTTGAGACGCGCCACCTGGCGGAAAAGGCGATCGACTTCGTGAGCCGACAACGCCGCCGTCGGCTCGTCCATGATCAGCACCCGGACGTCCAACGAGATCGCCTTGGCGATCTCGACCGCTTGCTGACCGGCCACCGACAATCGCGCCGCCGGGAGCCGGGGATCGATATCGATGTCGAGGGTCGCCAGCAGCTCGGCGGCGTTGCGATTCATCGCATCCCAGTCGACGAACGGGCCAAGGTTCTGGTGGCCGATGAAGACGTTCTCGGCGACCGACAGATCGGGGAAGATCGACGGCTCCTGGTAGATGGCGGCGATGCCCAGCTGCTGCGACTCAGCGGTGCTCTTCGGTGCGATCGACCGGCCATTGAGGAGCATCTCGCCCGTATCGGGAGCGTGGATCCCGGTCATGATCTTGATCAAGGTCGACTTGCCGGCACCGTTCTCCCCCGTCAGGGCGTGGACCTCTCCGGGGAAGAGCCGCAGTGACACGCCGGCGAGTGCCTGGATGGCGCCGAAGCGTTTCGACACGTCGACTACGTCGAGGACGGGTTCGGCCGAGTTGGTCATGCAGGGGAACGTCGTTCCGCGGACGCTTCCTGGGCTCGCGAGCCGGGGGTGGGCATCGAGCTCTCCTCCAGAGACGGACCCAACAGGACGTTATCGGGTGTGAGATATCACACTATCTCACACCCTCGCTCTCGCGCAAGCGGTTTGTCCAGCATCGGGGCCCTGACGGACAGCTCTGATCGGCCGCAGCAGGCCGGCGCACTCGCACCGGCCTAGCCGAAAAACTCGTCGACTTGGTATTGGTTGGCCTCGTAGACGTCGATCTCGGCGATCTTGTCGCCCGCGATCCGGTACACGTTCACCCGCCGCAGCTCGAGTCGTCGATCGCCACGCTCGACCGCCTCGCGGAGCACGAGCGCAATCCTGTCGGCGGAGGTGAGCCGGTCGAGCACCTCGACCTCTGCCCGAGCGTCGCTGGTCCGGGCGAGTAGCGCTCGGATCGCCCGGATCACCGCATCCCGGCCTCGATGGGCGCCGGCCAGCTCCCCCCTCCCGGGTAGCCGCATCACTACGTCGTCGGCGTAGAAGGACCAAGCTGCTTCCGGGTCGCCGCGCTCCCAGGCTGCTGCGTACTCGGCCATGACCGCTTCCGGCGTCACGCCACAGAAGCTACTCCCGGGACCGGCTGGGCGTCACCTCAATTGGGGCCGGACTCTGTCGCCCGCTCAGTCGAGCAGGCTGGCGGCCATGACGACTTCGTGCTCGTCCAGGCCCTCGGTGAACGACGCAAGCAGGGCTCGCAACTCGCCACTGCCGTCTGGCATCCGGCCCACTGCGCGCCGCAGCTTGACGAGTCGGGCACGCGCCTGGAGCTCGATCATGTATCGGCGGCCGACACGTGATCCCTCGATCGCGGCCAGGTACTCGTCCTCGGCTCTCGTGGCGTCCGGATGCGGCAGCGTGAGCAGGATGTCGCCCCGCAACATCCCGAGCTCGGGGGCGAGGATGTCCGCCGCTCCGCTTTCGAACCTTCCGACGGTCTCCATGGCTTCGTCGATGAGGGCATACGCCTCCTCGGCTCGGCCGGCGAGGGCGAACACTCGACTCCGCAGACCGAGGATGAGGGGCCAGAACACCGGTGGAGTGGTGAGCCCCCGGTAGAGCTCGAAGCCGGCCTCGGTCAGCGCCAGACCCCGCTCCGTGTCGCCCAGGCCGGAGAGGCAGACGCCTTCGAGAACCGACGCGAGGGTCCTCCACACCGGGTAGTCGTGCTCGTCGGCGACCTGGCGCAACTCGGTCGCCCGCTCCCGTCCCTCCTCGAATCGTGATCGCTGCGTTTGGAGGAGCCCGTCGTGGTACAAGGCGTACGCCAGACTGAACGGGTGGTCGAGCCGCCGCGCCAGACTCACCCCCTCGTCCAGACGTGCCACCGCCGTCTCCAGCGCTCCGGTCTGCCACAGCACCAGACCGGATGCGACGCGGGCGAGCACTCCCTGACTCGGTCCCAGCCGAAACCGCCCCGCCGGCTGCGCTCGCGGATCGAACAGATCGATGGCACGGTCCATGTGGCGCATGCCGGTCTCGATGTCGCCCGTGAACGCCGTGGCCGCTCCGAACACGTAGTGCCCGTCCATGAGCATCGTCTGGTCGTTCTCCCGATCGGCGAGCACGAGTAGCTCCTCGCCGATCCGGGCGGCGCTCTCGAAGCGGCCGGTGTTCATGTAGTAGGTGGCGAGCGCCCGCATGACGGGGAAACGGCGTGCCGCCTCGGCTCCAGCCGCGGAGATCTCGAGCACGTCCCTGAACGTCTGCTCGACTTCGGGGGTGTAGCCCTGCACCGCCATCAGCGCCCGCGCCAAGCTGGTGCGGAGCGCCAGCTCGTCGTCGGCATGCTGCGACGACGTCGCGGCGGCGGTGAGCACGCTGAGGGCGTCTCGGGCGAGCTCGATGGCGGCGTGGTACCAACCCTTGGCGTCGTGGAGCGCCCACAGCGCGTCGATGAGCCGGAGGATCTGTTCGAGGTCGGCGCTGTCGAACCAGAATCGCCATGCCGTTCGCAGATTGCCGATCGAGGCCGCCAGCTCTTCCAACGCGGCATCCCGATCGGAGCCTCGCAGTGCCTGCCCGAGGTCCGCTGCCAGGTCGGAGAAGTGCCGGGCGTGAGCGCGGCGAACGGCCGGCTCCCGGCCGGACTCGGCGAGGCGCTCCACCCCGTACTCACGGATCGTGTTGAGCATCGAGAAGCGCTGAACGCCGGCGGTCTGCCGACTACGGATCAGGCTCTTGTCGACGAGCGACGCCAGCGAGCCGACGACGTTGCGTTGCCGTAGCGCCGCATCGGCCACCGCCTCGACGTCCCTCAGGCGTGTCGTCGAGAAGACAGACATCATCTCGAACAGCGTGCGCTCGTCGGGATCCAGCAGTTCGTAGCTCCAGCCGATCGCCCCCCACAACGTGCGCTGACGGTCCGGGAGGTCGCGGCCCCCTGCGCCGAGGACGTCGAGGCGTGTCCGGATCCGGTCGAGCAGCTCCTGCGGGGAGAAGACGTTCAGCCGAGCAGCCGCCAGCTCGATAGCCAGTGGGAGCCCATCGAGGCGTAGGCAGATCTCGGCGATGGTCGATGCGTTGTGGTCGTCGATGGCGAAGTCGGGACGTGCGGCGCGTGCCCGCTCCGCAAACAACCGCACCGCTTCCGACTCCGCGATCACGGCAGCAGGGCCGGTGGGGTGCGGGAGCGACATGGCCGGGACGGGGAACACGCGTTCCGGCCGTACCCGCAGGGCTTCCCGGCTGGTGACGAGCACCTTCAAGCCGGGGCAACGTTGGATGAGCTCGACGACACCAACTGCGGCGGGGATCACCTGCTCGAAGTTGTCGAGCAAGAGGAGCATCTGCCGATCCTGCAGGCGGCTCTTCAACACGTCGAGCGCGGTGCCGCCCCCGGATGCGGGAAGAGCGAGTGCGCGGACGATCGCCTCGTAGGCCGACTCGGGATTGGTCTCCGGCGCCAGGTCGACGAAGAAGACTCCATCGCGGTAGTCGTCCAGCAGGTCGGCGGCGACCTGGAGACCCAGCCGGGTCTTGCCGGCGCCGCCGGGACCCGTGAGCGTCAGGAGGTGGGTGGCCGGGGCCTCGAGCATGAGCTCGACGGCTGCGATCTCGCTCTCCCTGCCGAAGAACTCGGTGACCTGGGTCGGCAGGTTGTTGGGATGGGACTCCAGCGTCACCAGAGGCGGAAAGTCGCTCTGCAGCGCCGGGTGGAGGAGCTGGTAGATGTGTTCCGGCAGCGTGAGATCCTTGAGCCGGTGGCTTCCGAGGTCCCGGAGGGCGGCGCCCTTGGGGAGTGATCCGTCGGCGAGATCTGCGGCCACCTCGGACAGCAGGACCTGACCACCATGGCCCGCAGCCATGATTCGTGCCGTGCGGTTGAGGGTCGGGCCGAAGTAGTCGCCGTCCCTCATGTCGGCATCTCCGAAGTGCACGCCCATCCGCGCCCGGATCGGCGGTCGGGTGCGGGCCTCCTCGGCGTGCAGCGCCGACTGTGCGGCGAGCGTCGCAGCCACGGCATCCCGGACGGCGACAAAGACGGCGAGCATGCCGTCCCCGGTGGCCTTGATGGGAGTGCCGTTCGAGTCCTCGATGGCCCGCCGCAGGATCTCGTCGTGGCGGGCCAGAGCGGACCGCATCTCGTCCGGATGCTCCTCCCACAGTCGTGTGCTCGACTCGATGTCCGTGAAGAGAAAGGCCGGCATCGCGGCAGTCTATGGCCGAGAGTCAGGCGTGATCTGCGCCGGCCGAGCTGTTGGCGACGCGCGGTGCCGCAACCATCGCGAACCGGTAGCGGCCAACCCACCGTAGGGTGATGCGACCGACAACGGAAGGGCATGTGATGCGTCGACCGACAGTCTTGGCCGTCGTAGTGGCTGTATTGATGTCGCTTGCGGTTCCCGCCGCGGCCGGCAATCCGTACCCGGATGTGATTCCGCTACCAGGCGGGTTCTTCCCCGAAGGCATCGCCGTCGGGGATGGCAACACGGCTTACGCCGGTTCGCTCGTCAACGGCGCGATCCGGCAGGTCGACCTCCGCACGGGCGAGGGCGTCGAGTTGGTTCCGGGTGTCGAAGGCAGGATCGCCGTTGGGATGGCGTACGACGCATCGACCGGGAACTTGTTCGTCGCCGGCGGACCCGACGGCAACGCCTACGTGTACGACACGGACTCGGGCGAGGGCGTCGACATCGTCAACCTGACGCCCGCCGGTTTCGTGAACGACGTGATCGTCACCAAGGACGCCGCCTACTTCACCGACTCATTCGCACCGCAGATGTACGTCGTGCCCCTGACGCGTAGCGGCGCCATCGCAGGGCCTTCGCAGACGATTCCGCTCGGTGGCGACTTCCGGTTCGAGCCGGGACAGTTCAACGCCAACGGGATCGAGGCGACGCCAGACGGCAAGAGCTTGATGGTCGTGAACAGCTTCTTCGGCGAGATCTACACCGTCGATCCGGCGAGCGGCGTCGCCGATGTCATCGACCTCGGCGGCGCCGTCGTCAACGGCGACGGGTTGGTCTTGGCCGGCAAGACCCTGTACGCCGTCGAGGGCGGCAAGAACCAAATCACGAAGATCGCGCTGTCGGCGGATCTCCGCTCGGGATCTGTGGTCGATGCGCTGGTCAATCCGGCGTTTGACGTTCCGACGACTGCCGCCCGCTTCGGGAACAGCCTGTACGCGGTCAACGCCAAGTTCGGGACACCGCCCCTGCCGACTACTCCTTACGAGATCGTTCGCGTCGATCGCTGAAGGCGCAGCAGCGCCGGTTTAGCCGGCCGCCGCTCGGGTAAGAGGCCGCATGGCGGTCATTGGCTGGCACGCGTCGCATGAGCAGATCCCGCCCAGCGAGCTGTTGAAGGCGGCTCGGCTGGCGGAGGACGCGGGGTTTGATGCTGCGATGTCATCCGACCACTTCTCCCCGTGGAGCGAGCGCCAGGGTCAATCCGGCTTCGCATGGTCGTGGCTCGGCGCGGCGCTCGAAGCCACCTCCCTTCCCTTTGGCGTCGTCAATGCCCCAGGCCAGCGGTATCACCCGGCCATCGTCGCCCAGGCAGCGGCGACGTTGTGCGAGATGTATCCAGGTCGGCTGTGGGTCGCACTCGGTTCAGGAGAGGCTTCCAACGAGCACATCACCGGCGACCGGTGGCCGCCGAAGGAGCAACGCAATGCCCGGCTCCGCGAGTGCGTCGACGTGATGCGAGCCCTCTTCGCCGGCGAGGAAGTGACCCACGACGGATTGATCACGGTCGATCGAGCCCGTCTCTGGACTCGTCCGGCGACACCTCCTGCCCTCCTCGGAGCAGCGGTCAGCGTGGAAACAGCGGGCTGGGTCGGTGGGTGGGCCGACGGTCTCATCACCGTGAACCAACCGCCCCACAAGCTCCAGAAGATGATCGCCAGTTTCCGAGACAGCGGCGGCGAAGGCAAGCCCGTGTACCTCCAAGCCCATCTGTCGTGGGCGTCCACAGAAGACGAGGCGCTGGCGATCGCCCATGACCAGTGGCGGTCGAACGTGTTCGGCCCGCCCACGTCGTGGGATTTGGAGCTCGCCGAGCACTTCGACGCCGCGGCCATGCACGTACGACCCGAGGACGTCGAGGAAGTGGTCCACGTCTCGGCCGACCCGGCGCGTCATGCGGAGTGGCTGGCAGAGCTGCTGGATCTCGGATTCGACGGAATCTGGATACATCATGTCGGCCAACGACAAGGTCCGTTCCTGGAGACGTTCGGCGAGCACGTCCTACCGGAGCTCAGGGGCGATGGTTAGCCTCTCGCAGACGGCCGATCTCTGGTGGAAGAATGCCGTCATCTACTGCCTCGACGTGGAGACCTTCTGCGACTCCGACGGTGACGGCATCGGAGATTTCGCCGGCCTCACCAGCCGCGTGGACTATCTCGCCGGCTTGGGTGTGACGTGCATCTGGCTGATGCCCTTCTACCCGACCGCAAACCTCGACGACGGCTACGACGTGACGGACTACTACGCCATCGACCCCCGACTGGGCACCTTCGGAGACTTCACGGAGTTCGTCCGCACCGCCACGGACCGCGGCCTGCGCATCGTCGCCGACCTCGTCGTCAACCACACCTCGTCTCAGCACCCGTGGTTTCTCTCCGCACGCTCCGACCGTACGTCGCGCTTTCGCGACTTCTACGTGTGGCGGGACGAGATCCCCGAGAACGGTCCCGAAGGCCTCGTGTTCCCCGGCGAGCAGACCGGCGTGTGGGAATGGGACGACCAGGCGGGGCAGTACTACCTACACCGTTTCTATCGGCATCAGCCCGATCTCAACATCACGAATCCGCAAGTTCGCGAGGAGATCAGAAAGGTCGTCGGCTTCTGGCTCGCTCAAGGCCTGAGTGGATTCCGCGTCGACGCCGTGCCCTTCCTGCTGGAAACCGGCGGCGCCGTGACCGAGATCGAGATCGAACCTCACGGCTTCCTCCGTGACCTGCGTGCGTTCGTGAACCGACGCCGGGGAGATGCGATCCTGCTCGGTGAGGTGAACCTCGGCCCGGAGCAGCAACGGAAGTTCTTCGGCGACGAGGACGGCGACGAGCTCCAAATGCTCTTCAACTTCGTCGCCATGCAGGCCGTGTACCTGTCCCTGGCGCGAGGTGACAGCGGCCCGCTCGCCGCGACACTCCGCGCACTGCCCGACATACCCGCCGAGGCGCAGTGGGCGAGCTTCGTGCGCAACCACGACGAGCTCACCCTCGATCAGCTCAGCGATGCGGAACGGAACGAGGTCTTCAATGCCTTCGGGCCCGACCCGGGGATGC
>JBFINP010000034.1:0-30620 GCA_041611095.1 Acidimicrobiia bacterium | reverse complement strand
CGGGCCCGCTCGAAAGAGCGGGCCCGCTTCGTCACGCGAGTCACTAACGCCCGGCCGTGCGGAGGTTGCCTGCCTCGAGCCGGCGACCGAGACCGAAGCGCGGGTCCGGCGCCGCCCTTCCGTCCACGAGACGCCCGACCAACTCGCCGAGCGCCGGGCCATGCTTGAAGCCGTGGCCCGAGCCGGCACCGACCAACCACACGGACGGATGATCGGGGTGGGGCGCAATGATCCAGTTGCTGTCCGCCGTCGAGGTGTATTGGCACGTCCTCGCCATGACGACCGGCGCCGAGGCGAGATCCGGGAATCGCAGCCGGAGATACGTGCGAACCCTGTCGATCGTCCGCTGATCCGTGAAACGCTCCATTGCATCCGGATCGACGGCGTCGCCGTCGAAGTCGGGAGCCACCTTGAAACCCGAACCCTCGATGTCACCAGTCCCGTACATGGATGCGTCGTAGTCGATCCAGGCCGGAACGTTCGGCGTTGCCCAGCCGGCAGGAGCACCGACGTGGAGCACATCCTGCTTGGTCACCGTAGCGCTCACTGCGTCGGGAAACAGCTTCGGCAGCCAAGGCCCGCAGGCCCAGATCACCACATCGGCCGAGCGGCGCTCATCCCCGATCATCACTGCGTCCCCATCGGGCCGCGCCGGGGCCAGGGTCAGCGTCGCACCGCGGCGCTGGGCACGGTGCACGAGAGCACGCACCGCGCGCCGTGCCATGAGCACCCCACCCTGGGGCTCGTAGAGAGCGAACTCGATGTCGCGAGTCTCCACGGACGGGAAGAGGTCGGCAACGTCCGCGGCGTCGATGCGCCGCGCCGGGATCCCCAACCGAGCGAGCGTTTTCGCGCTCTGCGCCTCCCACCCTGCCTCGCCATGACCGAACCAGACGGCCCCCGAGCGAAGGAGGATCGTCTCGCGGGCCTCGCGCTCCAATGCCTCCCACAGCTCCCGCGCCCGATATGCGAGCACGGTGTAGAACTCCTCCCCGCCGTGGGCGAAGCGGAGCAGACGCGACTCGCCACCACTCGAAGCACGGACGTGTCCCGGCTGGTACTGCTCGATCAGCTCGACCTTCCAGCGGTTCGCCGCCAGATGATCCGCGATTGACGCACCGAACACGCCGGCGCCGACGACGATGGCCTTCCGCCGCATCCCCCTTCTCCCTCCTCGGCCACTCCCCACGGGGGGACCCTACCCGCTTTTCGCCCTCTCCGTCAGGGATAATGCGAGCAATGGCCGCCAAAGAAATCCACGTTGTGGCGGGGGACAGAGACATACGGATCTCGAGTCCCGACAAGGTGATGTTCCCCGATCGAGGCTGGACGAAGCTCGACGTGGTCGAGCACTTCCTCATGTGCAGCGAAGGCGCGCTGCGCGGGGTTGCCAATCGTCCCACGATGCTGAAGCGCTGGAATGCTGGAGTCGGTGCGGACCCGGTGTACGTCAAGCGTCCGAAGCAAGCCCGGACCGTGGTCGACGTGCGGTTCCCTTCGGCTCGACCCGGACGGATGTTCTTGCCGCTCGACGAGGGCGACGTCGTCTGGATGGCGCAGCAGAACTGCATCGACCTGAACCCATGGAACGCCCGGGCCGACGACCTCGATCATCCGGACGAGCTACGCATCGACCTCGACCCCACCGACGGCCACGACTTCGAGGCGGCCCGTGACGTGGCCTTCGCCGTCAAGGAGCTGCTCGACGAGGTCGGGCTCGTGGGCTGGCCAAAGACATCTGGGAACCGAGGCATCCACATCTACGTGCGGCTGGAGCAGGAGTGGGACTTCTACGAGGTGCGTCGTGCCGGCCTGGCCCTCGCTCGGGAGCTCGAGCGCCGCCACGAGCTGGTGACCACGGCCTGGTGGAAGGAGGAGCGCGACGGCGTCTTCATCGACTACAACCAGAACGCCTGGGACAAGACCATCGCCAGCGCCTACTCGATCCGCCACACCGGCCTCGTGTCGGCACCCTTCCGTTGGGACGAGCTCGCCACCATCGACCACCGTGCGATCGACCTGATGACGTTCAAGGAGCGCTGGGCCGACGCCGGCGATCTGACCGCGGGCATCGACGGCACACCGTGCCGCCTCGAGCCGGTGCTCGAGATGGTCGCCGACGACGAGGCGAACGGTCTCGGCGACGCCCCGTGGCCACCGCACTACCCGAAGATGCCCGGCGAGCCCCCACGAGTCCAGCCGTCGAAGAAGCGCGCCGAGAACTGGGAATAGGGCCTCCAACAGGGGGTGGGAGGGCGCCGATGTGGCGGCGAGCCTGGCCGAATCGTCACACCTGTGCGCTTCGGCACCCTCCCATACCTTGGCCCGCCTCGATCTGTTGCCCCTCGTAGCCGAGCGAAACGGCGACCATGTTGAGAACTGGGAACGCACCGTCGAATCTGTGCGTTTGCGATGGGTCCGAAAGGGGAGACGCACCTCGAGCCCGAGAAGTCGCGAGGAATCTACGCGAATACCGGGTGTCGCCGGTAGCGTCTGGGCACGATGCGTCGCGACGCCTCCCTCATGGGCGCAGCGCTGGGTGTGCTGCTGGTCGCAACGGCGTGCGCCGGCGACGAGGTGAGTTCGCCATCGACGACACCGAGCACGCTGCCGCCCACGACCGCTGCGCTCACGACGACGAGCGCAGCCGCGCCGCCGACGACGGCCTCCCCACCCACCACGACCGCACCGCCGCCCACCACCGTGGCCACGGTTCCCACCCGGCCGCTCCCCTTCGACAGCTGGACCACCGTGCTCGCATCGCTGCCGGTCACGGACTACGACGCGGCGGGGGCGATCGCCGAAGCCGAGGCCCTCGGCGTCGCTGGAGCCGGCGTGCTCCTGAGCGACGACTACCCGTCCCTCAACCCCGGTTTCTGGGTCGTGTACACGAGGCCGTACGAGTTCTCGTGGCAGGCGGTGGAAGCGTGCGCGGGTCTCGCCGGGGAGATTCCAGATTGCTACGCCCGCTATCTGGGCACAGACCCGGCGCAGCCAGTCGGGCAGGCGGAGGGCACCGCACTGGCGATGACGGACGACTACCGGCTGGCCGTCATCGACACGGCGACCGGGGAGCTGATCCGCACCGTCCGGCCCTCCTTCGGTGGAGACGGGAGCTTCCCCGGTCGGCCGGCCTTGTCGGCCGACGGGCTGTCGATCGATTATTCGGTCGGCTCGGAGGATTTCTGGTTCTCGTGCGAAGCCTCCGACGGCCACATGGAGCAGATGGACCTCGTCACCGGACGCGCCGCGAAGGCGGGTGACGGCTTTGCGCCGGTCGTGTCGCCGGACGGGACCACCCTCGCCTACCTCGCTTCCTCGCAGTGTTTCCCCGACCCGGCCGAGCCTTCCTTCGTCCTGGCGCCGGCCGACACGATCGTGCTGCGGGACATCGCGACCGGTCGGGAGTCCAAGCAGACGGTGCCCCTCACCGGCAACCCCGAGGAGGGATTCGAGCTCTGGAACGTCGCCTGGGCAGGATCGGATCTCTTCGTCCTCGACACGTTCGGCGGGGTGTCGCGCTTCGTGGACGGAGATCCGACCAGCCCGGGTAGTGGACCGTTCGCCGACCTCGTCGCTGCGGGGCTCGACGCCGGAGGTCACGGTCTCGTCGGCTTCTCCACGGCCCTCGACCGGCTGCTGGTGACCTACACCTACTTCGACACCGACGCCCAGTTCACCGAGCTCCACGCCGTCCACCCTGCGTCCGGGGCCTTGGAGCTGCTCGGTGTCTACGAGGATCCCGTCGCAGTTGCATTGGATCGCACAGGCGCCCACCTCCTCATCGCCGCCGCCGGACGCCTGGAGGCCGACGGCCGCGAGGTGGACCTCGGCGCCAATGTCGTGATGCTCGCCTGGTGACGGGCGCGATCTCCCCCGACGACGTCCGCGCCGCCAGGGCTCGCATCGGCGGCCGCATCGCCCGTACCCCTACGATCGCAAGCCGCAGCCTCGGCGAGCGCCTTGGCGTCCGGACCCTCGTGAAGCTCGAGCTGTTCCAGCGCACCGGGTCGTTCAAACCCCGCGGTGCGTTCAACGTCATGCTGGCGATGCCGCCCGAGGACCGTGCCCGTGGCGTCGTTGGATTCAGCGGAGGCAATTTCGCTCAGGGAATGGCCTTTGCCGGACAGCAACTGGGGGTCGACACCCTCGTCGTCATGCCGGAGGCGACCCCTCCGCACTACGTCGAGGCGACCCGTGGCTACGGGGCCACCGTCGAGTTGGCCGGCGATGTCGCCGAGGCCATCGGCACCGCCGAGCGCCACGCCGCCGCCGGTCGGACGCTGATGCACCCCTTCGACGACCCACTGATGATGGCCGGGAACGGCACTCTGGGTCTCGAGATCGTCGAAGACGTGCCCGACTTGACCCACCTCTTCGTATCTGTCGGCGGCGGAGGCCTGCTCACGGGCGTCGCTACCGCAGTCCTCGGCGAGCGACCCGACGTCCAGATCCACGGCGTAGAGACCGAGGGCGCCGACGCGCTCGCCCGATCACTCGCCGCCGGCGAGTCCGTCACCATCACTCCTACATCGATCGCCAAGACCCTCGGCTCTCCCTACGCCGCGGCCGCAGTGATCGAGCTCGCTCAGACCCGCCTCGCCGGCGTCGATGTCGTGAGCGACGCAGCGGCGGTGAGCGCGCTCCGCTATCTCGCCGAACGGCTCAAGGTGCTGTCCGAACCCGCCGCATCGTGCACCCTGGCCGCCGCCGAGCGCCACCGCGAAGAGTTCGCCCGGGGCGACGTCGTCGTGCTCCTCCTCTGCGGCGGCAACGTGTCGCTGGAGGACATCGCCGGCTGGCTCGATCGATTCGAACCCGAAGGTGGTTGAGGGCTCAGCCGGGCACGCCGCGGCTGCGGAGCGCATCGGCGAGACCATCGACGTCGGCCACGGTGAGCGTCATGCCGGGGTGCTTGTACACGCCGCGCAGAACGAGCGCATCCACGGGCTCGACGAACTTCACGCAGAGACCCCGATCGGGATTGGTGCCGAATGTGATGCCGTGGTCGGCGAGCGATCCCCTGATGCCGATGGCTTTGTACCACCGGTAGTCCTCGGTGATCTCGAGGCCGGCGATGTTGCTCACCGGCGTGGCGAGCTTCCAACGGCCGAACTTCACCGAGAGCTCCTCGCCGAGCGTCACGGCCGAGTTCTCGGGCGTGACCCCCAGCAGCCTCAGCATCCAGGCGTACCGGTCGTCGAAGGCGAACAGAAAGGTGTCGGTTCCATCCATGCGGGCAGTCCAGCAGGCATCGGGGCGTTGACGCAATGCGAGCCGACCGCCTGAGCGACCACCTCGCGGCACGCCAGGCCGGACGCACTCTGACGCCAACTATGATTTGGAGCATTCACTCAAAGTCTGCGAGGTAGCGATGGTGAAGGACAATCCCGGCCGCGTCAACCGGCGGCGGGTGGCGATCGTCGACGGGCTGCGAACCCCGTTCATGAAGGCCGGCACCGTGTACAAGGACATGACCACCCTCGACGTGGCCGCCGCTTGCGTCACCGAGCTGGTCGCCAGGTCACCGGTCGGCCACGAGCAGATCGACCAGATCGTCTTCGGGGCGGTGGTGGCCGACATCGCCGGTCCCAACATCGCACGCGAGGTTGCGATGCGCTGCAACTTCCCCGCATCGACGGACGCCTACTCCGTGAGCCGGGCGTGCGCCACCAGCACGCAGGCCATCGTCAGCGGCACCCAGACCATCCTCACCGGAGACGCCGACATCGTCATCGCCGGTGGCGCCGACACGCTCTCGAAGCCGCCGATCCTCTACAACGAGAGAGTCGTCGATGCGCTCATGGCGGCGTCGAGCGCCAGAGACCTACCCTCGAAGGTGCGGGCATTCGCAAGCGTCCGTCCCGGCGATCTGGCCCCACGGCCGCCGGCACTCGCCGATATCTCCTCGGGGCTGACGATGGGCGACGCCGCCGAGAAGATGGCCCGGGAGAACGGCATCGACCGTGAGGCCCAGGACGAGTACGCCCTCTCATCCCACCAGAAGGCGGTCGAAGCTTGGGAGAAGGGTGTGTTCGACGACGAGGTGATGAGCCTCCCGGTCCCGCCGCGGTACAAGGAGACGGCGACCCGCGACGGCATTCCGCGGCCCGAGACATCGCTGGCCAAGCTGGCGGGTCTCAAGCCCGCCTTCGACCGTAAGTACGGCACCGTGACGGCGGGCAACAGCTCGCCGCTCACCGACGGTGCCGCCTCCGTCATGCTCATGGAGGAGAAGACCGCCGAGCGGCTCGGTCTGGTCCCCAAGGCGTTTGTGAGGTCGTGGGGGTTCGCCGGGCTCGACCCGTCGTGGCAGATGCTGATGGGTCCCGCCTTCGCCACTCCCATTGCCCTCGACCGTGCCGGGATGGCGATCGACGACATCGACGTGATCGACATGCACGAGGCCTTCGCCGCCCAGGTCCTCTCCAACCTCCAGGCCTTCGCCTCCGACGAGTGGGCTCGCGAGCACCTAGGTCGTGACGACGCCGTCGGCGAGATCCCGCGGGAGAAGCTCAACCTGTACGGGGGATCCATATCTCTCGGACACCCCTTTGCGGCGACGGGCGCCCGCCAGGCGCTGACCATGGCGAACGAGCTGGTACGGCGCGACGCCGGGACCGCCCTCATCACCCAATGTGCGGCAGGCGGCCTCGGCGCTGCCCTGATTCTGGAGCGCTGAACGTGACCACTACGGCACCTCTCACCCTCGAGCACATCAACTTCGAGGTCGACCAGGACGGCATCGCTGTCGCCCTCATCGACCGCGCCGGCGAATCCATGAACACCCTCAGCCCGGAGACGGCGGGCGATCTCGAGACCGTGTTGCGGAGATGTGAGGAGGACGACTCCGTCCAGGCGCTCGTGATCGGATCGGCCAAGCCCACCAACTTCTTGGCCGGCGCCGACATCCGATGGCTCAACAGCCTCGAGGATGCGTCGGAGGCCATCGAGCTGCTCCGTGAGGCCCACCGCCTCTTTGCCCGTTTGGAGAACCTGCATCGCTCCGGTGGGAAACCGGTGGTGGCGGCCATCCACGGCGCGTGTCTCGGCGGCGGTCTCGAGCTTGCCCTCGCCTGCGGGATTCGGATCGCCTCCGACGACGAGCGCCAGACCCAGCTCGGCCAACCCGAGGTCAAGCTCGGAATCCTCCCCGCCGCCGGTGGTACGCAGCGGCTGCCGCGGCTCGTCGGGATCGCAGCAGGGCTCGATCTCCTTCTGAGCGGCCGGTCGGTGCGCCCCCGCTCGGCGCTGCGGATGGGTCTCGTGGACGAGACATGCCCCGTAGAGGTCCTGCTCGACGTCGCCAAGCGCCGCGCAACCGAGGCGATCGGCCGCCCGGGAGGGGACGACGACCAGGGGACCGTCGCCAGGATCAGGAGCTGGCTGGCGCCAAAGCACCTCCAGGAGCTGGCCCTCGAAGACAACCCCATCGGCCGGAGGCTGCTGTTCTCGAAGGCCGAGGAGCGCATGCTCGCCGAGACGAAGGGCAACTACCCGGCACCGGTCGAGATCCTCGACGTCGTGCGCGTGGGCACCGAGGAGGGCCTCGAGGCGGGATACGCAGCCGAGCTCGACGCCTTCGGTCGCCTCATCGTCTCCCCGGAGGCCAAAGCGCTGATGCGGATCTTCTTCGACGGACAGTCACTGAAGCACGACCGCGGCGTCGGTCGCTCGGCGGAGACGAGGAAGATCTCCAAGGTCGGAGTGCTCGGCGGCGGCCTCATGGGCGGCGGCATCGCCGCGGTCAACACCGTGGCCGCAGGCGTCCACACCCGGATCAAGGAGGTCGACGACGCCGGCGTGCGCCGCGCGCTCACCTACGTACAGAAGTACGTCGACGGGCGCGTCAAGCGACGCAGGATCGCCAAACGGGACGCCGCCAAGGCGATGCAGCTCACCACCGCTTCGACCGACTACCGCGGCTTCGCCGACGTCGACCTCGTCATCGAGGCGGTCTTCGAAGACCTCGACCTGAAACGCTCGGTGCTCCAGGACGTCGAGGGCGTGACGCGCGAAGATACGATCTTCGCATCGAACACGTCGTCGATCCCGATCGGCGACATCGCCGAGGCATCGCGCCGTCCCGGGCAGGTGATCGGGATGCACTACTTCTCCCCGGTGGAGAAGATGCCGCTGCTCGAGATCATCGTCACCGAGAACACCGCCGATTGGGTGACGGCGACGTGCGTGGCGTTCGGGAAGCAGCAGGGCAAGACCGTGATCGTCGTGAACGACGGCCCCGGCTTCTACACGACCCGCATCATCGGCCCGTACATGAACGAGGTGGGTCACCTCCTCGCCGCCGGCGTTCGCGTCGATGCGATCGATCGCGCCATGGTGCAGTGGGGATTCCCGGTTGGCCCCATAACGCTCACCGACGAGGTCGGCATCGACGTGGGGATCAAGGTCGCCAAGACCCTGGCCGCGACGTTTGGCGAACGCATGTCACCCCCCGACACCTTCAGGCGGCTCCTCGACGACGACCGGCGGGGGCGCAAGAACGGCCGCGGGTTCTACCGGTACGAGGACGGGAAGAAGGGCGATGTCGACACCTCCGTCTATGCCGTGCTCGGCATCGAGGCCCGCTCCGACATGCCCGACCACGAGATCCAGGAGCGCCTGACGACGCTCTTCGTCAACGAGGCGGCGCACTGCCTCGAGGAAGGCATTCTGCGTAGCGCCCGTGACGGCGATATCGGTGCGGTCTTCGGCCTCGGGTTCCCGCCCTTCCGTGGCGGCCCGTTCGCATACGTCGACGAGGTCGGTGCGGCGGCGATCGTCGCCAAGATGGAGGCGCTGGCGGACGCCCACGGCAGCCGCTACACGCCAGCGGACATCTTGAAGGAAAAGGCAGCGAGCGGCGGTCGATTCCGAGACTGAGCCGGCCGCTCCATTCCGTCACCGGAATGAGGCGGCCGACCGGTAGAGACCCCTCGTCGCGCTCCAATAGACTGAGTCGGCGACAAGCGACGCCCGTTAGGGTTCCTTTCTTCGGGTGCGCACGAGGTAGGAGGTTCCCCAATGAAACGAACCGTGGCTTTGCTTGCCTTTGCGCTCGCCGCTGCAGCGTGCAGCGGCAACGTCTTCGATCTCGAGGTCGGGCAGTGTTTCAACGACCCCGACAGCTTCGAGGAGGTGGCGAACGTCGACATCGTCGAGTGCGCCGAGCCCCACGACAACGAGGTGTTCGAGCTATTCGACATCCCCGATGGTGACTTCCCTGGTGACGTCGCCGTCGGAGAGACGGCCGTCGAGGGTTGCCTCGCCGCATTCGACCCCTACGTGGGACGGGACTACGCGTCGTCGGCGTACGACATCCGGTACCTGGTGCCCACGTCCGACACGTGGTCGAGCGGTGACCGAGAGGTCGTATGCATCCTCTACGACCTCAACGGTGCCGCGCTGACCGGCTCGGTCCGTGGATCCGGTCTCTAGCCGGGTACATCTCAGCAGACAGAACCTGCAGCAGCCGAGGAGGGGAGCCGGATGATCGGCTCCCCTCCTCGTCGTTGGGATCTCGGTTGCCGAATTCTCCGGACTCAACCCACCCTGGTGATCGTGATCTCCAGGACGGGATCGTCCCAGTTGTGGTCGAGCAGCAGGTCGCCGACACCGGCGATGCCACGGTGCGGCAAGATGCGGCGGAAGGTATCGATGCCGTCGTTGTTGTTGCCGTTGTCGTCGCCGTTCAGCGCCACCGGACCGAGCAGACTGCAGGCGTCCACGATGTCGGCGCTCAGCTCGGTGTTGTGCTCAGACCCGGCGTCGTAGCCGCTTGCGTAGTAGGTCGCCGATCCCCGACGGGGAAGCGCAACACCATTGACGCCTGCGAAGCCGTCGTTCGTGCAGATCAGCATCCCGGCCAGCGACAGCACGTTGCCGCGGACCGCCGAGATCTCGACCGTCACGGAGTCGGTGAAGTCGCCGAACGTGGTTCCCGCAAGCGTCAGCGGCTGGCCGACGTTCACGACGTCGGTGATCCCGTCCGCACCTGAGAGGTCGGCCACCGCCACCGAGGGATCACCATTCTCGGCGATCGCAACGATGCCGGCAGAGGCGGCGCTGCCGACCCGGAAGAAGCTTGCGTCGCTCGAGTGCGTGACCACCACGGGTGGGGAGATCGGCTGGGAGGCAGCCAGGTTGATGATGGTGACCTCGTAGGTCGCCACGTGGCCGGCCGATGCCGGCGTCGCAAATGCCGCGACCATGAAGGCCGCGGCGGCGAGGATCGTCAGTCGTCTGCCCATGTTGTCATCCCTTCTCAGCGGGATCTCCGCTGCCCGGCCAGGATGGGACACGGGTCTGACGCAACGATGAACGGGGGCTTAACAATCGGAGAACACGGCGAGCCGCCGCGTTCTCGTCAGGAGGTCTTGGCCGGCACGACGGAGATGCGGGACACGATGCTCGTGTGCCCGTCCTCCCACTTCACCTCGACCGAGTCACCGTGCATCTCGGTGATGGTGCCCACGGGGGCCGCTTGGCCAACCTTCTTCGTCAGCCGCTTGACCTTCATGCCGGTCTTGAGCATGGAGCCCTCCTCCCTGATTGCGGTATGGGGTGAGGATACCAAGCAGCCCACTCGGGGATATAAGGCAGGACGGCCCGATTGGAACGGGACGACGAGCCCGGGCCACTCAATTGGAGCCGTAGACGGGCGAGCCCTCGTTGAACGCCGCCCAGGCGAACCAGAACTCGTTGAGGTGGATGATCGGATCGAGCGTGGTCCCGGCCAAGGGGCCGTCGACCGCCGTCCCGAGGATCGACCACGTGCTGCCGGTCTCCGCATCCGTGAACGTGGTGTCGTCGACGGCGGAGAACGTGAGCACCTGCCCGTCGACCCGGCGGTCGAAGGCGATGCCGGTGCCGATCGCCTCCCCCTGGGCGATGACGGGTGCGTCGAGGGGATCGGCCGTGTCGGACGCACCCCAGAGCACGACGAGGGGCACGCCGCCGAGCTCATCGTTGACGACACGCTCCTCGGCGATCGTCTCGAACGGGTAGGCCTTGGTGAGATCGCCGACCCGCACACCAACCACCCGTGACAACGCCTCGAACCGGTCGTCGACCTCGCCGGTGAAGAAGGGCCGGAACGGCGCCGAGCGGCTCGAGTACCCCACGTATCCGTTGGAGCCGTAGTTGAACGGACCGCTCTCTTGGCTGAGGACATCGCCTTCTGGATGCTCGGACTTGAAATCGGCCCAGCGAACGATGGCGGCGGGGAGGAACTCGAGCTGGGTGCCCGTCATCTCGCCGACGATGGCCGTGCCGGTGATCTGCTGCCAGAGCGAGACCGTTGCGTCGTCCCACATCACGAGATCGGAGTGCCGCAACAAGCCCGACACGCCGAAGCGGAGCACCTGCCCGTCGACCCGGCGATCGAAGGCGGCCGCCGAGTTGCACAAGGGACAGTAGGTCAGTGCGAAGGGCACATCGCCGCGCTGATCGTTGACGATCTCATGAGCGGTGAGGATGCGGATCGGGTAGAAGATCGACTCGCCCGCCACCTCGACGAAGATGCCGGGTTCGGGGTCTTCGAGCCAGGCATCGGCCGATGCGACGTCTTCGTAGATGGGCTCGTCGATCGGCCGGATCAGGTCGCGAGGATCGAGGGCATTGAGCCCGACTTGAAGCTCGTCGAGGTCGATGCTGCGCCGCGCCCAATTGGTGGGCCAAACGGTGGCGACGCCGCTGAGCTGGACGGGGAGCGCCACGTTGGCCGGATCGCCTTCGTCGATGATGGTCACCTCCGGTGCCGCCGGTGCTGACGTCGTGGTCGCCGGGTCTCGAGTCACCGTGGACTCCCCTGCGCCCGTGATGGCGGGCTCTTCTCCCGCATCCGAGTCGCCTCCCGAGCCCCCGCAAGCGGCGGCGACGACGGCCATGGCTGCGATCAGCGTTGCGAAGCGTTTCATCTAGAGCTTTCGTTCGGCGGGTGCTGGAACAACGGTTGGGGACGAGGCCAATGTGTCCAGAATGCCGGCAAGCCGACAATCTCCTCGTATGCCATGAACAATGACCCATGAGCAATGATTTCGCGGGTCTCGATTCGATGCATGACATTCGTCACCGGGCGAGCGTAACCTGGCAGCCGCGTGAGAGGTAGAGCGCAGCGGTGTGCCGCGCTCCATGGGGCAGGGTGAACATCATTCGATCCGCACTCTCGGCCGCGATCGTGGCCGCACTCGTTGCGACTGGCGCGCCCACGGGCGCAGGATTCGTCGCGCCTCCGGAGCCCGAAGCCGTCACGAACGAGTACCTCGTCGGCCCGGAGGCCGACCTGGGCCGCCTACCGCCCACCGCCGTGGTCAGGGATATCGGAGGCGGGTGGCGGCTCGTGGTGCACGAGGAGTCGGGAAGCCCGCGCACCATCGCCCGTCGCCTCGCCGACGAGGCGCGGGGGCGGGTCGTGCCCAACGTGATCCTGGAGCCGGCGGGCCCGGCCGATGAGCCGCGCTTCGACGAGCAGTGGGCCCTGGAGAACACAGGGCAGACCGGAGGCGTCCCCGGTGCCGACATCGATGCCCGTCCCGCATGGGACCTCACGACCGGTCAACCGACCGTCGTCGTCGCGGTGCTCGACAGCGGACTCGACCTGGATCACGTCGAATTGGCCGGCAACCTGTGGACCAACCCCGACGAGATCGCCGCAAACGGCATCGACGACGACGGCAACGGCTTCATCGACGACGTGAACGGCTGGGACTTCGTCTCCAATGACGCCGATGTCTCGGACACGACTGGCCACGGCACCCAGGTGACCGGCCTGCTCGCAGCTGCTGTGAATGGCATCGGCATCACGGGGGTCGCCCCGAACGTGAGGGTCATGCCCGTCCGCGTGTGCGCTGCGGGGTGCCCATTGGGAGACATCACCGCCGGCCTCGCGTACGCCGCGGCCGAAGGGGCCGTGGTCGCCAACATGGCCTTCACGGGCGCCGGAGAGTTCTTTGCCCCGATCGGTGATGTGCTCGCAAACGAGGCCGCCGGCGTCCTCGCCGTCGCTGCGGCGGGCAACGAGACGATCGACATCGATGTCGACCCCCGCTTCCCCGCCTCGTTCGACCTGCCCAATGTGGTCGCCGTGACCTCGACCGACGACACGGATGGCCTGTCCAGCTTCTCCAACTTCGGCGCCGCGTCGGTCGACCTCGGCGCCCCCGGCGAGGTCATCCTGACCACCAACTTCGACGGGAAGTACCTCGACGTGAGCGGCACATCGTTCTCGACCCCGCTCGTCTCCGGGGTCGCCGCTCTGATCGCCTCGCTTCGGCCCGAGGCGGGACCCGACGATCTCGCCGCCTTCATCCTGGAGACCGTCGAGCCGTTACCGGGCCTCGCCGAGGTGACCGTCACCGGGGGACGCCTCGATGCTGGTGCAGCCGTGACCGCCGCCGCCACGCCGGAGCCGGTCATCACGCTCGCCCCGGCCGAGCCGTTCGCTCCCGTGACGCTCCAGGTCTCGGGGGAGAGCTCGTACGCACCCGTGGGCAAGATCAGCTCGTACGAATGGTCGTTCTCCGACGGCGTGACCGCCACCGGCAAGGTGGTGTCCAGGACCTTCGAGCAGGCCGTTTCCCTGCAAGTCGACCTCACCGTGACGAGCGATGTCGGGCTGTCGGCCACGGCGACCAAGGCCATCGAGGTCCGCAGCGACGACGCCATCGTCATCGCCACGCCTCGCATCACCGCCGCCCCCGGAACGGTCACGGTGACCGCCGCGATGCCCGCGGGCACGGCTACCTCGGCTACGTGGGACTTCGGCGACGGATTCACCGCTACGGGAACAACGGCCACCCACGTGTTCGAGGACCGCGGCGTGTATACCGTCGAGGCCGATGTGGTCGGCGATTCCGGCGCGATCGCCACAGGAGAAACCGACGTGTTCGTCGGCGTCGACTTCGTCGACACGGTGAACTCGATCTTCCGCATCGACATCCTGTGGCTTTCGGCAACAGGAATCACCCGCGGGTGCAACCCACCCGTCGACACCAAGTACTGCCCCGCCGCCACCGTCAGCCGGGGACAGATGGCGGCACTGCTGGTGCGGGCGTTCGGACTGACGGCCGGGCCGGATGCATTCGTCGACGACGGCGATTCGATCTTCGAACGGGACATCAACGCGCTCGCCGCCGCCGGCCTGACCGTCGGATGCAACCCTCCCGAAAGCGACCGCTTTTGTCCCACCCGATCACTCACCCGGGCCGAGTTCGCCTCGTTCTTCACCCGCGCCCTGGGGCTCACCGGTGGGGAAGATCGGTTTGTCGACGACGACGCCTCGCCTCACGAGGGTGCGATCAACGCGCTGGCCGCCGCCGGGCTGACCTCGGGATGCAATCCCCCGGACAACGACGAGTTCTGCCCCAACCAGCCCCTGACCCGCGCCCAGGTGGCGGCGTTCTTCCACCGGGCAGGGGTGTACCAGTAGGCCCACCGCGAACACCCCCGTCGCATCGCTGCGCTCTGTGATCCCCCTGATTGGGATCATCCGGATGGGGGGCCTCGCTTCCGCCGCCCGACCCCGCTCAGGAGAGACCACTGGTCGGAGCGGCGGTAGATTGAGCCGGCCGAGGAGGGGTTCGTTGGCACCTTTGGACTACGAGACTCACGACGCAACGTCGCTCGCCAAGCTGGTGCGCCGTCGCGAGGTCACACCGACCGAGCTCGCCGAAGCCGCCATCTCACGGATCGACCGCCTGAACCCCGCCCTCAACGCCGTGGTGAGCACTCGCTTCGAGGCGGCTCGGCGCGAAGCCCGCCGCTGGGAGGGCGATGGTCCGTTCGGCGGCGTCCCGTTCCTCGTGAAGGATCTCACGCCGGAGCAGGGGGAGCCGCTCACACTGGGATCGGTCTTCTTCCGCAACTACAGGGCGGACGTGACTCCCGAGGTGGTACGGCGTTTCCGGGCCGCCGGTCTGATCTCGCTCGGGCGCACCAACACCCCGGAGTTCGGTTTGCTCCCGACCACCGAGCCCGTCCTCCACGGGCCCACTCGCAATCCGTGGAGTCTCGACCATTCGCCCGGAGGTTCCAGCGGAGGTGCTGCCGCTGCCGTCGCCGCCGGGATCGTGCCCATGGCCCATGCGAGCGACGGCGGCGGATCGATCCGCATCCCGGCCTCGGCGTGCGGTCTCTTCGGCTTCAAACCGTCCCGAGGCCGCGTGCCACAGTACCCGCCTGCCGCTGCCGACTTCGTGTCGACCTCGCTGTGCGTGAGCCGCTCCGTCCGTGACAGCGCCCGGCTGCTCGACGCCGTGGCCGGTCATCTGCCGGGCGCCCGGTTCACGCCCCCGACTCCGCCCGACGCGTACGCAGACAGCGCAGTCACCGACCCGCCCAGGCTCCGAGTGGCGTTCACCGTGGAGGACTTCACCGGTGAGCCTGTGCACCCGGACTGCGCCGCTGCGGTGTCGAACACGGTCTTCCTCCTCGAGGAGCTAGGCCACGACATAGAGGAGGCCCGGCCGGCACTCGACGGCGAGGGCATCACCGAAGCGTTCCTCACCTGGTGGAAGTCGATGCCCCAGGCAGGCTTCCTTCAGATCCTCGACGTCGTGGATCAGCGCCGTGCGGGGCGGGCCATGCGGCGTCTCCTCGGAGACGTGCGCACCATGAAGGCGATCGCTCGAATCGACCGGCGCCGCGCCGGCCGGGACCCGTTCGAGCCGTTCACCTGGCAGCTCGTGCAGCGTGCCCTGGAACTGACGCCGGGGGCCCTGCTCCAGGCGACGATCGCGCTCCAGGCTGCGTCGTACGCCCTCGGCGAGTTCCTGACCGGCTACGACGTCCTGCTCACGCCGACGTTGGGATCGCCCCCCAAGCGTCTCGGTGAGATCGATCAGACGCAGCCCTTCGAGGAGCTCGAGGAGGAGCTGAGCCGCTACGTGCCATTCACGCCGATCGCCAACTTCTCGGGCGCACCCGCCATGTCGGTGCCGCTGGCGTGGAACGACGACGCATTGCCGATCGGGTCCCACTTCATCGGTCGGTACGGCGACGAGGCGACGCTCTTCTCGCTGGCCGGACAGCTCGAGCGAGCCCACCCGTGGTTCCATCGACGGCCCCCGGAGCCCGCAACGCGCACGACCGAGCCGGTCGGGGCGGGATAGAAGTGACGATCAGCGGGGCTGCAGCCTCTTCACACCACCGACGCCGCCGACCAACGCCTCGTCGGCGATGCCGATGAAGAGGCCGGTCTCGAGGACTCCGGCGACCGAGGCCAGGAGCTGATTGAACCGTGCGGGGTGCTCGATAGGCTCCACCTGGAGATCGACGACGAAGTTCCCGTTGTCGGTGTAGACCGGCTCGCGATCCACGGTCCGCAACGTCGGGTTCCCGAAACGCCGCATCTGATCGAGGGTGCCCCGGAATCCGAACCGTGCGATCTCCACGGGGATCGGCATCTTGGTACCTAGCCGGTCGACCAGCTTCGAGTCGTCTGCGATGACGATGAAGCGATTGGCGGCGGCGGCGACGATCTTCTCCCGGAGCAGCGCCCCGCCGCCGCCCTTCGTGAGGGAGAGCCCTGGAGTGATCTCGTCGGCGCCGTCGACGGCCAGCGCCAACGGGCTGTGCCCCACCTCGGTGAGAGGGATGCCGTGCTCCACGGCCAGGATCGCCGTGGCCTCCGAGGTCGGAATGCCGGTGATGCCGCCGATCCGGCCCCGTTTGAGCCGCTCCCCCAGCTCCTCGATGAAGAACGTCGCCGTCGAGCCGGTGCCCAGACCGATGACCATGCCGGGCTGCACCAGGTCGGCGGCGGCCACCGCGGCGGCCTGCTTGAAGCGGTCGATGTCATTCAACGGTGCACCTCTCGTCGCCTCGTCGTTGGTCACCCTATCCGGTTCGGGGCGGGTGCAACCCGGTCATTGGTACGCCTCGATCGGTGGGCAGGCGCACACGACGTGCCGGTCCCCGTAGGCGTTGTCGATGCGACCGACCGGGGACCAGTACTTGTCGCCTCGCAACCCGTCCACGGGGTAGGCGGCGAGCTCTCGCGAGTACGGATGGGGCCACTCGTCGGCGACGACGTCCTCGGCCGTGTGCGGTGCGTTGTGGAGCGGGTTGTCGTCGGCGGGCCACTCCCCCGCAGCCACCCGATCGACCTCGCCACGGATCGCGATCATCGCATCGCAGAAACGATCCAGCTCCGCGAGGCTCTCCGATTCCGTCGGCTCGATCATGAGCGTCCCGGCAACCGGGAACGACATGGTCGGCGCATGGAACCCGTAGTCGACGAGCCGCTTGGCGAAGTCGTCGACGGTGGCATCGTGCCTGAACGTGCGGACGTCGACGATGCACTCGTGCGCAACGAAGCCGCCCGGACCGGTGTAGAGCACCTCGTAGTGGCCCTCCAGCCGCTTGGCGATGTAGTTGGCGCTGAGGATCGCCACTTCCGTGGCCTTGGTCAGGCCGAACGCCCCCATCAGGGCGATGTAGACCCACGAGATCGGGAGGATCCCCGCCGAGCCCCAGGGCGCCGCCGCCACGGGGCCGACGCCATCGCGCGGGCCCGTCTGATCGGTGACCAGCGGATGCCCGGGCAGGAAGGGCTCGAGGTGGGCCCGCACCCCGATGGGGCCGACGCCGGGGCCGCCACCGCCGTGCGGGATGGTGAAGGTCTTGTGCAGGTTCAGGTGCGAGACGTCGCCGCCGAACTCACCGGGCTTGGCCAGCCCGACGAGGGCGTTGAGGTTGGCACCGTCGATGTACACCTGACCGCCGTGGTCGTGGATGATCCGGCAGATCTCACGAACGTCCGCTTCGAACACGCCGTGCGTCGATGGGTAGGTGATCATCAGCGCCGCCAGATTCGTCGAGTGCTCCTCGGCCCGTGCCCGCAGGTCCTCGATGTCGACGTTGCCGTCGTCGTCGGTGGCGACCACGACCACGCGCAGCCCGGCCATCGTCGCCGAGGCGGGGTTGGTGCCGTGCGCCGATGCCGGGATGAGGCAGACGTCGCGGTGTCCCTCGCCCCGGCTCTGGTGGTAGCCGCGAATGGCGAGCAGGCCGGCGAACTCGCCCTGGGACCCTGCGTTGGGCTGGAGCGAGACGGCGTCGTAGCCGGTGATCTCGGCGAGCCACGTCTCGAGCTCGTCGATCAGCTGCATGTAGCCCTGGGCCTGTTCGAGCGGTGCGTAGGGGTGGATGTCGGCGAACTCGGGCCACGACACCGGCAGCATCTCGACGGTGGCGTTGAGCTTCATCGTGCACGAGCCGAGCGGGATCATGGTGCGGTCGAGGGCCATGTCGCGATGCTGGAGCTTGCGCAGGTAGCGCAGCATCTCGGTCTCGCTGCGGTGACGGTGGAACACCGGATGGGTGAGGTAGTCGCTGGTGCGGCGCAGCTCCCCGGGGATCCCGTCGGGAGCGCCGTCGAGCTCGGACGTCTCGGCGTCCACCCCGAAGACCTCGAGCAGGGCGGCGACGTAGGGGGCGGTGGTGGTCTCGTCGCACGAGATGCCAACGGTGTGGTTGTCGACGGCTCGAAGGTTGATCCGGCGGTCCTCCGCCGCCTGGACGATCTCGTCGGCCTTGCCCTCGACGCGAACCGAGAGGGTGTCGAACCATGTGTCGTTGACCACCTCGACGCCACCCTTGCGCAGCCCGGCGGCGAGCATCGAAGTGAGTCGGTGGGTGCGCTCGGCGATGGTCCGCAGACCTTCCGGGCCGTGGTACACGGCGTAGGCGCCGGCGATGATTGCCAGCAGCACCTGGGCCGTGCAGATGTTGCTCGTTGCCTTCTCCCGGCGGATGTGCTGCTCACGCGTCGTCAGGGCGAGGCGCAGCGCCATGCGGTCTTTCGCATCCTTGGAGACGCCGACGAGCCGTCCCGGAAGGGTGCGCTTGTAGTCCTCGCGGGTCGCGAGGTAGCCGGCGTGGGGACCGCCGAACATGAGGGGAACGCCAAAACGCTGGGAGGTCCCGACGACCACGTCGGCCCCCATCTCCCCCGGCGGCGTGAGCAGGGTGAGGGCGAGCAGGTCGGCGGCGACCGCAACCATGACGCCCTGCTCCTTGAGTGAGCGTATGAGCTCCCGGTCGTCGCGGACCTCACCGCTGGAGCCCGGGTACTGGAGGATGACACCGTAGGCGCCGGCGCTCGCCAGGTCGCGGTGCGGATCGCCGACGAGCACCTTGATGCCGAGCGGCTCGGCTCGGGTGGTGACGACGTTGATCGTCTGGGGGTGGCAGTCGGCGTCGACGAAGAACGTGTCGGACTCGCTCTTGGTCAGCCTCTTGAGCATCGCCATCGCCTCGGCGGCAGCGGTCGGCTCGTCGAGGAGCGAGGCGTTGGCGATGTCCATGCCGGTGAGGTCGCCGACCATCGTCTGGAAGTTGAGGAGCGCCTCGAGCCGGCCCTGCGAGATCTCGGGTTGGTACGGGGTGTACGCCGTGTACCAGCCGGGGTTCTCGAGGATGTTGCGGGCGATGACCGGTGGCGTGATCGTTCCGTAGAACCCCATGCCGATCATCGACGTGTAGACCTGGTTCTTGGCGGCGATTCGGCGCAGACGTCGCAGCACCGCCGTCTCGGTCTGTGGCGGGCCGAGGGCGAGCGGGGCGTCCTGGCGGATGCCGTCGGGCACGGCGGCGTCGAGGAGCGCCTCGAGCGAGTCGACCCCGACCGTGGCGAGCATGTGTGCGATGTCGTCGTCGCCGGGCCCGATGTGGCGGCGAACGAAGTCGTCGGTCTGTGTCAGGTCGGAGAGGGGGCGTGGCATCTGGGGGCTCCTCGATGGTGTCCGGCGGCGGAGGCGTCAGCGATCCTCCACCCCGTTCTGTCACCCTTGCCTGAGAGATTCACCGGCGCCAGAGCCGGCTTTCCCCTTCGGCGGGGCCACGAGAGCCCGCTCTCCAGAGGCGCCTCGATCGAGCGGTACCGGTGCCTGAGAGATTCCCGGGGCGGTTGCTCCTTCGGCGCCGGGCCCAAAGCCCGGTCTCTCCCGCACGACGTCGACGGCACGTCCCAGGGTAACGGACCGACGGCCGGTGCGGGTTGGGCGTCGGTAGGCTCTTCGTTGGGTCGTGGACCAGCAGGAGGCGGGGGTGCTCGTCGCCAAGTATGCCAACCGTCGCCTCAACGACGTCCTCGAGGAAGCGTTCGGCGCCGTACGCGTCAACAGCCCCCGAGGCCGCCACCGGAAGGCGGCTCCCGGGCAGAAGCGAGTTCCCAATGGCGAGTTCCTCCTGTGACACCTGGTCCGGGCCAGCAAGGTTCGACATGACCTGCATGAAGCTCAGCCAAGCGGTGACCGGGACCACGACGTCATCCACGACTGGTTCTCCACGGAGATGGCCGCCTCGCATTGGGCGACGAGCTCGTCCTCCTCCTGTGGCGTCGGCGGACCTTCAGCGATGCGGAGTCGCCACGAAGTGCGCAAGGCGTCGAGGCGACGCGCCGTCGTCGAGTAGCTCACCACCAGATGCTCGTATCGAGCAGCCTCCCGATGGGCCACGAGCGCCCCTGCGACGGTGGTCGCAACTGCGACCCAGCCCGACAAGGCACCAGAACCGAAGACGGCGGCAGCGGCACCCAGCAGAGCAGCAGCCACGGCCAACACCAGCTCGATGGTGCGGATCCGACCAGCCTTCCGTGCCAGCTCTCGAGCCTTCTTCGTGTAGTAGCCGTCGATCTGGCCACCGACGCGACTATCGAGATACTCCGCCACGGTCATCGGCTCGGGCGGCTCCCGGTCGGAGGGCTCGACTGCCACCGAGTGGATTGCGAGGTCGTCGACATTGCGCAGCACGTCGCCGACGCTGTCGGTCAATCGCCTCTCACGACCATCGGCCTGCCGGTAGTCCCCGGTTCTCGTGAGGTACTCGTAGACCTCCTGCTTGATGGCCTCGGACGCGCTCCGTGCCCTTGTCCAGTCGACGATGCTGTCCCGGTCGACTTTGGACGATCGCACGACCGGAACGACGGCCAGCGCCGCCGCACCGGCGAGGGCAAGTCCTCGTTGCGGCACCGAGCCGGACTCGAATTGCAGCGCCATCGTCTCGAGCACGGCGCCGGCGACGAGGCCCGCCAAGATCACGGTTCGCCAACGGGTCAAGCTCGCCTTGAGCACGTCGGCGGTCTTCGACCACAGCGACTGCTGTCGCCATGCCGCAGCCAGAACGTCGTCGTCGCTCATCTCGCGCCTCCTGAACGATCCGACCCTACCGCGACAGGCATCGCGGTGGCCCGTCGCATCGAGTCGAGAAGTAGCGTCGTCCCGCGGCCCAGAAGGCGAGTAGCTCGACCACGTCGCCGTGATCGTGCCGTTCTCATCGAGCCGCGAGGAGAGGGGCATGGTGATGGTCGCGACGGAGACGCGGAAGGGGCGGCGCTGCTGGCGCCGCCCCTTCGTAAGTGCAGTGCAGTCGGGCTACTCGGCCGGGACGGTGATGTTCCACTTGCCGAGCGAGTTCAGCGTGTAGCTGCCGTCCTCGGCGCCGACCACCGTCGTCCGCACGGTGGCCTGGCCGGTGAGTCCCGCAGTACTGGAGACGATGTCCTCCCAGCCCCGGTACGTGAATGTCGTTTCGTCACCGCTGATCTTGACGAGGCGAGCGCGAAGATCGACGAACACCTCGTTGCCGGTCGACGCATCGACGTACGTCCGATAGCCGTCTACGAGCGCACCCTCCTCACTGACCTGGAAGAAGGCGGTGGTCGTGCCCTCCTCGACCAGGACGCCGCCGATGAAGACACGGAACACGCCCTCGGCGTAGGACGTGCCGTCTGGATTGACACCCTCAGATGTCTCCATGATGTGGATCGCTGCCTTCAGCTGTTCCTGAGCTGATGCCGTCACCGTCGGTACGGCGAGGAACAATCCCAAAGCCATTGCAAGCACCAGAAGCCTGCGCATGACCCCCTCCTCTCCCTAGGGACCCCCCATTTGGGTCCAACCGCTACAGAGGCTAGTTGAGCGAGGCGCTCGGTGCCGGGGGATGAGCGGTCTTCTTCGATCTTCGAACACGGCGCACCGCTCGGTAGCCTGCAGATATGGCGTGGTACGACGTGCTGGTCGTTGGCGGGGGCTTCGGCGGAGCCCTGGGTGCTCGCAGGCTCGAAGGGCTGTTGGCGGACCGCGGCGAACGCGTCCTGCTCGTGGCCCCGGAGAGCTTCATGCTGTTCTCCCCCCTGTTGCCCGAGGCGGCCTCGGGCACCTTGGAGCCGAGGCACGCCGTGATTCCGCTGCGGGAGCTGTTGCACCGCACCGAGCTGCTCATCGGCGAGGTCACCGGCTTCGACCCCGCCGCCAGGACGGCAACCGCCGTTTCGATAGGGGGCGAGGTGCACCACCTCGAATTCGGAGCGGCACTACTGGCACCGGGCGCCGTCCCGGCCACCTTCCCGATCCCGGGCCTCGTCGAGAATGCTGTCGGCTTCAAGACGCTGGCCGACGCCATCTGGTTGCGCAACCGTGTTCTGCACCAGCTCGACGTCGCCGAGGCAGAGAACGACAAGGAGGGCAGGCGCCGCGCCCTGACCTTTACTTTCGTGGGCGGTGGCTACGCCGGCGTCGAGGCGCTGGCCGAGCTGGAGTCGCTGACCCACGACGCGCTGAGGCGCTATCCCACCCTGACTCCGTCGGACCTGCGGTGGGTGCTGGTTGAAGCACAAGACTCGTTGCTCCCCGGGCTGCATCCACGGTTGGCGTCGTTCACCGAGAGGGTGCTGCGCAAGCGGGGCATCGAGGTCTACCTCTCGACGAAGCTCGAGAGCTGTGTCGACAAGGAGGTCGTGCTCTCGGGAAACCGGATCGCCCCCTACCGCTCCGAGACCATCGTATGGACCGCCGGCCAACGTCCCGCTCCCGTCGCCGAGTCGTGGGGCCTCCCCACCGACGAGCGCGGCTTCGTCCCGGTGGACGCCTACATGCAGGTGCCGAACCACAACGAGCTCTACGCCGTCGGCGACATCGCCGCGGTGCCCGATCCGGACGGAGGCCTCGCCCCCAACACGGCCCAGCACGCCCTGCGCCAGGGCCACGTCGCCGCCGCCAACATCGCCGCCGGTCTGGGTGTCGGCCGGCGTGAGCGATTCACCTATCGGACGCGGGGTCTTGCGGTGACCCTCGGGAAGTGGCAGGGCACGGCCCAGGTGAAGCAGTTCACCTTCACGGGGCCTCTGGCGTGGTGGATGGGACGGTCCTATCACCTGCTGATGATGCCCGGCATCGCCCGCAAGTCCCGGGTCGTCAGCGACTGGACGATGGGCCTCCTCTTTCCCCGCGACGTCTCCCAACTCGGCTCCCTGGGCTCCCCCAGCAAACTCGGCTGAACCATGAGTGATCCCCGATCAGAGGGGAGCATCGGAAAGGCGATGCGGAGCGAGCGAAGGGGGTGTGTGAGGGAGACGCTCCGCGTTCCCCGTCACGCGGATCGAAGCGACATGCGCGGTGCGATACGAGAATGCTGCGGCCGGAAGGCGGTCGATTCAAACTCGCGCGAAGCCTGCTTCGAGCGAAATCACAGCGTGCCTTGGAGGCGTTCGATGGCTTCTACGAAGAACGGAGGGACCGGCTTCTTCTCGAACGTCTCGGCGTCGACCACGACCTGGACGAGGAGCCCGCGGACCACCGTCGCCTCCGTCGCCTCGTCCCAGGTCTCGAGCCGGAATCGGATCGACGTCGTGCCCACCGACTCCACCCGGGCGCCGGTGACGATCACGTCACCGATGCGCGCAGACGCCAGGAAGTCGATCTCGGCATGGGCGAGGACGATGTCGTGCCCCGAGGCGGTGAAATCGGCCGGGGGAACGCCGAGAGCGTCGAAGTAGTCCGTGACGGTGTCGTCGAAGTACCGCATGTAGTTGGCGTTGAACACGATGCTCTGGGCATCGGTGTCCGAGTAGCGAACTCTCCGGCGGTACGTGACGGGCCAATCCATGGGCTGCGACGTTACCGCCGGGCTCACGTGTCGCGCGGTTCGTGTATCTCTTTAAGAGACCGTTGCGCTCCGTGTAGGAGGGTGACGGCCGGGGCGATGCGGATCCGGGTCGCTCCCCGCCACGCAGAGGAGGACCGGGCATGGACACATACGACATCGGACCCGACGAGCTCGCCCCCGAGTTCGCCGAGGGGCTCTACGAGACAAAGGAAGAGCGCGAAGACGACCTGCTCGACCTCGAAAACGTCGTAGGCGTCGGGCTGGGTACGAAGGTGTCCGACGGTGTCGACACGGGTGAGAAGTGCATCCAGGTCTTCGTCGAGTACAAGGTCGACACCGCACTCCTTCCGACCAAGGACCGCGTCCCTCGCACTGTGAACCGGCGGAAGACCGACGTCGTGCCCGTAGGAACGATCTTTGCGGGCGGGGGTCATGGCCTCGAGGTCGAGGTGGGTGCGCAAGCCCTCAAGGGTCGTCGCCGGCCCGCCATGGGTGGTGACAGCGTCGGGCATCCAGCCATCACTGCGGGAACCGCCGGTGCCGGTTGCTACGACGCATCGGTGATGCCGGGCATCCCTCGCCGCTACTACATCCTGTCGAACAACCACGTGCTTGCGGCGTCGAACGCCGCCAACATCGGCGATCCGATCTATCAGCCCGGCCCCTTCGACGGCGGCACCGCCACCGACACGATCGGACGGCTGGCCCGTTACGTGCCGATCAAGTTCGACGGGTCGTGCAATGTCGTCGATGGAGCCCTGGCGGAAGTCGACTTCCACGACTTCACGAGGGAGATCTACTACCAGGGTTACGTGAACCAGCGCTACGTCCCGGTTGCGATCGACGACATCGTCCAGAAGACGGGCCGCACGACCAGCTTCACCACGGGTCGCGTGATCTCGGTGAACGCTACGGTCAACGTCAACTACGGCGGAGGCCGGCTCGCCAAGTTCTGCAACCAGTTCATCACGACGAACATGAGCGCCGGAGGCGACTCTGGCAGCTTGGTGCTCGACACCGACGAGAACGCGGTCGGGCTGCTGTTCGCGGGCTCCTCGCAGGTGACCATCGTGAACAACATCGGCTTCGTGCAGGCGATGCTGGGCGTCAGGCTCACCGAGAAGTGAACGAGCGCCCCGACTCGAGCGACGAGGCCGTCGCGGCGGCCGTGGCGGCCGCCGGAGCGCTGCTCGACGTGCCCGGGGTCGAGGGCGTCGGCCGGGGTGAGACCGAAGCGGGCGATCCGGCGGTGCTCGTGCTGTGCTCCGGGATCACCGCCGAACTGCGGGCGGCGCTGCCGGCCGATGTGGCCGGCGTCCCCGTGGTGCTCTACGACATCGGGGAACGACCCACGGCCTTCGATTCGACTGCGGAGATGCCCGACATAGAGCCGGACTGCTCCTGAGCCGCCATCAACCCGAGGAGACCATCCGCAGGCGGTCGATGAGCGTGAGCAGATGTTCCTCCCCGAGGTGCGTCCACACGATGATGTCGTGGTTCATCCCGGCCACGTGAACGATCGCCTGCAAGGCATCGGCCGTCTCGGCCCCCGTCTCCGGGTCGACGTAGACGACCCGATCGCGAGGCAGGGCCGGGTGCGAAAGACGCCCTCCATACTCGGCGTAGCTCCCGTCGGACCACGTGATCCGGTACGGAAGGGACACACCGTCTTCAGTCGCCTCCGGCGCCGCCGGCTGCCAGCCGAGGCCCACCGCGCCGCGGCCGCAGTCGGCACAGGGGCGATTGTCCGCGTCGTGGCCCTCGCCTCCGGCGGCGTCCCACGCGACACCTCGATCCCACGTCCGGAGCTCTGCACCCTCCAGCTCGACGCCCGGATCCTGAAACACGAGCGAGGAGTCGACACCGAGCTCCTCCCACTGCCCCAGGACGAGATCGCTCACTTCGGCGCGGTCTATCACGGTGCCGGCCCACGGCGGAGCGCCTCGCTCGTCGACCATCGGGGCATCGCCGGGCCGTCGAAGCTCCACGGGCGCCGCCTTCATGCCCTGCACGAGCCGCAGCCCCTGCAACACCTCAACGAGGTGCGCATCGCCGAGATTCGACCACACCTCGTACACGCATCCCTGCCCCGCGACGACGACATCGGCCACGCGACGAGTGCTCTCGGCAGCGGTGCGATCGGCTCCGTATCCGGCGAAGCTCCCATCGGACCAGGCAATGGTGTTGGGTTGATCACGGCCGGTGCCGGGGTTCTGCACGGCGGACGTGCCCGCAACACCGAACGCGGACCGGCCGCAGTCGGGACAGTCCTCGCCGGCGGCCGTCTGGCCGGGTCCGTCGGGCAGATCCCAGGCCACGCCCCAGCCGCCGTCGAAACGGGCCCTCCGTACCTCGGCGTCCGCCGCAACCTCGCCCAGCGCCTCCGGAGCGAGCGCACTGCACCACTCCTTGTTCTCGGCCTCATCCCAGGCGAGTAGCAGCGCCGGCGGCACGTCGCTCCGGCTCAGGGCTGCATCGGACCACGGCGAGGGGGCGATGACGTCGGCCACGCGCACCGAGGTCGTGGTAGTCGAGCCGGCCATGGTCGCAGGGACGCCTGGCGTGACCACCACGGTCTCCGACGTCGCCAGCTCGTCGCCTCCACCACTACGGAACACGAGCGCCGTGATCGCTCCGAAGGCCAGCACGACGGCGGCGCCCGCAACCGCGGCCATCCATGGTGCGAACCCCGCGTACGAATTGCTCCGCTCTAGAGGCACCACGGTCGAGAGGTCGCCCAAGCTCTCGTCCTGGTCCGCCTGCTCGAGGCCGCGCTCGACACCGGCCCAGAACCCGGGTGCGTGGTCGGGAACGGGTAGCTCTCTCAAGCGTCGACGGATTGCTCTGTCTCGCCTTCGCATCTCACTCACCTTCGCCAAGTCGGCGTCGCATCGCACCGCGCGCTCGTGCCAGCCGCGACCGGATCGTGCCCACGGGCACGTTGAGCACCTCGGCTGCATCCCGGTAGTCGAAGCCGAGCGCATCGACGAGGACCAGGACAGACCGATGGTCGACCGAGAGACCGGAGAGTGCCTGGTCGACGTCGAGCCGCGTGGCAACCCGCGCATCGAGCGCGGGCACCACGTCGGGCTCGCCGTCGGGGAGCGGCTCCGCCTCCCGCTGTCTCCGCATCAGGTCGATGCATGCGTTATGAGCGATCCGGTACAGCCATGTTCCGACGGAGGACTCCCCACGGAACCTGGGCAGCGCCCGATACGCCTTCACATATGCCTCCTGCAGTGCGTCGTCCATCAACGTGACGTTCCCGAGGAGGCGGTACGCAAGCGCGCGCATCCCCGAGTCGTGGAGGCGCAGCAAATCCGCGAACGCCCGGTGGTCGCCGCGGCGCGCCCTCTCGAGGAGTTCGGGCTCGTTCGTCGACGTCAACGTCCCAACTCCCATTTCACCCCGGTTGGACGCAGCTCAGCCCGCATCCGTTCCACCCACATCGCCACCATGGTCGCGCAGACCATGGCCGGTTGCCCGCAGGGAAGCCGGGAATCCGGAATCCGGGCAGAAGCGCCGGGGCCTATGCTCCCCGTGTGGCGGCCAGACACAGCCCGATGCACCACCGGCGCGACATCCGCGCGGACATCGTCGATGCCCTCGATCGCACATGGGACACCCTGCGGTACCCCGGCGCCGTCTACACGGGCCACGACCGCGTCGCCATCGCCGCAGTAGCTCGCGCCACCCGGGCCGTCACCGGGACCGGCAACGCACCTCTGCCGGAGCCCGTCGTCGAGGCGGCCCGTCGTGTGGCGACAGATCCGGCCGGGATCGACGAGGCCTGGGTGAGCCGCATCGTGACGTCCGGACTCCCCGTTGTGGGCTACGTCGAGCTGGTGGGCGTCGTCAGCCGTGTCGCCGCCGTCGACGCCTTCGAGGCCACGATCGGCGCACCCCCGCGCCCCCTACCAGAGCCGAGCGACGGGGATCCGACCGGCGTCGTCGACGAGAACGCCCGGCCCGCCAAGGGGTTCGTGCCCATGACGCACATCGGAGGCATCTGGTGGGCGCTCTCGCTGGTGCCTGAAGCGTTCGCCGGTATGAAGCTGCTGCACAATCGCCTCTACCTCTCGCCCTCCCAGATGCGCGAGCCGGGCAGCCCGCACGTTCTGACGAGGCCGCAAATCGAGCTCGTCGCTTCGCGGGTCTCGGAGCTCAACGACTGCTTCTACTGACTGGTGGCCCATGTCAGCATGCTCCGGGAGAGCTGTATCGCCACCGAAACCCCGGTCGATCTCGCCGCCGTGACCGATCCGCGACGTGACCCGCTCGTGCCCGGGGGACGAGCGCTCGTCCGTCTCGCCGACGCCGCCGTGGCCGGCGAGGAAGGACAGCTCGACGAGGCGCGAGGCGAGGCCGTCGCCGAGCTGGGCTGGGATGCGTTCGTCGATGCGGCGGCAGTCATCGCCACCTTCGAGATGATGAACCGTGTCGGAGACGCCACCGGCATCAGGGTGGGACGGGGCCGCCTCGCCAGTACGGCCGAGGTGAGGGAGCTCGCCGGAATCCGGGAGCCACGTCACGGCTGAGCTCGGTGTGAGTCGGCTCGGCCCATCGCGAACCGCGAACGCGCCGCGGCTCGTGATAACGAAAGAACCGGGGGCACACCACACTGCGCCCTTCCCGAAACGGAAGACACACATGAACCGCCGTACGATCCTGGCCGCCATCGCCCTCGTCATCCTTGCTGGAGGAATAGCTTTCTGGGCATTCTTCATCCGCAGCGATGCGCCGCCACCGGTCAGCCTCGAGGATGCCGTGACCGAGGTCACCGAGACGACGTCGGCGACGGAGACGACCGTGGCAGCCGTCCCGACCGAGCCGACGCTCACCACCGTGGCGGCCGCCGCGGCCGGTCTCGAAGGTGTGTGGAGCGTGGACCCCGCGGCCTCGTTCGCCGGGTACCGCATCCAAGAGGAGCTGGCGAACTTCGGTACGGCCGAGGCCGTGGGACGCACCTCGGACGTGACGGGCACGCTGAGCCTCAACGGCATGTCGATCGACGCAGTCGACGTCGAGGTCGACATGACGACGCTCCAGAGTGACCAGAGCCGGCGGGACGGGGCGCTGCGCGATCGTGGCCTGGAGACCGCGACCTTCCCGACCGCTACGTTCACCCTCACGACGCCGATCGAACTCGGAACGACGCCGGCCGTCGGCGAAACGATCAACGCGACCGCCACCGGCGACCTCACGCTGCACGGCGTGACGCACACTGTGGAGATCCCGATCGAAGGACGGTTGGTCGACGAGGAGACGATCGTCGTCGTGGGCTCTGTGGACATCGTCGTAACCGATTTCGAGATCGTCCCTCCAACCGGCTTCTCGGTGCTGTCGATCGCCGAGATGGGCACGATCGAGCTGCAGCTGGCGTTCGTGCCGGCCTGACGCAGATCGACTCGTAACGCTCCCGCCTGCGTTCCTACCATTCCCGCCATGAGCTCCTTCTGGCACCCATTTGCGAACATGGCCGTCGTCGCCGGCAATGAGATGGTGATCGAGCGCGGCGAGGGCGTGTACGTCTACGACGTCGACGGCAACCGGTACCTCGACGGCACCGCCAGCCTCTGGTACGCCAACATCGGCTACGGCCGCACAGAGATCGGCGAAGCCATGGCCCGGCAATCGGCCCACCTGGCCGCGTTCCACACCTTCGGCGACTACGCCAACCCGGCAGCCCTTCAGCTCGCCGACCGGATCGCCGGTCTCGCCCCGGTGCCGGGGAGCAAGGTGTTCTTCACCTCCGGCGGATCCGATTCCGTGGACACGGCCGCCAAGCTGACCCGCCGCTACTTCGCCGAGACGGGCCAGCCGGAGCGAACCGTGTTCATCATCCGGGATTGGGCCTATCACGGCATGCATGGGTACGGAACCAGCCTCGCCGGCATCGCAGCGAACCTCGAAGGCCACGGACCCATGATCCAGGACGTCGTCCGGGTGGACTACGACTCGGTGGACGATCTACGCAGCACCATCGAAGACGTCGGCCCGGATCGGGTCGCCGGCCTCTTTTGCGAACCCGTGATCGGGGCCGGTGGCGTTCGCCCCGCACCCGACGGCTACCTGAAGCACGCCCGCCGCGCCGTGGACGAGGCGGGTGCGCTCTTCATCGCGGATGAGGTAGTGACCGGCTTCGGCCGCGTAGGTGATTGGTTTGCCTCGACGCGCTTCAGCCTCGAGCCCGACCTCGTGATCTTCGCCAAGGGCGTCACCTCCGGTTACGCACCATTGGGCGGCGTCGTGGCGAGCCCGCGAGTGGCCGAGCCCTTCTGGTCCGGCGAGGGGGCGATGTGGCGCCACGGCTACACGTATTCGGGGCATCCGGTCGCCTGCGTCGCCGCCCAGATGAACCTCGCCGTCATCGAGCGAGAGGGACTCCTGGCACGAGCGCTCGAGCTCGAGACGGAGATCATGGAGACGTTGGCTCCGCTAGGCGATCACCCTGCCGTAGGTCACGTCCGCGGTGGTGTGGGAGCGCTGGCGGCGGTGCAACTCGCCGACTCGGTTCTGGCCGCGGATCCCGAGGCTCCCTCCCGGGCCGCTAGCGGCTCCCGGGCCGCAGGCGTGATCACGCGGCCCATCGGTGGTGGCGCCCTCCAGGTCTCGCCACCCCTCATCATCAGCACCGATCAACTCGACGAGCTGGCGGCCGGCTTGCGAGCCGGCCTCGACTCGATCTGAGTCCTTTGCGACGAAAAAACCGCCGGGGGGGGGGGGGGGGGGGG
>JBFINP010000033.1:0-31503 GCA_041611095.1 Acidimicrobiia bacterium | reverse complement strand
GCCGGTCGTCTAACCTACCCGGCGCTCGCGGATGTAGCTCAATGGCAGAGCCCCAGCCTTCCAAGCTGGTTATGCGGGTTCGATTCCCGTCATCCGCTCGAAGGTGCGCTCGCTGCGAGCACGCCCCCGTAGCTCAGTGGACAGAGCAGGAGCCTTCTAAGCTCTTGGTCGAGGGTTCGAATCCTTCCGGGGGCGCGGGGACGTCCTTCACCCCCGGGCGGTCTGCATGACCGCCGACCGACACATGGTGGCCGTAGCTCAGCTCGGTTAGAGCGCCTGGTTGTGGTCCAGGAGGTCGCGGGTTCAAATCCCGTCGGCCACCCCAATTCTCGACGCGGCGGCGGGCTGCGCCGTCCAAGTCTCAGAGCAATCCATCGACTGCGGAGAAGAACACCTTGCACACCGACGTCGCCGAGGCCGGCAAGTTCGAACGGCTGGTCACCCTCTACCTCGACGAGCCGGAGCTCGAGGACGCCAAGAACAAGGCCGCACGCAAGCTCTCCCGAGAGATGAAGATCAAAGGGTTTCGTCCCGGCAAGGCGCCGCGGTCGATCGTGGAGCGGATGGTGGGCGCCGACGCGCTCAGGACCGAGGCGCTCGAGGAAGCCCTGCCGGCTCTCGTCGGGGCCGCCCTCGACGAGATCGAGCTCGAGCCGGTGACCGTGCCCCAGATCTCCGAGGTGCGCGACGGGGACGAGGGTGGCGTCGAGGTGGACGTGCGGGTGACGCTCTGGCCGACGGTCGAGGAGGTTCCCGACCTCGCCCGCCAAGTCGAGGTCGAGGTACCTGAGGTCGAGGACGACGAGCTCCAAGCCCAGATCGATCGGTTCCGGGGACAGTTCGCCGAGCTCGAGGACGTCGCCCGCGAGGCAGACGAGGGCGACTTCGTCCTCATCAACCTGTCGGCTCACCGAGCCGGCGGGCCCGTGGAGGACGTGCAGGCCGACGACCTCCTCTACGAGGTGGGTTCGCGCTCGTACATCCCCGGCCTCGACGAGCTGCTCGTAGGCAGCAAGGCCGGCGCCATCCAAGAGGGCCCGGCAACACTTCCCGAGGGCTTCGGCGAGCACGAGGGAGAAGAGGTGAACTTGCGAGTCCTCGTCAAGGGTGTCAAAGCCAAGAAGCTGCCGGAGCTCACCGACGAGTGGGTATTCGATGTATCGGAGTTCGACACGGTCGACGAGCTGACTGAGCAGCTGCGGCGTGGCTTGTTGCGTATGAAGCTCAACATGGTCGAGGGCTCGTTCCGCGACAAGTTGATCGACGAGCTGGTCGAGGAGCTCGACGTCGAGCTTCCCGATGCGCTCGTCGATGCCGAGATCGAATCCTCGCTCCACAACATCGTCCACAGCCTGCAAGCCCAGGGACTGGATCTCGCTACGTATCTCTCCGTCACCGGACAGGACCAGAACGCGTTCATCGAGGAGATGCGCACCGGGGCGGTCCGCTCGTTGCGGACCCGGATCCTGCTCGAGGGCGTCGCCCATGCGCAGAACCTCGCAGCCGAGGACGAGGAGATCGAATCGGCGATGGCCGCCATGGCGGAGTCGTCGGGCCGGCCGATCGAGGAGATCCGCAGAGTTCTCACCGCCAACGGGCAGGACAAGGTGCTTGCCGGTGATATCCTGAGGCGGAAGGCGCTGGACCTGATTCTCGAATCGTCGACGGCGGTCGATGCCGACGGAAATCCGGTGAACCTGAGCCTCCCCGTCGACGAAGAAGAAGACGAGCAGGAGGAAGAGGCGCCCGAAAGCTCGGTCGGTGACCAGGAAGCCGGCCCCGACGCCGACGAGGACGCATGACCAGCCGCAGAGAACTCATCACCCCCAACAGCTATCTCGTACCCACCGTCGTCGAGCAGACGCCCCGTGGTGAACGAGCTTTCGACATCTACAGCCGGCTGCTGAAGGAGCGCATCGTGTTCCTCGGCACGCCGATCGACGACACCGTAGGCAACCTCATCATGGCGCAGCTCATCCACCTCGAGGGCGAGGACCCCGACAAGGACATCGCCATGTACATCAACTCACCGGGCGGCTCGACCACGGCGCTCATGGCCATCTACGACACGATGCAGTTCATCAAGCCCGACATGGCGACCTACTGCATGGGGTTGGCCGCTTCGGCGGCCGCCGTCCTCCTCGCCGGCGGCGCCAAGGGCAAGCGCTTCGCCCTGCCCCACGCCCGCATCATGCTCCACCAGCCCCACATCTCCGGGCTCGGCGGTCAGGCGACGGACATCGAGATCCACGCCCGAGAGATCCTCAAGACCCGCGAGGACATCAACGTCATCCTCTCGACGCACACGCAGCAGGATCTGGAGCGGGTACAGCAGGACACCGATCGCGACTTCTGGATGGGCGCCGAAGAGGCCGTCGAGTACGGAATCGTTGACCAGGTGATCGTAGGGCGTAAGCTCGAAGCCGTATCCGGCGGGTAGGGAGAGCGCAACCTTGGCAAAATACGAGGGGACCGAGCTTCTCAAGTGCAGCTTCTGCGGCAAGTCGCAGAAGCAGGTCAAGAAGCTGATCGCCGGCCCCGGCGTGTACATCTGCGATGAGTGCATCGAGCTGTGCAACGAGATCATCGAAGAGGAGCTCGCAGAGATCGAAGAGGTGGGTGTCACCGAGCTTCCCAAACCCCACGAGATCTACCGGTTCCTCGACTCGTACGTCGTAGGACAAGAACGTGCCAAGCGGATCCTGTCGGTCGCCGTCTACAACCACTACAAGCGGGTGCGCGTCGGCAAGCGCACGGATGACGAAGTGGAGCTCCAGAAGTCGAACATCCTGCTCGTCGGGCCTACCGGCGTCGGCAAGACTCTCATGGCCCAGACGCTCGCCCGTCTCCTCAACGTCCCCTTTGCGATCGCCGATGCCACCGCGCTCACCGAGGCCGGATACGTGGGCGAGGATGTCGAGAACATCCTCCTCAAGCTGATCCAGGCGGCCGACTACGACATCAAGCGCGCCGAGACCGGGATCATCTACATCGATGAGATCGACAAGATCGCCCGCAAGGCCGAGAACCCGTCGATCACCAGGGACGTGTCGGGCGAAGGCGTGCAGCAGGCATTGCTCAAGATTCTCGAGGGCACCGTGGCCTCCGTGCCGCCCCAGGGTGGGCGGAAACACCCGCACCAAGAGTTTCTCCAGATCGATACCACGAACATGCTCTTCATCTGCGGTGGCGCCTTTGCAGGCTTGGAGAACGTGATCAGCGCTCGGATCGGCAAGAACACCGTGGGTTTCGGCGCCGACGTGCGCTCTGCGGACCGGGGCCGTCCGAGCGACATCATCGCCAAGGTCATGCCCGAGGATCTCATCAGCTTCGGCCTCATCCCTGAGTTCATCGGACGGCTCCCGGTGGTGGCCACGGTCGACGACCTGGACAAGGACGCTCTGGTACGAGTCCTCACCGAGCCGCGCAACGCCCTGACCCGGCAGTACGCCAAGTTCTTCGAGATGGACGGCGTCGAGCTGCAGGTGACGGACGAGGCGATGGTCGCGATCGCCGAGCAGGCGATGAAGCGCGGGACCGGCGCTCGCGGCTTGCGGGCCATCATGGAAGAGGTGCTGCTCGACACCATGTACGAGCTGCCGAGCCGGACCGACATCGCCCAGGTCCTGATCGACGAGGACGTCGTGCGGGAGAAGGTCAACCCGACACTCATCCCGGTGCAGGACCTCGTGGCCGGCGACCTTCCCGAGGAGCGCTCGGCCTAGCCGCCGTCAGCGACGGCGTGCGATGACGTAGCTCTCGTCGTTGAACCACACGCCGTTGTGCGCCTCGAGCACCTTGCGCGTGGCCTCGACGTAGGCACCGGAGGCCAGCGCCTCGGCAAGCCGGGCTTCCTCGATCTGCGCCACGTAGCCGGCTGCGTTCCAGGCGGCGAGGATCGACGAGGTGCCGATGTGCTCCTTTTGCTCCGACGGCATCGTGTTGAGCCGGTAGCGGAAGATCGCCTGGTCGTCCGCATGCTCCATGAACTCGAGATCGGGGTGCTCGGTGCGAAGCTGGCGGCGGGCCTCGGCGAGGATCTCGTGACGGTCGGTGACGAAGGGGTCTTCGTCGGGCCACACGCCCCGGATGATGTCGAGACCGGGATCGTCGCCGTGGCCGTGGATCCCTACGAGCCGCCCCCCGGGTGCGAGCGCTTTGGCGAGAGGGGCGATCACCGTGCGCACCTTGTGCTCGGCGGAGCTGCGAGCCCGGTATGGCTGCGAGGCGATGATGAGGTCGTACTCGCCGTCGACGTGCCCGCGTCGAGGGATGACGTTGCGCAGGATGAACTCGCGATCGGTCCGGTAGAAGACGTGGACGGCCGGGTGGGCCGGGATCGGGTTCCCCGTGGCCGGGGAGGTCATCACGGCCCAGTCCGCCTCGATCCTCGGATGCGTGGCCCGTATCTGGAGCTCGAAATCGTGTGCCGTGTCACCGTCGAGCGGATGTACCCGCCAGCGGATGTCACCCGGCGAGGACAGGCTCGTCGCGTCCCGGTAGCGCAGGTTGGTGACGACGAACACCAACTCGGGATGCTCGGCGAATCGATCGGGGAGCCAGCCGATCGCGTGGCGCACGTCCTCGACGCTGATCTCCTTGCCGACGATGCGCCACGGCACGTGGGTGAAGCGGCGATGGAGGCGCCGCATCAGCAGACCGAGGACCGTGGCGTCGCCCATGCCGGCGTCGAAGATACGCAGCGCCCAGTGGCCCGGCTCGACCTGGTCGGTCTCGCGAGCGATCCGTTCCGCGATCTGCACCTTCTCGTCGGTGGTGTTCACGAACATCGTGAACGCCGCTCGGGAGTCGAAGAACCTCTGTCCTGCGTTGGTGGTCACGGCCTCAGGCTATCGTCGCTTGCGACGGGCGACCTCAGTCGCCTGCGGCAACCGTCGCCGCCAGGGCGAAGGCTCCGGCAATGCCCGATCGTCCGCCGAGCCCGGGTAGCACCACGAACTCCGCTTGGTCGTGCTCGGCCAAGCCGGGATATCCGGCCAGGGCCATGCCCAGCTCGGCTCGCACCGCGTCGAGGAGGCCCGGCAACGCGGTGACGCCGCCACCCATCACGATGCGCTCGGGCGCACACGTGTAGACGATCGAGCGGAAGCCCTGCGCCACGTACCAGGCCTCGACGGCCACGGCCTCGGCCTGGGCGGAGCCGGTGAGCTCCTCGGCCGGCGTGCCCCACCGTGCCGCCATCGCCTGGCCGCTGGCCATTCCCTCGAAGCAGTCGCCGTGGAACGGACAGATGCCCCCGAACGCATCTCTGGGCTTGCGCCTCACCGCCACGTGTCCCATCTCGGGATGGGTGAGACCGTGCAGCGGTTTGCCGTCCACGATGGCACCGCCTCCGATGCCGGTGCCGATGGTCACGTAGACGAAGGTCGACAGGCCCTTCGCCGCACCCCAACGTCCTTCGCCGAGACCGGCACCGTTCACATCGGTGTCGAAACCGACCCGTGCGCCGAAGGCGTCTGCGAGCGGCTGGATGATCTGTGTTCCCGACCACCCTGCCTTGGGTGTCGTCGTGATGCAACCGTACTGAGGATGGTCCTTCCGCAGCTCGATCGGACCGAACGAGGCCACACCGAACCCGTCCGCCGGCCCCACACGCTCGATCTGCTCGGTGAAGAAAGCCACCATGTTCCCGAGCGTGGTCGTCGGGTCTTCGGTCGGGAATCGTGCCTCGGCCGCGATGTCGTCGGGACCGGATCCGTACGCACACACGAACTTCGTTCCGCCGGCCTCGATTGCGCCGTAGAGATCGCTCATGGGCGAGCACTCTACGCGCGCTCGGGGGAGAAACCCGAGGGGAGACTCGGCTACGTTCTGTATCCTCGGCGCGGAAGGGAGGTGATGGGATGGCGAAACGTCGACCTCGGCTTACGACCCCGTACGTCAAACGGAACGGGACCCTCGAGCCGGCGACGTGGGACGCAGCCCTCGATACCGCCGCCGCAGGGCTCGGAGCCCGTCGCGGCACCGCCGCCGGCATGTTCAGCTGCTCGAAGGCGACCAACGAGATGAACTTCCTCGCCCAGAAGTTCGCTCGAGTCGTGATGGGCAGCAACAACATCGACAGCTGCAATCGCACTTGACACGCCCCTAGCGTCGCCGGTCTGGCGATGGTGCTGGGAGCGGGAGGCGGTACGTCGTCCTACGAAGAGATCGAAACCACGGATCTGATCGTCCTGTGGGGTTCGAACGCGCGAGAAGCCCATCCGATCTTCTTCCACCACCTGATGAAGGGCGTCCGCAACGGCGCCAAGATGTACACGGTCGATCCGCGACGGACGTCGTCGGCCCAGTGGGCCGACGTGTGGCTCGGCATTGACGTCGGGTCCGACATCGCGCTCGCCAACGCCGTGGGACGCGAGATCATCGGCGCCGGGCTCGTCAACCAGGACTTCATCGACCACTCCACGTCGGGTTTTGCCGCATACCGGGCGGCCGTTGAGCCCTACACCCTCGAGTACGCCGAGCAGATCACCGGCGTCCCCGCCGAGGTGATCCGCAACCTGGCCCACGACTACGCGACGGCGAAGACGGCGCAGATCTGCTGGACCCTCGGCATCACCGAGCACCACAACGCAACCGACAACGTTCTCGCCCTCATCAACCTCGCACTGCTCACGGGCCATGTCGGTCGCTACGGATCCGGGCTGGTGCCGATTCGTGGCCAGAACAACGTCCAGGGTGGCGGCGACATGGGTGCGCTGCCCAACAAGCTCCCGGGATTCCAGGACGTCGCCGAACCGGTGGCGCGCGGCAAGTTCGAGGCATTGTGGGGCCACGACGTGCCTCCCGAGCCCGGCTGGCACATCTCACTGATGTTCGAGGCGATGGAGCGCGGCGACCTCACCGCTCTCTACGTCATCGGTGAGAATCCGGCGCAATCCGAGGCGGACGTCCGGCGGATCCGTCGTCTGATCGACGATCTCGAGTTCATGGTCGTCCAAGACATCTCCATGACCGAGACGGCGGCCATGGCGGATGTCGTGTTCCCCGCCGCCGTCGGTTGGGCGGAGAGCGATGGCACCGTCACCTCCAGCGAACGTCGTGTCCAGCGCGTCCGCAAGGCCCTGGAACCGCCCGGTGAAGCCAAGGACGATCTCGAGATTCTCTCGCTGCTCGCCGCCCGCATGGGCATCAACTGGGGGATGCCTGCGGCGGAGGAGGTGTGGGACGAGCTCCGGGCCTTGTCACCGATGCACGCCGGAATGTCCTACGAACGTCTCGACGCCCTCGGCGGGATCCAGTGGCCGTGCCCAAGCTTGGATCATCCCGGGACCCAGTTCCTCCACGGTTGGCTGTGGGAGGACCCGATGCCCCGTGACCCGGCGCCTTTCGTGCCCACCGAATGGGTGCCGCCGGTCGATGAGCTCAGCGACGACTACCCCATCCGGCTCACCACCGGACGGCGTCTCGACTCGTACAACACCGGCGTCCAGTCGGGAGGGTTCGCATCGCCGATCCGGGCCGGCGGGATCATCGAGCTCTCTCCGGAGGACGGTGCCGAGTTGGGTCTTTCGGAAGGCGAGATCGTTCGGGTGACCTCCCGGCGCGGTGCGATCGATGTTCCCGTTCGTTTCCACGAAAGCCTCCGGCCCGGGCTGGCTTTCATGGCTCTCCACTTCCCCGACGAAGCCGACGTCAACCAGCTCACCATCGACGCCTGGGACCCCAAGTCCGGCACGGCCGAGTTCAAGGCGACCGCCGTCGGGATCGAGCGCGTAGGTTGAGACACGTCGAATGTGCTTGGACGCGTCACCATGACGCGTCCAAGCACACTCGACGAGCTTGAATGGCGCCATGAACGGCGTGCGCGACGATCCGTCTCCGTCGGGCAGACGCGGCCTGTGGCTCGTTGCTCTGGCGAGTTGCGCGCTGCTCGTCGCTGCGTGTGGCGATGCGATGGAGACACCCTTCGGGCCGGCGGAAACGGCGACACGGGTGTCTGCCGAGACGACCATCGCCACGACGCTCGCAGCTGCGCCAGAGGCCACCGCTCCGACCACCACGGACACCCTCGGCGGCTCCGACGAGCCCACCGAGCCGGCGCCGACGACGACCGCAGGTCCCTCCGCACCGCTCCAAGGTCTCGCCCTGGAGGCAGTCGCGACGGGTCTCCACCAGCCGACCGTCGTCACGGCTCCCGGCGGGGATCCTCGTGTGTTCGCCGTCGAGCGGTCGGGATCGATCAGGATCATCGATCCCGAGGCCGGCCTCCTCGAGGACCCCTACTTGAACCTGCGTGACCGCGTAGGCGCCAACGGCATCGAGCAGGGCATGCTCGGACTCGCTTTTCATCCCGACTACGCCACCAACGGGCGCCTCTTCGTCTACTACACCGACCTGTCGGGGAACCGGCAGCTCTCGGAGTTCTCCGTGAGCGATGACCCGAACCGGGCAGATCCCGAGGCGGAGAACGTCCTCTTCGAGCTGGAGCAGCCGCCCGAGTCCAGCGACACCCGGCACTACGGCGGTGCCGTGGTTTTTGGGCCGGACGGCTACCTGTACGTGTCGCTCGGTGACGGCGCCGACTCGAAGAACCAGGGGCAGAACCCGGATACGTTCTTCGCGTCGATCGTCCGCCTCGACGTCGACTCGGGTGACCCCTACGCGATCCCGTCCGACAATCCGTTCGTCTCGGGCGGAGGCGCCGCCGAAGTGTGGGCTTACGGCCTCCGCAACCCGTGGCGCTTCTCCATCGATCCCGTCGAGAATCTGATGTACATCGCCGATGTGGGGCAGGAGAGGTGGGAGGAGGTCGACATCGTCTCCGTCGCCGAGGGCGGCTACAACTTCGGGTGGCCCTTAACCGAGGGAACCCATTGCTTCTCGCCTTCCGACTGCGACATGACCGGTCTGACGTTGCCGGTCTTCGAGTATGACCACGACGAGGGGTGCTCCATCACAGGTGGCTACGTCTACCGGGGCAACGAAATACCCGAGCTGGCGGGCCACTACTTCTACGGCGACTGGTGCGGCCTGTGGGTCCGGAGCTTCCGGTACGAAGGCGGCGCCGTCACCGCCGAGCAGGATTGGTCCGGTGACCTCGTCGAGGCCGGGCAGGTCAACAGCTTCGGCGTCGACGGCGCAGGCGAGCTGTACCTCGCGAACTTCGAGGGGACCGTGTTTCGCGTGGTCCCGGTGCGGTGACGTCGACGGCGATGCAACGCACTCGTTGCTCTCGTAGGCTGGGTCACCGTCCGATCGTGCCGAGGAGGCGATCATCGACGTAAAGCTGATGTCCGCCACGGCAACGCACGAGGAGCGTGCGGCCGTCGACGGCCTGCTCGGCCCCCCGGCATCGGGGTGGGAGGGCGCATCCCGCCGCCGGATCGACGGGCATGTGGCCTTTGGCGGATACCACGGCGCCGCCGGAAAACGCCACCTCCTCCTGCCTGCGCTCCATGCGGTGCAGGGAGCCATCGGCTGGATCGGGGAGGGTGCGCTCAACTACATCTGTGAGCGCCTCGACGTGCCGCCTGCGGAGGCCTATGGCGTGGCATCCTTCTACGCCCTGCTGTCGACGCACCCGCGTCCGCCGCGGGTCGCTCACGTATGCGACGACATCGCATGCCGCACGGCCGGGGGCCTGGAGCTCCTGGAGCGGCTCGGAAACCGGGACGACGTCGTGCCCAGCCCATGTCTCGGGCAATGCGACCGTGCGCCCGCCGCGCTCGTCCAGCGTGCCGGCGAGGACGACGCCGACCTGTGGGCCGCCGACCCCGGTGCCGTGTACTACTTCCTCGAAGGCGGCAGGGCACCCATGCGGACCAGTGCAGACTTCGCCGTGCCCCAGACGATCGGCGACCGAACCGGGCTGCGCCTCCTGAGGCGTGTCGGCGCCATCGACCCCGCAAGCGCAGCCGACTACCAGGCGGCCGACGGGTACGCGGCGCTGCCTGCGGCGCTCGCCATGGGCGCTGACGCCGTGATCGACCACGTCAAACGATCAGGGATCCGGGGCAGGGGCGGAGCGGCCTTCCCGATGGGGGCGAAGTGGGAAGCCGTCGCCGGTAGTCGGGCGGCGACCAAGTACGTCGTGTGCAACGCCGACGAGGCGGAGCCCGGCACCTTCAAGGATCGCAGCCTGCTCGAAGGGGACCCTTTCGCCGTTGTCGAGGCTCTGACGATCGCCGGCTTTGCGGTGGGGGCGCGGCGGGGCTTCATCTATCTGCGAGGCGAGTACCCGACGGCGCACCGGCACCTCACGGCGGCCATCGAGGCTGCGCGCTCCGCACGGCTGCTCGGTCCCGACATTCTCGGCAGTGGCGTCGACTTCGACGTCGAGATCCGCCGCGGCGGCGGTGCCTACATCTGCGGGGAGGAAACGGCGCTCTTCAACTCGATCGAGGGCTTCCGGGGTGAGCCCAGGCAGAAACCTCCGTTCCCCACCCAGGCCGGGCTCTTCGGTGAGCCGACGGTGGTCAACAACGTGGAGACCCTCGTCAACGTGCCGCTGATCCTGGGTATAGGGGGAGAGGCGTATGCAACGATCGGCACTGCCGAATCGACCGGGCCGAAGCTGTTCTGCGTCTCGGGAGCGGTGGTCACGCCCGGGGTCTACGAGGTCGATTTCGGGGTCACGCTGCGTGGGGTTCTCGACCTGGCAGGTGGTGTCACGGGCGAGCTCGGCGCCGTGCTCCTCGGCGGAGCCGCCGGCATGTTCGTCGGCCGGGACCAGCTCGACCTGCCCTTGACCTTCGAAGCAACCCGAGCGGCGGGCGTGACCTTGGGATCGGGAGTGGTCATGGCCCTCACCGCGGACACCGACTTCGGCGACATCATTCGGCGTATCGCCGCGTTCTTCCGCGACGAGTCGTGCGGGCAGTGCGTTCCTTGCCGGGTGGGAACGGTACGCCAGGAGGAGGCCGTTCACCGCCTCACGATCGGTGATTCGTGGGGTGGCAGGGAAGCGGAGCAGGCGCTCCTCGGCGAGATCGACACTGCGATGAAGGATGCCTCCATCTGCGGGCTCGGCCACACCGCGGGATCGGCGATTCGGTCCGCACTCGAGCTCGGACTGATCGGCGGTTCGCCGTGAGCATCCAGCTCACCATCGACGGTCGACCCGTCTCGGCCCGGGAAGGGTCCACCCTCCTCGAGGCCTGCCGTGCGATCGGCAACGACCAGCCGACGTTGTGCTACCTGGAGACGCTGACCCCGGTGAACACCTGCCGCGTGTGCGTGGTAGAGGTCGAGGGCTCCCGCACACTCGTCCCGGCCTGCTCCCGTGCCATCGAGCCCGGCATGGAGGTGCAGACCGACTCTGCGCGGGTCCGCCAGGCCCGCAAGATGGTCTTCGAGTTTCTTGCCTCCTCGGTGGATCTGTCGCTCGTGTCCGCCGAAGTGCGCGGGTGGATGGAGGAGTACGACGTCGACCCGTCGCGCTACGGCGCCGCGGCCGGCCCTGTGGCGGATCGGGATCGGCGTCACGCCGGCCACCACGGGCCCCCCGATCCCTCGGTCGCGGAGACCGTCGCCCAACCCGTCAAGATCCACGACGAGCTGTACATACGCGACTACGCCAAGTGCATCCTCTGTTACAAATGCGTCGAGGCGTGTGGTCCGGACGCCCAGAACACCTTCGCCATCCAGGTCGCCGGGCGGGGCTTCGACGCCCGCATCTCCACCGAGTTCGATGTCGACCTCACCTCGTCCGCGTGCGTGTACTGCGGCAACTGCATCGGCGTGTGCCCGACCGGAGCGCTGATGTTCCGCAGCGAGTACGAGCTGCGTCAGGCCGGGGTGTGGGACGAGGGAGCGCAGACGGTGACCCGCACGGTCTGCTCGTACTGCGGCGTCGGCTGCAACCTGGAGCTCCACGTCCAGGACAACCGCATCGTCAAGGTGACCTCGCCGCTGGACCACGAGGTCACCTCCGGCCATCTGTGCATCAAGGGGCGCTTCGGATACGACTACGTCCAAGAGCTCAGCGACGATCTGGCGTCGACTCCCGTCGACATCGTGCTGGCATCCGTGCGGGGACGGGACGGCTGATCTCGCGCCGCTCAGCCGTCGACGGGCGACCGCGCCGTGATCTGGAGGATCGGGGTGTCGGCAACTCGATCCCGGACGGCAGACACCTCGATGAAGCCGGCCGCACGAGCCAGGTCAGCCACCCCGTCGAGGTCGACCATCGGATACGCCTCGTGGTGTGAGCTGAATGCTCCGCTGAGCATGTGATCGTGATGCTCGAGATCCTCGTCGACGAGCACCAGCCTCCCCCCTTGGCGGAGGACGCGCCGGATCTCAGGGAGCGCCTGCGCCATGTCGTCCCAATGGTGCATCGCGTTGACCGACCAGACGACATCGACTGTTGCCGAGTCGAGCGGGATCCGCTCGGCGGTCCCGTCGATCACGTGGACGTTCGCACGCCGAGGCTGCCACGTCCTCCGCAGCTGCATACCGGCCCGCATCACACGGCTCGGGTCCATCGCATGGACGACCGCCCCCGCCTGCGCCGCCGGAATGGCCGCCGGGCCCAGCCCGCAGCCGATGTCGAGTACGACGTCGCCCTCTCGGAAGCCCGCAGTCGCCAGGACGTGGTCGTTGACGTCGCTCCGCCAGAACCCCAGCAGCGCTCCCAGCCAGTGCCGGAGATGCGGCTTCGATGGCTCGCCCATCAGTCCGCAACCTGCACCGAGGAGCGCCCGGCACCCGTCAACCGGTATCCGGTCTCGTCGCCCGTGATCCTCCCCATGCGGACGAGCTTTGCCGTCGTGTACTCGACCGTGGTCGTAGCGAGGCGAGTGATGCGAATGAGCTCGGTCCTGCTGCACACCCGGCGCCGCGTGAGTGCGACGAGAACGGCCCTTTCCGGATCGGTCACGACGGTGCCTTGAATGCCGTACCGGCCTTCCACACGTGGGTGACGCGATTGGGGTCACCCCAAGGTGTGGCGTCGTCGAGAGGGTTCCAGTCGATGGCGATCACGTCCGCATCGAAGCCAGGTTCGAGCACGCCTGACTGCGGAGCCCGCGGTCCGAGCGTCAGCGGGCCGTGGACCGTAGCCGCCTCGATCGCTTCCAACGCTGTCATCCCGGCCTCGACGAGGTGGCGTATCTCGGCCCCATTGCGGCCATAGAGGTCGGCGCCGGTGAAGATGTCGGTGCCGGTGGCGATGGTCACCCCAGCGGCGACCGCCAGCTTCAGGGCCTGGTCGTGCTGGTCGGCGATCGCAACGAGCTTGCGATAGAAGTACGGGGGAAGTGCCGACTCCATCTCGAGCAGCGCGTCGATGACGAAGCGGGTGGGCACGAGCACCGCACCCTTCTCCTTCATGAGATCGGCCGCTTCCTCGTCCAGGTAGCTGCCGTGCTCGATGGTCGTCACGCCGGCGCGCAACGCAGCCATGATTCCCGGCTTGCCGTGACAGTGGGCGGCAACGGCCACCTCGGCTCGCGTCGCCTCCTCGACGATGGCCCGGAGCTCTTCGTCCGAGAACTGCTGGTGGACGGGATGGTCGAGCTCGCTGCCCACGCCGCCGGATGCACAGACCTTGATGACGGTGGCCCCTTTGCGAAGCTGGCGGCGCACGGCTCGTAGACACTCCGGGACCCCATCACAGAGGATTCCGAACGTCTCGTTGTCGGCGATGCCGGTGATCCAATCGAGGGGGTAGCCGTGAACGTCTGCGTGGCCACCCGTCATGGACAGAATCGCGCCGGCGGAGTAGATGCTCGGTCCGGCCAGGCGGCCCTCGTCGACCACGTGGCGGAGGAAGATACCCAGCCCGCCCACCTCGCGGACCGAGGTCACGCCGCCCATCAGCGTCGCGGTGATGTCGGCGGTCGCGCGCCCCGCCTGGAGTGCGACCGGCTCCTTCACGGCGACCTCGAGGTCCGGTGCGCTCATCCCGAAGAAGTGCCCGTGGCACTCCCACAGCCCGGGCAGCGCGGTCTCGACCTCCACGACCTCGTCGGCGGCCGGGGCGTCAGTACGCGGCCCGGCGTAGACGATGCCGCCACCGTCCATGACGACGGAACCACCCTCGAAGGGCTCGCCACGGCCGGGGATCATCAGGTCGGCGTCGATGCGAGTGGTCATCCGGCTCCTCCCGACGGTTGCAGCTCGCAGCGTAGGCGTTGGCGCGTGCAGCGCCCTGTTCGGAACCGCGTCGGTTGAGGGTGCGCCGAACCCGCCCGGTTCAGGCCTCGGCGGGCTCACAAGGGACGGGGGCGCAGTGCTGACCGGCCACGCTCGTCGGTTCGACCTCCGCCGGCACCGCGTGCTCGCCCGTGATGCCCACTGCGTTGATCGCGGCCCCGATGACGTAGAGCCCGGCAGCCAAGAGCATGGCGAGGCGGAAGGCATCGGTGGAGGCGGTCTTCGACGCTTCGAGTTGTGCGGGGGTCACCTCCTCGGCGGGCGCATTGAGCGGCGCAAACACGGCGCGCACGTCGGAGTCGGCCGGGTCGAGCTCCGGTGCCGCCGACGACAACGCTCCGTAGAAGGTCGCGGTGACCGCCACGAAGATGAGCGCTCCGGCGATCTGGGGACCGATACGGGAAATGGCGTTGTTGATTCCCGACCCCACCCCCGCGTGTTCGAGGGGGATCGAGCCCATCAGCGCCGTCGTCAGCGGTGCAACCATCACCATGGCGCCGGCGCCGAACAGCACGACTCCGGGGAGGACCTCGGTGAGGTAGTCGGCCGGGGGGAGGAACGTGCTGGGCTCCCCGGCGGTGAAGTTCCACGAGGCGCTCGACGCTTCGACGAGGGCGAGGAGCAGCGCGCCCACTGCCATGATCGCCGGTCCCGCTGCCATGAACCAGCGTGGCCCGTACCGGCCGGCGAGCGCTCCGAAGCGGGCCGACAGAGCGGCGAGGAGAATCATTCCCGGCACCGTGGCGATCCCGGCCGCGGTGGCCGTGTAGCCGAGCGTTCCCTGGAGGTAGATGGTCAAGAGGTAGAGCTGCGTGTAGAGCGCTCCGTAGATCACGAACGTAGAGATGTTGGTGACGGTGAAGTTGCGTCGGGCGAACAGCTCAGGTGGCACCAGAGGATGTTGGGTCCGGACCATGAGAACGGGGAAGGCGATCGTTGCCCCGGTGCCGACCAGCAGCGCAATCCAGGCCGTGGCCGACTCCCACTGGGATTCCTGGCCGCGGATGAGGCCGAGGGTCAAGCCGCCGACGGCAAGGGCGCCGACGACGGCCCCGACCCAGTCGAAGTGCCCTGCGGCCTCCTCGTCCCGACTCTCTTCCACGAACGCCGAGGTGGCCCACACCGCAAACGCCAGGAGGGGGAGGTTGATGAGGAATACGGCACGCCACGAGATCGCATCGACGAGCACGCCACCCACCACCGGGCCGACGATCGTCGTCACCGCCGAGGCGCCCGCCCAGATCCCGAATGCCCGCCCCTGCTGCTCCTCCATGGTGAAGGCTGCGGTGAGCAGGGCGAGAGCGCCGGGCACCAGGAACGCGCCGGCCGCACCCTGGAGGATGCGGAAGACGATCAGCAGCTCCATCGACGGCGCAACCCCGCACAACAGCGACGTGATGCCGAACCCGACGAGGCCGCCGGTGAACACGCGGCGTCGCCCGAGATGGTCGGTGAGCGCACCCGCAAGGATCAGGGTGGCGCTCAGGCTCAGGAGGTAGGCGTTGTAGACGAACGCCTGGGCCTCGAGGACTCCGAGGCGGGGCGTTGGGAGATCCTGACCGATACGTGGTAACGCAACCGTGACGACCGTCGAGTCGAGGAAGACGATGCCAGATCCCAACACGGCCGCAACGAGCGTCCACCGCTGGCGCGTGGTCATCGCTCCATTCAAGCGAACCAGATGCGGACATGGGGGCGTGGGGAGCGTCGCTAACATCGAGTCACCCGACCGAGGGGTCCGATGATCGAGGGACGTGATGAAGCCAACGTACGAGCCGAGCGAGATCGAGGCGCGTTGGTACGACGTCTGGGAGCGTTCAGGCGCCTTCCGGCCTGAGGTCAATCCCGAAGGCGAGCCCTTCTCGATCGTCATTCCCCCGCCCAACGTCACGGGCGTCCTCCACATGGGCCATGCCCTCAACATGTCCATCCAGGACGCCATCATCCGGCGCAAGCGGATGCAGGGGTACGCCGCACTGTGGCTGCCCGGATCGGATCACGCCGGCATCGCCACCCAGAACGTGGTGGAGCGCGAGCTGGCCGCCGAGGGCATGACCCGGCACGACATCGGCCGCGAGGCGTTCGTGGACCAGGTCTGGCAGTGGAAGGAGCGCTCCGGAGGGCAGATCACGGGTCAGATCCGCCGTATGGGGTTTTCGACAGACTGGAGCCGGGAGCGCTTCACGCTCGACAATGGGCTGTCTCGTGCCGTGCGAGAGGTGTTCGTGACGCTCTACGAAGAGGGCCTCATCTACCGCGGGTACCGCATCATCAACTGGTGCCCCCGCTGTCACACGGCGCTGTCCGAGATCGAGGTGGATCACGAGGACGTTGCGGGTGAGCTCGTGCACATTCGGTACCCCTTCACCGAGGGTGAGGGCGGCATCGTGGTGGCCACGACGCGCGTCGAGACCATGTTGGGCGACACCGGCGTCGCCGTGCACCCCGACGATCCCCGGTACGTCGACCTCGTCGGCCGCACCGTCCGCCTCCCGCTTCTCGACCGGGTCATCCCGATCGTTGCCGACCCGGCGGTCGACCCGGAGTTCGGTACCGGAGCGGTCAAGGTGACGCCGGCACACGATCCGACGGACTTCGATATCGCCGAGCGCACCGGCCTCGAGTCGATCGTCGTCATCGACACCGAAGGCAACATCACGAAGGAAGGCGGCCGCTTCTTCGGCATGGATCGCCTCGAGGCGCGAGAGTCGGTGCGTCACGCCCTTCGGGAAGAGGGCTATGTCGTCGCCATCGAGGATCACCACCACTCGGTCGGCCACTGCTCGCGGTGCGGAACCATGGTCGAGCCACTGCTCTCCAATCAATGGTTCGTGAAGGTCGGCCCCTTGGTGCGCCCCGCAATCGATGCGGTCCGCTCCGGCGATAGCAGGTTCGTCCCTGAGCGCTGGGAGAAGAGCTACTTCCACTGGATGGAGAACCTGCGCGACTGGTGCATCAGCCGTCAGCTGTGGTGGGGCCATCGCATCCCGGCGTGGTACTGCGACGAATGCGACGACATGGTCGTGTCCCGAGAGGACATCGTGGAGTGCCCCTCGTGCGGCGGCTCGGTGCGCGCCGAGGACGACGTCCTCGACACGTGGTTCTCCTCGGCGCTGTGGCCCTTCTCCACGTTGGGGTGGCCGGAGAAGACGGCCGATGTGGCGCGGTTCTACCCCACGTCCGTGCTCGTCACCGGGTTCGACATCATCTACTTCTGGGTTGCTCGCATGCTCATGATGGGGCTCCACTTCATGGGCGAGAAACCCTTCGACGACATCGTCATCCACGGTCTCGTGCGCAGCGCCGACGGGCGCAAGATGTCGAAGAGCGCCGGGAACGCCCTCGACCCCCTCGAACTGGTCGACCAGTACGGCGCCGATGCCGTCCGGCTGACTCTCGTGCAGTCCGCCGCCCCTGGCCACGACATTCCGCTCAACGAGGAGTGGGTGGACGCCTCACGCCGCTTCGGCAACAAGGTGTGGAACGCAGCCCGGTTCGTCGTCGAGCACAACGAGGTGCGGGGCGTGCCTGCGACCGACGGATACCCGGAGGAACCGGGTCCAGAGGACGCGTGGATCCTCGCTCGTCTCGCCGAGGTCACCGGGGCCTACGACGAGCTGCTCCGCGAGTACCGATTCTCCGACGCAGTGGGCCTGCTGTACAACTTCGCATGGTCCGAGGTCTTCGATTGGTACATCGAGATGGCCAAGGTCGGCCTCAAGGACGGAACGAGGGCGGCGACAACGAAGCAGACCCTCGGGGTCGTCATGCGCGACCTGTTGAAGCTGCTCCACCCCATCGTCCCGTTCGTGACCGAGGAGCTGTGGTCGGAGCTCGGGGACGGCTCGCTGCTCGTGTCGGCGAGGTGGCCGGAGCCACCGGCGCTGTCGGGCCCGGCGGGGATGGCGGAGCTCCAGGAGCTCGTCACCGGCTTGCGCCGTTTCCGCTCGGAGCATCAGATCGGCAACGTGCCGGTCGACATCCTGCTCGAGGATCCCGCCGGGCTGGCCGCCGAATGGTGGCACGGTCAGCTCCATGCCTTGGCGAACGCCACGATCTCGGGAGACGGCCCGCCTGCGGAGCTCGTCGGCCACACGCGCATCCATGCGGGTGGCGTCGCCGCTTTCATTCCGCTGGCGGGTCTCGTAGACGTCGACGCCGAGCGTCCCCGACTCGAGAAGGCCATCGCCGAGATGAACGATCTCGCCGATCGGTCCCGACAGAAGCTGTCGAACCCCAAGTTCCGCGACCGGGCCCCGGCCGACGTCGTGGCGAAGGAGGAGGCGAAGCTGGAGGAGTTCGAGGCCACGTTGCTGAAGCTACGAACCCAGCTGGCCGAGCTCGGCTGACGCACGTGGTCGACTTCCCGGTCATCACGTCGCGGGAGCAGGCGGTGGCGTTCCTCGACGCAAGGATCGGCAGCGGGGTCCGTCCCGGCCTGGAGCGAATCGGTGGGCTTCTCGAGCTGATGGGCGATCCCCATCTGGACGTACCGACCGTGCACGTGGCCGGGACCAATGGGAAGACGACCACGGTGCGGCTCATCGAGGCTCTGCTTCTCGCTCACGGACTCTCGGTGGGGACCTTCACATCCCCCCACCTGGAGCGACTCGAGGAGCGATATACGCTCAACGGCGAGGTGGTCGACGCCCAGACGCTGACCCAGACGGTCGCCGACGTGGCGCCGTTCGTGGCCGCGTACGAAGCCCAGCACGACACCACCGTCACATACTTCGAGGTCACCGCCGCCATGGCGTTCCAGGCGTTCGTATCGGCCGCCGTCAACGCGGCCGTGGTCGAGGTCGGCCTCGGGGGACGGCTCGATGCTACCAACGTTGTCGACGCCGACGTTTCGGTGATCACCGGGATCGCCATCGACCACACCTCGTACCTCGGCGACTCGCTCGGGGAGATCGCCGGCGAGAAAGCCGGGATCCTGAAGCAGGGCGGTTTGCTGGTCACCGGGCCGTTGCCCCCGGCGGCCGAGGGAGCCATCACCGCACGTGTCGCCGAGACCGGAGCCACGTGGATTCGCCGCGACGCCGACTACGAGCTGGTGGACGTGGCACAGGCGATCGGAGGATGGCGTGCGGCGGTCCGCGGGCTGCACGGTCGCTACCTCGATCTCTCTCTTCCGCTCCACGGCCGGCACCAGCTCGACCATCTGGCAACGTCCGTGGTCGCCGTCGAGGCCTTCTTCGGGCGTGAGCTCGACGCCGAGGCGGTCCAGCTGGCCGCAGCTGCGGCCGAGTCGCCGGGACGCATCGAGATCGTTGGTCGCAACCCGCTCGTCATCGTCGATGGCGCCCACAACGAGCAGGGCATCACGGGCCTGGCCACCGCTCTCGCCGACGAGTTCCCCGATACCCATCGGGTGCTCGTCGTCGGCTTCAGAGGTGAGCGGAACCCGGTCGAGCTGCTCGCTCCCCTCGCCGGCCTCGTCGGTGAGGTGATCGCCACCGCAGCGAACGACGACGCAGCCCTGCCGGCGGAAGAGGTGGCCGCGGCTGCCACCGACGTGTTCGGTGACGGCGTGCCGGTGGAGATCGTCACTCCCGTGGGACAGGCCGTCACCGACGCATTGGACCGCGTCGGGCCCGATGACGCAGTCGTCGTGACCGGCTCCCTGTACGTCGTCGGCGAGGCGCGCCAGCGGCTGCGCTGAACAGAGGGTCCTAGCGGCTCGCTGGACTCGCCGGACCCCCTCGCATCACTTCGTCGTGCGATCGCCACGATGGGGGATCATCCACATCCCCTCGCCAAAGTCGGGGGACGGGATCGCCACTAGCATCCCGCCTTCCGTCCATGAAGGATCCGTTTCAATGGCAACCGAGCGCACGTTCTTGATGGTCAAGCCCGACGGCGTCGCCCGTGGGCTGGTCGGCGAGGTCATCTCGCGCTTCGAGCTGAAAGGGTTCACGCTCGAGAAGATGCGGATGTTGACCATCGACGAGGACTTGGCTCGCCGCCATTACGCCGAGCACGTCGACAAGGGCTTCTTCCCAGAGCTCCTGGAGTTCATCACCAGCGGTCCGGTCGTTGCGATGCAATGGTCAGGCGAAGGTGCGATTGCGGGCGCACGGGCGCTCATGGGCGCCACGAACCCCGCGGACGCCGCACCTGGGACCATCAGGGGAGACTTCGGATCGGTCATCACCGAGAACATCGTCCACGGCTCCGACGGAGCCGCTAGCGCCGTGCGAGAGCTCGAGATCTTCTTCCCCGGCTAGACCCAGCTTTCCCAACGTCTCTCGATCTGTAAACTCCGCCCCAACCCGAAACCCTCAGGTGGTTTCATGCTGAACTCCATCTTCTCGGTCGCCGGCCGCGACATGGCCATCGATCTCGGCACGGCCAACACCCTCGTATTCGTTCGCGGCATGGGGATCGTGCTCAACGAGCCGTCCGTGGTCGCGATCAACACGCGTGACAACCGGCCGCTCGAAGTCGGGATGGAGGCGAAGCGGATGATCGGACGGACACCGTCCTACATTCAGGCGATCCGGCCGCTCCGCAACGGCGTCATCGCCGACTTCGACATCACCGAGAAGATGCTGCGCTACTTCATCGACAAGGTGCACAATCGCCGATTCTCGGCACGGCCGCGCATCGTCATCTGCGTGCCCTCGGGTATCACCGCTGTGGAGCGCCGCGCCGTCGAGGAGGCCGCCTACCACGCCGGCGCCAGGCGCGCCTACACGATCGAAGAGCCGATGGCGGCGGCGATCGGCGTCGGTCTCCCGGTGCACGAACCGGCAGGTTCGATGGTGGTCGACATGGGCGGCGGAACCACCGAGGTCGCCGTCATCTCCCTGGGCGGCATCGTCGTCTCGCGCAGCATCCGCATCGGGGGCGACGAGCTGGACGAGGCGATCATCCAGTGGGTCAAGAAGGAGTACAACCTGATGCTCGGCGAGCGCACCGCCGAGCAGGTGAAGATGGCGATCGGTAGCGCCTGGCCCTATACCGAGGAGCCGGCGGCAGAAGTCCGCGGCCGTGACCTGGTGACCGGCCTGCCGAAGACCGTGGTGCTCTCGAGCCCCGAGGTGAGGGAGGCCATCGAGGAGCCTGTCCAGGCTGTCGTCGACGCCGTGAAGTTCACCCTGGACAAGACCCCGCCCGAGCTGGCCGCAGACATCATCGAGGGCGGCATCGTGCTCACGGGCGGGGGCGCCCTGTTGCGGGGCCTCGACGTTCGGCTCGCCAACGAGACCGGTATGCCGATCGTCACTGCAGACCGTCCGCTCCAATCGGTCGTACTCGGGTCCGGAGCGTGTCTCGAGGAGTTCGACGTGCTCCACGTCGTGCTGTCCTCGAGCGGCCGCGCGTGAGATGACCACCACCAGGCGCCCGCCGGATCGGGGGCGCCGCCAGCGCCTCATGTCTCGATCGCACTCGCCACCTTCACGCCCCGTCATCCCGTGGGGGACGGGCGCCTGTCCCGAGCGGCGGCGCTGATGTTCTCGTTCCGTCGCTTCGACCGTTCGACGACGCTGTTCCTGTCGTTGCTCATGCTCTCGTTCCTGCTGGCGACATTCGACGTCCGGGCCCAGGGCACGGGGGTCGGCTCGGTGCTCCGGGAGGGGGCGCAGGGTGTCTTCGGCCCTGTCCAGGAGCTCGCCACGGCGGTGACACGGCCCGTGGCGGGCTTTATCGATGGCGTTTCGAACATCGCCGGTCTGCGCGAGGAGGTCGAACGACTGCGGGCAGAGAACACCGAACTGAGCAACCAGCTCGTCGACATCCAGAGCCTCCGCAATCGCGTGGAAGAGCTCGAGCAGCTCAACGACCTGGAGCCGATAGGCGACCTGCCGACGATCCCTGCTCGGATCTTCGCTCTCGGGCCCACCGATTTCGACCAGGTTCGCTGGATCGACAAGGGGCGGGAACACGGGGTCGCTCTCGGCCAGGCGGTCATCGACGAAGACGGGCTCGTCGGCCGCATCGACCTCGTGGCGTCGAAGTCGGCCCGGGTTCGCCTCATCACCGATCCGCGCCTCAGCGTCGGCGTCCGCGACCTCGCCACCAATGAGACGGGATGGGTCGAAGGTCTCGGCCAGGGCGAGCTACAGCTCAAGATGTTCGGTGCCGCCAAGCCGGTCCAGGCGGGAGATCGTCTGGTGACCGACGGCACGCGCTTCCCACCGGGCATCGACGTCGGCACCGTCGTCGACGCAGCGGAGGCAGAAGCCAGCTTCGCGCTGGTCACCGAGGTCGAGCCGGCGATCCATCTGCCTGAGATCGACTTCGTGAAGGTGATCGTCGGCTGGTCGCCCCTCGATGCCGGTGAAGACAGCGAACCCTCAGAGCCCGAGACGAACCCGCTGGTGACGGAGAGGTGACCGGCCGGCCTGTCGCGGTCTCCCTGGCGCTGGTCGTGGTGGCGATCATCGTGCAGACGACGCTCTTCGGAGACGGGCGCGTCCAGCCGTTCGGCGCCTCTCCGCTGCTCGTGCTCGCCGTCGTGCTCGCCTGTGTCCGCTACCTGGAGCCCGAGCCCGCCCTCCTGCTGGGCTTCACGAGCGGCCTGCTGCTCGATCTCCTCGGTGGCTCGCCACTCGGGTTGTGGGCGATGACGTACGTCGTCTCGGTCTATGTCGCGCTCCGCCTGCGGCACCGTGCAGACGACGGCGCCGTGGTGGTTGCGGTCGGCGTGGGCGGAATCGCCCTGATGGCCCAAGGTTTGTTCCTGCTGGCAAGTACCCTGTTCGGGCAGCGACTCCTCGCAACGACCGGTCTGGTGAAACTCGTGGTACTCCCCGCCCTCTACACGGTTGTCGTGGCCGGCTTCGTATTCCCTCTGGTGACGTGGTTGTTGCGTGAGCGGACCGTCGGGACGTGGCTGCGATGAGCTTCGGGGCGCGCATCAGCATTCTCGGTCTTGCCTTCGTGGTACTCCTCACGGTGCTCACACTGCGGCTCTGGTCGATCCAGGTCGTTCAGGCGAGCCAGTTCGTCGAGCAGGCGGAGAACAACCAGCTCAAGGTCATCGAGACGCCCGCTCCACGGGGAGAGATCCGTGACCGCAAGGGGCGTCTCCTCGCCGGGACCCGTCCCGCTCTTGCAGCGGTCGTCGACGGTGCCCTGTTGCCGAACTCCGAGGACCCGACGCTCGAGGACCTCATCCAGCGGCTCTCGGCATTTGCAACGTTGCCCGTCGAGGACGTGCGGCACGCTCTCGACGATGCCCGCCTGCGGGGTGATCGCATCACGCTCGTCGCAGATCTCACCGAGCAACAGGCGCTTCGCATCGTGGAGTACGAGGAGGACTTCCCTGCGGTCTCGGTACTTCCCCAGCCGGTGCGGATCTACCCGGAAGGTGAGCTGGCGGCCGACGTCTTGGGCTACATCGGCGATCCCAACGAGAGCGATCTCGAACGGCCCGACATCAGCCCGACCGACACGGTCGGCCGCGCAGGCGTCGAACGCCACTACGACGACGACCTGCGGGGCCACGCCGGCAAGATCTTCTACCGGGTCGATGCGCAACGCGACGTCATCAACATCGTCAACGAGGACCCTCCGGAGCCCGGAGCCAACCTCGAGCTCGCCCTCGACATCGACGTGCAGCGAGCGCTGGAGGAGTCGCTGGTGCAGGGCCTGGCCCTGGCCCGAACGTCGTACGGTCAACCCGAGTGCGATCCCGTCGTCGACCCGGCGTGTCCGGTTCGGGCCGTCGGTGTGGTGCTCGACGTCACCGACGGATCGGTGCTGGGCATGGCTTCGGTGCCGGGATACGACCCCAACATCTTCGTCGACGGGATCTCCCAGGAGGAGTGGGACCGGCTCTCCGAGCTGGCCGTGTTCAACAACTTCGCGATCCAAGGTGTGTACGCACCTGCGTCGACCTTCAAGGCGATCGCCTACGTGACCGCACTCGAGGAGAACATCTTCCCGAGGGAGCAGACGCCCCAGACCCGCACCGGGACCTACTTCTGCGACGGTCAGCTTGCGTTTGCCTTCACCGACGGGAGTCAGCAGGTGTTCAACGACTGGCTGCCCGAGGGCCACAGCTCGGTCGACATCAACAGCGCTCTCCACACGTCGTGCGACCTCTACTTCTGGGAGATCGCTCTCAGCATCTGGACGAACCGCCAACGCGACGACGGCGCCGGGGTGTACGCCGAGGACCTGCTGCAGCAATGGGCACGCGAGTTCGGCTTCGACGACGAGACCGGTGTCGATCTCCCGTTCGAGACGGACGGTCTCATCCCCGATCGGGATTGGTTCGAACGGGCGCAGCGTGAGACACCCGGGCTGGTTCGTGACGGTCCGTGGACCGGTGGTGACGTGATGAACGCCGTGATCGGGCAGGGCTCGGTATTGTCGACGCCCCTTCAACTCGCCAACGCATACGCGGCGATGGTGAATGGGGGGACGCTCTGGCAGCCCCGAGTGGTGACCGCCGTCGTCGACCAGGCGGGCTCCGTCCTCATGGCCAACGAGCCCACGGTCCTCAACGAGATCGACCTCTCACCCCAGACGGTCGCCTCGTTCCGCCGCGACCTGCAACAGGTGGTGAACGGCGACCGCGGGACGGCGCGCAGCGCCTTCGCCGACTTCGGTCTCCTCGTGGAGGAGGTAGGTGGGAAGACCGGTACCGCGGAGGTCATAAAAGGCGACACGGCCGCAGAGGATGTCGACTCGGCGCTGTTCGTGGGAGTCGCGCCGATCTCGAGCCCACGATACGTCGTCGCCGTCGTCATCGAGCGTGGCGGCAGTGGCGGCCAGATCGCGGCACCGACGGCGCGGCGCGTGCTCCAGTTCCTCCTCAACGGGGAGGCCGGCATGACGCCGATCGTGGCAGGGGAGGAGGCCGACTGATGGCGCTCGGCACCGACCTGCGGCCGCCGTCTGATCCGATCGACGTTCTTCAGCGGGAACGGACCCTACGTCCGGACCTCTTCCTCGTCCTCGCGTTCCTCGGGCTCGCCGTTGTCGGCATCCTCATGGTGTATACGGCGTCGGCTCCCCGGCTCACGGCCATCGGTGAGGATCCGGCATCACTGATGCGCCGCCACGTCATCTTCGTGGTGCTCGGCATGGTGGCCTTTCTCGCAGCATCCTTGATCGACAACAGGTCCTTGCGTCTGATGACGCCACTGGTCTACGGCGCTGCGATTCTGGCCCTGGCGCTGGTGCTGACCCCGCTGGGGGACTTCCGAAAGGGCGCCAACCGCTGGATCGCACTCGGCCCGTTCCAGCTTCAGCCCTCGGAGTTCGCCAAGGTGGCCGTCATCCTCGCCCTCGCCGCCCTGCTGGCGAGCGCCGTCGATTCGGGGCTGAAGTGGTTTCACATCGCCCGGGCGACGGTGCTCGTGGCGATCCCCGCGGCCCTGATCTTCAGCCAGCCCGACCTCGGGACGATGCTCGTCCTGATCTTCATCGCAGCGATCATGCTCTTCGTGGCCGGGTCGACGTGGCGGCAGCTCGTGTTCCTCGGCCTGGTCGCGGTCGTCGGATCAGTCGGTTTGTTCCAGGTGAACGCGTTGCGGACCTACCAGCTGACCCGGCTGGTCGCCTTCCTCGATCCCAACGCCGACCTCGCCGAGACCGCGCTCTACAACCAGCTACAGAGCAAGATCGCAATCGGCTCGGGCGGGTTCTTCGGGAAGGGCCTGTTCGAGGGAACGCAGACGAACCTCAGCTTCGTTCCTGAACAGGCGACGGACTTCATCTTCACCGCGGTGGGGGAGCAGCTCGGGTTTGTCGGTGGGACGCTTGTCCTCGCCCTCTACGCCGTGGTCGTGTGGCGGCTGCTGGTCGCCGCCGCCAACGGGCGAGACCGCTTCTCCCAACTCGTCGCCGTCGGGGCCGCTGCGTTCTTCGTGTTCCACGTCTTCGTCAACGTCGGCATGACGCTCCAGGTGATGCCCGTGACCGGCCTCCCTCTTCCTTTCCTCTCGAACGGGGGGTCGGCGTTCATCGCGATGAGCATCGCGCTCGGTCTCGGGCACTCTGTGTGGATGCGCCGCTCGCCCGTGCCGGGAGAACGCAAGATCCTCTGATCAGATCTCGCCGGTCTCGCCGAGCAGGGAGGGTTGCATCGCCTCCGTGGGGTCGTAGCAGCGCCGGCATCGTGCCTCGTACGCCCCCTCGGCGCCGAGAACCACGAGCTCGTCGGACTGCACGACCCGCTGCGTGAACAACCCTGGGCCGCCACACCGGTGGCACACGGCCAGCGCCTTCGTCACGTACTCGGCCTGGAGCAGGAGCGAGGGAATCGGCTCGAAAGGCCGGCCGAGGTAGTCGAGGTCGAGGCCCGCGATGATGACTCGCTTGCCGGCCGCAGCCAGCGCCTTCGCCACGTCCACTAGGCCGTCGTCGAAGAACTGGCCCTCGTCGATGCCCACGACAACGGTGCGGTCCTCGACCGAGTGCAGCAGCTCCGCGGAGTCGGCCACCGGGTGAGCCGCCGTCGACAGCTGCGAGTGGGACACGACCTCGTTGGTCGAGAAGCGCACGTCGAGCGCCGGCTTGAAGGTCTGGGTCGGCACCCTGGCGAGGTGGTAGCGGGTGATCCGCCGGATGAGCTCCTCGCTCTTCCCGGAGAACATCGGGCCGGCGATCACCTCGATCCAGCCCTGGTCGGCTCGGCGCAGCATCGGGCCCGAGCGTAGCAGCGCCCTCAATGCCAATAGCCTCCCGGGACATCGGTTTTCGCGTGCTACCCTGGCGGCGAACCGGTCACCTTGGGTGGCCGTCGCGTATCCGCTCTCGGAGACACGATGCCGGGCTTTCCGATACTTCAGATGCTCGTGCTCGCCGCCTATGTCGGCGGCCATTGCTCCGACTCCTCTCGCCCCGCTGCAGCCAGGCTGTGGAGGCGTGCGGTCGCGACGTGCCGGCTGGGATCAGGTCGCCGGTCGCCATCGACGCGCTGCCACGGGCAGCAGATGAAGGAGAGTTTGCATGGGAATGTTCCGCAGGAAGTCCGCGCGGGTCCTTCGGCGCGGCGCTGCGACGGAAGATCGCACCGTGCGCGAAGTGCGCGGAGAGAACGTCACGATCCGACGGTTCTCGGAGCCAGAGACGGAGCCCGCTGAAGAAGCGCCGACCCAGGGCAAGGCTGACCGTACGCCGACCCGGCCCCCGAAGAACAAGCAGCAACCACAGCGCCAGCGCAGCCAGTCGGGCAAGGGCCGCGACCGGCGAGGCGGCAGCAATTCTCGCCAGAGTTCACGCAACCGCAGCGGTGCCCAGCGCAGCCAGAGTGGGCGCGAAGACCGGCGCCGTGCCTACCGGCCCCACCTGGAGGTCGTACCGCCTCCCGATACCGCCCGCAAGCAGATGCTGGTGCGTTCCAACCCGCATCAGACCCAGATCGTGGTGCTCGAAGGCCCCGTGCTGGTCGAGCACTACGTGGCTCGTTCCGACCAGAAGTCACTCGTCGGCAACGTCTACGTCGGCAAGGTCCGCAACGTTCTCCCCGGTATGGAGGCGGCGTTCGTCGACTTCGGTGAAGGTAAGAACGGTGTGCTGTACGCCGGCGACGTCAACTACGACGATACCGACCTCGACGAGAAGCGCGCCCGCATCGAGATGGTCCTCAAGCCGGGCGACTCGGTGCTGGTCCAGGTCGTCAAGGATGCGATGGGGAAGAAGGGCGCCCGCCTCACCAATCAGATCAGCCTCGCCGGACGCTACCTCGTGCTTGCTCCGGATGCCGATGTGCGGGGGATCTCACGCCGTCTCCCCGACGACGAGCGCCGCCGCCTGCGCGAGATCGTCGCAGAGCTGCGTCCGAAAGGGATGGGCGTCATCGTTCGCACCGCGGCTCAGGGAGCCAGCCGGGAGGACCTCGCCGCCGACATCGAGCGGTTGCAGGCGGTGTGGAAGGACATCGAGGCTCGCAAGTCGACCTCGGCGCCCGCGCTGATCCACTCCGAGCCCCCTCTCGTGCTGCGCGTCATCCGCGAGCACTTCACGCGTGAGTTCCGCCGTCTCCTCATCGACCACAGGGACACCTACGACCAGGTGCTCAGCTACCTGGAGGGCACCGAGGCCGATCTCACGTCGAAGGTCAAGTTCTACGACGAGGAGCTGCCGTTGTTCGAGCGGTTCCATGTCGAGGACCAGCTGCGCAAGGCGCTCGAACGGAAGGTTTGGCTTCCCTCCGGCGGCCACATCGTCGTCGACCGGACCGAGGCGCTCACCGTGATCGACGTCAACACGGGTCGCTTCGTCGGCCACACCAACCTCGAGCAGACCGTGTTGCAGAACAACCTCGAGGCCGCCGAGGAGATCGCAAGGCAGCTCAGGCTGCGCGACATCGGGGGCATCATCGTGATCGACTTCATCGACATGGAGATCGCCAAGAACCGTGACGCAGTGCTGCTCAAGCTGCGCGAGCAGCTGGCCAAGGACAAGACCCGCACCCAAGTCTTCGAGGTCTCGCACCTCGGGCTCGTCGAGATGACGAGGAAGAACGTATCGGCCGGTCTCCTGGAGTCGTTCTCGGAGGTCTGCCCGCATTGTGCCGGTCGTGGGGTCATCCTCCACGAAGAGGCGGCCACCCAGGGGATCCCGCTCCACATCGAGGCGAGCGAGACCGGTTGAGGTTGCGGGTTTTCCAGGCCGTCACGGGTAGCTAAGCTTCGGGCTCCGGCGACATCGACCGTGTCGGTGGTGGCCGTCCCGAGCGTCTCCTCCTTTGGGAACGCGCTTCGGGCAAATCATCCGGAGGAGAACATGTACGCCATCATTCGCGCCGGCGGGAAGCAGGCGAAGGTTCGCGAGGGCGACGTCATCGACGTCGAGCGGATCAAGAGCGACATCAGCGAGGTGACGTTCACGCCGCTGCTGCTCGTCGACGAGGACGGCTCCGTCGTGTCCGACCCCGAGCAGCTCGCCAAGGCCTCGGTCACCGCCGAGATCGTCGGCGAGAATCGGGGGCCGAAGGTCGACGTCTTCAAGTACAAGAACAAGTCCGGATCGCGGCGTCGCCAGGGACATCGCCAGACCTACAGCACGCTTCAGGTGACGGGCATCTCGACCGGCGCCAAGAAGAAGAAGAAGGCGTCGAAGGGGTCGAGCGACGATGATGCGAAGGCCGGCTCGCCCAAGGGCGACGCGAAGGCCGAGAAGGACCAGGAGGCCTAGACCATGTCGAAGACCAAAGCCAGCGGCTCGACCAAGAACGGCCGCGACTCGAAAGCCAAGCGCCTCGGCCCCAAGGTGTTCGACGGCCAGGTCGTATCGGCCGGCTCGGTGCTCGTCCGCCAGCGGGGCACCCGCATACACCCGGGCGAGAACGTCGGGCGTGGCTCCGACGACACGCTGTTCGCCAAGGCCGAGGGTCGCGTCAAGTTCGCCAGCAGGCGCGGGCGCCGGCTGGTCGACGTCCTCCCCGAGTAGCTCGCAGCCCCGCGGGGCTCCGGCATGTTCGTCGATCGCGTCCGGATTCAGGTCCGCGGAGGTGACGGCGGTGCGGGCGTTGCCAGCTTCCACCGACAGAAGGGCCGTCCCCGGGGCAAGCCCAACGGAGGCTCAGGGGGTCGTGGGGGCGACGTCTACGTGGTGTCCGACCCCGGCGTTGCCACGCTGCTGACCTACGCCCGTCAGCCCCACTGGACGGCCGACTCCGGCACCCATGGCGAGGGTGAGCTTCGCCACGGCAAGCTCGGTGCCGATCTCGAGCTGGGGGTGCCCCCCGGCACGCTCGTCTACGACGACTCTGGCACGCTCCTCGCCGACCTCGTCGAACCCGGTCAGCGGATCCGTGTCGCCGAGGGCGGAAGAGGTGGGCGCGGCAATGCCGGCTTCGTCTCGCCGGAGCGCCGGGCCCCGACCTTCGCCGAGCAGGGGGAGTACGGCCAGAAGGCGTGGATCTCGCTCGAGATGAAGCTGATCGCGGACGCCGCCCTCATCGGGTATCCGAATGCGGGCAAGAGCACCCTGATCTCGAGCGTGTCGGCCGCAAAGCCGAAGATCGCCGACTACCCGTTCACGACACTCGAACCCAACCTCGGTGTCGTGGAGGTTGGGGACCGCCAGTTCGTGCTCGCCGACATCCCGGGTCTGGTTGAGGGAGCCGCCGAGGGCCGAGGCCTCGGTCACGAGTTCCTTCGTCACACCGAACGGGCTCGGGTACTCGTGGTGCTTCTCGACCCCACGCCGATCCAGCACGACTCGGTCGCCGTCCAGCTCGCGGTCCTGAGCCGCGAGCTGGCAGCCCATTCCGCCGAGCTGGCCGAGCGGCCGCAGGTCCTCGCCGTCAACAAGATGGACGCCGTCGACGACCGGGCGTCCGTTGCGGCGTGGGCGTCCGACCACGATGCGCATCTGGTGTCGGCGGTGACCGGAGAAGGCCTCGATTCCCTCCTCCACGCCGTCGCCGGCCGGGTCGACATCGCGGAGCGGGACGCCCCCGCCGGTGAAGGCTTCGTGCTGCACCGGCCCCTCCCCCCGAGCTTCACGGTGCGGAGAGAAGGCGCGGAGTGGATCGTCGAGGGAAGGGCCGCCGAGCGTGCCGTGAGCCTCGACGACTTGACGGTTCCCGAGGCGGCCGACTTCGTCGCGCTCCGCCTGCGGCGTCTCGGAGTCGACGAGGCCCTTGCGACCGCGGGTGCGGAACCCGGCGATGACGTGCGCATCGGTGCACTCGTGTTCACCTACGATCCCCACCTGGTAGGCGACGAGCCGGACGACGATGCATCGGGGGACGGTGTCGAGGAGACGGTCACGTGAGGAAGGCGGTGGGAGCCGGGGCGGCCGTGGTGGTGAAGGTGGGCTCGTCGAGCCTCGCATCACCATCGGGCGGGCTGGATGGCGGCGGCGTCGAGCGCACGGTTCGCCATATCGAGCGCCTGCGCGGCGAAGGCTTCAGGCCGGTGCTTGTCAGCTCCGGCGCCGTGGCGGCGGGCATTCCCGCTCTCGGGCTCACCGGGCGTCCGCGGGACGTGCCGCAGCTCCAGGTCGCCGCCGCTGTAGGTCAGGGGCTCCTGATGCACGAGTACGCCCGCCGCTTCGGGGCCGGCGGCACCGTCGTGGGACAGGTGCTGCTGACCCGTGACATCCTCGCCAACCGCAGCCAGTACCTCCACGCCCGCGAGGCGCTACAGCGCATGCTGGCCATCGGTGTCGTCCCCATCGTCAACGAGAACGACACCGTCGTGGTCGATGAGCTCAAGTTGGGCGACAACGATCGCCTCGCCGCCATCGTCAGCCACCTCGTCGGCGCCGGGATGCTCGTCATCCTCACGGACACCAACGGGTTGTTCTCGTCGGATCCTCGCCTCGACGACGACGCGGAGCTCCTCACCGCCGTGCGTCACACCGACGAGATACTCGACGAGCTCTACAGGAGTCCGGGTCGTGGCTCCCTGGGCTCCGGGGGCGTGGCGACAAAGATCGCCGCCGCCCGTATGGCGGCCTGGTCCG
>JBFINP010000032.1:0-33935 GCA_041611095.1 Acidimicrobiia bacterium | reverse complement strand
GTCGTCGTAGCCTCACCCTCACCGGTGTCGTCGTCGCCACCGCAAGCAGCGGCGATCAACGCAAAGGCGAGGAGTGCGGCCAACCAGACGACCTTGCGGCTACGCCACAATCGAGTCAAGGTTTTGCCTCCTTGGTTGCATGTGGGCTGGCTGCGACCAGACCGATCCATCGGATCAGCGCCAAAGCAACGTCAACAGAACGGTTGTGATGGCGAAAGCGACCGCCGCGATCACGGTGATGCGATCGAGATTGCGCTCGACCACGGTCGAACCCGAGAAGCCGCCGCCGCTGAAGCCTCCCCCGAACATGTCGGACAGACCTCCTCCCCGACCCGCGTGCAACAGGATGAGGAAGATGAGGCCGAGAGATATCAACGAGTGCAGCGCCGCGACGATGCCGGCCAGCAACAGAGAGCCCTTTCTCACACGAGATCCGCGCTGTGAACGCGGATCTGTCGCCCGAAGTATGGAAGGCTTCGTCGTTTCTCGCAAGTCATCCCAGGACCGGCGCCCGTGGCGAGCCTCGCCCGTGGCTGTCGCCCGCCGTCAGCCGGCCGTGGCCTGCTTCGCCACGGCTTCCGCTGCGGCGGCCACTGCATCGGGGTCGCCGAGGTACTCGCTCGTGACGGGCCGGAGGTCGTTATCGAGCTCGTAGACCAACGGAACCCCGGTGGGGATGTTGAGGTCGGGGATCTCCTCGTCCGAGATCCCGTCGAGGTGCTTGACGAGCGCCCGCAGGCTGTTGCCGTGGGCCGCCACGATGACCCTCCTCCCACGGCGGAGGTCGGGAACGATGGCGTCATACCAATAAGGGAGCATGCGATCGACCACGTCGGCGAGGCACTCGGTCGCCGGGACCAGTTCCGGCGGCATCCAGGCGTAGCGAGGGTCATGGCGAGGATGCCGCTCGTCATCGGCGTCGAGGGGCGGCGGCGGGGTGTCGTATGAGCGCCGCCACACGTGAACCTGCTCGGCCCCGTGACGTTCCGCCGTCTCCCGCTTGTTCAGACCCTGCAGCGCCCCGTAGTGCCGCTCGTTGAGGCGCCAGTGCTTCTTGACCTCGATCCAGCCGAGATCCATCTCGGCGAGGGCCAGCGTGAGCGTGTCGATCGCCCTCCGCAGGACGGAGGTGTGGGCGACGTCGAAGCGTAGACCGGCACCGTGCAGGAGCCGACCCGCTTCCCGAGCCTCCTCGACCCCCTTGTCGGAGAGCGGGACGTCGGTCCAGCCGGTGAAGACGTTCTCGAGGTTCCAGACGCTCTCGCCGTGACGGAGCAGTACGAGTGTGGCGGTCATGCCTCAAGTCTCGGACGGCAACCGCTCGGCGGCAAATCGCCGCGCGGTCATGGGGCCTGCCGCGTGCCGGGTCAGTCGCCGGCTGAGGCGATGCTCACCGCCCGGCGCAGCCTCGTCGCGGACCGCTTCACCCGCCACGTGGGCGTGCGCAGGCCCGACCACTGGTTGAGGCGGGGCCGGAGCTTGATCTCCTCGCTCACAGGGAACAGGCCCCTGTGGTAGGCGCCTGCGCTGCGGATCGCATCGCCGAGCAAGGCCCGCACCTGGGGATCGACGGTCTGGCGGTTGGTGCCGAGGGCGACGAACTCGAGCGTGAGGTGACCCTTGGATGCGTTCGAGGTCGTTCTGACCTGCTCGATCGCATCGCTCTCCTCGAGGTAGCTGCGGACGTCGTTCACGTGCCTGCGCAGCGCATCCACGTCGTCATCCCATGGGATGCGGCGTTGTATCGCGAACTCGTAACAGACCGAGAATTCCATGGCCCTCTCCAACACCTTCCGCTAGATCGCGAGCGCGCCCTACACGCTCGTCCCCTCGTAGCCGACTATGGAGGACAACCCGCCGGCTACGCAATGGGTCATTGGACCCACTGTCGGTCCTGGCGTTACACCCAGAACCTCACGACCGACGCAAAGGTGTCCGGATCGAGCGACGCCCCACCCACCAGCGCTCCGTCGACGTTCCGCTTCGCCATCAGGCTCGAGATGTTCCCGGGGTTGACGGACCCGCCGTAGAGGATGCGTGTCTCATCGGCCGCCTTACCCCAGCCTTCGGTCAGCGTCTCCCGCACCAACGCACACATGGCTTCGGCGTCATCTGCCGATGCCGTCTTGCCCGTTCCGATGGCCCAGATCGGCTCGTAGGCGATGACGAGCGCAGCCACGTCACCGGCCTCGAACCCGGCGAGCCCGGCGAGGACCTGCCCACGTACCCACTCCTCCGCGATCCCTTCCTCGCGCTGCTCGAGGGTCTCGCCGACACACATGATCGGCGTCATGCCGGCGCCGAGGATCGCCTTCACCTTGCGGCTCACCATCTCGTCCGTCTCACCGAAGAGCTGACGGCGCTCGGAATGACCGGCGATGACGTGACTCACCGACAGCTTGCTCAACATCGGGGGTGCGATCTCGCCGGTGAACGCTCCGGACTCCTCCCAATGGCAATCCTGCGCCCCGAGGAGGATCGGCAGGTTGTCGGTCTCGATCACCGTCTGAGCCGAGCGCAGCGCAGTGAAGGGCGGGCACACCACAACATCGACACGGTCGTAGTCACCGGGGTCGAGGCGATAGCTCAGCTTCTGCACCATCTGGATCGCATCCAGATGGTTGGCGTTCATCTTCCAGTTGCCGGCGATCAGATCCTTCCGCATCACTACTCCGTTGCTCGATGGTCCTTCACGTCGTCCAACGATCGAGGGCGGCCACTCCCGGCAGCATCTTCCCCTCGAGCATCTCCAGCCCGGCGCCCCCGCCCGTGGAGACGTGGCTCACGTCGTTCTCTCTACCCAGTGCGCGGATGGCGGCCACGCTGTCGCCGCCGCCGATCACACTGAATCCTTCGCATTCTGCCGCCGCTTCGGCGACGCCGGCGGTGCCGGACCGGAAGGGCTCCCACTCGAAGACGCCCATCGGTCCGTTCCAGAACAGGCTGGAAGCCTCGCGGATGTGGGTACCGAACCGCTCGACGGTCGCCGGACCGATGTCCAGACCCATCCAGCTCTCGCGGACGGCATCGACCGGCACCACGGCCGTGGCGGCGTCGGCAGCGAACCGGTCGGCGATCACGAGATCGTCGGGGAGCACGATGCGAGCCCCGTACTCCTCCTGCAATGCCGCCACCTCGCCGATCATGTCGGCGTCGACGAGCGAGCTTCCGACCTCGAGGCCGCGCCCCGCCAACAGGGTGAAGCACATGCCACCGCCGACGAGCATGCGATCGACGCGGGGCAGGAGGTGCCGCATCACGGCGAGCTTGTCCGAGATCTTGGCGCCCCCGAGGACGACCACGAACGGACGCTCCGGGTCTCCCAGGAGCCGGGACAGCGCCTCGACCTCGGCGGCCAGCAGGGGGCCGGCTGCCGAGCGAAGGCGCTCCGCAACGCCCACCGTCGACGCATGCGCCCGGTGGGCCGAGCCGAAGGCATCCAGTACGAACGCATCGGCCGGTGCCGCGAGCGCATCGGCGAGATCGGGATCGTTCTTCGTCTCACCCGGCTCGAAACGCGTGTTCTCGAGCACGAGCACCTGGTCCCCTGCAGCGGCAGCGATGGCGGCGGCGACCTCGGGACCCGCCACGCCGTCGAGTTGGACGGCATCGAAGCCCCCCAGCTCCGCCAGCCGCGCCGTGACCGGGCGCAAGCTGAACGCTTCGTCGCGGCCCTTGGGCCGGCCCAGGTGGCTGCACACGACGACTTTGGCGCCGCGCTCGCGCAGGCGCCTGATCGTGGGGAGGCTGGCAACGATCCGGAAGTCGTCGGCGACGCGCCCCCCGTCGAGAGGAACGTTGAGGTCGGCGCGCAACAACACCGTCGCACCCGACACGTCCAGCGTGTCGAGCGTAGGGAGTCGGGCCACCTCAGCCGAGCCGGTTGGCGAGATCGACGAGACGGCTCGAGTAGCCCCACTCGTTGTCGTACCAGCCGAGCACCTTCACCATCGAGTCGCCTGGCACGATCGCCGCCGACGCGTCGTAGATGCACGAGTGTGGGTCGCCGATGATGTCGCTAGACACGATGGGGTCCTCGGTGTACTTGAGGATGCCCTTGAGCGGCCCGTCCGCCGCGACACGGAACGCCTCGTTCACCTCGTCGAGCGACACGTCACGTCCGAGCGTCGCCACGAGGTCGGTGATGGAGCCGTCGGGCACGGGAACCCGCATCGCCATCGCCTGCAGCTTGCCGTCGAGCTTGGGGAGAACGGCGCCGATGGCGCTCGCCGCACCCGTCGCCGTCGGGATGATGTTTGCCGCCGCCGACCGGGCGCGGCGCAGGTCCTTGTGCTGCAGGTCGAGGATGCGCTGGTCGTTGGTGTACGCATGAACCGTGGTGAACATGCCCCGCTCGATGCCGAACGCATCGTCGAGCACCTTCGCCATGGGAGCGATGCAGTTGGTCGTGCACGAAGCGTTGGAGATGATCTTGTGCTGAGCGGGATCGAGCATGTCGTCGTTCACACCCAGGACCAGCGACACGTCGGGATCCTTCGACGGGGCGCTGATGAGCACCCACTCGGCTCCGGCCTTGCGATGCTTCGACGCCTCCTCGTTGCTGCGGAAGATGCCCGTCGACTCGATGACCACGTCGACCTCGAGATCGCCCCAGGGCAACGCCTCCGGGTCGCGTTCGGCGAACACCCTGAAGCGGTCACCGTCCACGATCAGGTCCCCGTCGACGACCTCGATGTTGCCCGGATAGGTTCCGTGAACGGTGTCGTACTTCAGGAGATGCGCCAGGGTCGCCGCATCGGTCAAGTCGTTGACGGCCACCATGTCGAAGCCGGCGTTGTTGCGCTTCGCCGCGCGGAAGAAGTTCCTCCCGATCCGGCCGAAGCCGTTGATGGCTACCTTCATCAGGTCGTGCCTCCCATGCTGTGATTGGCGTGTTGAGAACTCTCGGGTGTGATGGCCAGGGCTTCGAGCACCGTTCCCAGGCGGGTCGAATCGTGCTGGGGCCAGTCCGCATCCGGATCCGACAGATCGGCGAGCACGAGCTCGGCACCCATGGCTCCCACAACGTCGGCGTCGAACCGCACCGGCTCGTGCGGCGGTGAGGCTGCGACCAGACCGGACTGTGCGACGATAGCATCGGGCATTCGCACTCCGGCCAGCTCGACGAGGGCTTCGAGGTGCGCCGCCCCGTCCATGCCGAGCGTCTCGCCGTCCTGCGTGATCAGGTTGGCCACGTACACCAACCGAGCCGGCGACCGGTTCACCGCCTCGGCAATGCCGGGCACGATCAGCGTCGCCGTCAGCGACGTGTAGAGGCTCCCGGGGCCGAGAACGATCTGATCGGCCGAGGCGATCGCCGCTACGGCTCGAGGTGAGGCCATCACGCCCTCCGGCCGGAGCGACAGGGATGCGATGCGCCCCCTCGTCTTCGTGATGACATGTTGCCCTTCGACGAGACGGCCGTCGATCTCCGCTGAGAGACGGAGGTGGGCGGGTGCTGCGGGAATCACCGAGCCGCGGGTGCCGAGCAGCTCCTCGGCGCGGGCGAGGCCCATCTCGAAGTCGCCCTCCATGTCGGCGAGGGCGGCGATCACCAGGTTGCCCAGCGAATGACCGCTCACGTCGGCGCCATCGAAGCGGTACTCCAGGACTTCACGCCACGGTGAATCGACGGGCGTGAGGGCGATCAGGCAGCGTCTGATGTCCCCCGGCGGCGGGATGTCGAGATCGGGAACGAGACGTCCCGATGACCCGCCGTCGTCGGCGACGGTGACGATGGCTTGGATCGATCCCGCATAGCCGCGCACCGCGTGGAGCACTTGGGCCATACCGTGGCCACCCCCGACGCACACCACCCGCGTCCTGTCCTCATCAGGCGCCACCCTCACGTCTCCCGCGCCGGCACGTCACGGTGGCGGACCGTGATGTCCACGTGCTCGCTCCGCAGGCGAGCGGCGATCTCCTCCGAGATCGCCACGGAGCGGTGCTGGCCGCCCGTGCAGCCGATGGCGATGGTGAGGTACTTCTTGCCCTCCGCCTCGTAGCGCGGAAGCAGGAAGCCGAGAAGCTCGACGGTCTGATCGGTGAACTGTCTGGCGTCGTCCGAGTCGAGCACGTAGTGGCGGACCGCATCATCCAGGCCGGTGAAGGGCCGCAGCTCGGGAACCCAATGGGGATTGGGGAGGAAACGGACATCGAAGAGCACGTCGACCACCCTCGGAACACCGTGCTTGAAACCAAACGACGTCACGTCGACACGCATGCGGCGTTCGTCACGGTCGGCGGCGAACGCCTCTTCGATCCGTCGGCGCAGGTCATGGACGCTGAGCTCGGTGGTGTCGATGATGACGTCGGCGGCACCGCGGATGTCGACGAACGCCTGCCGCTCTTGTGCGATCGATGCCGCCAGCGAACCGGCGGCGATGGGGTGCGAACGGCGGGTTTCCTCGAATCGCTCGGCGAGCGTCGTGTCGTCCGCATCGAGGAAGAGGACCGTCGTCCGGATGCCCCGACCCAACAGACCACGCATCGCCTCGTCGAGGTCGTGGGGCGTCACCCCGCCCCTGGTGTCGGCCACGACAGCCATACGGGGGTGATCTCCCTCGACGACACCCACGCGGTCTACGACGTCGCAGATCAACGTCGGCGGCAAGTTGTCGACGACGAAGTACCCGAGATCCTCGAGCACGTCGGCGGCCTGGGAGCGGCCGGCGCCCGACATGCCGGTGACGATGATGACGCGCGGTTCCGCCACTGCCCGATCGCTCATGAGCCTCCTACCGATTCGCGATGGAGCACTCTATAGACCTCGGCGGCGACGGACTCCGGAACGACCTCCGCCAACTCGTCCTCGGCGGCATTCCGCAGCCGCTTGAGCGAGCCGAAGTGCCTCATGAGCGCTCGCTTGCGCACCGGCCCCACTCCCGGAACGTCGTCGAGAACCGAATCCACCATGCGCTTGCCGCGCAGGGTGCGGTGGTAGGCGACGGCGAAGCGGTGGGCCTCGTCGCGGACACGTTGCAGGATGTACAGGGCCTCCTCGCCACGTGGGATCGCCACTGGGCCGGGACTACCCGGGAAGTACACCTCTTCGAGCTTCTTCGCCAGTCCGACCACCGGAATGTCGAGTCCGAGCTCATCGAAGACCTTGACGGCGCGAGCGAGCTGCCCGGCACCGCCGTCGATCACGACGAGGGAAGGCGGGTAGGCGAACTTGCCCCGCTCGGCAACCGGGAGCTCGCGGTCGGCGAGGTAGGCGGTGAAGCGTCGTCGCAGTACTTCCTCCATTGCCGCGAAGTCGTCCTGGCCGTCGATGGTTCGCACCTTGAACCTGCGGTAGTCGGACTTCTTCGGGAGCGCGTCCTCGAAGACGACCATCGAACCGACGGTGTCCCGACCCTGGATCGTGGAGATGTCGTAGCACTCGATACGGAGTGGCGGCTCGGCCATCCCGAGGTGCTCCTGCAAGCTGCGTAGTGCGCGCGCCCTGGCGTTGTGGTCGCTGCTCCGCTTCAGGCGATGCCTGCCGAACTCCTCTCGGGCGTTGGCGACAGCGGTTTCCATGAGCCTCCGCTTGGCGCCCCGCTGCGGCACGCGCAGCGACACCTGCGCCTCCCGGCGCAAGGCGAGCCACTCCATCCAGAGCTCGGCGTCGGGCGGGAGCTCCTGCACCAGCACCTGGGGCGGCGGACGGTCGGTGCCGTAGAGCTGGCCCAGCAGGACTCCGACCAGCTCGGCCCTCGTGACGTCTTCCACCTTGTCGATCACGGTGGTCTTCCGCCCGGTCACCCGTCCCTTGACGACGGTGAGCACGACGAGAACCGCCTCGAGATCATCGTCCTCGATGGCGATGAGGTCGAAGGTCTCCCGCCGTTGGGTGACCAACTCCTGGCGGGCGAGGGCCTTCTCGATCGCGGTCGCCTGGTCCCGGTACTGCGCGGCCAGCTCGTAGGCCTGGCGATCGGCAGCGTCGACCATCGACGTGCGGAGCCGGAGCAGTGCTTCGTCGCCGTCTCCCGACAGGAACCGCGCCAAGCCGTCCACGTGCTCGGCGTACTCCTCCGCCGTCACCTCCCCCACGCAGGGACCGGAGCATCGCTCTATGTGGAAGAGCAGGCAGGGTCTGCCCAAGCTCTCGTGGGTGCGGAACTTGCTGTCGGTGCAGGTGCGAACCGGATACGTCCGCAGCAGCAGATCCAGGGTCTGGCGGATGGCATATGCATGGGCGTACGGCCCGAAGTACTCGACGCCCTTGCGCCGTTTGCCACGCATCACGGACGCACGCGGCCATTCCTGATTTCGGGTGATCGCGAGGTAGGGGAAGCTCTTGTCGTCCCGCAGCCTGATGTTGAAGCGAGGCCGATGCTCCTTGATCAGCGAGTATTCGAGCATCAAGGCCGCAACCTCGGTCTCGGTGACGATCCACTCCACGGTGGCCGCAGCGTCGACCATCGCCGCCGTACGGGCGGCGAGCTCTCGACCGAAGTACTGGCTGAGGCGTTTCCTCAAGGACTTCGCCTTGCCGACGTACAGCACCGCATCGGAGGTACCGCGGAACATGTAGACGCCCGGCGAGTCCGGGATGGAAGCGCTCGGAGGGCGCATCACCATGACACGTCGAGATGATAGGTGTGCCCCGTCATCCGCTCACCGGCGGTCCGCACCACCGCTGGGGAGCGAGAGGGCACACTCGCTGCGGCGGTCGGTTGCTCTCTCCCTCAGGGTCTTGAGTTGGTGGTCGGGCCACGAGGGCCCGACCACCAATGAGAGAGTCACCTACGTCGGGGAGACGTCACTGCCCGGGTTCGTCGGTCGAAGACGGAAGCCCAGGCGGTCGTGGCGTGAGGTCGCAATCGGGTAGCGCCATCTCCGGCCCCGGAGGACCGAAGTGCGCGAGCGGCGCTCACCTCAAGTGTGGCTGCGACCATCGACCAGGCGCCTCCTCCGCAAGTGTGCCCCCTCAAGTCAAGGTAGGTCCCTACCTACCGAAGTAGGTAGGGACTACCGCATCGCCCCCCATGGATAGAACTCACCACGCCCCCCGACGTGGCCGCCTACCACAAACGCCACTCTGGTGCGCTCGACCCAATCCGTACATGGGTCGGCCGCACCAAAAGGCCGTGGTTCAGCGGCGCCAGCGCCACCCGACGAGCCGCGGAAGCTCCTCCTGACCGGCATACCCGGGCTGGGCAAGCACCGCCTCCTCGCTCAGCCCTCGTTCGGCCATCCGTTCCAACCTCCAACCTGCGTCGGCGGCGGCATTCATCCATCGCTCCATGGGCCGGTGGTAGAAGGTCACGACTCGGTCGCCCACTTCCGTGGGAGCCTCGGCGGAGTGGAAGTACGGGCCCCACCGCCAGAGCACCTCGCCATCCGAGGCGTCCACCAAAGGCCCGGAGCCGGCCGCGGTGAAAGCCGGGTGATTGGCGACGACGACGAGGGCACCACCAATGCGCACGGCACGATGGGCGGCCACGAACATCGCATCGAGATCGGCGAGGTGCTCCGCCACCAGCACGGCGTATGCGCCGTCGAGGGCCCCGGCCTTGACCCAGTCGAGACTCGGCAGGCGGCACTGCACGACGGGAGCTGCCCGCCTCCCCACGGCGAGCAAGTCGAAAGCCAGGTCGCATCCGAGGGTCTTCCCCGCGATGCGTCGCATCGCCCGCCCATCCCCGCACCCGAGGTCCAGCCACGGGCCGGAACGTTCCGGCAGCAGACGCTCGAGGAGGGGGAGCACGTCGCTGTCGTAGATCGGGTCGTCCGCTACCTGGGCGAGCCACCACCCGGTGAGGGATTCCCAGTCGTCCGCCATCAGACCTCGAGCATCTCCCTGAGGAACTTGCCGGTGTACGACTCCGGGGTGTCGGCCACCTCTTCGGGAGTGCCGGCAGCCACGATCCTGCCGCCTTCGTCGCCCCCCTCGGGCCCGAGATCGACGATCCAGTCGGCAACCTTCACCACGTCCAGGTTGTGCTCGATGACGACCACCGTGTTGCCCGCATCGACGAGGCGCTGGAGCACCCCGAGCAGCTTGCGGACGTCCTCGAAGTGGAGACCTGTCGTCGGCTCGTCCAGGATGTAGAAGGTACGGCCCGTGGAGCGCCTGCCCAGCTCGGACGACAGCTTGACCCGTTGCGCCTCTCCACCGGAGAGCGTCGGCGCCGGTTGCCCCAGCCGGATGTAGCCGAGACCGACGTCGTACAACGTCTGCAGGATCCGGGCGATCGACGGCTGGTTCTCGAAGAAATGGAGCGCCTCCTCGATCGACATTTCGAGCACGTCGGCGATCGAGTGCCCCTTGAACTGCACTTCGAGGGTGTCCCGGTTGTAGCGGCGGCCCTTGCACGTCTCGCAGGGGATGTAGACGTCGGGAAGGAAGTGCATCTCGATGCGCAGCGTGCCGTCGCCTTTGCACGTCTCGCACCTGCCGCCGGCGACATTGAACGAGAAGCGCCCGGGCTGGTAGCCGCGCATCCTGGCGTCGGGGGTGGCCGCAAAGAGCTGCCGGATCTTGTCGAACACCTTCGTGTACGTGGCCGGGTTGGAACGCGGCGTGCGGCCGATCGGCGACTGGTCGATGTTGATGACCTTGTCGATGTGCTCCAAACCCTCGATGCGCCGGTGCGCACCGGCGAGGGCACGGGCCCCGTGGAGGGAGGCGTGGAGTGCCTTGGAGAGGATCTCCTGAACCAGCGAAGACTTCCCGGACCCCGATACGCCGGTGATGGCGATGAGCCTGCCGAGAGGGAAGGCGACGTCGATCTCCTGGAGGTTGTTCTCGGCGGCACCCACCACCGTGAGCGTCTGGCCGTTTCCGTTGCGGCGTCTCTCCGGAACCGGGATCGTGCGCCGCCGAGCGAGGTAGTCGCCGGTCACCGACGCCGGCTCCCCGACGATGTCGTCGAGGGTTCCCTCGGCGACGATCCGGCCGCCGTGCTCGCCAGCCCCCGGCCCGATGTCGACGATGTGGTCGGCGATTCGGATCGTGTCCTCGTCGTGCTCGACCACGATGAGCGTGTTGCCCAGGTCGCGGAGGCGCAGCAGGGTTTCGATGAGCCGCCGGTTGTCGCGCTGGTGGAGGCCGATCGACGGCTCGTCGAGGATGTAGAGCACACCGACGAGGCCGGAGCCGATCTGCGTCGCCAGGCGGATGCGTTGCGCCTCCCCGCCCGCGAGGGTCGCCGCCGATCGCATCAGCGTGAGGTACTCGAGCCCCACGTCGACGAGGAACTGGAGGCGGGCCCGGATCTCCTTGACGACGAGCTCGGCGATCGTGGCGTCACGCTCGTCGAGATCGAGGTCGTCGAAGATGGCCACCGTGTCACGCAGCGGCAGGCTGGAGACCTCGAATATGTTCTTCCCGGCGACCTCGACCGCCAGGGACACGGAGTTGAGCCGGCCGCCGCCACAGACGTCGCAGGGCACCTCACGCATGAACTGGGCGTAGCCGTCGCGTGCCGAGTCGCTCTCCGCATCCTTGTAGCGGCGCTCCAGCCACGAGACCGCACCCTCGTACGACGCTTGATAGCGCCGTTTGCGACCGAACCGGTTCTCGTACGTCACCGTGTAGGCGTCGTCGCCGGCGCCGTAGAGAATGAGCTCCTTCTGAGCCTCGGGGAGGTCACGAAAGGGTGCGTTGAAGTCGATGCCCTCGGCTTCGGCGACGGCGGCGAGCAGCCGCTGGTAGTAGCGCATGCGGTGACGGCCGGCCCACGGAGCGATCGCACCGTCGGACAGCGCCTTGTCGGACTGCGGAACGACCAGCCCGGCGTCGACCTGGTAGCGGGTTCCGATCCCGCTGCACTCGGGGCACGCTCCATAGGGGCTGTTGAACGAGAAGTTGCGGGGCTGGAGCTCTTCGAAGGACAGCCCGCACTCTGGGCAGGCATAGTGCTGACTGAACGTGAGCGTCGGCCCATCGACGATGTCGATGAGCGCCACCCCGTCCGCCAGCTCGAGGGCCGTGCTCAACGAGTCGGACAGACGACGCTCGATGCCGTCTTTGCGGACCAGCCGGTCGACGACGACCTCGATGGTGTGCTGGAAGTACCTGTCGAGTCGTATGTCCTCCACGAGGTCGCGGACTTCGCCGTCGATGCGGGCACGGGCGAAGCCCTCCTTGGCCAGGTCCTTCAGCAGGGTCTCGTACTCACCCTTGCGCCCGCGGACCACCGGGGCCAGGACCATGAAGCGGGTACCTTCCCCGAGCTCGAGGATCTGGTCGACGATCTGCTGGGGTGTTTGCCGTGCGACCGGTGCGCCGTCGTTCGGGCAGTGAGGCACGCCGATCCGTGCGTACAGCAGCCGCAGGTAATCGTGGACCTCGGTGACGGTGCCCACGGTCGACCGGGGATTGCGGCTCGCCGTCTTCTGGTCGATCGAGATTGCCGGAGACAGCCCCTCGATGAAGTCGACATGGGGCTTGTCCATCTGGCCCAGGAACTGGCGTGCGTACGCGGACAGGCTCTCCACATACCGCCGCTGACCCTCGGCGTAGATCGTGTCGAAGGCCAGCGACGACTTGCCCGACCCCGACAAGCCCGTGAAGACGATGAGCTGCTCACGAGGCAGCTCGAGATCGACGTTCTTGAGGTTGTGCTCGCGTGCGCCCTTGACGACGATCGTTTCGCTTGCCACCGCTTCGCCCGTCCTCGACTCCGCCGCGCCCGGTCGGGCGAGTGTAGCCCTGGGCTGTGACGGAAATTACACGGCCGTGACTTCGCCGTGACGTACGATGCCGGGACGCAGCCGCCAGGACCGGCCGCGGGGTCGGTGGTCAGGAGCATTTGCCGTGCCAGTTGCGAGCCAGGAAAACGCATGGGCCATCGAGAGGATGACGTTGGCGGTATTCGCCGCCGCCTTCCTGGCGCTCCTGGTTCTCAAGCTCGGTACGCTCGACGATCCGCCGGCCTGGGACGCCGCCTTCAGCGTCTTCCCGGCCGCCGAGACCCTCGCCGCAACCGGCTTCGACTTCGGCGGGCTGCTCAACGCACCGGGGTACGCAGACGGGGGGCCCAACGTGCACCCGCTGTCCCTCGTCACCATCGGGACAGCGGTCGTGCTGGCGCTCATCGACAACCCGGATACGGCGCTCCGCGTGCTGCACGTGATCCATCTCCTCGTCGCGGCCTCCGCGGTGGCCGGTTTGTTCCGGTTGGCGGCCCGCGTGCTCGACCGGTGGCTGGCCGTCGCCGTTGCCGTTGCGGGCATGGCCGCCTCGGTGGTCATCACGCAGGCAGGGATGGTGTATCTCGAGATGCCGCTCCTCGCTGCAACCGCATGGGCCCTCGTTGCATGGCTGGAGCGCCGTCCCGGAGCCGCGTTGCTGTTCGTCGGCATCGCAACGGTCATCAAACAACCCGGCCTGGCGACGGGGGGCGCCCTCGCCCTCGCCACGCTGATCGACCCCGACCGCCGCAACCGCAGCTTCGATCGAGCCATGGTGCTCGTGCTCCTACCGGTCGCACTCATCACGTTCGATCTCCTGGTGCGGGGAGACGCCGGCCCCGTTCGATCGGTGTCGCTCGACCAACTCGACGTGGCGATCACGCAGTCGAGCCTCTTTGCGTCCCGGTTGCCCGACCTGTTGATCGTGCTTGCGCTCTACCTGGTGGTGCGGCCCCTCGCATCGGAACGCCCGCTCCTCGGGTCGAGCAGCCTCGATCTCGAGGTTGACCGGCTCGAGACCGCGATCGGCAGCCTGGCCGTCGCGTTCCTGGGCTTCTACGCCGTCACCGGCTTCATCGGCGTCGTCGTCTTGCCCCGCTACTGGATCCAACTGTTGCCGTTTCTCCTCCTCGCCCTCGTCCTCGGGCTCCGCAGAGTGGCCTCGCTGCCGGTCTCGCTCGGTGTGACGGCAGGTGTCGCGGTCCTGTTCCTCGTCAACATCTCCGGCCTGCTCTACCCATCCGCAGGACAGAGCAACTTCGCCCTCCTGGAGCGTTCGGGCGAGTACGCGCCCCTGCTGGAGCTCAGCCGGCGCACGGCGGCCGCGATCGCCGAGCTACCCGATGACGTCCCGGTCTTCTACTCCCACGCCGACCACTACCGCGTGAGGTACCCCGCATCGGGGTACGTCACGGCGCCCGTGACCCACGGGACGAGCGTCTTGACCATTCCCGAGTCGCGCCGCAGCACCCTCGCCACCTACCCCGACGACTTCTTCGTGGTGGTCACCGAGTTGCGGCTCGGCGGGGAGACGCTGGAATGGTTGCTGGCGTCGGCGGCCGCCTCCGCGGAGTACGACGTCGAGGTCACGACCTACGACGAGGGTGAGTTCTCGGCGTCGATCGCCCGGGTGACGAAAGCCGGCTGACCCGCAGCGGCCGTCAGCGGACCGCTTCGGTGACGTCGCGCAGCTCGCGTTTCAGCTCGTTGATCTCGTCGCGCAGGCGGGCGGCGTACTCGAAACGGAGCTCCGTGGCCGCCTCGTGCATCTCCTCCTCGAGGCTCTGGATCAGACGACGTAGATCGTCGTGCGTGAGGTCGAGGGGTTGCCGTGACGTCAGCTCACGGCGACGCCGGTCGGCAGCCGGGGCATCGCCCGACTGGACGAGCTCGAGGATGTCGCTGACCTTCTTGCGGATCGTTTGCGGATCGATTCCGTGGTCTTCGTTGTACTCGAGCTGGCGCCTCCGACGGCGATTGGTCTCGTTGATCGCCCGCTGCATCGAGTCGGTCACGGCATCCGCGTACATCACGACCTGGCCGTCGACGTTCCGGGCGGCCCGCCCGATCGTCTGGATCAAGCTCGTCTCGGACCTGAGAAAGCCCTCCTTGTCGGCATCGAGGATCGCAACGAGTGATACCTCCGGGAGGTCGAGGCCCTCGCGGAGCAGGTTGACCCCGACGAGCACGTCGTACTCCCCCAGCCTGAGGTCGCGAAGGATCTGGACCCGCTCGAGGGTGTCGATGTCGCTGTGGAGGTAGCGGACTCGCAAACCCAGCTCGAGCAGATACGTGGTGAGATCCTCCGACATCTTCTTCGTGAGCGTGGTGACCAGCACGCGCTGGCTCCGCTCCGTCCGGCCTCGAACCTCCTCAACGAGATCGTCGATCTGGCCCTTCGTCGGCCGCACGATGACCTCCGGATCGACGAGGCCCGTCGGGCGGATGATCTGCTCGACGACCTGACCGGAGTGCTCGAGCTCCCACCGGCTGGGGGTCGCCGACAGCAGGATGGCCTGGGACGTGCGCTGGTACCACTCCTCGAAGGTGAGCGGCCGGTTGTCCTTGGCGGTCGGCAGACGGAACCCGTGGTCGACCAGCACCTCCTTGCGGCTCCGGTCTCCGGCGAACTGGCCATGGATCTGCGGGATCGTGACGTGGCTTTCGTCGATGATGGTGAGGTAGTCGTCCGGGAAGTAGTCGAGCAGCGTGTAGGGAGGATCGCCGGGCGTCCGCCCGTCGAGGTACACCGAGTAGTTCTCGATGCCGGCGCAGGTGCCGATCTCTCGCATCATCTCCATGTCGTAGCTCGTGCGCATCCTGAGCCGTTGCGCTTCCAGCAGCTTCCCCTGCCGTTCCAGCTCGCCCAGGCGCTCGTGCAACTCCACCTCGATGCCGGCGATCGCCCGAGCCATCCGGTCGCGACCCGTGACGTAGTGGCTCGCCGGGTACACCCAGAGCTCGGGGAGCTCGTCGATCACCTCGCCCGTCACCGGGTTCATCTGCAGGATCCGTTCGACCTCGTCGCCGAAGTACTCGACCCGGTACACGGACTCCTCGTATGAAGGGAACACCTCGAGCGTGTCGCCGCGCAGCCTGAACCGGCCGCGAACCAGGTTGACCTCGTTGCGTTCGTACTGGATCTCGACGAGGCGTCGCACCGCGAACTCCAACGGGAGCTCGACCCCGCGAACGAGGCGCAGCAGCTGTCCCTGGTACTGCTCCGGCGACCCGAGCCCGTAGATCGCCGAGACCGATGCGACGATCAGGACATCGCGACGGCTGAGCAGCGCAGCCGTCGCCGAATGGCGTAGCCGATCGATCTCGTCGTTGATCGTCGACTCCTTCTCGATGTAGGTGTCGGTCTGCGGGATGTAGGCCTCGGGCTGGTAGTAGTCGTAGTAGCTGACGAAGTACTCGACTCTGTTCTCGGGGAAGAACTGCCGGAACTCGTTGGCGAGCTGGGCGGCCAGCGCCTTGTTCGGAGCGAGCACGAGCGTCGGCTTCTGCACCTGCTCGACCACCCACGCGATGGTTGCCGACTTACCGGACCCCGTGATGCCGAGGAGGGTCTGGAAACGTTCGCCGCGCCGCACTCCCTCGGAGAGCTTGGCGATCGCCTCGGGCTGGTCGCCGGCGGGCGAGTAATCGGAGTGGAGTTGGAACGGACGCATCGGCGCCCAGGGTACCGGTTGGGTGGGACAGGAAGACCTGGGCTCAGCCGGCGTGGCGTCTCCACCAGCGGTCGACGGCGGCATGGAGGTCCGCCAGGTCGCCGTCGTTGGTGATGATGCTGTCGGCCGCCGCCTCCCACGCCGCCTTTGGCGGTTGGGCCTCCATCCGGTGCCGCACGTCGTCTTCCGCCATGCCCTTGGCGACGGAGCGGCGGAGACGGACATCGGGCGGTGCGAGGACGACGACGCGATGCCAGCCGGGCCCCAGCAGATCGACGGTCAAGGGCAGCTCCACGAACACGATCGCATCACCTGCGGCCTCGACGGCCTCCCAGATCCTTCGTGCGATGTGGGGATGTGTCAGCCGCTCGAGCTCCGCCAGCTCCTCTGGGGCGGAGAACACGAACGCGGCGAGGGCCGCCCGATCGATGCGATTCCCGTCCACGACGTCCGGCCAGCGCTCCGCAACGGCATGAAACGCCTCACCGGTGGGCTCGAGGACGGCGTGGCCCAACACGTCGGCCTCGATGACCACGGCACCCCTCGTGCGCAGCAACCGCCCCACCGTGCTCTTGCCACCGCCGATCGGACCACTCAGGACGAATCGCCGTCCCGAGGGATGCTTCTGGGTGCGCATCGCGGCACTGTACCCTTTGGCCGATGGAACGATCTGAGGGGACATCCTGGGAGACCAGGTTCGACTGGACGCTGACCGCGCTGATGCTGGGAGCGTTCGGTCTGGCCATCTTCCTGAGCGGCCTGCGCGAAGAGCAGAACGGGCTGTGGGCCGCGCTCATCGCAGGGGCCTATCTGATCGTGCTGCAGGCGACGCCACGGCGGCTGCGGGATCACGGCGTCATCGGGGAACTGGTCGCCACCGTCGGCATCGTGGCAACGCTCACCGCCGTCGTCCTCACCAGTGGAGACAACGCCGGCTACATCCTCCTCGTATCCGTTCCGATCTTCTTCGCCTCGGCGTTCATGGGTTTCCGCATCGGCATGGAGACGGCCCTCCTCGCCACCGCCGGCCTCCTGGCGATCCTCATCGCGCTCCAACACGAAATCGTCGACAACCTGACGACCTTCGTGTTCTACCTGCTCATCGGGGTCACCTTCAGCCAGGCCCGCCGCCTGCTCGTGATCGAGCGCGAGCGATCGGATGCGCTGCGCGCCGCCTCCGCCCTCGATGCCGCACGCGTCGAGCGGCTCGAGTCGGCCCACGGGCTGCTGGTCGAGCTGGCCGACGTCGCCGGCACCAACGAGCTGAGCGCCGTCAACGTCGGCGAGACGGCATTGCACGACTTGGCCGCCCGTATTCCGATGATCTACGGAGCGATCGTCTCAGGCGTGGACGACGCGGTCGTGGCCGAGTGGGGGCACTTGGAGAACGGTTCGGTGCCGGCGCAGTATTCGATCCGCATCGGCAGCCGGCATCTCGGCGAGTTCCGCGTCTGGCACGATCCCGGCACCGACCTCTCGGAGCACGAAGAGACCGTCGAGGCGGTGCTTGCGGGCGTTGCCTTGGCCTTCGACAACATCCAGCTGCTCCAGACCGTGGCCAAGCGGTCCATTCAGGACGAGCGAACCCGCGTGGCGCGCGAGCTCCACGACGACATCGGCCCGGCACTTGCCTCGCTGGGCCTGGGACTCGACGTCGTCTTGCAGGCGGTGCCCGATGGCAACGCGGGCCGCCAGCTCCATCGCCTGCGTGCCTCCGTGACCGACCTCGTGGAGCGGGTGCGGGCGACGGTCGCCGCGCTCCGCCGGGAGGACACCACTACGGTGCTCGACCACATCCACCGGATCGGGGCCGAGCTGGGGGCGGGACCACCGAGCCTGGTGGTCGCAGTTCAAGAACGGCAGCGAGCCGACGGGGACACCGCGGCACAGCTCGGAGCGATCCTCGTCGAGGCCGTGCGCAATGCGGCTCGACATTCAGACAGTGACACTATTCGCATCGACGGGTACGTGGCGGGAAGCTCCGGCCGTCTCGTCGTGGCAGACAACGGCAAGGGCTTCGACGCGGATGCCGACTACCCCGGGCACTTCGGGCTGGTCGGCATGCGCGAGAGGGCAGCGGCAATCGGAGGTTCCGTGAACATTCGCTCGTTACCGGGCCAGGGGACAACTTTGACGGTAGTGTGGGGCGACCCACACAGAACCCCCTCATGATCGACGTAGTCATCGCAGACGATCACACGCTGATGCTCGAGAGCCTCGCAGAGGCGCTCGACAGCATTCCGGACATCCGCGTCGTCGGCACGGCCGCCAATGGGGCCGAGCTCGTCGAGCAGACGCGCCAGCAGCGCCCGACCGTGCTGCTCGTCGACATCGAGATGCCCCAGGTGTCTGGAATCGCCGCCCTCCGCGAGCTGGCAGGGGCGATCCCTGCGATCGTCGTGACCATGCACACGGGTGAGGCGGAACGTCGCCAGGCGGAAGCTGCGGGGGCCGTCGGGTTCCTGTCCAAGGCGACGCCACTCCCCGATCTGGCCGCGGCCGTTCGCGCCGCCGCGGCCGGCGAGCAACTCCTCGACACCGAGACGCTGGCCGAGGTGCTCGACAGGCACCGAGCTCCGCAACTCGATGCCGGGGCCGCCTCTCTGACGGCTCGGGAGCGGGAGATCCTCCGGCATCTGGCCCAAGGGGTGAGCGCCACGGACGAGCTGGCAGACCTGCTGTTCATATCGCAGAAGACCGTCAAGAACCATCTGGCGAACATCTACGACAAGCTCGCCGTCGCCGATCGCGCACAGGCGGCCGTGGAGGCCATCAGGCTCGGTCTTCACCGCGATCCGCCCGATTAGGCTCGCAAACCGTCCGGCACACGGTAGGTCGGTAGCCCTATGGTGTCGGTCGGCACAACACCCTATCGTTGCCCATGCATCGCCCTTACAGGAGGTTGGGAATGGTCACGTACTTGTGGACCACCGCACAAAGTCGTATGGCCGCCGAAGATGGCGCCAGCCTGGTTGAATACGCACTGTTGCTCGCACTGATCGCACTCGTGGCAATCGCCGCGGTACAGATCGTCGGCACCAACGTGTCGGATGACTTCACGTCCGTCGCGAACAACCTGTAACCAGGCAAACGAGACGCCATCAGCCCCGGTCCGCACGGTTCGGCCGAGCGGGACGGGGCTGTAGCGCGTCCAGGCCCGATGACCTTCTCCGTCGCTAGGAGACCGGGCAGCGCACCGCCATCACGACGAAGAAGTCGTCCGCCACGCACTCCTCCCATCCGGCCTCGACCAGGCCCGAAAGCAGCCTGCTGTCCGCAGGCACAAGCGCTTGATCGAGATCGAACTCGTCGAACAGGCCGCGCCAGTCACGGCCGTCGACGGCGAGGTCGTACCGCGTGAAGAAGTCGGGACCGTACAACTCGACGCGGTCGTCGATGAACACCGGTCGGGCCCCACGCTCGAGGTAGATCAACGCTCCTCCGGGTCCATCGGTGTTGAAGAGCGGCGCGTCGCTCAGCGCTGCGCGCACCTGCGCCGACGGGAACAAGTCCTCGAGGAAACGCACGGGACGCCCCAAGACAGCAAGCGCAGACCCGGCGAGGGCACCGACGGTCAGCCACACGACGAGCCGGCGTACCGGCGCCTCGCGAGGGTCGGGCAAGGCCTGCGCCGCCTTTGCGAGCCACGGGGCCATGATCAGCAGGCCCGGCAGCACGCCGCGCGTCGACACCAGCGCAAAGAACGTCGCCGGGAGCACGATCCACAGGGCGTCAGGCGCCAGCCGGCCGTAGACGAGGCCAACCATCAGGATCGCCAGTGCCACGAGAAAGCCCGCAAGCCAGGCGGAGGCGAAGTTCGGCGGCTGCCACTCGACGATGAAATCGAGCGCCTCGCGGTTGGCGGCGAATCGATACAGGATCTCCCATACGCCGAAGCCGTGGGCGGTGAAAGAGGCGGCAACGAGACCGGCGCCGACGGCCAGCGCCTGACGGCCCGAGCGACGCCGCACGGCGTCCAGCACCAGGAACGCGGCCCCCACCACGAATGAGCCGTGCACGGCCGCCCACAGCCACAGCAACCCGGGAATGACCCACAACGATGGCCGGCGCATGGCCGTGAGCAGCCCGACGACCGCCAGCAGCACGAACGAGAGGAGCACCGGCCGCGGGTGCATGTAGGGCTGCGCCACCCACCCCAGCGTGATCAGCACGGCAGCGCCGCCGATCGCCGGACCCGACTGCGACACCACTGCCACGAGAACGAGCGACAGCGTCGCTGCGCCCACCAAGAAAACGAACCACGGTACCCAGACGAGGTCCGGGAACCAGCCCTCCAGACGGCCGTAGGCGAGCTCGATGAGCCACGACTGCGTTCGCCACGGCTCCCCCAGCGCCGTGAACGAGTACGGGTCGGTCCTCATCACCTCGCCGGTGGCGAGCTGGTCGATCCCCGCCTGCACGTGCCACAGGAACGAGTTGTCGCGAATCGGAAGACCGGCGCGAAGGGCGAGCGCCCAGAACGGCACGAGGAACCACAGGTGGCGAAGGCGCAGCCGGGCGGCCACGCTCAGCCGGCGAGGTTGCGGTAGATGTTGATCGCGGCGGGACCGAGGAGGATGACGAAGATGGCGGGGAAGATGCAGATGATCAACGGGAACACCATCTTGACGGGTGCTGCAAAGGCCTTCTCCTGCGCCCGCTGACGCCGCCGGGTGCGCATCTCATCGGCCTGCACCCGGAGCATCCTGCCGATGCTGACGCCGAACGTGTCGGCCTGGTTCATGGCCAGGATGAACGAGTTGAGGTCGTCCACGTCGGTGCGATCGGCCAGCGAACGCATCGCCTCGTGGCGGCTGACCCCTACCCGCGTCTCCTGCAACATACGGCCGAACTCGTCGCTCAGCTCGCCCGGCACGTGCTGGACGACTCGGTCGAGCGCCGCCTCGAATCCGAGGCCGGCCTCGATGGAGATGACCAGGAGATCGATGATGTCCGGCAGGTCGCGCTCGATCGCCCGGACCCGATCGACGACGCGGCGGTTGAGCAACTGATCAGGACCGGCCCACCCGGCCAGGGCACAGACGACGAACAACAGCAGCCCCTGGATGCCTTCGGTGTAGGCAGACAGGAAGAAGAACGCCGCGCCGGCGAAAACGAGCGCCAGGACGCGAACGGCGGCCCAGGAGGTCTCGTCCACGACCGGGTACCAGGCGGCGCGGACCAGGCGCCGGCGCGTCCGCTGGGCCCACGCCGTCGGCGTGAGCCGCATGCCCCATACCCCAATGCGGTTGAAGGTCGGCGCCACGGCACGTTCGAAGAAACCCCGCTCCATGATGTCGCGCGGACCCTGGAGGCTGGCGAGACGTCGCGTCGCCGCCTCTCGCGAACGTTGGAAGTTCGCACCGACGACGAAGGTCACGTAGGCGACGGCGAGACCGACCGAGATCAGGACCAGGAGCAGCGCAGGATCCACGTCACACCTCGATCTTGATGATCCGGCTCAGCCACACGAGCCCGATGGCCAGCAGGACCAGCGCGCCGACGATGGCGAAGACACCAATCCGCACGGACAACATCGGTTCGAGGTAGTCGCGGTTGCCGAGGAATAGAAAGCCGAACAGCACGAACGGGGTCGCCCCCAGCACCACCGCCGATATGCGTCCCTCGGCGGTCAGGGCACGCATCTCACGTCGCAGACGGCCGCGGTTGAGCATGGTCTCCGACGTCGTCTGCAGCACCTCGGCCAGGTTGCCGCCGACCTCCCGCTGAATGGTGAAGGCGAGTACCACCCAGTCGAAGTCGAGCGATTCCATCCGCCGCGCCGAGTCCTGGAGCGCCTCCGTCGCAGATCGGCCCAGACGGATCTCGTTGAGCACACGCTGAAACTCACGGGCGGTCGGGTCGGGCGCCTCCTGCGAGACGGCCTCCAGCGCCTGGAGCATGGAATAGCCGGCCCGAAGCGACGTGGCGATGAGGTTCAGTGTGTCGGGGAGCTGCTCCTCGAAACGGCGACGCTGTTGTGCCGCAACGGCGGCAATGACCCCGGCAACGGCGGCCACGGCAACGGCGCCGAAGATGAGGGCGGCCACGGGATCGCCGGTGAGGATGAGCCCGACGAGACCGACGAGCGCTGCCATCGCCAACCCGGCGGCGATCGCCTCGCCGGCGCGGATGGCGATGTTGGCCTGCTCCAGCGCGTTCTCGATCTGGCCCAGCACCCCCCGCCGCTCGGCGAGCCGCTCGGCCCGGATCACGAAGCGGCGGAGCAACCGGAATCGAGCCATGAGGCCCTCTTCTCGCTGCCCTCCTGTGTAGGGGCTCAGCCGCTGCTCGAGATCGCGCTCGACCGTCTGCCCACCGAACAGCACGCCGAACAGCAGGAACAGCGCGATGCCGGCCCCGGCGATCCCGACCAACAGCAGCGTGCGATCGGCGGCGCCCGCCGCCCCCTGTGCGGCGAGCAGAGTGAGCAGATACGGCGTCACCGGGCGCTCACCGCGGTCGTGCCTGGAACGGTTCGGGCTCGAACAACTCGGCCGACAAGGAGATGCCGTTCTGCTCGAGATGCTCGGCGAATCGGGGCCGGAAGCCGGTGGCCTTGAGGCGCCCGAGGTATCGGCCGTCCTCGTCGATCCCCATGCCGTAGTCGAACAAGAAGAGGTCGTTCGTGGTGATGACCTCGGACTCCATCCCCAGCACCTCCGTGACGTGGGTCACCCGCCGTGTTCCGTCCCGCAGGCGATGCAGGTGAACGACGAGGTCGATCGCCGAGGCGATCTGCTCACGCACGGCACGAATGGGCAGGTCCATGCCCGCCATGAGCACCATCGTCTCGATACGTGCCAGCGTATCCCGCGGCGAGTTGGAGTGGATGGTCGTCAACGAGCCGTCGTGACCCGTGTTCATGGCCTGGAGCATGTCGAGCGCCTCCCCGCCACGCGCCTCACCGACGATGATGCGGTCGGGCCGCATCCGGAGCGAGTTGCGCACGAGGTCGCGAATGGTGACCGCGCCCTTGCCCTCCAGGTTGGGGGGCCGGTACTCCATGCCGAGGACGTGGACCTGGTTGAGGCGCAGCTCGGCGGCATCCTCGATCGTGATGATGCGCTCGTTGTCGGGCACGAAGCTGGAGAGCACGTTGAGGAGTGTCGTCTTTCCGGATCCGGTCGAGCCGGAGACGATGATGTTGACTTTGCCGAGCACGCATCGCCGCAAGAAACCGGCGACCTGCGCGGTCATCGTCCCGTTCTGGATCAAGTCGTCGACGGTGAAAGGATCGACCGCGAACTTGCGGATGGTCAAGAAGGGACCGCCGATCGCCAGCGGGTGAATCACGGCGTTCACACGAGAGCCGTCCGGGAGCCGGGCGTCGACCATGGGCGTCGCCTCGTCGATCCGCCTGCCGACCTGGCCGACGATCTTCTCGATGATACGCTCGACATGGGTGGCGTCGACGAAGCGCGTGTCGGTCAGGTTGATGACGCCGTGGCGCTCCACCCACACCTGGTGGGGCCCGTTGACCATGACCTCGTTGACCGCAGGGTCTGACAGGAACGGATCGATCGGTCCGTAGCCGAGGACGTCATCGGCGATCTCCTGGAGCAGCTGGAGCCGGTCGGGCCGAGCGAGGGGAACCGACTCCTCCTGGTCCAACGCCCATTCGAGCATCTCCATCACGCGCAGCTTGAGCTCCGCATCGCTGATCTGCCGGTCGTAGAGCGTCGGTCCCAGACCCTCGACGACCTTGTAGTGGAGACGCCGCCGGAGATCCTGGCGCATCTCCTCGCGCTGGCCCTCGATCGTCGTATCGGCTGCTCGAGCCGCTCTGACCCTGTCGGCAAGGCTCATGGTGTCACCTCCCGATCACCGACGGCCGCGTGCGTGCGACCGCCCTTCTTCTCGGTCTTCGTCCGGGTCGAAGACGAGCTTGGCGACGCCCCTGAAGTCCTTGGCAGCACGGGATCTCGGATTGAGCATGACCACGGGGACGCCTTCGTTGACCGCTCGAGGCACGATCTTATCGGAGACCACGGAGGCGGAGACATCGAGCCCGAGTGAGCGCTCCATCTCGGCGACGTCGAGCCGAGCCTTCGAGTTGTGGCGGTTGAGGACGAGCTTGATCTTCTCGAACGGGAACTTGATGAGACGCAGCGTGTCCAGCGCCAACTTTGCGTTCTTCACGCTGGGCAGGTCCATGTCGACCACGAGGAGCACGGCATCGCTGCGCTCCAGGATCGACAGAACGGGCTCGTCGAGGAACGGTGCCGTATCGATGACGATGTAGTCGAACATTCGCCGCAACATGCCGATGGTGCGCACCACTACCGGGGTGGAGACCTCGTCGGCCAGGGCAGGCTCCAGTGGGGCGGCCAGCACACGTAGCCCACTCGAGTGCCGGGCGAGGAGACTCCCCAGCAGCTCTTCGTCGAGCTTCTCGATGTCGCGAGCCGCATCGACGATCGTGTGCTTGGGATCGACCTGCAGCGTGATGCAGATGTCGCCGAACTGAAGATCTGCGTCGAACAACACCACGCGCTCAGGACCGATCCAGTCCGCCAGGCTGACCGCGACGTTGGAGGCTGTGACGGTCTTGCCCGCCCCACCCTTCGGCGACATGATCGTGATCACCTTGCCGATGCGTGGGCGCCAGTCCTTGGGCAGGTCGCCGCGAGTGATGCTCTGTGCGACAAGCTCGAGGGACTCCTTCAGCTTCTCCTTGGTGATCGGCGTCTCGATTACGTCCTTGATCCCGAGACGCAGCGCCGTGCGGAGCACGTCGGTGTTGAGCTCATCGGTGACGAGAACCACCGGTAGCGCGGGGCGAAGCTCGAAGAGCGCCCTGACGTCCTCCACCGTCTCCGCAGAGCCGAACGTCGGTCCGAGCACAGCGATCTCGATGCCTTCTTCGACGAGGCGGCGCTGGCCGTCGCTCATGTTCCGTGCCGTATACACGGTGTGGTCGGTGAGCAGTCCCTTGGTGTCGTCGACGAACCCGTCGTCGGCGTCGACCAAGAGCACTGACCAGCTGTTACCCGCCATTCAGCGCCTCCAGCTGCTCACGAATGCGATCGATGAGGTCGAACACGTCGTCGACGGTGGCTCCGCGTGCCTCGATCTCGGCATACGGGCCCTCGGCCGGCAGCAACGCGAGGCCAAGGGTCGCCCGCTGCCGGGCAAACTCGATCTTCTCAGCGTCCTCCGGCGTCACCTCGAGCACCACGACGATTTCCTCGTCGGCGCCAGGGTCCTCTGCCTCCTCGACGGGCGCCGCCGGCGTGGCCGCGGTCTCTTTGCCGAAGGCGATCACATTGACGTCCTGGAGGATCGTCTGGGTGAACTCGATCCTGTCGGGAAGGGCGTTGGCGTACTCCCCCAGCGGATCGGGAGCGGGCTCCACCACCTGGACGCCGCCCTCCTCCGTCGGAACGACGACGGGCTCTGTCGTGCCGATGAGCCCGCCCAGGTCGAGGTTGGCAAGCAGAAACTCGCGTGTGTCCGGATTGGCGAGGAGGGCATTGAGAGACGACATGTCGACATTGAACGTAGCGATCACGTTGACGTGATCGCCGGGCTTGATGAAACCGCCGACCGATCCGACGTTCCCGGGGTTGATGGCGATCGCCACCTTGCCGGGTGGAATCTCGACCGACAGCTTCTCGACATCGATCTCGGAGGCGGCCACGAACATCTCCGTCGTGATGAGCTGGCCGGCGCTGATCGGCCCGGCGGCAAACGATCCGGCCAGAACGACATCCAGGTTGTCCGGGTTGTCCTGGCAGATGGTGAAGTCGACGTCGGGGGCATCCCGGTTGGCCGGCCCGGCACAGACGATCGTCGATCCAGGGAAGTCCACGTTGGTGGCGAGATCGGTCGATCGCTCGATCGCGGCGGCTGCGACCGATCCGCTGGCCCCCTCTTCGATGAACGACGTCGCCCGCCAGACGACGACCTCGGAGACGCCGGCGCGCACGTCGCTCTCCACGTTCCTCAGATATCGCCACACAGAGAACGATGCGAGTGCGGCCAGGGCGAGCGCAACGAGCAGAACCACCGTCCGCCGCGTCATGTCTCTCCCCCTCCCATCACTTCGGTGAGGTCACTTGAGTTCCCTGGGCCCGGCGTGCGTGCCAGCCTGGCAGGTCGCCACGCACAGAACAACCTTCCAGTCACTTCCTGCCGATGCCTCGCTCCTTGAGCTCCTGGAGGATGGCCTCGAGAGAGGCATCGGCGTTGAAGGCGGGCGCCTCGGACGCCTCCTCTTCCCGCTGGAACTCCCGGCGGCGGGGGCGGGGCGACGAGGGTTCGGGCCGGCGACGCTCCGACCATTGCGAGCGCTCCTCCCATTCGGGCAGCGCCTGCTTGATCGAGAGGCTCACCCGGCGCCGGTCGACGTCGACTTCGGTGACCTTGACGCGCAGCGCCTGACCGATCGACAGCTCGAGCTCCGGGCTCTCGACATGGTGGATCGCGATCTCGGAGACGTGGACGAGACCCTCGACGCCGTCGCCGACGGACACGAACGCCCCGAACGGCACGGTCTTGGTGACTTCGCCGTCGATGATCGAGCCCGGCTCGACCTCGCGGACGAAACGGTCCCACGGGTCTTCCTTGGTCTGGCGGATCGACAGGGAGATGCGCTCGCGGTCGCGATCGACCTCGAGCACCTTCACCTGGACCTTGTCGCCCACGTTGACGACCTCGCTCGGATGCGACACGTGCTGCCACGAGAGCTCGGACACGTGGACGAGGCCGTCCATGCCGCCGAGGTCGACGAAGGCACCGAAGTTCACGACGGACGACACGACGCCTTCGCGCAGATCACCCGGCTGCAGGTCGGACAGGAAGGCCTGCCGCTGCTCGGCCTGTGCCTCTTCGAGGTAGGCGCGGCGGGAGAGCACGACATTGTTGCGGTTCTTGTCTAGCTCGATGACCTTCGCCTCGATCACCTCTCCGACGAACGGGTGGAGATCACGAACCCTGCGCAGATCGACCAGCGACGCAGGCAGGAACCCGCGAAGACCGATGTCGACGATGAGTCCGCCCTTGACGACCTCGATGACCGGTCCGGAGACGGTCCCGCCTGCGTCCATGACTCCTTCGATGCGGCCCCATGCCCGTTCGTACTGGGCGCGCTTCTTGGAGAGCACGAGCCGGCCCGACTCGTCCTCTTTCTGCATCACGAGGGCCTCGATCTCGTCGCCCACCGACACGACTTCGGCAGGATTGGCGCTGTTGCGGATCGACAGCTCGTTGGCCGGGATCACACCTTCGGACTTGTAGCCGATGTCGATCAGGGCCTCGTCGGGATCGACCCGTACGACGGTGCCCGCCACGATGTCGCCCTCTTTGAACTCGAAGACCGTGCGGTCGACTGCCGCGGCGAAGTCGTCTGCGGTCAGATCGTCGGCGATCTCGCCGATGTCCGTCGGCGCCGTGATCGCCGGGCGCATGCTGTGGCTCCGCCTCTCTTTGCGCTCGGCCCCCTCGGCCCCGACGCCCTCAACGGTCGCCTCTGCCTCCGCAGTCGCCTCGGTCGAGGCGTCGGCGACGGACAGGGCGGGCTCTGCCGGCGGAGCGGACTCGGCCGGCGGCTCCCCGCTCGCCCCGGCGGCCGGAGACTCAGCGGCCGGAGACTCAGCGGCCAGAGACTCAGCGGCCGGAGACTCAGCGGCCGGAGACTCAGCGGCCGGAGACTCAGCGGCCGGAGACTCAGCGGCCAGAGACTCAGCGGCCAGAGACTCAGCGGCCGGAGATTCAGCGGTGTCGTCGTCCGACTCGACGGCCGGAGGGGTCACCACCTCCGGTACGGGAGTGGGCTGTTCATTCACGGGGACATTCGCCTCCCCGGAGGCGGTGGCACTCTCGTCCACCGGAGCGGAGGTTCCCTCCGGCTCCGCTACACCGGAAGCTTGTGCTTCCGTCTCGTTCTCGATGGCCATGCGACGACATCAACTCCTTGAAACCATGGATTGCCACCGAGCGTGGAGAACCTCGTCGGAGGCGTCGTAATCGTAACAGGTCGTACGCCAAGTGGAATCAACCGTTTTCCCGCACTACGGGTCAGTTCTTGCACTCCGCGAGATTGTGTCCGGAGGCGATGTCCACCTTCAGCGGCACCCGCAAGGCGACGATCCCCTCCATCACGCTCCGAGTGAGACCCGTCGCTACTTCCATCTCTGCATCGGGCACCTCGAGAACGAGCTCATCGTGGATCTGGAGCAGCATCTCGGTGTCCAAGGCGGCAGCCCGCAGCTCTCGCTCGAGCTGAACCATGGCCTTCTTGATGATGTCTGCGGCCGAGCCCTGGATGGGAGCGTTGAGCGCCATCCGCTCCCCCATCTGGCGGTTCCGGAAGTTGGAGCTGGCGAGCTCGGGCAGGTAGCGCCGGCGGCCGAGCAGCGTCGTCGTGTAGCCGGTGGCGCGCGCTTCGTCGACGATGCCCCGCATGAAGGCGCGAACGTCCGGGAACTGTGCGAAGTAGGCCTCGATGTGGGCTGCCGCCTCCTCGCGGCCGATCCCGAGTCGCTGAGCGAGCCCGTACGCCTCCATCCCGTACAGCAGCCCGAAGTTGATGACCTTCGCCCGCCGCCGGGCGTCGGGATCCACGTCCTCAGGCGAGACACCCGCCACACGAGCGGCCGTTGCGGTATGGATGTCGAGGTCGTTCTCGAACGCCTCGACGAGCCCCGGATCGCCGCAGAGGTGCGCCAGAATGCGCAGCTCGATCTGCGAGTAGTCGGCCACGAGGAACTGGTGACCGGGCGCCGCCACGAACGCCTGCCGGATGATGCGACCCTCTTCCGACCGTACCGGGATGTTCTGGAGGTTCGGTTGCTCCTGGGACAACCGGCCGGTCGCCGCCGCCATCTGATTGAAGCGACCCCGAACCCGACCGTCGCTCTCGATGAGGGGTAGGAGCGCATCGACGTAGGTCGACCGGAGCTTCTCCAATTCGCGGTAGCCGAGGAGGTTGTCGACGACAGGATGCGCCTCGCGCAGCTTCTCGAGCACCGACGCATCGGTGCTGGGCACACCCTTCGGCGTCTTCTTCAGCACCGGCAGCTCGAGCCGCTCGTACAGCACCTCGCGCAGCTGAAGGGTGGAGTTCACGTTGAACGCACCTCCGGCCGCCTCGTGGATCTGGTGCTCGAGGTCGGCGAGCCTGCTCCTGAGGTCGTCGCTCAACGACTCCAGGAACTCGCGATCGACGCCGATGCCCGTCTCCTCCATCCGAGCGAGCACCGCGACCAGCGGAAGCTCGATCTCCTCGAAGAGCTCGGTACCGCCGCGTGCGTCGATCTGCTCCCTGAGCTTGGGGATCAACATCGCGACCGCAGCGGCACGCCGGCCCGCCGCCTCCAGGTCGGGCCCGCCGGTCGCCGCTCCCTCGAAGTCGAACGCGCCTTGGGCTACCGGCGCCTCGTCTTTCGCCTGTGCGGCGAGCGTGACGCCAAGCTCGCGGTACGCCAGCTCTTCGAGCTCGGGCGCCCGCTGCGCCGGGTTGACGAGGTACGCCGCAAGCGCCGTGTCGAAGCCCGCTTCGGCTTCGATCCCGAGGGTGAGGAGCTCCCGGAGCACGGGCTTGGTGTCGTGGGCGGCGATGCGGGCGCCCGACGCCACGAGCTCTCCGACCAGCTCGATACGGTCGATGGAGACGAAACGCAGGGGCTCTTCGACAGCAACCAGCAGACCGGCCAACTCGCCGCCGTCGACCACGGGCTCGACGACGGCCACACCGCCCTCGACCGCTCCCTCGAGGTCCGCATGGCGGGTGGCTGCGGCCACCTCGACGTCGAGCTCCACGGTCTCCACGGGAGCCTGGCCCCCGAGCTCGACGAGACGCTCCCACAGGGACCGGAAGGCCAGTCCGTCGAAGACCTTCTTGACCCGGTCGGTGTCCCACTCGTGGAGTCGCAGGTCTTCGAGTTCGATGTCGCCGGCCGCAGGCACCTGGTCGATCAGCGTCATGATCTCCCGATTCAGGAAGACTTGATCATGATGCGCAGCGAGGTTCTCCCGAAGCTTCGGGGTCATCTCTTCGAGGTGTTCGAAGACGCCCTCGATCGAGCCGTACTCCACGATGAGCTTCGACGCCGTCTTCTCCCCCACACCGGGCACACCGGGGAGGTTGTCCGAGCTGTCCCCGCGCAGGGCCGCGTAGTCGCGGTAGCGGTCCGGGGCGATGCCATACCTCTCCTTCACCCAGTCGGCGTCGGCCTTCACCGTGTCGGAGATACCCCGACGCGTATACAGAACCGTGATGGCCTGGTCGATGAGCTGAAAGGCGTCGCGATCCCCGGTGACCACGTACACCTCCCAACCCGCGTCCTTGGCGCGGCCGGCGAGCGTGGCGATCACGTCATCGGCCTCGAAGCCTGGCGCCTCCACCTGCTGGATGTCCAGCGCCTCGAGGACCTCACGGATCAGGGGGAGCTGGCTGCGGAAGAGGTCGGGTGGGGCCTCTCGCTGCGCCTTGTACTCGGGGAAGAGATCCTTGCGGAATTGCGGGCCGCGGACGTCCCAGCTCACAGCGACCGCATCCGGGTGCTCGTCGCCGAGCAGCTTGATGAGCATCGAGGTGAACCCGTAGACCGCGTTCGTCACCTGGCCGGCGGGCGTCGCCAGGTCTGCGGGGAGCGCGTAGAACGCGCGATACGCCAAGCTGTGGCCGTCGAGGAGGGCGAGGGTCGGCATCGAGCCGAGTGTAGGAGCCGGCACTCAGCGCAGCCTGCGCAGCAGCTGCTCCCGTTTCGCCTCCAGCCGCAGCCGAGAGCGCCGCAGCTTCTCGATGTGGCGCTCGAAGCGAGCGACGTCCCCCGCCGTCTCCCGAGCATCGGCCCGGTCGAGCGGGCTGTCGGACACCGCCGCATCGCGCGATGCGTCGTCATGCAGGTGCCGGTGAAAGGTCAGCTCCTCGATCGCCAGTTCCTCGTCCCTGCGGAGCGAGGCGATCTCGTCGTTGAGCTGGAAGAGACGTCTCTCGATGCGCCGCATGCAAGGATTCTATGGCGGATCGCTACGATGCCGGCACCCGCCGGGATGGCGAAATTGGTAGACGCGACGGACTCAAAATCCGTTGGGCGCAAGCCCGTGGGGGTTCGAGTCCCCCTCCCGGTACTGTTGATACACAAGGGTTTCGTCGTCACGACTGTTGGTCTGGCTGGAGCTCGATCACCGCTGGCGGGGCGCCTGGAACACGAGTCCGTCGGGACCAGCCTGCGCAGCGTCGCTAGCCAGGTGTCCAGCGAGCTCATCGATCAAGAAGCTCGGCAAGACCACAACCCGGCTCCGCTTGTTCTTGGTCGGCCCGAACAAGAAGCGGCCGGACGCCTCCCTGGCCGCAGCCAGTGGCGAAGCGCACTTGCGGGTCGTTGGTAGCACGGTGCCACTACAGGAAGCCGATACGATCACCCCATGTCAAGTCTGTGGACAGAAGATCCGCGGCTGGCCGCGGTTTATGACGCCGAATGCGTTGGGCGAGCCGACCACGACTTCTACCTCGCTCTCGCCGATGAGCTCGGTGCCCGATCCGTCGTCGATGTCGGGTGTGGCACAGGTGTGTTCGCGGTCGACCTCGCCCGACGCGGCCACGCTGTTATCGGAGTTGATCCGGCGGGCCCGATGCTCGAGATCGCCCGCCATCGATCACCAGGACTCGACGTTGACTGGATTCACGGCCTTGCCGACGACGTAGCCGCGGGTGTTGCAGATCTCGTCGTCATGATGGGTCATGTCGCCCAGTACTTCGTGGATGATCCTTCCTGGTCCAAGGTGCTCCAGCAGTCGCACCGAATCCTCCAGCCGAGTGGTCGGCTCACCTTCGAGACACGGAATCCCGCGATCCCGTGGGACGAGCACTGGACCGAGACGCGGAGCAAAGCGACGATGCCGCATCCCGAGGGCGGTGAGTTCACGTCGTGGGTCGAAGTGGTCGAAAAGTCAGGCACCGCCGATTCGTACACGCTCACCCACTACGGACACACGATCCTGCCCGGCGGCCTCCATCTCGTCGCCGCCGAAACGCTGCGCTTTCGAAGCCCACTTGAGATCATGGCGTCCCTCGAGGCGGCCGGCTTCACCGTCGAACACACCTGGGGCGGATGGGACCGGTCTCCCTTCACACCAAACAGTTACGAGCTGATCGTGGTTGCCCGGCGCGGTAGCCGCCGGCACGCTCCAACGGGCAAGACGCCAGCAACGCAGATCACCGGATCCCGATCGGTAACACGCCGCAGCCACAACCACGCATAGCGGCATCCCTGAGCGGGGGGTTCCTGTCAAGAGCGGTGTTTGGGCGCGCTGAGTCGGTCCCGGCGAGGCGGGTGGTGTTGTCTCGTGGGGTTCGGGGTTAGGTGTGGTGGGTCACGGGGGCCTTGCTCCGGGCACCCTGGTGAGGGTGGAGGCGGTCCGGTTCGGTTGCCTGGACATCCCTTCGCCACGCACCACGGGGGTGGTGGGCATGGAGCGTTCCGGCCACAGCCGGGCTGAGCTCAATCACATAAGTCGACCCGCCGGGGTGGGGGTCATGCCGCTACACGAGCCTGCAGCCCTGCCGTGCCCGAACCTCACGCTGCGTCGCGCAGGCAACGGATCTCTCCGTCACGGAGCCCGTAGTAGACGAGCGTGAGTAGCTTGCGCGCCGCAGCGACCCGGCCGATGTTGCGGCCTCGCCGTTCGGCGACGCGCCGGTAGGTGTCGCGGATCGGGGCGCCGCCGTGGTAGCGGGACACTGCTTCGATCGCTGACCAGCGCACCAGAGTCGAGCCCTGCTTGGTGATGCCACCCAGGTAGGTCTTGGTGTCCGATTCCCGCAGCCGGGGTGTGAGCCCAGCCCACGAACAGAGCCGTTTCGGATGTGAGAACCGGGACACGTCACCGATCTCAGCCACGAACGCGGCGGCGTGCACCGGCCCAACTCCGTTCAACTGTTGAATCACCCGGTAGCCGGCGTCGTCGCGCAGCTGCCGGTGGATACGATCGTCGAGCTGGTGGATCTCGGTGTCGTAGACCTCGATCAGGTCCCGCAGCGACTCGAGGCGGTACTCGTAAGCGTCACCCATCTGGGTTTCGTTCAAGAAGGCATGGCCCGCAGGTCCCCACATCTCAACCAGGTGCGGAATCACCCCCTCTTTGCCCAACACGGCGTGCACCTGGCCCTTCAACCCGGTACGCAGTTGGGACAGCTTGTGCCGATAGCGGACCAGTTCCCGAAGCTCCCTTACCGAGCGAGACGGGATCCACGACTCCGGGAGCCGGCCCATGCGAAGCAGGTCGGCCAACATCGCCGCATCCGCCAGATCGTTCTTGACCCGCCGGTTCTCGAAGCCTTTGATCCCCAACGGATGCGCCAGATGCACCCGACCGCCGGCTTCGGTGATCACGTCCGCCGCCCAGTACCAGCCCCAGGTGGCCTCCAACACCACCTCCGGAGCCGGGCCCGCTGCGGTCACCACCTCGGCCATTGTCAACGGCGAGTTTTCAAACCGCCGCCACCACAACCGTTCACCCTCCTCGTCGAGGCACACCGCCAACGACCGGCGACGATGCAGATCAATCCCGACATAGGCTGTCATCCGGGGCCTCCTCCCAACTCGGTGAAGAAACAGCAACCCGGATGATGACCGGGTCACCGACGAACGGGGAGGCCCCGCCCGCTCATCGCATCACGTC
>JBFINP010000031.1:0-35554 GCA_041611095.1 Acidimicrobiia bacterium | reverse complement strand
AGGACGGCGGCGACGATGGTCGCCAAACTGAGCGCACCCCACAGCCCGAGCATGGCCGGACCGACGGCGACGTTACGCTCGGCACCGATGCGGTAGCCACGTCGCTGCATCAGCCGCGCCCGATCGAGGGTGGATGCGGCGCCCCGACGGTCGACAGCGATCGAGCGGCCAGCGTCCAAACCGGTGTGTCGTAGTGCCGCAACAGCACCGCCCCCTGGAGGGCGGCCAGCACGACGTTCGTCAGCAGGTAAGGCCAGGCCAGCAACGGGAGGATGGCGAGCACCCATGCGAGTGAGGCGATCACGCCGACGTCTACCCACTGGTCGCGACTCAGGATCATCACTCCGACGGTGACTTCGAACAGGATCACTGCAACCATCAGCGCAGCGTCGTTGGGCATGACTACATCTCGCGTCAGGTCCTCCAGAAGCGGAAACCAGGCCCCGTCGGCGTATCCCTCGAGGAGATCCGGCTCGTCGGTCCGCGGCAGGGTGTAGATACCGTTGAACACCGCGGCGGCGAGATAGCCGAACCCGATGATGCCGCGCCACACGTTCCAAGGGGTGCTTGCGTCGGGCCGAGTTTCGGGGCTCGCCATGGCGGGCCTCCTTTGTTCGCCGTGTTCCCACCGTTTCGCAAGCCGACGGGGCAGGACAGGGGCCGAACGGCCTGGTCCGGCCCGAGTTCCACGTGACGAACCACCTCTCGTCTCGGCTCGCCGGACCGTAGGAGTCGGACCTCCCCGGCCGTCCGCCCCTATGCGGGGACGCCACGTTGCGCGTACGGTGGACGACATCGTGGTCCCAAGGAGCACTCGGGCGGGCAGAGGATGGAGGTGAGGAGGCGGTGCGGCGCATCGACCGGCGGGCAGTCGTCGAGGCTATGAAGTCGGTGCCCCGGCACCGGTTCGTCCCGCACGAGCTGCGCCCGCGTGCGTACGCAGATCAAGCGCTCCCCATCGGCCACGGCCAGACGATCAGCCAGCCGTTCGTCGTGGCCATCATGTCACAGGCTCTCGAGGTGGCTCCGGGGGCGCGCGTGCTCGAGATCGGCACGGGCTCGGGCTACCAGGCGGCGGTGCTGGCGGAGATGGGTCTCGAGGTCTACTCCGTCGAGATCATCCCCGAGCTCGCGGATGCCGCGCAGCGCTTGCTGGACGAGCTGGGCTACGACGTGAACGTCAAGACCGGTGACGGGTACGACGGCTGGGCGGAGTTCGCTCCGTATGACGCCATCATCGTGACCGCAGCGCCGGACCACATTCCGCAGCCGCTGGTCGACCAGCTCGCCGTCGGCGGTGCGCTGGTCGTCCCAGTCGGGCCTCAAGGGGGTGTGCAGACGCTGTGGCGCTACACGAAGCGCGCCTCGGGGGAGCTCGACCGCTTCGACCTCGGGCCGGTGATGTTCGTTCCGTTCACGCGCCGGGCGGCCGAAGGCTGAGCACGCGGCTCGGGACGGCTTGCGGGGACGTGGATATGGCCCGGGCGCCGCCCAGGCCGCATAGCGACAGGAGAGCGGGTTGTCGCCTTCGACTCGACCCCCGCCTTGCGGGAATGGTCGACTCAGCCGCCCCGGACACCGAGTCCGGCGATCTGGTGGAGATTCGCCCGGACCGGGGTCCGACCGTGGTCGATGCGGGACATGCGGCAGACGGAGCGCTGCAGACGAGTGCCGGCGTTACGCGGTCTTCGCCAGCTTCAAGCTGCCTGGCTGCTCATGACCTGATCTTCGCTTCGGCCGGCTGGGATTGCGGCTCGGATGGAAGAGGAACGGCGGCCGCACCCCACGCAGCGGCAGTTCCTCTTCGGGGCCAACCCTCCCAGTTTCTGACAGTAGACAAACTCCCGACCTGCGCTACGGTGCACGCCCGACAGCTCGTTTCTCCTCCGAGTTGTCAGGGCGCACAGGCCCTCGTGTGGTAGCGGAACAGGCCGAACGAATGAAACTTGAGGAGGTCCCCCGTGCGAAAGCGACGAAACCCTTCGTCACGCGCGCCTCGACTCCGTAGACGAATAGTCACGATGACGGCGCTGGCGGCACTCGCCACCCAAGGCGTGTTTGCCGCAGCCGCACCCGCCGAACCCACTGGCTCGAGCGAATCGGCGGCTGCAGCCACCGGAATCGATACTGCCACGCTGCTCGCCGACGTCGTCACCTTGGGCCCGGGCGACGGGCAAGATTGCCGTCCGGGACGGCGCGGCCCCGGGACGGTCACGTGCCGGCCTCGAGCGAACCCCAACCCCAGCCCCGGCCCCAGGCCGGATTCGACACCGGATCCCGACCCGGGTCCGACGCCGGATCCCGATCCGGGTCCGACGCCCGACCCCGATCCTGATCCGACGCCCGACCCCGACCCGGGCCCGCTGCCGACGCCGAGCGGCGAGCGATTCGACATCATGCTCGACGCCACCCTGGACGGGGTGCGGACCGAGTTGTGGGTTGCGCCGTACTTCCGCAACCTCCCCTACACGAACGAGTTCGATGTCGGCTGGATCGACGGCGACCGGGTTGGCTACGGCTGTGCGTACATGTTCCTCGAGGCCGACGGTCGCATCGTGGGGCGGGTCACGTTCACCCATGCCAGCGAAGCGGGTGCGTACACGTTCATCAACGATCGGTTCATGATCGAAGGCGTGCGCTACTACGACGGCAGGGTCGCCACGGGCGGTTTTGCCCAGCTGAATGACTGTCCGGATTCGGATCAAGCCTACGGTCCGGCGGGCGGTCCAGACGAGCGACCGCTCATCTACTACACCCAGAGTGGGGAGTTGCTCGAGAACCGCTCGTACACCAACACGAGCGGCGATGCGATCGAGCAGGGAAAGCTCATCTTCCGCGAGCTCGAGCGCATCACAACGCCATTCACCGACGTCGGCGACCTCGGGATCAATCCACACACGGTCTATGACCGCGTGACGGTGGGCGCCTACGTCTACACCGAGGGGTTCTGGCAGCTGGCGATCGTCGTCTACTACGACGCGCTCGTCTCGGATTCCCCGATCCTGAGCTACATCCCCGCCGGCGCCAGCATTCCGGCGGCCGGCTCGGTCGCAACGCCGGACACGGCATCGTCGGGGGATCCGAGCCAGACGGCAGGTGACGCCGATGCATGTCGCACGGGGCGGCTGCGCGGCGAGGCGCCGAAGAACTGCCGGGTGTCGCGTCCCGGTCGCTGAGATCTACCAGATGCCACAACGCGCGAGCAGAGGCACCGAAGTGCGCGTGGCAGGTCGGATTCCCCCCTCGACCTGCTGCGCGCACCCGTCTCGGCTGGCTCACCCGTCCAGCAGGACGAGCGAGGCATCGACCGCTTCGACGAGTCGATCGATCCGGTCGTTGAGGTCCTGCCGGACGGAGGCGAGTGTCGCCGCCATTCCGAGATCGAGGCCGACCCGTAGGTTGGTCAGCTCGCGGAGGAGCATCTCGATGTCTGCTGCCCGTCCCTCGAAGAGGGCGCCGACGTACTCCTCGACCCAGTTCTCGAACCTGCGCACCGCCGAACGGATGGCGGCTTCGTGGTCGGCCAGGAGCGCATTACGCGGGAGGCTGTCGACGAGGGCTGCCTGAGACTCGGCAGCAGACGCCATGTCGGCACGAAACCGGGCGAATCGCGAGGGAGCCTCGACGGGTATCTCGCCGACGGCGAGCACATCGGCGAACACGGCCCGATGATTCAACACGTCGACCAAGGTCGAGACGATCATCTCCGAGTCGACTGCATGGTCCTCGAGCCGCTCCCTGATCGGCACGAGCCGTTCGAAGGGGGCCGATGAGGACAGCGGCCACGCAAAGGGCACCGGCTCGGCCGCCACGGAGCCGGCGGCTCTCGCACCGTCACGGAGATCGCCGATCGTCGTCAGTAGGCCGGCGAAGGAGCTCGGATCCGCCGTCGGGTCGGTGAGCTCTCTCAGTGTGTCGCGCACCTCGTCGGCTTCGGTGTCGAGGAGCACCAAGGCGCTGCGGTACTCGTCAGCTCGTGCTGCTGCTCGCCGGTTTGAGGTGAAGGGCAGCCAGACGATCGGTGCGAGGAATACGACCACGAGCAGGATGATGAGCCAGACCATCAGGCGGTTGGGGTCGGGGCGAGCGCTACCAAGCGAGGCTGGCTCGGCGTTCTCCTGGCGGTGTAGCTGCGTCATGGGTTGATGAAGCCACCGGCAGCCTATCTCGCCGCTGCGTCCGTCAGAGGTTTCCGGCTCGGCAGGCGATGCGCGAGCGGGCGACAGAGCACCCGAGGCGAGCGCGCACCGCCTGAGGTGATCGGCGCTGCGGCCGACCGGGCCCGCGAAATGCGACAAATGGCGCTACCGGGTCAGGCGGTCAGCCGATCAGATGACGGTGATTCGCGTCATGGAGGTCTGGATGGAAGCGCAATGGCATCGGCTCACCGGCGATCTCGGTCCCGAGAAGATCGTCTTGATCACCGAACCCTCGGTTGCGCTACGTGCCGTTGTGGTGGTGGACAACACCGCCGCGGGGCCGGCGATCGGTGGCGTGCGCATGGCTACCGACGTCACGGCCGAAGAGGTGTTCCGGCTCGCCCGCGCCATGACCTTCAAGAACGCCGCCGCTGGGCTGCGCCATGGGGGCGGCAAGGCGGGCATCATCGCCGATCCCGGCATGGCGCCAGGAGAGAAGGAGCGGCTGGTCCGTGCCTTCGCCGTGGCCATTCGCGACCTGGTGGACTACATCCCCGGGCCAGACATGGGCGTCAACGAAGCCTGCATGGCGTACGTCCACGACGAGATCGGCCGCGTCGTTGGCCTCCCGAAGGCCATGGGAGGTATCCCGCTCGATAGTCTCGGAGCGACGGCCTACGGGCTGGCCATCGCCGCCGAGGTGGCTCAGGAGTTGGGTTACGTCCGCCTCAACGGCGCCCGTGTCGTCATCCAGGGTTTCGGTGCCGTCGGCACCCATGCAGCTCGCTTCCTCGCCGAGCGCGGAGCCCTCGTCGTCGCCGTGTCCGACAGCAAGGGTGGGATCACCGACGCGGCGGGCCTCGATCTCGAGAAGTTGCTGCTCTGGAAAGAGTCTGGGCACCCGGTCAGCGAATTCGCCGATGGCGAACCAGTCGCTCACGACGAGATGGTGACCCATCCCTGCGACATCTGGGTACCCGCGGCGCGGCCCGACGTCTTCACCGCTGCCAACGCCCACGAGGTCTCGGCGAAGGTGATCCTGCCGGGAGCCAACATCGCCGTGACGCCGGAAGCAGAGCGCATGTTCTTCGAGCGGGAGATCCTCTCGATACCCGACTTCATCGCCAACGCAGGAGGCGTCATCTGCGGCTCGGTGGAGTATGCGGGCGGCACCGCCGGCCAGGCCTTCCAGGTCATCGCTGAGAAGGTACGAGCCAACACCCACGAGGTCCTCGAGATGGCGCAGCGGCGTCACGTGATGCCGAGCACGGCCGCATTCGACCTGGCCAAGGGGCGGGTCGAGGAGATGATGGCGTACCGCAGGCGCTTCTGAGCCGCACCGATCGCGGCCCCGCCGCCTCAGCGGAGCAGCTGCTCGAGGATGGTCGGGTCCTTGATGTCTTGGTCGCGTGCCAGCATCACGACTTTCGACACGACCTCGGCGGTCTTTGGATCGTCGTCGGCGAAGGGCAGGAACACGCGACCGCGGTGCTGCGATCCCACCGGGATGATGCAGATGGCGCCGCCTGGTCGCTGATGGACGAGTCCCGATCCGAGGTGCACGCTGTATTCGCCGAGGGAACCGGCGATGACCACATGCGAGCCGGCGAAGTCGACGTTGTCCATGCTCAGCAGGGACGCCGTCTCGGCGACGACGGCGCGCCGCATCTCGACGGTCGAAGCCGAGGCTTCTGGGTCCACGCCACCGATGTGGGCGACGCTCACCGCCAGGTCGACATCACGCATCGCCTCGCTGAAGAGGCGTGGTGGCACATCGGCCATGGGGATCGCCTCCCACTCGTTGCGCTTGGTGAAGTACACGATCTCGATCGTCATACCGTCGACCTCGGCGGGCGAGTACCAGCCACCGACCATGCCGATACGCGCCGTCAGTCCCGCGTCGTGGTACGTCTTCGACAGCCCGTCCTCGGGGTGCGCGATCCACCCTCGCGTGCCGAGCAGTGCCGTGGCCTGGCGTGGGTTGACCTGATGACCCGCATACCGGCGTGACAAAGCGCCGTCGGTTCGCTCCGCCTCGGTGAGTACGTAGAGCTCACGGAAGATCTGCTTGAACGGCTGGATGCGTTCGGCGACGAAGCACTCGTGCTGATAGTCGGCCCACCCGTCCGAAAGCAGCAGATCGTGGGGATGGGCGATGCGGAGGGACTGACTTCCGACGTCGGTGGTCGACCCGTCGGGGCCACGCAGCTCGGTTGCAGACGCGTCGAGATAGCCCAAGAGGCCCTCGGGATCGACCCACACGAGGCGTTCGATCATGGGTTGCAGGATGGGGTGATCGAACAGGGTGGCCAGCTCAGCGGGAGCGAAGCGGTCCCCGCGAATCGCGGCGTGCTCGAGCGAAGCACGCATACGGCTCGCCTGCCGGTTGAGCTGCGTCTTGCGCCGTCGCAGCGCAGCGATGTCGGGGTCCTTGCGCAGCTTCGCCGGGACCGCCTTGAGCGGGTCACCGTTCTTGATGGTCGTCAATTGAGGCCTACCTTCGACGTCGACCGAGAGCAGCACCTCGTACTCACCCCGAGTCACGGCGACGCCCCCATCGTTCAGATCCGCCACTGCCGCGGTCTCCATCGCCCACTGCAGCCGCTGCGGATCGGGATAGCCGGCGGTGCGGGCGAGATTGGCCAGACCGATGTCAGCCGCCTTTCGCTCGCTCTCCCGCCGTTGGGCGCCGAAGCTCTTGGAGCCGCGACGGAACTCCTCGATTGCCTCGTACCGGTCGAGTACCGCTGTTGCGCGCTGGTCGTCTTCGGAGGGGAGTGGCAACAGTCCGAGCGCCCGCACCGAGTCCTGGTGGCGCTTCGCGTCGATGCGCCCGCGCAGCTCGTCCTCGCTCACCGAGCCCGAGAGGGCGGCTGCGAAGAGCTGTGCACGCTTGTGCCCGCCGCCCCCGGACGCATACTTCGCCGCTTTGTCGAGGCGTTGCCATCGCTCGTCTCCGAGGGCTGCATGACTGCGGCGGTACCAGCCCACGTCGACGGCTCCGTCGGTCAGCTCCTCCGCGAGCAGGGGCGTGCTCGCTGCGACTTCGGCCGCCCACAGCTCGCGAATGTCGGCTCCGACTCTCCAGTTGGAGCCTTTGGTGTGTGCGTGCACCCAATGCACCGAGTCCTCGAGACCGGGCCAGTCGAGGGCATGCTCGACGTATCTCGCCCATTGCGGTGCGTAGACCGCGATGTCGAGGAGACGGCTCTCCCGGATCTTGGCCGCGGCGGCCAGCTCGGCGAAGCGGGCCGGAGTGTCCGTTTCGGCCGGGATGGACACGCGGATGAGGTGGCTGAGGACGGAATGCGTCGCCTCGGCGTCCCACGTCCATCCTCTGGTCAACGAGCGCCGCCCAAGGGCGGTGGCGAGCTGGATCATGCGCTCGGCTCCGACGACGCTGCGGAGCGACAGGGCTGGGACCGAGGCTGCAGTAGGCATCTCACCGCGCGCCAGTTCGACCTCCAACGTTCGGTCGACGATCAGCTTCACCAGATCCGTGATGCCCGGAGTCTGGCTAATCAGGTCCGGCGGACGGCGCCGGGTCGCTTGGCCGAGGTCGTGGAACAGTCCGGCCCCGTAGTAGCCGCGCCTGATCCTCGGCCCGACGAAATGGTCCACCATGTCGACGTCTGTGGCGAGCCCGGCTCCATACGCGGCGATCGCTTCGGCGAGCCCGGGGCGGCGGCGCGGCGCCGTCGCCGACGGCTCGTCCACCCAACGCAAGATCCCCCACAAACGGGCGAGATCGTCGCGGGACCACGAATCGGGCCGTGCACCGAACGCCGATCTCGCCAAATCGACCCACGCGAGCGCCGGGCTCGATCGCCAATCCCAGCCAGGCTGTCTCCAATTGGCGAACCGGCGCTCGGTCAGACCTTGGGCCCTGACCGATTGAGGAATCGAGGCGAGGGTCGTCTCGGCGGCGTCGAGCAGGAAACGGATCGAGTCACCGTCGAGCTCGGTCAACCACAGCCAATGGAGACCGCGCGCGGCCTGGCTCGCATAGTCGGGTTCCGGCACCTGCGGCACGAGCCGCATCACGTCCCGTTCCCATCGCTCCCAGTCGGCGGCACCGCGTCGAGGCGTGAAGGCCGCCGTGGCTCGGGACAAGGTGAGGGCGTCGCCGGCCAGCCAGCGACCTTCGTCGCGCCACCACTCGTGCCACAGATCGGTGAGAGGTCGCCCGTCTTCGGTCACCGCGTCGGCCATCCGTACCCAGCGCATGTCGCCGTAGAGCTGGAGCTCACGGCCCGATACGTTCTCGTGGCGAAGCGGGAGGTCCCGGTTGCGTGCTACCAAGCCGTCGGCGGCGCTGATGACTCGTTCGAGCGTGTCGTCGGCGAGTGCTGGGGACCGGTCCGTCATCTCCGGAGGTGCGGAGCGCGCTTGCGGATCGATCAATCCGAGACAGTCGTCCAGAGTCGGCACCCCGGCTCCCTCGGCAGCGATCGCATCGACCAACTGCTGCTCCTGCTCGGTCAGCGTCCGCGCCTCGGCGTGGTCGCCGACCAGTCCACGCGCCGCCTCGGTCGCCCGCTCTGCTGCGATCATCTCCCGTAGCAGGTCGAAGCCGGCCTCTCTCTGCAATCTGGACGAGGAGGCCAGAAGCCGCTTCGCGCTCCCCAACGCCCCTCCGTCGGTCTGATTGAGGAGCAAACCGATGGTCGACCGACGCACGCTCGCCGTCTTGCGGGTGAGCAGCGCTTCGAGTCCAGGCGCTTCCGCCTCGGTGATTCTGGTGGAAGCGAGCGCCTCGAAAACCGTCTGCCGCACCCACTGGGAGCGATCGGAGGTCAGGTCGAGGAGCACGGCCCGCCGCTCTGTCGACTCTCGGGTCTGTGCGACTGCTCGGGCATAGCGCCCCCGCACCGCAGCTCCCATCCGGCCGGTATGGGGTGCGAGTCGCATCGGATCCGTCGTCTCGATCTGTCGCAGCATGAGCTCGAGAACGACGTCCGGGTCGGTGGTCGCTTCGGCCCACTCCCACAGAAGGGGCTCGAGGGACTCCTTCCTCGGCACCCGATCCAGGTAGCTCTCCAGCCGGTCGAACGCCGGCTCCGTGAGCGGCCGTCCCCGGCCGTGGAGCCCTGTGAGCGCACGCCACGCGACGCGATCGTCGGGATCTTCGAGACGTTCGAGCAGCAGCGCATCGAACTGGGGCAGCCGCAACTGGGCGACGAGGTGGGTGGCGGCGAAGCGCCGTCCGGGTTCCGGCGACGCCATCATCGAAACTGCGGGGGCAGCAACCGTTGCGACGTCGCAGAGCGCAACGGTCCACAAGGCGGCGAATGCAGTGCCGGCGTCGCCGGAGGTGAGCGCCTCTTCTTGCGTTTTCGGATCGTCGAGGCACCGTGCCGCCGTCGTCAGCAGGGCGTCGACGGTGGCGCGTTGCGTCACATCGAACGCCGTGCCGAACCAGACATCGAAGCCGCGCACAACGGAGGCGAAGCGCGTCAGCCGCTCGTCGACGATGAGTCGGATCATTCGCCGGAACGCCTCGGGATGGGCCTCGTCGACCGTCTCGACGATGACCTGGCGGAGACCCTCTTGGCGCTGCGCCGCCACGAGCATGCGCTCCATCAGCTCCCAGCCGTCAGGCCGAGAGGAGGCAAGCAGGCCCTCGACCACGTGGCGACCCATGGCTCCGATCGGATGGCCTCCGCGGGCACTTGCGGCGAGGGTCTCGTAGATGGCGTCGCCCTGTGCTCCGCCGTCGATCTCCGCCGCCAGCAGCCGCCCCAGTGCACGGCTCCCTCGGGACAGGTAGGGGGCCCATGCCGCGTACCAGTCCAGATCGGTGCGCTCGTACTCCCAGACCAGGTCGGAGATGCCGGCCAGCCACCACGCACGGCGCTCGACGCCCAAATCCGGATTGTTCGGTGCGCGGAAAGGTCTGCGGGTCAAGGCATGCTGGTAGGGGGCGTCGAGCTGGTGCATCCAGCCTCGCTCGACGGCCTCGGCGAGACCGGGAGCGAGTGCCTCGAACAGCTTGCGCCGGCGCCGTGGCTTCATTCGGTCGATCCCCACGAGGAGGGCTTCGTTCGTCCGTCGGTAGCGGTGGTCGATGACGGCCAGCGCGATCTCGGCATTGCTGCCGGGAAGACGACGTAGTGCTCGTTCCCGGGCATCGCTCCAGTCCGAGCGGGCGATGCCGGCGAGCTGTCGTTGCGCTTCCTGGGCCGACAGCATCGCTCAGCCTCCCACCAATGGTGTCAGCCGCACGAACAGCAGCGTCGACGTCGGGACGACGCGCAGCGTGGCGTCGAGCGAATCGATCTGCCTGCCGTCGACGAAGACGTAGAAGAGGCCGTCGTCGAAAGCCTCGAGCGCCGTGTCGACCGCGACGGACGGGTCCACCGGTTCGCCGGCGTCTCTACTTGCCGGATCGACCTTGCCGCGCTCTGCGCTGGTGGCCACTGCAGCTGCCGTGAGTACCCGATCGAGTCGCTGCTGCCGCTTGCGTTCGGCGAAGGCGTGCACCTCGGCCCGGACGACGGCGTCGAGGAGCTCGCGCAAGGTCAGCTCCTTGGCCACGGGCCACTCGAGCTCGACCGGTGCGAAGAGCTCGCGGCGGTGCCCCGCGATCTTGGCCTCGATACGCACTCCCTACCTCCGTACCGACGTGCCGGCCGAGCCTACCCGCCCTGCCCTGGGTCGGCCGACCCCTTTTCCGGGTCAGGTGGGGGCGGTGGCCGGCGCGATGGGAGGGAGCACGCGTGCTCCCTCCTCGATGCGCCGGCTCCGGCTCGCCTCGGGCCGCGGGTGGCTCACATCTCGACGGCTTCGCCGATCTCGATGGTGCCTCCTGAGCCGAGATGGGGCGATGCCTTGGCAAACGCCACCGCATCGTCCAGCGAGTCTGCCGTCAACAGGCTATAACCGGTCACGGGGTTGGCCCCGCCGCCGTCGCCGACGGAACCGTCGGAGCCGATGGTCTTGCTCGCCCCGATCGGGTTCCCGCCGTCGACGAGCTTGTCACCTGCGGAGCCGAGCCACTCGCTCCATGCCTGCATCAGCTCGGCCTGCCCGGCCTCCGTCTCCGGCATCGAGCCGCCGTGGTACACGAACACATACTTCGCCATGTCCAACCTCCTCGGGGGTCTGGAGGAACCGTCGCGTTCCCGTTTTGCCGTACGACGCTCGGAGGGGCCCGAGATCGACATCGTCTGGGGGATTTCTCGCAACCGCGATTCGACGCCCGACGGCGGTGCTGCCGGCGACATTCGGCCCTGGCGAGGCGCCGGCGATTCGCCGGAGGATGAAGCGGTATACGCACCAACCAAAGGAGGCTCCATGCCCACCATCAAAGAAGCCGCAGCGGACTTCCTCGCCACGAAGCGCATCGCCGTGACCGGTGTGTCTCGCAATCCCCAGGGTCATGGCAGCAACATCGTCTTCCAGCGCCTCCGCGACCGCGGCTACGAGGTATTCGCCGTGAACCCCAACGCAGACGAGGTCGAAGGCGTCCCGTGCCACGCCGACCTGAAGTCCATCCCAGGCAGCGTCGACGCCGTCGTCATCGGCACCCGTCCGGAGATCGCCGAGGACACGATGCGCGAGTGTGTCGACCTCGGCATAAGCCGAGTTTGGATGCACCGCTCCGTCGGTCAGGGCAGCGTGTCGAAAGCCGCCGCCGACTACGGCCGCTCCCACGGAGTGAAGGTGATCGACGGAGGCTGCCCCTTGATGTTCGAGCCGGCCGCCGACTTCGGCCACAAGGCGATGAAGGTGATGTTGACCCTCACAGGCTCCGTTCCCCGCAAGGTGTGACGTCCGTCAGAGATCGATGTCGAACCAGAGAGGGTGGTGATCCGAGCCGGTCGCGGTCTCGTCCACCCAGGCGTCGCGCAGCCGCGGTACCAGGTTGGGCGTCATCCAGACCTGATCGATCCGCTCGCCGTCCTTCGTCGACCCGCCACGAAGGCCCGCGACGATCGGCCACGCATCGACGAACGGACTCTGGCCGTTGCCGACCGTAGCTGCGTACTCGGGTCGATTCGGACCAAAGTTGAAGTCACCGGCCACGATCGCCTGGTCCGGCATCGCCGGCTCGTCCCCGAGGAACCAGTCGGTTCCCGGTGGGTGGGTGCCGTTCCACGCACCACCCTCACCGGCCACCTGGGCCTGCCGGTCGAAGATGCGCCGAACCTGTGCGACCCTCGTCGGCGCCGACAGGTAGCAGAGGTGGGTGGACACCACTCTGACGCCACCAGAAGGTGTCTCGATGATCGCTTCGAGCGCACCGCGACGCATTGAGCGAGCCCCGTCGGCCAGCCTGGGGAGCGGCACGTTCTCCGAAGCGAGAATCGGCGTCCGTGACAGCACCATGTTGCCGAACTGGCGGCGCTGGCCGGCGGCCTCGCCGGGGAAGGCGGCTTGGGAGTGCAAGTCGAGGTTGGGGCCATACACCCACCAGTAGTCCGGGAGCCGCTTTCCGAGCCCGAGCGGCTGATCGATCATCCCGGATCGAGGCCAGAAGCGCTCGACCTCCTGGAGCGCGATGACATCGGCGCCGTCGACCGCCTCGGTGATGCGGTCGAGGTTCGCGAAACCGTCGCGGCCGACCGCAAAGTGGATGTTGTAGGTGACGATTCTCATTATCTGGCCCGCCGACGACACAGTCCTCGCAACCCCGTGCGAAGTCGGGTCGTTGGCTCATGGTCACTCCAGCGACAGACGCAATAGTAGACAACAAGCCATCGTCAAAAGTGACATTTGGCAGCTGCAGCGGGTGCGATCATGGAATATGGTCGCACGACCCATGCGAGTCGCCGTCGCCATGCTCAACCGTGGCCGAGGCAGCGGCGTGGTGGCCAGGCAGCACGTCACCGCCCTTGTTGCCCACGGACATCAGGTCACGTTGCTGCATCCCCAGATGAACGGCGGTGTGCCGGGCGCCGACAACCGGGACGTCCCCCTCCATTCCGACGTGCTGCCCGTCCACGAGTACCTGCCGACGGGAGGAGCCCGGCAGCGGCAGGTGGCCGCCATGGCCGCGGCCGAGGCCTTCGCCTATGTCAGAGACTACGAGAAGGCACTGTGGGATGCCACGTCGGGGGCCGACCTGATCATCGGCCACCACGCCAACATTTCAGCCGTGGCCGCAGCACGAGTGGCGGCGGGACGGCGGATTCCGTACGTGCTCTTCGTCCACGGGACCGGCATAGAGCCCATCCATCACGGTGGCTACGCCCCTTCGGTTCGGGCAGCGGTGGATGCCGCGGTCCGTGGGGCGGCCGGGGTCATCGTGACCACCGAGTACGTGCGCGACCAGCTCGTGAGACCGATCGTTCCCGTGCCGGCCGACCGGTTCCTCGTTCTGCCGTGCGGCGTCGACACCGAAACACTGCGACCGGGCGACGGCCGGGAGGCAAAGCGTCGCTTCGATCTTCCCGACACCTACGTGCTCTGCCCGGGAGCGGTCACTTGGCTGAAGGGCCCCCACAACGTCGTGTCGGCATCAGAGATCTACGCCCACCTGGCGCCGACCATCTTCATCGGCGAGGGCGAGCTGCGGGCCCAGCTCGCACCGGTGTTGGGAGACCGAGGGCGCTTCCTCGGCTACGTTTCCGACGGTGAGAAGGCGGCGTTGATGGAGGGGGCGACGATCTTGACCGCGGCACCCGAGAAACGCGAGCACTTCGGCATCATCTACGTGGAGGGTCTCGCCACCGGCGCCGTACCGGTGGCGTATGGGGGCGGTGGTGTCGACACGGTCGTTACCCCCGACGTCGGGGTGCTCACCGAGCGCAACCCGGAGGCGCTCGGCACCGCAATCGGTGAGCTCCTCACGAGCCCCGGTCGGCTCGAGGCCATGGCGCAGGAGGGACGGCGACGCGCACAGGCGGTGTTCGACGAACGCTCGCTCGGGATGCGGCTCGTGACATGGCTCCGGCAGATCGCCGCCAGTAACTCGGTTGTGGCTGGCCGTGACATCTCCGAGATCGCCGGATGAGTGCCGGCGGCGCCGACGAGCGAGCCCTTCTCGCCGACCTCGCCGGCCTGGTGCGCTCCGGCGATCTGGTCGGACGCGGCGATGAGTTCCTGAGGCGCGCCAACGGCCTGGTGACCGCCTTCCTCGGCACGGGCGACATGTCCATCGCCGCGGACCCTTTCGGAGGCGACGACGCCGACCTCCTCGCCGACGAGCACGGCTACTACCTCATGCTGTGGCGTCTCTTCGACCGCACGCCGGCGTCGATGATGGCGGACTTCGCCATCCAGGTGAGGCGCATCCTGGCGAGCAAGGTGCTCAAGCGACTCGGCGAGGATGTGATCTTCCACCACGACGTGTACATCCTCAGTGGGCGCAACGTGGAGCTCGGCAACGGCGTGTTCGTCAATCGTGGCTCCACCCTCGACGATCGCGGCCCCATCGTCGTCGGCGACCACACCATGATCGCCGCCGGAGCCATCCTCACCACCCACGGGCACATACTGGACGACTTCTCGAAACCGCTTCCCTTCGGTGGTCGCACGATGGCGCCGATCACGATCGGCTCGAACTCGGTCATCGGGTTCAATTCGATCGTGATGCCGGGCGTCACCATCGGAGACCGGGTCATCGTGGCCGCCAACAGCGTCGTCACCAAGGACATACCGGATCGCTGGGTCGTCGGGGGAACCCCGGCGTCGAAGATCAAGGAGCTCGTACCCCGGGAGCAGGCGGGGTCCGGTTCGAGCTGATCAGGCGAAGAGCCGCCGGTACGGGCCGATCATGTGTGGTGCCGTTCCGATCGCCTCGATCCGTCCCCAATGGGTCAGGCGATAGCGCAGATCGTCGCGCGCCACGTGCCACGGCGAGGCGTCGACGTGCATCTCTCCGCCCTGGTCGAAGTACACCATGCGCCCCACGTGCCGGTACCCCTGGATGAGAAGGGGCACCCGGGTGACCAGGTCGATGTGGTTGACCACCCGGAACGTGACGTCCTTCAGCTTGTCGTTGTATGCGTCGCGGAAGTCTCCGAGTCCGGTCCGCGGCCCACCGTAGATGTAGACCCCGGCGACCTCGCCGCCGTCCTCGACGATGCGCGCCGCAGCGAGAGTGGCCAAGGCGGCTCCCAAGCTGTGTCCGGTCACCCAGACGGTACGGTCACCGGCGGCTGCGGCGAGCCCCCCCATGGTGGGCCAGACGGCATTGAGCGCAGCGTGGAACCCGCTGTGCACCCGGCCACCGAGCTCGCCGCGGATTGGCGTGAACCTCCCGTCGGTGATCCAGTCCCGAGGATCGGGGTCGGTGCCCCGAAACGCCAGGATCGCGCGGTCGTCGTCGACGCATGCCATCGCCTGGGTTCCGACCTCGTCGAACAATGTCAGATCGCGAAGGGCGAGCGCCTCGATGCCCGACCTCGCCGCCGCCTCCTCCAGATAGGCCAGGCGGGACAATTCGAGCATCAGCTTCCCGACGACCTGATCGAACATCGACGCACCTCTCTCCCTCGGTGCGGACGAACCCCGCTCGCTGCGACGTCGCCTCGCTGTACACCAGCATTGCAGAGATGCGGACTCCGTGACCGGCCCTCGACGGTCTCGGCCTCCTACGCTTCGGATCTGGAGCCGAGGAGGAGAAGCGACCGTGATCGAAGTCCCCAGCCTGAGGCCGGAGACCCGCTACGGCATGCCGGGTGCCGACCTGCTGCTGTTCAACCGGCACTACATCATCGGTTACTCGTTCCTCATGCGACAGCCACGTTGGGCCATGGAGATCATCGATCCCGACACGGCCGTGGTCGCGGCCGCCCGTGCGGACAACTTCCGTCCGGACTTCCGCGTTCCCGAGCAGTGGCGGGTGGATCTGGCCGACTACGTGCGATCGGGCTACGACCGAGGGCATCTCGTCTCCAGTGCCGATCGGCTGGCCAAGGACGTCGCCAACAGCGAGACCTTCCTCATGTCGAACATGGCGCCGCAGAAGCCGGGGTTCAACCGCGGCATCTGGAAGGAGCTCGAGATGGCGGTGCGCTCGCTCGCAGCGCGCGACGAGTTTCTCGAGGTGTACACGGTCTGCGGGCCGCTGTTCCACTTCAAGCGGGAGGTTGAGAAGCTGGGAGAGGACGTGGCGGTGCCCCATGGCTTCTTCAAGTCGGTGCTGGCAGAGGATCGCCGAGGGCGCCTGAAGCTGTGGACCTTTGCGATCGCCAACAAAGGCGAGCCGACGAAGACGCTCGGCGAGATGCTGAAACCGACGACCGATGTCGAGGCATGGAGCGGTCTCTCCCTCTGGGATCGACTGCGCGGTATCCACGTTGACCGCATGAAGCGCAACAAGGGTCGCATGTGGAGCTACTGATGCGGCCGGGGCTGCTTCGGTTGGGTGACCCTGGGGAGGGGTGGCTTGTCGGGCGAGGGGCACCGTGCGAGAGTTCAGCTACAGCGGGGACGTCGACTGAGCGGGTCAGGCGGAGGTTCCCTGCTGCTCGGCTTTTCTGGCACGCTTGAAGCCGGTGGCTCGCGTGAGCACGTCGTACCAGAAGGAGGCGCCCATGGCGAGAGCGGCCGCGGCCAGCACCCAGCCGAACAGCTTGGCCGCAGCGCCCCACGGGCCTTGACCCTCGGTCCCCACGGCGTAGGAGATCTTCTCGCCGATCCCGTCGCAAGTGCCATCGCACAACGACCCGCCGTCCCAACCCAGCGGTAGACCGGTGTCGACGAGCGCATCCACATTGCCCTCAACGCACGACAGTGTGTCACTGCTCTCGAGACACTCCTCCAACCCGAGAGAGGTCTGGTCGGCGACCGAGACGACGACGTTGCGGACGCCTTCGTCGTGCCAGAGATCCTGAGGGATGCCGATTGCGTCGACGTTGAAAGCGATCACCACGACGAGGGCCAGGCCGAACGCCACGAACCGGCTCCGCTTCCGATACCAGGCGGAGATCGACCCCATTCTGCTGTCGTACCACGTCTCGACCGACGAGCGAAGCTCGTCGAGTGCGCCGCGAGTCTGATCGCCGGCATCTCGTGTGCGGGCGACCAGGCGCTCGAGGACGTTCTTGACCGGGGCGGTGTCGGCGAGCACCTCGGCGCCCGCCCGGACGACCGCCAGGGGATCGGCGTGGAGCCTCACGACGAGGTCGCGAGAGGCTTCCACCCGCTCGCGGACGCGATTCAGCTCGGTCTGAGAGATCTGGAGCCGGGTGGCCTCTCCTTGCAGCAGTTCCTCGATACCGTCGACGAGGGCGTTGTAGTCGTCGACCGTCGCGGTGCCGTCGACGAGCAACTGTTCGATGCGATCGAATCCTGCGCCGACGGGCTCCCACAGCTCTTCCTTCTCGTCGTCTGTGAGCTCGAGCCCGTCGATCTCGCGTCCAACGTCGCTCAGCGAGGACTTCACGGTCGGCTCGACCCCGGCGGCGTGGACGATGTCGACGAGGGCACCCGAGAAGTCACCCGAGGCGAGCTCACGCATCCGGCTGTGGTAGCCCGGCCATGTCTTGTCCAGCTGCCGGATCAGGGGGTGGTCGTGAATCGCGTCGGTGAGGGTCTTGGTTCCCCGGCGCACCTCGGCGGCGAGACCGGCCACGTTGGGCTGCGTGGGAAGCTCCGGCACGACGGGTCGCTCGCCCCCGCGGCGACCTGCACGGACGAGACCCAAGACGGCTTTGCGGCCACTGCGGTGTTCGATCCACAGCCGGCGCGACGCAGCTGCGACGGCAGCATCGACCTCGCCACCGACGCCGTGCTCCGCAGCTGCCGTCCGGATGGGGTCGAGGGCTGCCGAGACGCGGGCCCGCCACGCCCTGGCGGTCTCTCCCGAGGCGAGATGGATTCGGATCGCCTCCTCGGCCTCGGCCGTCGCCTCGAGCAGGTCCTCGCGTGCCCGGGGTTCCTGGCGTCCGGCCACGGCTCGAATCTCGCGCAGATCGCTGGAGATGGGGTCCTCGAGCAGGCTGCGCATCGAACGCCATAGCTCCTTCGAGCGGGTCTCGAGGACCCGGGCGACCAGCTCCCGGAGCCCTGAGGTCACCAGGCTGAACACGAGGAACACCAAGGCGAGGGCGATGACTACGTCGATGACGACCGACCCGGACACGTCCGCTCCCTCCCGTCAGGATTGTGACTTCGTGGTTCGGAACCTACCGATTCCGCACCGAGCCCGGCGGTAGCGGAAGCGGCGCAGGACGCGCGTGTGAATGACGCGCGTGTGAATTCAGCCGGCGGTGCGGCGGAGCCTCGACCAGCCGGGGATCTGGTCGTCGAGATGCACGCCCAGTGCGGCTCCGGTGGCGACGCCGGCAACGAAGGCCACGCCTCGGTCGTGCGTTCCGGCGGTGAGCCCGGCAAGTGTCGCGACGAGACCGACGCTCACGGGTGCCCCGACGATGAGCCGCGGCGGCCGCCTGTCCTCGTCCATCACGAAGACCTGGTGGATGACGTAGCCCACGGTGGCGCCGAGGAATGCGGAGGCGGCTACGGCTGCGAGGCGGCGCACGACTCGCCGCCTAGCGCACGCACGCCGGGTGGCGTGGCGAATAGGGGGCATGGATCGTCAAGCTGTCCTCGATCGCCGGACTCCGAGCCGAACCACCGCACGGCTCACCGTGCGGTGCGGCGGCAGCTTAGGTCATCGACCCGTGTCGTCGATCCATGCGGTCGAGCGCAACCGCCGCCGCCCGGGCGGCGTCCCGCAGGTGTCCCACGGCATCGCGAGCCCGGTCCTTCAGGGACTCGAAGGCGTCGTCGGCCGCATTCAGCGCCTGCTCGAGCTCCGGCGAGGCCGCCTGGAACGCAGCCTCGACGGCGCCGAAGGCGTCCCGGGCCTCCATACCCGCCAGAGCGGTGCGGACTCGGAGGTGGTCCACGTAGCCTCGCCACGTCTCCAGCTGGCGCTGAGCGGCGTCCTTGTAGACGTCGATGTCGTCCGCCACCTCGGCCTCGAGGTCTGCCCAGGCCGTACCGAGCTCCTGCTCGATCTGCTCGACGGAGGCGCGGAGCTGGTCTGCGGAGTGTCGCCACTCTTCCTCGGCAACGGTTCCCATGCGGCGGGCGACCTGCACCAACGTGTCCCGGTCGGCCTCGAGCTGGCTGCCGACGACCGCAAAGCGGCCTGCGATGCGGCCCGAGAGGTCGACGTGAGCCTCGAATCGATCGATCTGCTCATTGATCTTTCCGATCCGGTAAGTGAGGTCTTCATCCAGTGGAGGCTGATCGTCCACAATCGGTGACATGGGTCCTCCAAGCTTCGCCAGATCTCTTCTCGGCCTCACCATCGCAAAGCTACGGCGTTTGCGGTAGGGGCAAACGGCCGGTCCCCGCGTTGCCGTGGCCTCCTCAGTTCGGGCGCTTGCGGAGGGCGATGAGCGCCAGCGTGCGGGCGACCCGGACCAGATCGGCGATGGGGACGTGCTCGTTCGCTTGGTGGGCAACTCGCGGATCGCCTGGTCCGTAGAGCACTGCAGGAATCCGACCCCGATTGACCAGATGCCGCAAGTCCGATCCGTAGGGGACTCCGCGAAGTGGCGGCGCCGAGCCGGCGACGGCGTGATGGCATGCGGTCAGTTCCTCGAGCAGGGGATGGTCGAGCGCCGTCACCGCGGGGTGGAATTGTCCACCCCACCACTCGAGCTCCGGGGGATGGTCTCGCAGCCACGGGTCGCTTCGAGCCACGGCCCGGAGGCACTCGATCAGCGCCGCCTGAGCCTCGGCCACCGACTCCTGCGGCCCGACCCCGTACCGTCCCTCGGCCATGGCTTTGTCGGGAACCGTGGATGACCACTCGCCCGAACGCAGCGTGCCGATCGAGAGCGAGAGCGGGAGCTCGTACTCGACGAACAACGGGTCGGTGAAGTCGTCGTTGCGCTGTTTCTCCAGCCGCCGCAGTGCGTCGTGGACGACCTGGAACTTCTCGATGGCGCTCACGCCCTCGAGGCGCGTTGCGCCATGGGCCGGTTGTCCGCGGATGGTGAGACGGAACCCGAGCGCACCCGCCTGACTCGGAGCAATCACGCCTGCGGTCGGCTCGGCGACGATCGCGGCGTCTGCGCCGTACCCGCGCAATAGCGTCGCCAGGGTGCCCGTTCCACCGTCCTCCTCGCCGATCACCGAGGCGATGACCAGGCTGCGCACCGGCTCGACGCCTGCGTCCCGAAGCGCGCGGACCGCGGCCAGGGCGCACGCCAGGCCGCCCTTCATGTCGGCGGTGCCTCTGCCGTGGACGGCTCCGTTGCGGATGGTCGGCGTCCACGGCGGCGTGTTCCACAGGTCCGGGTCGCCGACGGGAACCACGTCGATGTGGCCGTTGAGCATCAGCCCGGGTTCACCGGTCTCCCAAGATCCCACGACCCCGCGGCCTTCGGTCCGGTCGACCTCGGCCGAGTAGTCGGGATCGGTGGCGAGGGCATCGATGTCGATGTCCCACTCGTCGACCTCGAGCCCCAAGTGGCGCATCTCGGCGGCGATCCGTTCCTGACCCGGCGTCTCCACGCCGCCGACGGTGGGGATGGCTACGAGCTCGCTCAGGAGCTCGACGAGGTAGCCCTCGTCCACTGCGTCGAGCACGACTTGCTCGGTGGCCGTCAGCGGCGCAGGACGGGCCGGGTCAGGCACGTCGCCCCTCCCTCCGCCTTGAGGGTGATCTCCCGGCCCCGGTAGGTGCGGACCGTGCATCCGGCCGCTTCGAGTGCCGCCTGCGTCACCGGATTCCCTTCGAGCATGATGCAGCGCCCCGGTGCGGTTGCGAGCACGTTGGTGCCGTGGGTGGCCAACTCTGTGGCCGGCACATCGATGAGGCGGAAGCCGCGGTCCATCAACAGCCGCCAGAACGGTACGGGAAGCAAGGGGCGATGCACGACGGCGGTGCGCTGATCGACCACGCTGATCAGCGACATGAGGTGGAGGCATGCGTCCGGGCCGCCGGAGTAGGGGAGCGGCACCGGAATCAGCTCGATACCCGGCAGCAATGCGCCGAGCTGGGACAAGGCGGTGTCGTTGGTGCGAAACCCGAGGCCGACGGCGAGCGTCGCAGGGTCCAACCAGAGGAGGTCGCCGCCCTCGGCCAGCGCAGGAGGCTCCAACACCCCTGCGATGGGAACACTGTGGTGTTCCAGTGCCTCCGCCAACGGCATCTCCTCGCCGCGGCGGAGCTCCTTGCCCATACGGAGGGCGATCGTCCCGCGCTCGCTCACGATGACGGGGTCGTGCACGAAGATCGCGTCGGCGAGGTCATGGAGCGGACCGTCGTGCCGGATGATCTCGACCCCATCCTCTTCGAGCAGCGCCACCAGACCGTCGTGCTCTGCTCGGGCTGCGGCGAGATCGGGTGTCGCCGTGTAGTGCCACCGCTCGGGGTCGGCGCTGCCGAACGACTCTTCGGGGGCGCGTACGGCAACCCGTCTCAAGGGATCGATCATGCTCTGCGCGCCGTAGTCGCGCATCGGGGCCTCCAATCGGAGGCCCCGATGCTATCGGCCCGCTCGAGCTCGTCGGTGGGCTGCGTCGTCCGTGAGGGGGGGTTACCGGACCACGTCCACCCAGACCAGCCTGTGGTCCGACGATGGGAACGGGAACGTCCCCACGAGCGGGAACAACGGATCGGTACTGCGCGGCCAGAACACAGCCGAGTCGGCAATTGCCAGGTTGGCTGATGGCAGCACGTAGTCGACCCGCAGGTTTCCTGGCGCCACGTCTGAGAAGTCGGCGGTGTCGTGAGCCGGATCGCCGATCTGGCCGACGTTCGCACCACCTTGGAGGGCCGCCTGCTCGGGTCCGCCTTCACTCGACGGCGTCATGGTCGAATTGATCCGCGGGCTGTCGAGCAGCTGCTGCGCAGAGCCCGGGATGCTGTCGCCGTCGAACGGATCCGAGTTCAGGTCGCCTGCAACGACGAACTTGGCATTGCCCCGCAGACCGCCTCTGCGGCCGTTGTCGTCGTAGATGTATCCGTTGCGGCCGGGAGTCACGTAGTCCGCCCAGAAACGGATCTCGTCATGGTTGCGGGTGCCGTTGCGATCCTCGTCGCCATCGAACACGGGCGGTGTCGGGTGGCTCACGAGGAAGTGCACGACCTGGCGGCCGATCCTGATCGGCACGTCCCAATGGCTCTTGGAGGAGAGGCGGAACACGTCGAGCTCCTCAGGTGAGTACCAGTCGCGCGGTCCGTGGATCGCGGGATCGTCGGGCAGCAACGCTCCGGGCATGTCCTTCCACAAGAAGAACTGGAAGGTGCGGATGCGCTCGTAGGCGATCGGGTACTTCGAGTAGATCGCCATCCCGAACTGGCCCTCGAAGAAGCCGAAGCCGAAAGAGTCGTTGGGGACGAAGTCGCCGGCGGCCCCGCTGTTGTCGAGGTCGAACCCGGAGAAGACACCGGTGTTCGAAGGTGCGGTGTACGCATACGGGTAGTCGATGGGCTCGGCGCCGTTCTGCGAGACCGAGAGGTAGTTCTCCTGGAAGAGCGCGAGGGCTTCGTGGTCGTCGTCGAAGTCGAACTCGTTGATGAGCAGCACGTCGGGGCGGGTCCGCTGGATGATCTCGGCGACCGTGGCAGCCTGTGCGTTGTCCGGCGTGGACAGGTCGGCGACGAGGTCACCTGCATTCGAGCGGTTGAGCGAGGCGTTGAATGTGGCGAAGCGCACCGTGTCGCGGTGACCGTCGGCGGCTGCGGGGGCAAGCGTGGCGCCGACCACGGCCACGACGGCGAGCAAGACCCATCCCAAGCGTTGCATACCATCCTCCCTCTGCGTGCCCCCCAACCTACACCGCGGCGCTGATCGATGCGCAGGCAGAGTGCCAGCGCATCATTGGCGGTCGGGAGCGACGGCGACGGTGACGATCTCCACGACCGCGTCCGGATCGACGAGCTCGGCGACGCCGATCATCGCCATCGCCGGGTAGTGGCGGCCCATATGCCGGCGCCAGGCCGCGCCGATCTCGGTCAGGCCTTTCCGGTACTCGTCCAGGGCAGTCGTGTAGATCGTCATCGCCACCACGTCATGTGGCTCGGCCCCCGCGGCCGCCAGTGCCGTCACGACGTTGAGGAGGGCGGCTTCGAACTGCGAGACGAGGTCGGTCCCGGCCAGGGTGCCGGCCTCGTCGACCCCGATCTGTCCTGCGACGTAGACGGTCCTCCCCGCAGCCGGTACGACGGCGTGGCTGAAGCCTCGTGCGGCCACCATCGAGTCGGGGGAGATCAATTCGTGAGGTGTGCTCACCTGCCCTCCCAACGTGGCGGGCGCCCCTCGCCGAACGCGGCGTGGAACTCCCTGTGGTCGGACGTGGTCATGAGGAGCGCCTGCGTCATCGCCTCGAGCTCGATCGCGGCGGTGAAGCTCATCTCCAGCTCGCGGTTGACGAGCAGCTTCGTCGCCCGATACGCCAGTGTGGGGCCGGAGGCCAGGCGGGCGGCCAGCTCGGCCGTCGTCGCCTCGAGCTCCTCGGCGGGGACGACTCGGTTGGCGAGGCCGATGTCGAGAGCCCGGCCGGCGTCGATCGGGTCACCGAACATGAGGATCTCCATGGCGCGGCCCGCCCCGACGATCCTGGGTAACAGGTAGGCGGCCCCCATGTCTCCTCCGGACAAGCCGACCCTGGTGAAGAGGAAGTGGAAACGGGCGGACTCTGCAACGATGCGGAAGTCCGCAGCCAGCGCGATGACCGCGCCGGCGCCGGCTGCCGTGCCGTTGACGGAGGCGAGGATCGGAATCGGGCACTCCCGCATGTTCTGCGCGACGGCGCCGGTCATCCGGGTGAACTCGAGCAGATCTCTGGCGTCCATCTCCAGGAGGCGGCCGATGATCGCATCGACGTCCCCGCCCGAGCAGAAGCCCTTGCCCCGTCCGGTGATGACCAGCGCCTCGACGTCGTCGCGGTGAGGGAGTTCCCTCAACAGGTCGCGCAGATCGGCATAGACATCGAACGTCAGGGCGTTGAGGCGTTCGGGACGATCGAACGTGAGGGTTGCGATGCGGTCCGCGATCGAGAAGTCGAAGTGCTCCCAATCATCGGTCAGTCGTGCGGAAGCGCGGAACGGGCTCAATGCTGGAAGTCCCCTCCTTCGATGACGATCGATTGCCCGTTCACCGCGGCGGCATCGGCGGAGACGAGGTAGGCGACGGCGGCGGCGACCTCGGCGGGCTCGATCAGTCTGCGTAGGCGTGTAGGTCCGACGAGAGCAGCGAGCGCCTCGTCCTCGCCGCGTCCGGTCTTCTCCATGATGTTGGCGATCGTCCGCTCGGTCATCGGAGTGCGGACGTAGCCGGGGCAGACCGAGTTCGCCGTGATGCCGCTACCGGCGAGCTCTGCGGCGAGGGACCGCATCAGCCCCAGCACGGCGTGCTTCGAGGCGGCGTACGCCGCGATGTAGGGCGCTCCCTGGTGTGAGGCGACGGAGGCGATGGTGACGATGCGCCCCCACTTTCGCTCTCTCATCGACGGCAGCACCTGCTGCATGCAAAGGAGCGGGCCGGTGGCGTTGACTCGATGGATGCGCTCCCACGAATCGAGGGTGATCCGCTCGACCGGTGCCGAGTCGGCGATGCCGGCGTTGTTCACGAGGATGTCGACGGGTCCCGCAGCGACGAAGGCCCCGGCGACGCTCGCCGGGTCGGTGACGTCGCACTCGACCGTCTCGACGCGGTCGGGGGAGAGCGCCGCCGTTTCGGCGAGCGCTGTGGCATCCCGCCCCATGGCGACGACGCTGAGACCCTCGGCGGCGAGTCGCTCCACGACCGCACGACCGATGCCCTTGTTGCCGCCGGTCACGACGGCTCGTCTCTCGCCCACGGCCGGCACGATAGAGCGTCGCCGGCGGCTCCGGCGGTCCGGCGAGGGCCTGCTGCGCCTGAAGCGCTCGACGGTATAGTCGGCGCGCCGACGACAGGGGATTCCGGGCGTGAGAGTGGCGAGCATCGGCGGCGGCCCCGGAGGGCTGTTTCTTGCGATCCTTCTTCGGGGCCAGGATCCCGCCATCGAGGTCGACGTCTACGAGCGCAACGCCGCGGACGCGACCTTTGGGTTTGGGGTCGTCTTCTCGAGCGAAACACTCGACAACCTGGCCGCTGCCGATGCGGCCAGCGTCGAGCGCGTAGCGCAGGGGTTCCGCTCGTGGGGCGACATCACGACGTACCACAAGGGCCGGACCGTGCGGTCGACCGGGCACGGCTTCTCCGCCATCGCGCGGCTGCGGCTGCTCGAGATCCTCACCGATCGTGCTCGTGAGGTGGGAGCCGGCGTCCATTTCGAGTCCGAGCGCACCGTCGCCGACCTCACCGACTATGACCTCATCGTGGCCGCCGACGGCGTCAACAGCGCCGTGCGCAATGCTCAGCCGGACACGTTCGGGGCATCCGTCGAGATGGGGGCGGCGCGATTCGTCTGGCTGGGGACGCGGCACATGTTCGACAGCTTCACGTTCATCTTCGAGGACACACCGCACGGTGTGGTGCAGGCGCACTGTTACCCGTTCGACGAGAGCACGAGCACGATCATCGTCGAGATGGCCGAGGAGACCTGGAGGTCGGCCGGGCTCGACGCATCAGCGGCCCGTGAGCGCAAGCCCGGTGAGAACGACGAGGACGCCCTGGCGTTCGCCGAGAAGGTTTTCGGCGATCATCTCGACGGGCACGGCGTCATCGGGAACAACTCGGTGTGGCGATCGTTTCCCACCGTACGCTGTGACCGGTGGTTCGACGGCAACGTCGTCCTGCTCGGCGACGCCGTCCACACCGCCCACTTCTCGATCGGCTCGGGTACCAAGCTGGCCATGGAGGACGCCGTCTCACTGGCCGGTGCACTTGCGGCCCACATGCAGCTGGAGCCGGCGCTCCGGGCGTACCAGGACGAGCGGCAGCCCCTCACCGACAGCCTGCAGCGGGCCGCAGATACCTCCCAGGCGTGGTTCGAGGCGGTCGACCGCTACCACGATCTGCCAACCGAGCAGTTCGTCTTCCAGCTGCTGACCCGATCGCAGCGCATCACGTACGACAACCTGGCGATGCGGGATCCACAGCTCGTCGCCGATACGCTGGAGTGGTTCCGAGCCACCGTCCCCCTTCATCTCCTGCCACCCGACCCGGCGACCCCACCCATGTTCTATCCCTTCGAGCTGCGGTCGCTGCGGCTGGCCAATCGCATCGTCGTCTCGCCGATGGCCCAGTACTGCGCCGTCGACGGTGTGCCCGATGAGTGGCACGTGGTGCACCTCGGGAGCCGGGCGGTCGGCGGAGCGGGGCTGGTGATGACCGAGATGACATGTGTGGCTCCGGAGGCTCGCATCACTCCGGCCTGCACCGGATTGTGGAACGACGAGCAGGCCGAGGCCTGGAGTCCGATCGTCGACTTCGTCCACCGGCACACCGAAGCCAAGATCGGTCTCCAACTCGGTCATGCAGGACGCAAGGGGTCGGTCAAAGTGCCGTGGGAGGGCAACGGAGACCACACGCCCCTCGACCACGGCAACTGGCCGCTTCTGTCGGCGTCGGCGATCGCCTGGGCACCCGGCCTTCAAGTACCGCGGGCGATGACGCGCGGGGACATGGACATCGTCCGCGATCAGTTCGTGGCCGCGGCCTTGCGCGGGGCCGAGCTCGGCTTCGACCTCCTCGAGCTGCACTACGCCCACGGCTACTTGATGTCGTCCTTCCTGTCGCCACTGACGAACCGGCGCGACGATGCCTACGGCGGCGCCCTCGAGAACCGGATGCGCTATCCGCTCGAGGTGTTCGATGCCGTCCGTGCGGCGTGGCCCGACGAGAGGCCCGTCTCGGTGCGGTTCTCCGCGGTCGACTGGGTCGAGGGCGGCAACACAGGTGACGAGGCCGTCGCCATCGCACGGACGTTGCGCGAGCACGGCTGCGACGTGCTCGACGTCTCCTCGGGTCAGGTCCATCCCGACCAGGAGCCACGCTACGGCCGGCTGTACCAGACGCCCTTCAGCGATCGCATCCGGCAGGAGACGGGGATTCCCACCATCACGGTCGGGGCGGTGTCGAGCGTCGACGACGTCAACACGATCATCATCTCGGGACGGGCCGACCTCTGTGCCCTGGCCAGGTCTCATCTCGTCGACCCGTACTGGACCTTGAACGCGGCCATCGACCAGGAGTACGCCGGACATCGATGGCCGAACCAGTACCTCTCGGGGAGAACCGCACGGCGTCGCGAGCAGGATCCGCTGCGGCGGATCGCGGGGGAGTGACGGAGACGTGACGGACTGGCCCCACGTGCTGCCGCGGCCGGTCGGGCTCAGCGAGGCCGAGCTGACGCTCTACGACGAGACGCGCCGTCTCGCCCGAGAAGAACTGGCGCCTCTTGCGGTGTCCCCCGAGTCGTCCGGCGTCGACCGGACGTTGATCGCCAAGCTTGCCGAGACCGGGCTCATCGCCCGGATCTTCCCCGAGTCGCACGGTGGGACCCAGCCCGGCGAGGTGTCTTCGGTCGTCCTGTGCTTGCTGCGCGAGGCGATCGCTGTGGAATCGCCGGAAGCCGAGACGGCGCTGGCGATGCAGGGGCTCGGCTCATATCCGGTGTTGCAATCGGCTCGAGAAGGCGTCGCCCGTCGCTGGATCGCCGAGGTCGTCGCCGGCAACGCCGTCGCGGGCTTTGCGCTGACGGAGCCCGACGCCGGATCCGACGCCGGCGCGATCGCGATGCGAGCAGAGCGTGACGGGGATGGCTGGCGCTTGACGGGCACCAAGACGTGGATCTCGAATGCTCCCGATGCGGATCTGTACACCGTGTTCGCCCGCTCCACCGAGGGAGCCGGTGCTCGCGGCGTCACGGCGTTCCTCGTTTCCGGCGACAGCGCCGGGCTGGGTGGTCGCTCGCTCGAGCTGCTGTCCCCGCACCCCATCGGGACGCTCGAACTGGACGGCGTGTTCGTGCCCGCCGAGCACGTGCTCGGCGACGTGGATCACGGTTTTCGCGTCGCGATGCGGACGCTGGACAGATTCCGCCCGTCGGTCGGTGCGTTCGGCGTCGGCATGGCACAGGCAGCGCTGGAGGCGGCAGTCACCCACGCTGCGTCTCGCACGGCATTTGGTGGGCCGCTGCGCGATCTCCAGGCCGTCTCCCACCTGTTGGCCAAGATGGCGACCGCGGTTCACGGCGCCCGCCTCATGGTGTACGACGCCGCGCGAGCCTTCGACGACGGCAAGAAGCCGATCACGACCCGCTCTTCGATGGCCAAGGTTCACGCCACCGAGACCGCACAGTGGGTGGTCGACACTGCGGTCCAGATCCACGGAGCACGGGCACTCGAACGGGGCCATCTCCTCGAGCGGCTCTACCGTGACGTGCGAGCACCGCGCATCTACGAAGGTGCGAGTGAGGTCCAGTGGTCGATCATCGGACGTCGCCTGTACGACTGACCGGACAGCTGCCGGTCGGGGTCAGCCGAGGAGCTGCATCGCCCTTTGGTAGTGGGCGAGACCCTCGACTTGCCGGATGAACCGGGGTGAGCGACGGAAGCGCTGGCCGATGTCCGTATAGCTCATCCCGGCCGACCGCATCTGGAGCACCCTTCGCTGCATCGCATGCACGGCCTTGCGGGAGGGCGGACCCGTGCGCGGGATGCGCGTCCACGACATGATCCGCTCGACGTGGGCCGGGCTGCGCTTGAGCCGGCGTGCGATCTCCTCGGTCGAGACACCTTCGGCCGCCATGGCGAGAACTCGGCGCTCCACAGGTCGCAGGTGCTCCGTCATCGTCGGCTCGCTTTCGTCGGGGGGCTCGTCCTGACAGTAGCGAATGCCGGGCCATGATGGTCGGGGAGGTGTAACGTGGCGCCGCCCGTGACCGAGTTCCAAGCGCCGCACCCGCCTGCCGGATCTCGGTACCTCCTCTTGATGTCGCTCGGGGCCCTCGGCATCGTCTATGGCGACATCGGGACGAGCCCGCTCTACGCTCTCCGCGAGTCCTTTCTCGCCGCGGACGGCTTGCCTGTGGTGCGGGACAACGTGCTCGGGATCCTCTCGTTGATGATCTGGTCCCTGATCGTCATCGTCACGATCAAGTACCTCGTGTTCGTGATGCGTGCCGACAACCACGGGGAGGGGGGCATCCTCGCGCTGACGTCCCTGATCAGCCCGGCCAACAAAGGGCGACGGGGAGGCGTGCGCTGGGGTCTCGTGCTCCTGGGGCTCTTCGGCACCGCCCTGCTCTATGGCGACGGCGTGATCACTCCGGCCATCTCCGTGCTGTCGGCAGTCGAGGGTGTGTCGGTGGCCTCGCCCGCCCTCGAGTCCTTCGTGGTCCCGGCCGCGATCGTGATCCTCGTCGGGCTGTTTGCGGTCCAGCACCGCGGCACGGGTCGCATCGGTGCCATCTTCGGGCCGGTCATGATCGTCTGGTTCGGAGTGCTCGGCCTCTTGGGGCTGTACCGGATCGCCGGGGAGCCCGGCGTGGTGGGGGCGATCAGCCCGTCCTATGCCATTTCGATGTTCGTCCGCGAGCCGCGGCTTGCGTTCCTCGCCCTGGGGGCCGTGTTCCTCGTCGTGACCGGGAGCGAGGCGCTGTATGCGGACATGGGCCACTTCGGGCGCCGCCCTATTCGCCTCGGGTGGTTCACCATCGTGTTCCCCGCGCTCCTGCTCAACTACCTGGGCCAGGGAGCGCTCTTGATCGGGGACCCGGACGCCATCAGCAACCCGTTCTACCGGATGCCCCCACAGTGGGCGGTGGTGCCGCTCGTCGTTCTTTCGACACTGGCGACGGTGATCGCATCGCAAGCGCTGATCTCCGGAGCGTTCTCGCTCACGATGCAGGCGATCCAGCTCGGGTACCTGCCGCGAGTGAGGATCGATCACACCTCGCCTCGAGTCTTCGGCCAGATCTACGTCCCGGCCGTCAACTGGGCGCTCATGGTGGCCTGCGTCGCGGTGGTGATCGGATTTGGTTCGGCGAGCGATCTGGCCGCCGCATACGGCGTCGCCGTGACCTCCACGATGGTGATCACGGCAACGCTGCTGTACCTCGTGATGCGCGAGCGTTGGGGTTGGTCCCGCAGGCGTGCCCGCTCGGTAACCGCTCTGTTCCTGGCTGTCGATCTCGCGTTCTTCGGGGCCAACATCCTGAAGATCCCGTCAGGAGGATGGTTCCCACTCGTCGTCGCCATTGCCGTGTTCACGGTCATGACGACGTGGGAGCACGGACGGGCGCTGTTGGTAGCCCGCCTGCGGAGGGGCGATCTCCCCATCGAGCGGTTCATCGGGTCCATCACGAGCCACCCGCAAGGACGCGTGGCCGGAACCGCCGTCTACCTCTTCCCCGAACCGGGTGCGACTCCGCCCGCCCTCCTCGCCAACCTCCGCCACAACGAGGTCATCCACGAGACCGTCGTGCTGGTTTCCGTGAGGACCGCAACCGCGCCACGCGTGCCGGGCGCCAAGCGCGAAGTGGTGCATCACCTGGGCGAAGGTTTCCACCAGGTGGTCCTGCGATTCGGCTTCATGCAGGAACCGGACGTGCCGAAGGCCCTCGGCGACATCGTCCATCCCGAGTTCGGTTTCGACGCGAGCGACGCCGTCTACTTCCTGGGTCGGGAGGCCGTGGTTCCCAGCGCGCTTCCCGGGATGCAGATGTGGCGGGAGCGCCTGTTCGCCTTCATGCACCGCAACGCAGGGAGCGCCGCCGCCTTCTTCGGTCTTCCCCGCGATCGGGTCATCGAGATCGGGCTCCAAGTCGAGATCTGACCGAGATGTGTCGCGGTCCCGATTCAGCCGAGCGTGGTGCGCAGCGCCTTGCGATCGACCTTGCCGAGGTGCGTCTTGGGAAACTCGTCGACGATGATCACCCGGCGGGGGTGCTTGTACGCATCGAGCCTCACCAGAACGTGGTCGATGAGCCGCTGCTCCAGGCCCTCGGTGTCCCCTGAGGCGACCACGAAGGCCACGGGCTTCATGAGGCCGGCGGCGTCCTCGACTCCCACGACGACGCACTCGACGACGGATTCGTGCTCGAGGAGGCAGCTCTCCACCTCCTGTGGGGCGAGCCATTTCCCCGAGACCTTGAGGCTGTCGTCGGCTCGACCGTGGTGCTCGAGGTAGCCGTCCACGTCGCGACGCACCAGATCGCCACCCACGAACCACTCGCCCTGGAAGGCCTGGGCCGTGCGATCGAGATCCTGCCAGTACCCCCAGGCGCGTGACGCACCGGCGACCCACAACCTCCCGATGTCGCCGTCGGCAACGTCATGCCCTTCGTCGTCGCAAACACGGATGCGGAACCCGTCAACGGGCTTTCCGATCGTGCCGGGCTTGACATCCCCGAGGCGGTTGGTGACGAAGATGTGCCACATCTCCGCGGTTCCGAGCCCATCGAGCAGCTCGACACCGTAGGTCGCCTTCCATTGCCGGTAGAGCGACGGGGGAAGCGCTTCGCCGGCCGACGTGGCAAAACGAAGCGACGAGAGGTCTGCCTCGCGGCCGGCGGCGTCGGCGAGCAGCTTGCTGATCATGGTCGGGACGTTCACGAGAATGGTCGGACGGTGGTCGGCGATCTGGCGGACCACGACGTCGACGGTCGGGTGCTCGGGGAACAACACCGCCGAGGCGCCGACAGAGAAGGGGAAGAACAGGTTCGAACCCGTGGCGTAGCCGAAGATCAGCTTCGGGATCGCCATCGTGATGTCGTCCTCGCGATAGCCCATGGTCTCCTGGCCGTACCGGAGCGTGGTGTTGAGGAATGATCCGTGGGTCTGTACGACGGCCTTGGGGGTACCCGTCGTGCCGCCCGAGAAGAGCCACAGGGCGGGATCATCGCGATGGGTCGCCACGGCTTCGTAGGCCACTTCGTGGGTGATCGTGTCGGAGAACGTGTCGACGAGGGGACGGGACAGCCCGGCGGCCGACATGGCCGCCGCCGCTTTCGGCGACACGTCGTGCCCGGACACGACGGCGCCCGGCCTTGCCAGCGTGAGGATGTCGGCGATCCGGGCCGGGTCGAGGTCCGGATTCACCATGACCGCCACTGCCCCCAGCTTCAAGGTGCCGAACAGCGCACCGACGAAGTCGGCACCGTCCCGGGCGACGAGCACGACGCGCTCCTCCCGGCGCACCCCGGCATCGGCAAGTGCCGCCGCATAACCGGCCGCAAGCGCCTCCACGTCGGAGTACGTGAGCGTTCGGTCGGAGAGGCGCAGCGCAATCCGGTTGCCCCGCCCCTCGGCGATCCGATCCGACAGGAACGCGTCGGCGATGTTGACCTGCGTTGGCAGGGGGGCGGTTCCGGCTGAAGGCATGGCGTTTGATCTGTACGGTCGGCGTCGGCATCATATCGAGGGCGGTTCACCGCCGCTATGCGGGCAGTGAACGCTTTCGGGAACATGCGGTCGGGGGTGCATCGGCATGGTCAATCGAGGGGATCGGCCTCCGGTCTACTACCACGACTATCTGCAGCTGGATCGCTTGCTCGACGCACAGCTTCCCGAGTCGAGGCGGCTGGGCTCGGAAGCCCACGATGAGCTGCTGTTCATCATCGTCCACCAGGCCTACGAGCTGTGGTTCAAGCAGATCCTCCACGAGCTCGAAGACGTGCACTCGATCTTCAGCCAGGCGTCGGTGCCGGAGCGCAGCATGGGGCGAGTCGTCGGCCGGCTGGAGCGTGTGGTGTCCATCCAGCGCATCCTGCTCGATCAAGTGGACGTCCTCGAGACAATGACGCCGCTCGACTTCCTCGACTTTCGCGATCTGCTGGTGCCGGCCAGCGGCTTCCAGAGTGTGCAGTTCCGCCTCATCGAGAACCTGCTCGGCCTCGAGCATGCTCGGCGCATGAAGATCAACGAGGCGGATTACACCACCCGCTTCGAGCCCCGGCACCAGTCGATCCTCGAAGCCTCCCACGGGCACCCGTCGCTGTTCGATCTCGTCGGGGCCTGGCTGGAGCGGACTCCGTTCCTCCATTTCGGCGACTTCGAGTTCTGGGAGACTTACCGGGCGGCGGTCGAGCGCATGCTGAAGGCGGAACGAGCCCTGATCGAGACGAACACCAACCTCACGCCCGAGGGCCGCAGCGAGCAGCTCGCCCGATTCGAGGAGACGGCGGCGGGCTTCGAGGCGCTGTTCGACCCCGACCGCCACGAGGAGATGCGGCGGGACGGCCGGCGCCGACTCAGCCACGAGGCGTTTCTCGCTGCGCTGCTCATCAATCTGTATCGCGACGAGCCCATACTCCAGCTGCCCTTCCGAGTGCTCCAGGCGCTGATGGACGTCGACGAGGGGTTCACCACGTGGCGCTATCGCCACGCCATCATGGTCCTGCGGATGATCGGGTCGAAGATCGGGACTGGCGGCACGAGCGGTCACGACTACCTGCGCAAGACGGCCCGCCACCACCGGGTGTGGACGGACCTGTTCGATCTCGCCACCTTCTTCATCCCCCGGTCCGAGCTGCCTGCCTTGCCCCCATCGGTCGTCGAGGCGATGCGGTTCCACCTCACCGTCGGCGAAGCGTGACCTACCGCCATCTGTTCCAGCGCTTCCTGGCGCCGGACCGCCTCCACTTCGCTGCCCACTCGCATCATCTCTGGCCCGACGTGACGCTGGAAGCGCAGCGGGCGGCATGGGCCGACGCTGCCGAGCTCGCCGACGGCAAGTGGGAACGCATCATGGGCGAAGTGGTGCCCGAGGCGCAGCGCCACATCGCCGGGCGACTCGGCCTCCCGGCGCCCGACACCATCGCTTTCGCCCCGAACACCCACGAGCTCGTCGTGCGCCTGGTCACGTCGCTGCCGGGACCGCTGCGCATCCTCACCACCGACGGCGAGTTCCACAGCTTTCGGCGTCAGGCGGAGCGATGGGAGGAGCGCCGTCTGGCCCGCGTGGAACGCGTCCCGGTCGAGCCCTTCGCGTCCTTCCCGGGCCGCTTCGCCGTGGCCGCACGACGGGGCTTCGACCTCGTCTACCTGAGCCACGTCTTCTACGACTCCGGCTACGCGGTACCCGACCCGGTCGCTCTCGTCGAGAGTCTGCCGGTCGATCCGATCGTCGTGATCGACGGCTACCACGGCTTCATGGCGCTGCCGACCGACCTCGCCGCCGTGTCGTCCCGTGCGTTCTACCTGGCCGGGGGTTACAAGTACGCGATGGCGGGCGAGGGGGCCTGCTTCATGCACTGTCCACCGGGCATCGTGCCCCGGCCGGTCGACACGGGGTGGTATGCCGGGTTCACGGCACTTGCCGAGTCGGGCCGCGGCGTCCCCTTTGCCAAGGACGGAAGCCGGTTCTGGGGTGCGACGTTCGACCCGTCGGGCCTCTACCGCTTCAACGCCGTCCAACGGCTCCTCGACGACATAGGCGTCGACGTGGCCGCCATCCATGCCCACGTGATGCACCTGATGGAAGCCTTCGTCGAACGGCTCTCGGGCAGCCCCCTTGGGGGCCTCGTTCCGCCGTGGAACCCCCACGCGCAGCGGGGCCACTTCCTCACCTTCCGATCCGACGAGGCCGGCGAGCTCCACGATCGGCTCGCCGGCGCCGGCGTCGTCTGCGACCGACGGGGCGACAGGTTGCGGCTGGGGTTCGGGATCTACCACGATGAGGGCGACGTCGATACGCTTCTTGAAATCGTGCATTCTCTGTGAGGCACAGGTCCGGCGACAGGAGAGAGACATGGCGGAGTTGACCAAGGTGACGCTCGAAGAGAGCGAGATACCGACGCAGTGGTACAACATCGTGCCCGACCTTTCTGCTCCGCCACCGCCACCCCTCCACCCCGGCACCCAACAACCGATCGGCCCCGACGACCTCGCTCCGCTCTTTCCCATGGGACTCATCGGTCAAGAGGTGGCAACCGACACCTACATCGACATCCCGGGCGAGGTGATGGACATCTACCGCCTGTGGCGGCCGTCGCCCCTGTACCGGGCCCGACGGCTCGAGAAGATGCTCGATACCCCGGCGCGCATCTACTACAAGTACGAGGGCGTCAGCCCCGCCGGCTCCCACAAGCCCAACACCGCAGTGCCGCAGGCGTTCTACAACGCCCAGGAGGGTGTGAAGAAGCTGACGACGGAGACCGGCGCCGGTCAGTGGGGGAGCGCCCTGGCGCTGGCCTGCTCCATGTTCGGGCTCGAATGCGAGGTGTGGCAGGTCAGGGCGTCGTTCGACTCCAAGCCCTACCGGGCCACGATGATGCAGGTGTGGGGCGCCACGGTGCATCCGAGCCCCTCTGACCTCACCGAGGCCGGTCGCAAGATCCTCGGCGAAGACCCCGACAGCCCGGGTTCGTTGGGTATCGCGATCAGTGAGGCGGTCGAGGTTGCGGCGGGGGACCCGGACGCCAAGTACTCGCTCGGCAGTGTGCTCAACCACGTCCTCATGCACCAGACGGTGATCGGTGAAGAGGCGTTGCTGCAGTTCGCCAAGATCGGGGAGACGCCCGATCTCCTCGTGGGCTGCACGGGTGGCGGCTCCAACTTCGGAGGACTGTCGTTCCCGTTCCTCCGGGAGAAGTTGGCCGGGCGCATGAACCCGACGATCCGT
>JBFINP010000030.1:0-36277 GCA_041611095.1 Acidimicrobiia bacterium | reverse complement strand
GCCAGGCTCAGGGCGACGACGCCGTCGAACCGGAACCGCCGGCTGCGTGGTGCCGATACCGGCGGCGGCCCCCACGTGTCCCGGCGATGCCACAGCAGCGCCAAGATCGCCAGCTGCGCCGCGGCGATCAGTGTGTACCCCTTTTGCCACCCGACACCGGATGCCACGGCGGTGGCCATCACGATCGGGCCCAGCGTCGCTCCGATGCCGAAGCCTGCGTGCAGGAGGTTCATGCCGCCGGGCGTGAAGCGATGGGCGGCGTGGGCGTTGAGCACGCTGTCGAGCAGGCCGCCACCGCTGCCGAGCACGAAGGCGGCGAGCATCACGAGGGCCCAGCTCCCGGCGGTGGCGTAGAGCGTCAGACCGGCGAACGAGGTCAGGGCCGAGACGGCCGTCGTCGCTCCTAGTCCCAATCGTTGGGCGATCCGGCTCGACATTGCGCTCGAGGCCGAGTACCCGGTCAGGCCCACCACGAGCAGCGTCCCCAGGTCCTCCAGAGGTCGGCCAACGTCGCGGCTGACGGAGGGCCACGCCGTGCCGATCCCGCTCTCGCCGAGGCCGAGCATGACGAAGGCAACGACGGCGACGAGCACGGTTGTGGGGAGGCGGCGCAGCGAGGTCCTCATGTGCGAGGGAGGCTATCGCCGGTCGGGTAGGGTCGGCGTGATGAGCGACATCTCCTTCCGTCTGGACGGGAAGGTATGCATTGTCACGGGCGCCAGCCGCGGGATCGGCCGAGGGCTGGCGCGCAGTCTCGCCCGCGCCGGCGGCATCGTTGCGGTCGGTGCGAGGGACCGCGACGCCTTGGAGGCGCTCGCCGCCGAAATCCGTGCCGAAGGTGGCGAGGCCTTCCCTGTAGCGCTGGATGTGAGCGACGTGGCGTCGATCGACGCGGCGTTCGCCGCGGTCCACGATCACTTCGGCCGGGTCGACGTTCTCGTGAACAACGCCGGGCATGGCGACAACCACCCGGCGGAGGACGTCACCGAGAACGACTGGGACGAGATGATGGCCGTGAACCTGCGCGGCACCTTCTTCTGCTGTCGTGCGGCGGGGCGCCTGATGCTCGCGCACGGCAGTGGCAGCATCGTGAACATCAGCTCACAAGCCGGCATCGTGGGGATCAGGGAGCATGCCGTGTACTCGGCGAGCAAGGGTGGCGTGAACCTGCTGACGAAGGTGCTTGGCCTCGAGTGGTCGGCGCGCGGGATCACGGTCAACGCGGTCGCTCCGACCTTCGTCTACACGCCCGGCACCGCAGCGCGCCTCGACGATCCCGACTACCTCGGGGCGGTCCTCGACCGCATTCCGATCGGTCGTGTCGCCACCATCGACGACGTCGCCGCGGCGGTGATCTACCTGGCATCCCCCGCCGGTGCCATGGTCACCGGACAGATCCTTGCCGTGGACGGAGGCTGGACGGCCCAGTAGGCACGCTGCGCTCCGGGAGGCCGTCGCTTCTAACTGGCCCGAGGCCTGCCGAGGGCGAAACCCCTCAGAGTGGCGGCGTCGCCTGCGGCTTGACGACGAGAACGTCGCAGGGAGCGAGGTGGATCGCACGATGGCTCGTGGAACCCAGGACCAGTGACGCCAGCTCACCTCGTCCGCGGGTCCCGACGACCAACAGTGCCGCGTTCACGTTCTTGACGTAGGCGACGAGTGCGTCGGGCGGGTAACCCTCCAGGTCGACTTGCTGCACCGGCACCTTCGCCCGAGCGAGGTGGCCCTCCAACGGACCCCAGATCCGCTTTCGCTCGGCGGTCTCGAGCTTGTCGATGTCGATGGGGAAGATCCCGTATCCGGCCGTGACGGCGGGAGGGACGTGGAACACGTGGACGGCGTGCAGCTCGGCGCCCATGTGCTCGGCCGCCCGAATCGCGTGCTCGGCGACGGTGATCGAATGGGGCGTGTCGTCAACACCTACGACGACGATCATCGTCCTCACCTCCTGGGCCAATCATGGGAGAGGGTCGCTCGGCAGCCTAGGGTCTTTCGGAGCATCGGACCGTGCCTTCCGCGCCATCGAGAGGCGCCTGTCGAGTGAGGCTGCATCGAGTCCACCGGTATCATCGGCCCATGCATCCCGTGATCGGTATCAGCACGCGCCCCCGAACCATCAAGGCCTCCGGGGGCGAGCTCGATGCCCACACGCTGGAGCACACGTACACCGATTCGGTTCTGCGGGCCGGGGGCGTTCCTGTGTTGCTTGCGCCGGTGCCGGCCGCTGACGTTCCGGCATTGTTGGCACGACTCGATGGCCTCGTGCTGTCGGGTGGCGGCGACGTCGATCCCGCTCGCTACGGGGGTGTCCGCAACGAGAAGAACTACGGGGTCGACTTCGACCGGGACGAGTTCGAGATCGAGCTCGCCCGGGTCGCAGCGACGGTACGCCTGCCCACGCTGGCGATCTGCCGAGGCCTCCAGATCGTCAACGTCGCTTTCGGGGGGACGCTGATCGGCGACATCCCAACGGAGATTGGATCGGCCGACCACACGGTCATGGGTCATCACGTGTTCAACGGACACCAGCACGTCAGGTTGGATGAGGCGTGCCGGGTTGCGGCCGCGGTCGGCGGAGCCGACGTAAACGTCAACTCGATCCACCACCAGGCCGTACGGCTTCTGGCGCCCGGTTTCCGGGCCGTCGGTTGGGCCGACGACGGGGTCATCGAGGCCATCGAGCACGAGGACCCGGACTGGCCGCTCCTCGCCGTGCAATGGCACCCGGAGTACCTCGGGCACGCCGATGACCATGCCTCGTGGGCGCTGTTCCGCGCACTCGTCGAGAACGCAGCGGGGAGGACGGTCGCTCGACGCTGATGGCCGATCGGCGTCCTGCCGGAGTCGCCTGTGTCACGGGATCAGGAGGACCTTCCCGGTGGTTCCCCGGCTCGTCAGGGCCTGTTGAGCCTGTCTGGCCTCGGCGAGCGGCCACGTCTGGCCGATGTGAACATCCAACCGACCCGCGGCGATCGCGCGCAGGACGTCACCTGCCCTTCGCTCGAGCTCCTCTCGCGTCGTGATGTGCGTGAAGAGGGTGGGACGAGTCACGAACAACGATCCGTTCCCGGCGAGACGGGCGAGATCGAACGGAGGCACGACGCCGCTCGACTGGCCGAACAGCACCATCATCCCGCGGGGGCGGAGCAGCTCCAGGCCGCGGTCGAACGTGGTCCGGCCGACTCCGTCGTAGACGACATCGAGCGGACGAGCTCCGCCGATGTGCTCCACGGCATCGCCGAAGTCCCCTTCCGTGTACCGAATCACGTGGTCGGCGCCCGCCCCCGCTGCGAGCTCCGCCTTCTCCTCCGTCGACACGGTCGTGAAGACCTCGGCGCCTTTCTCCTTGGCCATCTGGATCAACAGCAGCCCGACTCCGCCGGCGCCGGCATGGATGAGGCACCGGTCGTCCGCTCCGAGGGGGAACGTGTCGTTGACGAGGTAATGGGCCGTCATCCCCTGCAACATCGCCGCCGCGGCGACCTTCGGGTCGACTCCCTCGGGTAGCCGGATCGCCTGGTCTGCCGGCACTGCGACCATCTCCGCGTATGTGCCGAGACAGCCGCTCCACGCCACCCTGTCGCCTGCGGCGAATCCCGAGTCAGGATCGGCCTCGACCACCTCGCCCGCGCCTTCGAGTCCCGGTGTGAAGGGCACCGGGAGGGGATAGAGACCGGTGCGGTGGTAGGTGTCGATGAAGTTGACCCCGGCGGCCGCCACACGCACGACCAGCTGTCCTGGGCCGCCCTCGGGCCGGTCGATGTCGACCAGCTGGAGTACTTCTGGTCCGCCCACGTCCTCGATGACGATCGCACGCATGCAGCTCCCTCTCCACGTTCGGACGTCGGGACGCCTTGCGGATTCGGCCGCCGTGGACCGCCGTGCACTAGGCACCCTACTGCGACTACCGTAGCGCCACCGGTTGGTGCGGGGAATGCGCGTCAGGACGACTGGGTAGGCTCTGAGCCGATCGGATTCAGCGTTTCGAGAAGATCATCGCTCGAGGGGCGTTCAGCGCAACCTCGAGCGTGCGAGTCTCTTGAGGGCCGAGCGGGGCGGTCGCTTTGCGGCCGCCCTGTCGGTGTAGTTGGGGTCTCGCTGCCGGGGTCGGTTTCGTTCGCTCTCAGTTCCCGGCGCTCCCGGTGGCGGCGAAGAGCGTGACGGCGAGATCTGCCCGGGTGAGCTCCGCATCGGGGGTGGCGGCCCCGTCGGGCAGGTCGAGCGCCGCGTAGAGCGTGGCGTGCGTCGCAGGACCGGCTGCGATCTCGGCCGGAGGCGTCGCCAGCGCCGACGTGAGGATCTCGTCCAACTCGGAGCCCGTCACGGTGTCGTTCGGGCAGAACTCGTCACCCACCGGCGGGTTGCACGCTTCGGCGAGGCCGGTGTTCGCCATCCACAGGACGGCTGCGTAGGCCGGATCGCTGACGGGCACGTCCATGAAGCCGAGGCTCGCACCTGCCGGCGTCACGGCGGCGCCGGCGCATGCCTCGACCGTCGATTCCACGGCGACACCTCGGAAGCCCGCTGCGGCGGTGCGGGCGACGACCTCTGCGGCCTGGGTCGGAGTCTCGGTGGCGACCACCGTCACCACACGATCCGAAGCCCAACCCGGCACTACATCGGACGCCATGGTCGTTGCGGTCAGCCCCGACTCACCCAACCGTGCCAGGCTGTCCTCGGCCTCTGCCGTGCCATCCCACGTACCAAGCACCGCGAGCCAGCACGAGGACGGCGCTAGAGCGGATGCATCGTCGAGCGACGCAAGGGTGATCGGCGATGTGGTGACGACCGTCGTGTCGATCACCGTCGCCGCAGCTGCGGTCGACGCATCGTCGGAGGCGAAGCGGGGTGCGACGTACACGATGGCGAAGATCACGGCGCCGGCGACGAGAAGTAGCGCCACCGTCTTGAGCAGCAGGCTCGTCGCCCGGGACAGCGTACCCATGGCCAGGCCGGCGCGTACACCGAAGGTCTTGCTGCGGGGCTTAATGTCCCGCACGGATCGCTCGCGATTCGTCGGGGTTGCGTGCTCCGTCGCCTTGCTGCGTTCCTTGCGGTCGCGGCGTGCTTTGCGTTCCCGCCGACGGTCACGCTGCGCCGAGCGGCGGCCCTTGCGGGCCTTGATCATTGCCGCCTGCATGTCGCGGACGGTTTGCGGACGGGCCTCGGCGCCTTCGTCACTTTCGATTTGTGGCTTTTCGGTGGCGGTCTCCGCCTCCGTGACGGCGCTCGCAACGTTATCGGTTGATTCCTGGTGTGCGGGCGGCTGGGGTGCACCCGACCGGCGGGCGACGATGCCCTGTCCAGGCATCGTCCGGTCCTGGACGATCTCGAGGTCTTCGATTCCGGTGACCCTGCCGGCGATTCCAGGTACCTGTTCGGCGGCGAGGCGGATGAACGTCTTGACGGCCTGGGAGCTCGGTCCCTCGATGGTCCACAGCTCACCATCCTCCGGCTCGAAGGCCTTGGCGCCGGTCCTGGCCTCGAGGGCACGCAGGGTCGTGCCGTCGATGCCGATGAGGCGCTTGCCCTGACCCGGGGGCACGATCAGCTTGCCTTTGGCCGGGAGGATCAGGCTCTGCATCTCGGCGACGAGGGACCGCACGGCCCGCCCCGTGTCTCCCACGACGGTGATCTGCTGGCCCTCCAGATCGATCGAGATGATGCCCGGGCTGCGCCGGAGCTCTGCGAGCGTCCGTCCCTCGGGACCGTGGATGCGTGCGAGTCCGTCTTCGGGAAGCATGGCAACGATCGTCGGGCGAGGTGCGAGATCGTCCTCGATGACCTCGTCCTCCTGGTCCTCCACAGGTTCGGCGACCCGAGCCGGGGTGGGCAGCAGGAAGCCGGGGCCTTTGTCGGCGGCGGCGGTGATCGCCTCGTCGCCCGGAGGACCGGCGAGCGCCACCTCGAGGTGGAGGTTGTCCTCGTACATCCAGATGACCTCGCGCTCCCACTCCGGGGCGGACGAGTACGACAGCAGCTCGAGCACTGCGGGGATGTGGGGAGGCTTGGCGGCGAGCTGAAGCCATCCGTCCTCGACCGCGAAGGTGTCCGGGTTGCTGGCGGCGAACTCGATGAGCCCTCGGTTGGCGACGATGCGGCGCCGTACGGAGCTCCGGTCGGGGCGGAGCACCACGCTCACGTCCATGCCGGGTGCTGGTTGGAGTGTCGGGGCAAAACGGTTGCGGGGGATGTTGAAGCGATGCGACATGCCCGTTGTGGTGTCGTGATGCGCCAGCTCGAGGGTCCAGGTGTCGCCGTTGCGGCCGACGATCCGGGCGTCGACCGGGCGGCGATCGCCGATGCCGGGCGCCGCTTCGAGATGGCGGAGCGCCACGGGCAGCAGCGAGACGGTGACGTGGTCGCCGACTGGCGCCTCGGGCAGCACCCGTGCTGTCAGTACGGCTCCTGGGGCGAGGCGGCGCCCGAAGTCGACGTCGCTCGCCGACAGCCCGGCGGCGGGAGCGATGGCGAAGCCGCCCTGCCCGTCGGTGCGGCCCAGCTCGAGCAGCGGCCCGAGGTGGTCGCTCGTCACGCCCTTGACCTCGACCTCGATGTCGTCCCATGTTCCGAGGTCGGGATGCTCGGCCGGATCGATCGGAGCGCCTTGTGCGAGCGGATCCACCACCAGCACGGCTTTGCCGTCCTCGAGGGCCCGGTACCCGGTGACTCGGGCCCGCACCCGTGCGGCACGGTCGATGGGGTTGCTGGGGTGCGTGGCTGCGGCCACCAGCTCCGGCAGCGACTCGTCGCCGGCGGTGGGAACCGGGACCGGCGTTGCCGGGTACGGGAAGCCACGGTGGATGGTCAAGATGTCGAGGATGATGCGGCCTGCTGCCACCGAGCCGAGAGTCTCGATCTCGACGATGCTGCCGACCGGCCAGTGGCTTCGCACGGTTGCGAGCTGGTTGTCGCGTTGGGGAGTGCTCTCCGAGGCGCCGGCGACGTGCTCGATCGTCATCCGCTCCCGATCCACACTGAGGGCCAGGAGCTGCTCGCCGCCACTCGTCAGGACGAGGGGGCTGAGGCGGAACGAGGGGCCGGTTCCGGAGTTCGCCGCAGGACGGTATTCGTTGGATCCCACCCGGACGTACTCCTGGCCGGAGTAGCCGGCAGCCAGAGCGTCACGGACTCGGGGAGCCCGGCTCGGATCGACGGGGTGCCGCATGCCGATGGGTCCGGCCGAGGCGAGGTCGGCGAACACGGCGGCGACATCGGCCTGGATCAGCGACATCGTGGCCGGGTTGATCCACCATGTGGCGCACCAGGCATCAGGGTCCGGGGCGACCTGCCACTCGGCGAAGACCTGGAGCAGGAGATCGACGTCGTCCTGGCAGCCTTCGGCCAGGGCACGGTGGCAGCGGGTGGCATGGAGGCGCCACGCTGCCGGCCACGTGGTCTCGATCTGGAAGAGGCCGCCGTCGGCGGCTGAGCCGACCAGCCTGAAATCGGTCAGTGCGACGAGGGCGAGGGCAGCCTCAGGAAGACAGCCCAGCTCCTGTGCTCGGAGCAGAACTGCCGCTTCATCACCCGGCGCAACCGTCTCGTGCGCCAATGGATGAATGTTTGAAGATCTTTCTGGCCCTTCGATCCCCACCACAACATTTCCTATCGGCCCGGTGCAAGCGTAGCGGCGGGGGTGCCTCTACGCCAGCAGTTTTCACCTCCGGAATGCCTTGGCGGCTCTAGCCCGCATTCCCTTCCACACCTATGAGACACCGAACTGCGCGAATTCTTTCACGGAAAGTGTGGTTTTTCCAGAGATTGGACCGGAAAAGGGCACTCGGCCCAGGCCGGGATGGTGCTGCGAGTCGTCCTCAGTGCCGTGGACGACCCGCAGCACGTGAAGCTCAGCCGATCAACTGCACCAGGCCCACTCCGAGGTCCGGGCCGCCGACGGCGCCGCCGCCCTGGACGTTCCAGTCGCCGATGAAGTAGCCCTCGATGCAGCGGTCGTTGCCGTTGCACGGCCGCTGGCCGGAGATCACCGAGTCGGTCCGGTACTGGCCGGCGAAGTAGTAGCCGGTGACGTAGAGGGCACCGAACCCGTAGATGTGGTACTCGGAACCGTTTCCGGTGCCCCGGTAGTCGTCGAAGTACGGGATGAGCACGACGTCGCCGACGATAGCCGCGAGATCCTGCGGGCTGCAGCCGTTGCTGGGCGACGATCCGGGGTCGATGGCGACCCAGTTGCCGATCTCGGTCGTCACCTCACAGCCGAGACCGTTCGTTTCGAGCCAGCCGAAACCGCCCGGTAGGTCCTGGCCAGAAGGCGACCCCGGGCACGGGCCCCTCGATCCATGGAAGTAGATCGTGGCGGACTTGTTGACGAACGGGTAGCCCGCGGCCGGCGGCAGCAGGCCGTCCAGCACCGCTTCCGGTCGGTGCAGGAAGCCGAGAGGCGTCTCGTCGACGAATCCTTCCTCGCCGAAGCTCTCCCACTCGCACTTGGAGAACGTCAACGGAAGTGTCTTCAGCGTGCCCGGCGGCCCCCATGTCGCCGTAGCTGCAGCGCCGATGGTCAGGCTGTCGAATCCGACGATCGGTGCGAACACCGTGCCGAAATCACGATTCCCCAGCGAATCCTCGGTACCGGTGATCACGGTGACCGTGCGCGTGCCGAGGTCGAGATCGACGTCCTGGATCCAGGCCGAGCCGTCGTTGGTGTTGGCGTCGGCGTAGACGTCGGCTTCGATCGACGGGTCGAACCCGGCGACGCAGCCCCCGTTGGCACATTCGCCGGCGATGGCCAGAGCGGCAGCGTCTGCACCGACCTGGAGCTGCTCCCTCTCGACGTAGATCCGACCGAAGTCGAATGCGAACGCCGTCATGGCGAGCAGTCCCAGCATGCTGACGGCAACGAAAACGGTTGTGACCCCGCGTTCGACGTGATCACGGCATAGAGCGCGCAACGCACCCCCTACGTGCGGCATAACATTTTCCCCCTGTTAGGTCCCCACCTATTGCCACCATTGAAGGCCGTGGGGGTCCCGGCGTCAATCATCAATTTTGATGATTCTTCATCAGAATTGATGATTCGAGTGGAGATTCACCACCGCAGCGCCCTCGCGATAGTGGCGCTTACGTCTTCGCCTTGCGACTGTGGCGTGGGGGAATGGGTGGGGAAAAGACCTGGCCCGCCGGGGGAAGTGGCGGGCCAGGATACGGTTACTGAACGGTACGTCGCATGGGACTCGTGGGGCTCGAGCCGTACCGTCGATCGTGCGCTTCGGGCTTGTCCTCCTTGTCTGTGTTCCGTTGTCGTCCAAACCGTTGGAGCTGTCTCAGGGGGTGACGCCGGGTAGGCCTCCGTCCACGTTGACGTTCGTGTCGCCGCCCGCAGTGACGGTGCCGGCGGGCGAGGTCGCCGTGGCGCTGCCCCCGGCTGTGACTCCGGCGCCGCCGCTGCCTGTGGTGACCGTGGTGCTTCCACCTGCGGTTGCGGTACTGGTGGCGCTGGCGCTGCCGGTGCCGCCGCCTGCGCTCGCCGTGGCGCTGCCGCCGCCTGCGGTGAGCGATGCGGTGCCGCTCGCCTGCTCGTCTTCGTCGTCGCCCTGGTCGTCGTCGCCCTCGTCGTCCTGATTCTGGTCGTCGTCCGGGTCCTCTGCGGCGGGGTCCTGATCCTGGTCGTCGTCCGGGTCCTCTGCGACGGGGTCCTGATCCTGGTCGTCGTCCGGGTCCTCTGCGACGGGGTCCTCACCCTGGTCGTCGTCCGGGTCCTCTGCGGCGGGGTCCTCACCCTGGTCGTCGTCACCTGGGTCGTCGTCAGGCCGAGTGACCACGGGTTCGTCATCGTCGGGTCGCGGATCATTCTGATCGTGTCGGTGCCCGTCGACGGTGCCGGCGGTCGTGGTGTCGACCCGGAGCTCGTCCAGGTCGATCACCACGTCATCGGGCAGATCCGGCTCCTCAGAGATGCGGTGCTCGGCGATATCGGGGAGGCCCGGCACATCGACCACACCTGCGATGTGTGCCCCACCCGTCGCCGCCATCGCCACCGAGGCGCCGAGCGCGATCTTGCCGGCAAGCGTTCCGAGGAACGTGCTCACGGTTGCCACCGCTCGCCGTCTCCGGACCGCAAACCCGCCCCGTCGGGGAAGTCTCGTGACTTGCACGACGGGGCCGGGTGCGGATGCTGCCGGCAGGCTGCCCTGACCGGCGATGAGATCAAGGTCGACGAACTCTCGAAGTGCGACCCCGACCGGGGGAAGGTCGGGGGCCACGTACTCGGCACGGATTGCCGCGAGAGCCTCGGCGAGGTCGGACAACCCCACATCGGCGTGGGGGCCGCTCCCTACCAGGAGTTGTTCGATCTCGACTTCGCTGAGTCCGTCGTCCTTCATCTCACCCGAGTAATCGGTTCGTCGGCGCTTGGGGATACGGGTTCGGCGAGTTTCTTTCTGAGAGCCGTGAGCGCCCGGTGCTGGAGGGCCTTGACGGCACCCACCGGTTTGTCCATCACGACAGCCACCTGTTCGAGTGACATATCGGCCACGACTCTCAACAGGAGGACGTCTCGCTGCTCGGCCGTCAGTGCCTCGAGCATCTCCTCGACCGAGCTGGTGGCCATGCCGGCGAGCGCGTCGTCCTCGACATCGCCGCCTGCCACGCGGACATCGTCGAGAGCGATTCCCGTGGCATGCATCGGCCGGCGGGCCGCAGAACGATGCCAGTCTGCGCACTTGTTCCATGCGATCGAGAACAGCCAACTGCGGAAGTCGCCGGCGTTGCCGGTGAAACGGTGCAGGTTCCGGAACGCGCCCAGGAAGACCTCGTTGACAACGTCGTCGACCTCCCGGACACCACGGGCCTTGACGTAGCCGGCGACTCGCGGGGCGAGACAACGATACAGCTCGGTGTATCCCTTCTCGTTTCCCCGCCGCGCCAGGCGCAGGAAGTCGCCGATCTCGTCGTCGGCGTGGTCTCGGTGAGGCAGGGCGTGCACGCTCAGACTGCTCTCCGTGCGCGATCGATTGACAGGCGCTCGGGCACTCCGCCGGACGTGTTCCATACGAACCACACGGCGTGATGGCCGAGGGCCGCTCTCGCCTCGTCGCACTCGTGCCGACGCCGTACCTGGCTTGCGGCGACCACCATCGTTTCTCCTACCGCAGGCCCGCGAACGCGGGCCTGCCCCGTCCACCATGGGCGATCATGCGCGGCAGCGACGTCGTGCGTCATCCTCAAGAATGATGAAGCTGGGCCGCATCGCCGCGGCCCTCGATCGTGGACATCTCCGTGGGGCCTTCACGAGTTCTCCACAAGTGTGCGAGAAGCTTGACGCACGCTTCATCGAGAGGAGAAGGAGAGATGTTCCGATTCGCCGTTGCGGTACTGGCCATCGTCGGCCTGGTTGCGTTGGTCACGGGCGGCATCACCGCCGCCGGTGTCGGCCTCGGTTTGTTGCTCGTCCCGCTGCTCTTCCTGGCCAAGATCGTATTCTTCGTGCTGCTGTTCGGAGCGTTCGCCCGGATGTGCTGGTACAAAGGCGGTCGCGGCTACGAGCGGCCGAGCATGCCGGATTGGTGGGCGAGGCGTCCGCCGCACCGGGGCCGGCGCGAGGAGCCCGCTTCCAGGGAGAAGGATTTCGAGCAGTGGCACCGGATGGCCCACGCAAGGGAAGAGGTGGAGCGCTGGACCGAAGGGATGCCCGGCACCGACGAGAATGCGTGACGTGAAGCGCGTGCTCCTCGTCGAGGACGAGGTCAAGATCGCCCGCCTGGTGCGTGATTACCTGCACCAGGCGGGCTTTGGCGTCCTGGAGGCGACGGACGGGCCGTCGGCGCTGGCGCTGGCCCGGGCGGAGAAGCCCGACATGATCGTGCTCGATCTTGGGCTGCCGCGGATGGACGGCCTCGACGTCACGCGGGAGCTGCGCACGGTGTCGTCGGTGCCGATCATCATGCTCACCGCTCGCAGTGAGGAGAGCGACCGCATCGTGGGGCTCGAGTTGGGCGCAGACGACTACATCGTGAAGCCCTTCAGCCCGAAGGAACTCGTAGCCCGCATCCGTGCCGTGCTGCGGCGGGCGGAGGCGACCCTGGGGGGCGGTGAGATCGTGCGGGCGGGGCCCGTCGAGATCGACCTGCCCAAGAGGCGGGTGCTCGTGGATGGTGCCGAGGTGGATCTGACCGCCACCGAGTTCGACCTGCTCCTCACTCTGGCCCGTCGCCCGGGGCGGGTCTATACGCGAGCCCAACTGCTCGACGCAGTCCACGGCGTCTCGTTCGAGTCCTACGAGCGCTCGGTGGATGCCCACGTGAAGAACATCCGCCGCAAGATCGAGAAGGACCCACGCCGTCCCCAGCTCGTGCTGACGGAGTACGGCGTCGGCTACAAGTTCGCCGATGCCTAGACACGGGTGGGGACGCGACTGGGAGGGCCGGTGGGAGGGCCAGGAGTGGTGGGGTCCCGGGGCGAGGACGTGGAACAGCTTCGGCCGGAAGATGTTCCTCGGGTTCTTTGTGTTTTTCGGGTTGGGGTTCCTGGCGCTCGTGGCGCTTGGGGCCTTGCTGGTATCGGCGCTGACCACCTGGCTGCCGACCTGGCTCGCCCTCGCTCTTCTACCGGTGGTGCTGGTGGTCATCGGTGCGGTGGGAAGCCGTGGGGCGCGCCGCAGCTGGCGTCCCGTCGGTGAGATCGTACGGGCAGCCGGCTCGCTCGCCGATGGCGACTACACGGCGCGGGTGCCCGAGACCGGCCCGAGCGCCGTGCGCCCCGTCGCCCGCTCCTTCAATGAGATGGCGCGGCGCTTGGAAACGGCCGACGAGCAGCGACGCCGGTTGCTCGCCGACCTGGGCCACGAGCTGCGGACACCGCTCACGGTGATCCGCGGCGAGATCGAGGCGATGCTGGACGGTGTGCACCGACCCGATCCGGAGCACCTCGAGCTGCTCATGGACGAGGTGCGGGTGATGGAGCGCCTCCTCGAGGATCTGCGCACTTTGAGCCTTGCCGAGGCCGGGGCGCTGGGTCTGCACATCGAGCCGACGGATCTCGGCGAGCTGCTGGAGGACGTGGCCGACGGCTACCGGCGAGCTGCGGGGGAGTCCGGCGTGGTAGTCCGCGTGAACGTCTCGCCCGGTGTCGGCGAGGTCGTGGTGGACGCGGTGCGGATCCGGGAGGTCGTAGTGAACCTCGTAGTCAACGCGCTCAGAGCAATGCCGGACGGCGGGGGGCTCACCTTGCGGTTGCGCCGGGACGGTCGAGACGCCGTGATCCAAGTGGCGGACACCGGGCTCGGAATCGATCCCGCAGAGACCGACCAGGTCTTCGAGCGGTTTCGCAAGGGGTCCACCTCGTCGGGGTCCGGCCTGGGCCTCACCATCAGCCGCGATCTCGTCCGGGCCCATGGCGGCACCATCTCGATCGCGAGCCGTCCGGGCAAAGGAACGACGGCGACGGTATCGCTACCCCTGCGGTAGCGGAGGGTCGGGCCGCTCTGGACGGAGACCCGTTCTCGTCCGCTACGGGTGCTCGGCGGTGTCGCCGGCCGGTGTGGCCGGTGTGGAGAGCAGGTGACGACGCCGGGGAATCGGGCCGGAAGGCGCCGATCGGCCCTAGGACCGCGCGTCGGCGCTCTGCTACCCGTTGAGCACGAGTGACACCGGCCCGTCGGCGGCAATCGTCCCAACGGGCCTGGGCCCTGGGGAAGGGGGACGTGCGTGCGATTTCGAAGCCACCCAATGGTGCTGCTGGCGGCCATCGTCGGATTGGCCGTGGCCACGCTCCCGGTGGGGAGCGCAGCGGCGGCGGACGACGACCTGGCCGAGCTCGAGGCCTACTGGCTCGACGCCTATGGAGCGGAGACCGCTGCGCCCCTCGAGACGTTGGCGCCCGAGAGGGCCACGCTCGAGAGGACGACCGGAGCCCGTGGGTCCCTTGTTCGCCGGCTCCTTGCCAAAGCGGAGCCCGACGAGTGCTTCCGTGGTCTCGGCGATCCGACGAATGAGTTCGGGGCGACCGCTTGCGATGACGGCACCTGGAAGGTCAACCAGGCATACGTGTGGGGGCTCACCGAGGCACGGAGGACCCTGTGGTTCGGCACTGCGCCCAATGTGCACTGTCTCGTCGTCGGCACCTTCTTGGGTCAGGAGCTCCCGCATCAGACCGACTCGTGGGTCTGCGAGTTCGGCGAGAGCAACCTGGTGCCTCCCTTGCCCGCAGCGGTGGGTGACTGGAGACCTCCTCAGATCTTCTCATTCGACACGAGGACCGGGTTGCTTACGGAACGGACGCCGCCCGATCCACTCGTCGGCACCACGGTTGGTATCCGTTCGACAGGAAGCCTGGGAAAGGTCGCCTTCCTCGCCGGCCCGGGTCTGCTCGGCGGGGTCAACCTCTTTGCGTTCGACACGAGGACGGGTGGGTACCTGGGGTCGGCGACGCTTCTCGAGTACGACAACATTCGCAAGTGGATCACGGTCGACGACACGCTCTACACGGCGGTCGGCGCCACCAGTGGCGGAGGACGCGTGCTGCGCTGGGTGGGCGACCATACCAACCCGTTCCAGTTCGACGAGGTCGGAATCTTGGGGAGCGAAGGGGCCGAGCTGGCGCTGCACGACGGCCGGCTCTTCGTCTCGACGTGGCCTGACGTGACCGCGGATGCCGATCCCGCCACGATGCGGGAGCGGTCGGCGAGCCTGTGGATGAGCCCGCTCATCGGAGACGGCGGTCTCACCTCCGCCGACGCCGCCGCGTGGCAGCAGGTGTGGAGTGCTCTCGACTACGACCCCGACCCCGTGACTGCAATGGTCTACGGTGGCGGGGCGCTCGCCTCGTTCGAAGGCGAGCTCTACTGGGGCACGATGCACGTGCCCCTTCTCGGCGCCGTCGCTCACTTCACCGTGTACGGCTCACCGGCGGACAACATCGAGCTGCTCACGGGGATTCTCGGAACCCACCGGGCGATCAGCATCTTCCGCGGGGACGATTTCGGTGCGGCGGACCAGGACGTGGACCTGCTGTACGGCATGCCGGCGCTGCCGGCGTACGACCCGCTCACGGGGGATTGGCAGATCCGTCCCAACGTGATGAACGAGTTGCCCGTCTACGGGCTCTCCGGAGCGGGGAACTTCTTCAACAACTACACGTGGACGATGGCGGTCTATCGCGGGGAGCTCTACGTCGGCACGATGGACTGGAGCTACCTGTTCCGGGGGATGCTGCAGGTGCTCGCCGACCAGCTCGGGATCCCGGCGACCGACCTCGACGTAGCGCTGCCGTTCCAGTTCTTCGGCGCCGACCTGCTCCGATTCCGCAACGGTGCGACGCCGGCCATGTTCGAGAGCACCGACGGGGTGGGCAACTACACGTCGTACGGCATCCGCACGATGGTTTCGGCGGGGCCGAGCCTCTTCCTCGGGATGGCGAACCCGATGAACCTGCTCACCGATCTGGCCGACGACGTGCCGGAGGGTGGTTGGGAGCTGCTGCGGCTGTCGAGTCGCTGACTGCGGCGACTCTTTCCAGCCGCGGCGGCAGGTCGCGCCGGTCCATGCGGGAGAGCGTACCGACAGGGTCGGGTCGCGGTAAGACTCAGCTCATACCGAACGGGTCGAGCGACCGATGGGTTCCGTGACTCGACCGCGATAGCGTGCCAGGCTGCCGTTAGATGCAAAACTAATTTGACTCGTTACACTCTCGCCGTTCCGAAACAAGACCCCCTCCCATGACCAGCCAACTCCTCCCCAAGCTCACGATCCCCCGTCCCTCGAAACAGGACGCCGTCCGGCTCGGCATGGACTTCGGCCTGCTGACCATCGGGGCCGTGCTGTTGATCTACGCCTTCCGGACGTTCATGCTCCCGTACGGGATCGCCGGCGGGGGCGTCGGTGGGCTTGCGCTCGTGACCAACGACTGGCTCGGGCTCGCCCCCGGTTTGACGATGCTCGTGCTCAATGTGCCGATCCTCGTGCTCGGCTACCGGGCGCTGGGTGGCACGCGCTTCTTGATCCGCACTGCGTATGTGGTTGCCCTCTACAACCTCGGCGTCGACACCCTCGGCCACATCTTCCCCGAGAACCTCTCCGACGATCTGCTCCTCATGGCGCTCTTCGGTGGGGTCGTTTCCGGGATCGGCGCCGGTCTCGTCTTCCGGGCGGCCGGCACCCCGGCGGGCACCGGCGTCATCAGCCGCATCGTGCAACTTCGGACCGGGCTTCCCGTCAGCCAGATCTACCTGTTCCTCGACGGCAGCGTCATCGCCCTGCAGGGTCTCACCTTCGGGTGGGAGGCGGCCCTGTACTCGGTGGTGCTGCTGTTCGTGAACGGGCTCGCCGTCGACTACGTCCTCGAGGGGCCCAGCGTGGTACGCACCGTCACCGTGGTCACCGATCAGCCCGGATTGGTGTCGGCAGTGGTGTTCGACACGATGCGCGTCGGCGTCACCGAGTGGACGGCGACCGGCATGTACACCGACGAGCAGCGCCACATCCTTTTCTGCACGGTGTCACGCGCCGAGGCGCCGCGGCTGGTCGAGGCGATCCAGGATGCGGACCCGGCGGCCTTCACCGTGATCGGGCATGCCCACCAGCGGCGCGGCGGCTTGGTGCGGTAGAGGGGGCGGCGACGCAGATCTCGGGACTCCCCCGATGCTTGAATCGGGCCTTCGTCGATGGAGGGCAGAATGCCGAGCTCGATCGAGATCCGAGATGCCGTGCCGGCGGATGTCGATGCGATCTGCGACTTCGGGGCGGCCCACATCCGGGATCACTACCGGCCATTGATTGGCGAGAAAGCGGCACAGGCTCAAGTCGATGTGTGGTGGAGCCACGAGCGGATCTCCCAGACCGTGGCGAGCGGTCGGGTGGCCGTTGCCGAGGACGGTGGTGAGATCCTGGGTGTCGCCGAGTGGGGGGAGTGGGACGCCCGCCCCGTCGTGTGGAAGCTGTACGTGCACCCGGAGCTGCGGGGCGAGGGCCTGGGCCCGAGGCTCCTGAGAAAGGTGATCGACCAGCTCTCTCCCGGCACGAAGCGGCTGCAGGTCGAGCACTTCGCGGGGAATGAGAGGGCCGGGAGGTTCTACGACCGGCTGGGGTTCATCCACCTGCGCACCGAGCACCACGCTTCCGACCCGGCGCTCGATGTGGTCTGGCGAGAGCTCGACCTCGACGCGTGGGAGCGGTGACGGTCATCGTTGGTTCGCTGCGCCGCCGTTGCCATGCCTCAGGTACAGAACGATTGAAGGCACCAGTCCGAACAGGACGATGGCGTTGATGACCAGGAACAGCGGATCCTGGTCGACGGCGTAGAGCCAGAACATGAAGAGGACGAAGGCCGAGCGCACCACGATCGACACCGGGTAGTACTTCCAGTCTTCCCGCCGCACGATCGAGAAGATCAGGTAGGCGAGGCCGACCATCATCATTCCGGCGAGGCGGAAGCCGACGCTGTCGTAGTCGCCGTTCGATTGGAACAGGTCGAGGGTCTGCTGGGGGAAGAAGGCGAAGCCGAGACCCCCGATGGTCAGGTAGGACACGACGTAGGTGAGGGTCCAGCGTTTGTAGTTGGCCATGAGCGCCTCCCTCGTCCGCGTGCCGTTCACTCCGCCACTACGGAGAAGCGGATCTCACCCTCGTAGTTGTCGTCCCAGTCGTTCGACCAGTCACGCAGGCCGTAGGTCACGTCGACGTTGACCCGTTGCGGTGCCAGTGGGTCGATCTCAGTCTCCAGTGCTACTTCAAGTTTGCCGAGGTGGTGATCGTCTTTCGGCGAGAACGCGACGTCGAACCCTCGGAGAATGGCCGTTGCCTGGGTCACCGGCCCGCCGAAGATGACTTCCGTCCTATCCGTGCGTGGTCCTGATCCCTTGAATCGGTTGAAGCTGACGCTGCCGTTGCGGATCTCCATGGCTCAGTCCCCCTCGTGGGTGTGTGGGTGATGGTGATGGTCGTCGTGCGGATGCTCGTGTTCGGTGCGAGGCTCGTCGTCGTCGGAGGGGACGTCGCCTCCGATGTCTCCGATATGGAGCAGGAACCTGCCGTCTCGGGTCCTCTCGATCAGCCACTGGACACTCGAGATGCTGACATCGCTTCCCACGACATGGGCAGTGACGACGTTGGTGCCCGGTTCGAGTCGCGACAGGTCGAGGCGGCTTCCTCGAGCGAGCTCGCCTCCGGTCGAGCCGTACCATCGAACCCGGCCAGAGTCCTCGCCACCGCCGACAATGGTGGCTGAGACGATCGAGGGCAGTTCGTATGTGCCTGCGGTGCGCCCGGCGCCTACGAGGACCACCTCGGGCGGCCTGGGCCGGTAGTCGTCCTCTCCGCACCGTCCCTCCCAATAGCCCACTCCGGTGGCGATCCCGGAGGAGACCAGGACTCGATATCTGAGGTTCGTGCCCACCCCGGGGAGGAAGCGAGGGACGCTCAGGCGATTCCCGGAGAGGCGGGGGGCCAAACCGCGCCACGTACCCGACCGGTCCCGCCACTGCACCAGCGACCAATACGGTGTCTCACTGGATCGTCCACCCGCGGGCTTGATCTTCCACGACAGCACTCCGTATTCGACATCCTTCCGGTCTGGTCGGCACTCAACCTCGACGCTTGGCGGCTTGGGAACGTCCCACTCCGCAATCCTTTCCTCGCAGCGATACAGCACGACCCTCGCAGCACGCCGGTGGAACGCCACCGCCTGGCGAATCCGAATAGGGAAGTCGGCGCCACCGCAGCCGCACCCTGGACCATCGGTGTAGAGGCAGGTTCGGCGCAGTGTGACCCCGTCGCCGTCGACGACCTCCAGGACGTAGTCGGTGGGGTCACCGGTGATCGGGCGTGGGAGAGCGTCGTAGTGGAAGGAAGGATGGAGCGTTACGCCGTCGCGGTGGATGTCGAGGCGCAGGAACAGCTTCGGTTGCTTCACGCGGATCCACTCGTTGTCCTGCTGCACCCGTCCCGGTGCGGTGGCGGCCAATGATGCGGCCGAGATCGCGCTGCCCGGAACCGCACTCATCAACGCCTTGTAGGTGTACGGGCTGATCCACTTCCCGCCCGAGTAGCTCATCACGTCGTGGGATGTGGCGGGGTCACGCACCGAGCCGAATCCCCCGGTCGGGTCGAAGCCGTATTCGCCGATCGAGTCCGAGTCGAACCCGCTGTAGGTCGGATAGCCGCTATCGGTGTTGCGCGGCGTGGCGCAGCGAGTGACGTTGTCGCATGGTGCGTGCTTGCGGCCCAGTGCGTGGCCGACCTCGTGTGCGGCCGTTGCGCCGCGGTTGACGAATCCCACCCCCACGCCACCGCCGCCGCAGCCGCCCACCGATCCTGTGTCGAGCCCCGGGCCGAACAGGCCGTAGACGACGTCGTCGGAATCGCCCACGAAGTCGCTCACCGCATCTTTCATGTCGTCGAGCTTGTCGCATCCGTCGTTGATGTCGGACACGACGTCCTCGTCGTAGTCCATGGTGCGATAGTCGGTGATGGTGACAGAGGGGATGGGGAAGATCCGGTCCGTGAACTCGAACGTGTCCACGAAGTCGGCTTCGGTGGGGGCTTGTAGGTCCTCGGGCGCGGCGTCGTCCTTGACGTCGTCGCCTGTGTAGTTGATGCCGACGGCGAGGACTCTCAATGGTGGTTGCTGGTCGAACTGGATGGTGCGCTCGAAGGGGGCCGACATCTGGCTGTTGTCCGCCGCGTCGAAGACGGTGGCGAAGAGATTGACCTGGCCGATGCTGTCGGTGTCCGGGATCAAGAAGTTGAGCGTGTGGTTGCGGATGCCTCGGTTGATGGAGACGTCACGTCTCGGGGCGATGTTCTGCAGCGGAGCCAAGGTGGTCGTGCCGCCCGGGTTGAAGAGCGTGAGGCTCCCGGAGAGCGTGGTGATGGGCGGAAGGCCGGAGCCTGCGTCGTAGTCGACGTACAGACGCACGACGGTGGGCTTGCCTGCGATCAGCCTGATCGAGTTGTCGGGAAAGACGTTGGGCGCATCTAGGTGGTCGTCGCTGCGGAAGTGTTGAATGCCTTGGGTGAGTTCGGCACCTGTCACGATCAGATCTCCCCGCGCATCACCGGGGCCTGGTGGCGTCACAGGCACGAGCTCGGCGAGCACTGCCACTTCGATGAGCCCGGAGTACGGGTCGTCGAACTCGTTGCTCCAGTCACGCAGCCCGAAAACGCCGGAGACGATCACCTTGGTTGGGTCGTCACCGTCGACGGAGGCGTTCACCTCCACTTCGAGTCGGCCCAAATGGTGATCATCCTCGTTCTCGAAGGTGGCGGTGTAGCCGGTGATGCCCGCCGTCACGCGGAGGACGTCGCGCGGAAACAGGATCTCCGCCTGGGCTCGCACCGGGCCTTCGTCCGACGTTTCCGGAAACAGGAGCGAGGTCGAGCGGATCTCCAATGCGTCCTCCCTTGCGCTAGAGCCTCTCTCACAACCTACGCGCACGGATCGCTGCACCGGGAGGAGCGTCACCTGGGGCGCCTGTGACATCGCCGCAGAGTCAGAGTCGGTACCGTGAATCGTGTTCGGATGCCGTCCGGAGGCGAGCTATGACGAGCAGGCGCTTGGCCGCGATCGTGGTGGTGGACGTGGCCGGCTACTCGCGAATGATGGCCGAGGACGAAGAAGGCACGCTCGCCGTCCTCAAGGCGCACCGCAACGAGACGGATCCCATCGTGCTCAACCACGGCGGCCGCATCGTCAAGGGCACCGGCGATGGGCTGCTCATCGAGTTTCCTTCGGCCGTGGAGGCCGTGCAGGCCGCCATCGACGCACAGCGCCTGATGGCCGAGCGCAACGCGGTGCTGCCTTCGGGAATGCCGGATGGAATACCGGATCGGCATCAACCTCGGAGATGTGATCGTCGAGGACGACGGGGATGTGTACGGCGACGGCGTGAACATCGCAGCTCGGTTGGAGGCACATGCCGAGGTAGGCGGGATCTGCGTATCTGATGCCGTACACCGCCACGTCGCCACGAGGCTCGACGTCGATTTCGAGGACCTCGGCGCCATCGAGGTCAAGAACATCCCGCAGCCGGTCCGGGCGTGGAAGGTGGCCATGGGCCGGCTCTCGGCGCCGCCCGATTCGGTAGCCACCTCGCGCTACGCCCTACCGAGCGTTACGGTCCTCCCCTTCGTGGACCTGAGCGGGGACACCGACCAGGAGTACTTCGCCGATGGGCTCACCGAGGACCTGATCACGGCCCTGTCCCGATACCGCGACATCAAGGTCGTATCCCGCAACTCGACCTTCGCGTTCAAGGGCCGGGCGAGTGACATCCGGCGAACGGCTCGGGAGCTCGACGCCACCTTCGTCGTCGAGGGGAGCACGCGCCGTGCCGGCGATCGCGTGCGGATACGGCGCAGCTCGTCGAGGCCGAGTCGGGTCACCATGTCTGGGCCGACCGGTACGACCGGCAGCTCGACGACATCTCCGCCGTCCAGGACGAGATCGTGCACGAGATCGCCGCCCGGGTGCATCCTCACGTCGAGCGGGCTGCCGCCGAGCAGCTCGGCAAGACGAGCAGCACCTCGCTCGGCGTCTGGGAGATGGTGCAGCGGGCCAAGTGGCAGGCGTATCAGGCTACGTATGAGGGCACGGCGGAGGCGATCCGGCTCCTCGAGATCGCGGGCGAGCGAGATCCGAGTATGACGATGGCGCACTCGTTGCGGGCCATGGCGTGGGTCAACGTGGCCTACAACAGATGGCGCATCGACGACCGCAACCCTTGGGACCAGATGTCGGCGAGCGCCCGGGAGGCCTACCGAAGCGACCCCACGGATCCCCAGGCAATTGCCGCGATGGCATATGTGCGCCATGCCGAAGGATCGTTCGAGGCTGCCGCCGATCTCGCCCGACGCGGCCTCGCCCTCACCCCGGATGATCCGATGGTCCTCAACGTGGCAGGCCAGCTCCACTACTTCATGGGTGACCCGGATGGAGGGATCGACCAACTCAGCCAGGCGTGGCGGAACGCCGGCTACGAGCCGTGGCGGTACCACATCGCCAACAACCTCGCGTTCAGCCACTACCTGGCGGCCCGATTCGAGGCGGCATTGGCGTGGGCGCACCGTGCGCTCGAAGTGAATGACTACCTGCAGACCCGCGCCATAGCGGCGGCCGCGCTCGGCCAGCTCGGTCGCCTCGACGAGGCGTCGCACCACATCGGCTTCATCATCGCCTCACGCCCCGGCACCACGGCGTCGGACTTCGTGCGCAACGTCATCTGGCGTGATCCCGGTCACATCGATCTGTATCGGGAAGGGCTGGTCAAGGCGGGTCTGCCGGACTGATCTCGCCTCGACGGACTCATGCTGCGAGGTCGTCCTTTTGACGTTTGACCGCTGTGTGAGGTGGGTAGCGATCGACCCACGCAAACGTAACCCAGCGTCGAGGAGAAGAGCATGGATGCCCTTGCGGTACTCAAAGCAGATCACGACAAGGTGCGCGACCTGTTCATGGAGTTTCGTGCCGCTTCGGAGGACGACGACACCGCGAAGATGGCGGACGTCGTGTCTCGAATCTTCGAGGAGCTCACGGTCCACACTGCAATCGAGGAGCGCGTGTTCTATCCCGCCGTGAAGGAGGCAGGAGGATCTGAGCTCGCCGACCTGACGGCGGAGAGCAACGAAGAGCATCACGTCGTCGATCTCTTGATGGCGGAGATCGAGCAACTCGACCCATCCGACGATCGCTATGCCGCCAAGATGACCGTCCTCATCGAGAACGTCGAGCACCACGCGAGCGAAGAGGAGAAGGAGATGTTTCCGCAGGTGAGGAACCTCTTCTCTGAGGAGGACCTCGACCGGCTGGGCGAAGAGCTCGAGAGGGAGAAGTGGGTGGTGCGCGTCGACAAGATGACACGCGACGAGTTGGAGGAGGCTGCTTCGCAGCTGGACATCGAAGGCCGCTCGGGGATGAACCGGAGCGAGCTCGCGTCGGCCGTCCTGGGAAGCGTCACCGGAGGGCGCTGACCGGGTGGACGGGGCGCGCATCTGCACGATTAGGCAGCCGATCGCCGAGGCGGTGCCCGGTTGGCCATAGGCCTGAGGAAGCGCCGTCGTCGGGGCGGGGTGCTGGGGTCGATGCGGTAGCCCCGGCCGTGGACGACCACGTGGTGGTGGTACCAGCAGAGCGTGGTGAGGTTGGCGGGGTCGGTGCGGCCGCCGTCGCTCCACGGGACGATGTGGTGGGGCTGGAGGCGATAGCGGGAGATGCACCCGTCGGCGGTGCAGCCATCGTCGCGGTGGAGGACGAAGCGCCGCAGCTCGGCGGGATGGCCCGGGTGCTGCGTCCCAGCGCCAACGGTGTGCCGTCGTCTGTGATGCCTATGGCTTCGACGGTGCCGCCGCAGAGGATGCGTTCGATCGTGGCGACCCCGACGCGTGGTCCGGATTCGATGATGGCGTCGATGTGCTGCGGGTCGTCGGTGCGGGTGCGGGCGTCGACGAACACGCTGACGAGCCGGGTCTGGGTGGAGCCCGCTGCGTTTGAGGCGTCCCCGTCGAGGACGTCCTGGCAGATGGAGGCGAGGGCGTCGGCGCGACGCTGGAAGGTGGTGGTGCGTTCGGCATCCTGGCTGGAGGGGAACGAGTCGGCGCGTTCGGTGATGGCTTTCTCGATGAGTCGCCAGTCGTAGCCGGTGAACTCGCCGTAGATGCGGCCCATGGCGTCGTCGAGCGACGATTCCATGACGAGGTGACGTCGCTCGAACGCCTCCCGTTCGTCCACGCGGGTGAAGCGCCGACGACGGGAGGCGAGACGGCGGACACCGGCGATGTCGTATCCGGCTGACTCTCGGATCGTGTCGGCCGAGGCGCCGGTGGCGGCGAGCCGGGCGGTGGCGGCGCAACGAGCGAAGGACCAGTCACCCTCGGCGAGGCGGATGCGCAGCTCCGGTCGGTCGGCGGTGGTGCTCGCGGTGCGGACCAGCTCGCGGGCGCTGTGGTGGTCGACGTCGGTGCGGGCGGCGACCCACTCGGCGAGGTTGCGGGACCCGTCGAGGCGGGCCACCTGGGCGACATCGAGCCGATCGAGCAACGCCATCTGCATCGCCCGCAACCGCCCGATGCGCTGCTCCGCCTCAGTCAGCGTCTGCTCGAGTTGGTCGACGGTCCATGAGTCGAACATGGACCCATTGTCTCGAGCGGGTGTGACGAATTCGGGGGGTCGGGTGCCAAGTCGATCTTCTGCCCAAGACCTCTGCGGCTAGCGTTCACTGTCGGCTATTAGTGGGGAGGATGGATGGGACACAACAACGACGTCGTGTGGGAATACGAGGTTGTTCCTTCAGAAGACATCGACATGTCCAATTGGAAGTGCTGGACCGAAGTAGCAGGAGAAGTCACGGCCACCTACGCGCAAGGCCCATGCCCTAGGTGCGATGCCGTCGTCGAGGGTGTCGGACTTGGTGGCTCGGTACCGATCGAAGCCGATGTCGCCACGGCTGAGGAGGCCCAGCGCCGGCCCATCCAGGTTCACGTTGTCTGCGGTTGCAAGTTCGATCACAAGAAGGAAGGCGCTTCAGGCTGCGGTCGCGAATGGCTCATTCACTGCCGAGGGGAGGCAATGTGACACAGCTGTCACGCCTCGATCTGGAGGCGAACAAGGAACTGGACCTCGCCGAGAAGGCGAGGGTCAAGACCGCTCGGTCGAGAGCTGAGAAGTGGCTGCCCTGGAACACTGCTCTCGTCGGGTTGATCGCCACCGTCACGATCGTCAAAGGCGCTGACGAATTCTCGAAGCTGGAGACCTGGGCGCAGCTGACGACCGGATCCCTGATAGTCCTCGGTCTGGCGCTGTTGGGTGCGGGCTTGTTTCGCTTCTACTCGGCTGCCTTCGGCGATCCGTTCAACCGCGAATTGATTGAGCGGCAGCCCATAGAGACCCTCCACGTCCGCCTCATCGATCATCGCCGGCGTGCTGACGAGAACGCTCACGATGACCTCAGAACAGGAATAGGTCTCACGATCGTTGGCGTGCTCTTTGTCGTCATCGCCACGGGCATCAGCTGGTTTGGAATTGCCGACGGCTCGGGCACCAAGGCGACGTGTGTATTCGAAGATGGGGCTGTAATCGTCGGCGTCACCGGCTCGTCGATTGACGTGAAAGAGCTAGCTGAAGGCTTCACGATCGGCGCTTGTCCGAGTTGAGCACGGCTCGATCGGTCAGACCGATGTCGCCCAGAACCGCTCGCGCACCCACAGACGCGACGAGAGGGACCCGAAGGTCCCTCTCGGTTTGGTGCCTCCCCCCTCCTGGGCCTCCCCCCTTGCGGGCGTCCCCCCCGGCCGCTAACTGCAGCCCTTGCTGTCGCCGCAGTTGAGGCAGCGGTAGCAGGAGCCGTTTCTGACCGTGATATGGCCACACGTGTCGCACAGTGGGGCGTCGCCCATCTTGTCGGCGAGCACGGCCTGGACGGCTGCGGTCTGGACGTCGGCCCCGACCGCCCCCGCTGCCGCCGGGGCACCTCTCCCGGAGGGGGAGGTATCGATCCGGGTCACTGCGGCGCCGTTGGTCGCCGTCGCGGTAGCTGCCATGGTGCCGGGGCCGTCGCTCAGGCGTGTGGCGGCAGACCCTCCCCTGCTCGTGGTAGGGATCGAGGCAGGGGAGGGCGAAGCCATGCCGCCTGGCCTGGCCGAACCGTCATCCGTATCGACGAACTGTGCAGCTGCGATCTGGTCGTCGATGTCGCGTTCCTTGGCCGCCTCCTCGAGGTCGAGCTGGACACCCGCATCGATGGCTATACCCTTCTTCGGCTCGGGGAGCTCGGCGGTGCGGTCGGGCGGCACCTGGGCGAGCTCGTCCCGCTTCAGGTACTCGACGCCAAGGGCCCGGAACACGTAGTCGACGATGGAGTTGGCCATCTTGATGTTGGGATGGCCCTCCACCATGCCGCGCGGCTCGAAGGTCTGGAACGTGAACGTGTCGACGAACTCCTCCAACGGCACGCCGTACTGGAGGCCCTTCGACACGGCGATGGCGAAGCAGGACAGGATGCCGCGCAGCGTCGCCCCCTCCTTCGCCAGGTCGAGGAACAGCTCGCCTAGCGTGCCGTCCTCGTACTCGCCGGTACGCATGAAGAGCTTGTGCCCACCGACCCGAGCCTCCTGCGTGTAGCCACCGCGGCGAGCGGGCAGCAGGAACCGGGGACGGGGCAGGTCGTCGTAGGCCTCGGACGGGGAAATGCCCGGACGGAACATCCCACCGTGGATCGTGGTGTGACCCATGAGCACCAGGTCCCGCTCGTCGGCGAGCGCCTCCTCGAGCCCCTCGGACTCCTCCTCGGAGACACCGTCGTCGGATGTCGCCGACAGCGGCTGGCTCGCCTTCGAGCCGTCCCGGTACAGCGCCATCGCCTTGAGGCCCAGCTCCCACGACATCATGTAGGACTCTTCGATGTCCTCGACCGTCACCTCGTTGGGCATGTTGATCGTCTTGCTGATCGCCCCCGAGATGAACGGCTGGGCCGCCGCCATCATCTTGATGTGGCCGTGGTGGTGGATGAACCGCTCGCCGTAACGGCCGTTCTTGTTGGCCGTGTCGAACACGGGCAGGTGCTCGTCACGAAGGTGCGGAGCGCCCTCGATCGTCTGCCGGCCACAGATGTAGTCGTTGGCCTCACGGATGTCGGCGTCCGAGTACCCCAGCGCCTTCAGCATGTTGAACTTCGGATCGGTGTACTGCTCCGGGGTGAAGCCGAGCCGCTCCATCGTCTCCTCGCCCAGCGTCCACTGGTTGAAGGCGAAGGTGAGCTCGAACACGCCAGGCAACAGCTGCTCGACCTTGTCGATGTCGTCGGCCGTGAAGCCCTTGGCGATGAGCGTCGCCGTGTTGACGTGCGGCGCCCGGTGCAGGCTCATGGTGCCAACGACGTACTCGATCATCCGCTGGATCTGCTGGCTGGTGTAGCCGAGCCGCTTCAGCGCCGGGGCGATCGACTGGTTGGCGATCTTGAAATAGCCACCGCCGGCGAGCTTCTTGAACTTCACCAGGGCGAAGTCGGGCTCGACACCGGTGGTGTCGCAGTCCATGAGCAGCCCGATGGTTCCGGTCGGGGCGAGCACGGTGGCCTGGGCGTTGCGATACCCGTGTTTACCACCCAGCTCCACGGCCTCGTCCCACGCCGCGTGTGCGGCGGCGAGCATTCCTGCGGGGCAGATCTCCTGGTCGATGCCCACGACGTGATGGCCGATGCCGTCGTACATCGACTGGTCGACGCCGTAGGCCGCCTTGCGATGGTTGCCCATGACCCGAAGCATGTGGTCCCGGTTCTCGGCGAACTTCGGGAACGGGCCCACGGCCTCGGCCATCTCGGCGGAGGTGGCGTAGGCGTAGCCGGTGAGGATCGCGGTCAGTGCACCTGCGATGGCCCGACCCTCGTCGGAGTCGTAGGCGATGCCGGCCCGCATCAGCAGCGACCCCAGATTGGCGTATCCGAGCCCGAGGGTGCGGTAGTCGTAGCTGCCCTGGGCGATCTCCTTCGACGGGAAGTGCGCCATCGTCACCGAGATCTCCAGGACGATCGTCCACAGGCGGATGGCGTGGTGGTACGCCTCGAGGTCGAAGCTGCCGTCGGCCTTCTCGAACTGGACGAGGTTGAGGCTCGCCAGGTTGCAGGCCGTGTTGTCTAGGAACATGTACTCCGAGCACGGATTCGACGCACGGATCTCTCCGCCGGCCGGGCACGTGTGCCACTCGTTGACGGTCGAGTGGTACTGCGCGCCGGGGTCGGCGCACTGCCAGGCGGCGTCGGCGATCTGCCGCCACAGATCACGCGCCTTGACCGTCTTCATCACCGCACCGTCGGTGCGGGCGGTCAGCTCCCAATCGCCATTGGCGATGACGGCCCGGACGAATTCGTTCGTGACCCGAACCGAGTTGTTGGAGTTCTGGCCGGAGACCGTGGCGTAGGCCTCGCCGTTGAAATCCGAGTCGTAGCCGTGGGCCACGAGCGCCCGGACCTTGTCCTCCTCGCCCGCCTTCCAGTTGACGAAGGCCTCGATGTCAGGATGGTCGACGTCGAGGATCACCATCTTGGCGGCGCGGCGCGTGGTGCCGCCGGACTTGATGGCCCCGGCGGCGCGGTCGCCGACCTTGAGGAAGCTCATCAGCCCGGACGACTTGCCACCACCGGACAGCGGCTCGCCCTCGGCTCGGATGCGGGAGAAGTTCGAACCGGTGCCGGAGCCGAACTTGAACAGTCGCGCCTCGCGCACCCACAGGTCCATGATCCCGCCCTCGTTCACCAGGTCGTCGTCCACCGCCTGGATGAAGCAGGCGTGGGGCGCCGGGCGGCTGTACGAGTCGGGGGAGGGGAGCAGCTCCTCGGTCTGCGGGTCGACATACCAGAAACCCTGGGCGGGCCCGGTGATCCCGTACGCGTGATGCAGGCCCGTGTTGAACCACTGCGGCGAGTTCGGCGCCGCCATCTGGTGGAGCAACATGTAGGCGAGCTCGTCCTCGAAGGCGTCTGCATCGGCGGCCGAGGCGAAGTAGCTGTGGGTCTCACCCCACCAGCGCCAAGTGCCGGCGAGCCGGCCGATGACCTGGCGTGCCGAGGTCTCCGGGCCCGTGACCGGGTTGCCGTCCTCGTCGAGGATCGGGTTGCCGGCGTCGTCGATCTGGGGAACGCCGGCCTTGCGGAAGTACTTCGAGACCATGATGTCGGCAGCGACCTGCGACCACTGTGCAGGGATCTCGGCGTTCTTCATCTCGAAGACGATGGAACCGTCCGGGTTGGTGATCCGGCTGTCCCGGCGGGACCACTCGACGCTGTCGAAGGGATCCTGGCCCTCCTCGGTGAATCGCCGCTCGATCCGCAGACCCTTGGTCATGCTCTCTCCCTCCCATGAGGCGCCACCACGGTGCACCTCGACTTATCCACAAAGATGTCCACACCACAACATCTTGGGGTGGGGAAGCCGATCAGACCCTAGATGTTGCGCAAGAACCCCGAGTGTAGTTACACGGGTGTAACTACGTCAAGGGTATTCGTCGCGCGTCTCTCCTGTGCGTCATTCCGGGGGAAGTGCCATGTTTCTAACCGGGCGTCGCCCGCCGTTTCAAGCCGAGACGCTGCTTTTGTTTCGCGGGACGGGGAGGGATTTCGCGACCGCTACTCGAGGACGAACTCGACGCGCCGGTTGAGGGCCCGCCCCGCGTCGGTGTCGTTCGTGGCTCGTGGTCGTGCCTCGCCGAACCCGCGGGGGCTCAGCCGGTCGGTCGGCACGCCCAGCCCGACGAGCTCGGCGACGACGGCCTCGGCCCTTCGCAGGCCGAGCACACGGTTGTCCTCCGCCTCGCCGGTAGCGTCGGCGTGGCCGTCCACGAACACATCGAAGTCGGGGTGGGCCAGGAGCAGATCAGCCACCCCGGCCAGCACCTCGTGGCCACCGTCGCGGATTCTGGTGCTCCGATACTCGAAGAGAACATCGCCGTCGACCGTCAGCTCCTCGAGGTCGTGGGCCAGGGCGTCCCGCTCGAAGTCGGGCAGGGGGATAGGCAGCCGTCCGGTGCGGAGGAAGTAGAGCCCGGCTGCGACGCTCCACACGAGCACGGCGAGACCGAACACCACGAACAGCGTGCGCCGCCCGCGTCGAGATCGAGCTCGAGTCGTAGTGGCCACCACGTCGAGACGATACGCGGGATCCGTTTCGCTCGAAACAGGTCGACCGCGCCGTTTCCCTCGAAGCAGGCTCCGAGCGTTGGCTTCGTCGGCCTTCGGCCGGTTCACGGCCTGCGGCTGCTCGCCTGACCCCCCTTCGCATCGCTTCGCTCTGCGATCCCCCGTGATGGGGGATTCACCCTCCTCGCATCGCGGCGCCGTCATCGGGCTTCTGGGGGGCGCGTAAGGTGCGGACGATGACCGACGGTGCCCGTAAGGTGCAGCGGACCTACCTCGTCCTCACGCTGCTCTCGACATTGGCGGCCTCGTTCATCTGGGGCATCAACACGCTGTTCCTGCTCGACGCCGGTCTCAACAACACCGAGGCATTCGCCGCCAACGCGTTCTTCACCGTCGGTCAGGTGCTCTTCGAGGTGCCGACCGGGGTGGTCGCCGACACGTGGGGCCGGCGGGCTTCCTACATGCTGGGTGCGGCCACCCTTCTCCTGTCGACGCTGCTCTACCTCCTGATGTGGCAGATAGAGGCACCGTTTTGGGGATGGGCGCTCGCATCCATCACCATCGGCCTCGGTTTCACGTTCTTCTCCGGCGCCGTCGAGGCCTGGCTCGTGGACGCCCTCGACTTCTCCGGCTTCGAAGGGAGCCTCGAGACCGTGTTCGGCAGGGGCCAGACCGTGGCCGGCGTGGCGATGCTGCTCGGCTCGGTGGCGGGTGGGGTCATCGCCCAGGCCACCAACCTGGGTGTGCCGTTCATCATCCGGGCCGTAGTGCTCGGCGTCACCGTTGCCGTCGCCGCAGTGCTGATGAAGGATCTCGGCTTCACGCCCGTGCGCGGGGCGCGCCCCGGCGCCGAGATGCGCAAGATCGTCAGGGCTTCGCTCGACTCGGGCTGGCGGAACCCGCCGGTGCGTTGGCTCATGCTCGCCTCGCCGTTCTCGATGGGTGCCGGCATCTACGCCTTCTATGCGATGCAGCCGTACCTGCTCGAGCTGTACGGGGACGACCAGGCGTTCGGGATCGCCGGGCTCGCCGCCGCCATCGTCGCCGGGGCGCAGATCGTCGGCGGGCTGAGCGTTCCCTTCGTCCGCCGCCGCTTCACCCGGCGGACGCATGTGCTCATCGCACTGACCATCACGAGTGTCGTCTCGCTGATCCTCTTGGGCCTCACGTCGAGCTTCTGGGTCGCCATCGGACTCCTCGTCGTCTGGGCCCTCGGCTTCTCACTGAGCGCCCCGGTCCGGCAGTCGTATGTGAACGGCATCATCCCCTCCGAGCAGCGCGCCACGGTGCTGTCGTTCGACGCGCTGATGGCGTCGAGCGGTGGGGTCGTTGCGCAGCCCGCGCTGGGGCGAGTCGCCGACGTGTCCGGGTACGCCGCGTCCTACGTCGTCGCCGGGGTGATCCAGGCCGCGGCGATCCCGTTTGCGATCCTCGCCCGGCGCGAGAACGCAGCCTCGGATCCGATCGAGCCGGTCGCCTCGAAAGCCTGACCTCGGGGTGACGCGCAGACGCCACTCGCGGCGACTCACGGGAGTGGTCACGTATCACTCACATACAACACACAGGACATTCATGTGAGTGACACATTGTCAGCCCACGAACGCATCACTACGCTCCGAGGGAGCACACAGGAAAAGTGCGCAATGGTCGCCCGGCCCATATACACCCCGCACCCGACAGGTACGATGCACCGTGACCGGTGGGCCCCGGTCGCCTCGTGGTTCAGGTAGGGAACGAGCGCTGTGGTAGGACATCCCCCAATCTCGAGCACGCACGTGGTGCGCCTCAGCACCGATCGGAGTGCGTCGTGCTGAGCCAGGCCATCGCCGTGTCGAACGGCAAGGGTGGTGTCGGCAAGACCTCGATCGCCGCCAACGTCGCCGCCGTCGCCGCCGCCTCCGGATGGCAGGTGCTCGTGATCGATCTGGATCCCCAAGGCAACCTCGGTTCCGACCTCGGCTACAAGCAGCGAGGCCTCTCCGATGAAGGTGAAGCCCTCGCTCAGGCCATGCAGTACGGCCGCCAGCTCGTTCCCCCGCTCATCGGCGTCCGTCCCAACCTCGATGCCGTACCCGCAGGCCTCGCCACCCTCGACCTCGCCGCCGTGCTCCAGCAACGCCAGATGACGGGTGTGAGCTCGGCCGCCGAGCTCGCCGTCGCCCTGGGATCGGTCGAGGAGGACTACGACCTCGTGGTGTTCGACTGCCCGCCGGGCGACAACGTGCTCGGCGACCTCGGGCTTGCCGCGTCTCGCGGGCTCGTCGTTCCGGTCCGGTTCGACAGCGGCTCCCTCGACGGCCTCGAGCTCATGGCGAGCCGCTTCGCCCGCATCAAGGCGACCGGACTCAATCCCAACCTCGAGCTCCTCGGGATCGTGCTCTTCGACTTCCCCCTCCGCGCCACCGCGCTCCGCAGCCAGGTCGAGGAGGAGCTACGGCGCGACTTCGCCGATGGCGTTCGCGTCTTCACGACCGCCGTGCGCCACTCCCAGCGTGCCGCCTTCGACATGCGACGCGAGGGCATCACCGCCGCCGAGTACGAGCTTCTCGCCGCCGACGATCGGACGCACCGGCTCGACCTCCTGAAGAGCGATCCGACCGCCCTGCGGAGCGAGGGACCGGCCCGGTCGCAGGCTGCCGCCGGCATCGCCGAGGACTACGTCGCGCTCGCCAACGAGCTGCTCGGCGCCTTCGCCGGGCTCCCCGAGCTCGAGGTGACGTCGTGAGCGACGACCGCAAGCTCAACGTGCCGAAGCCGAGGCGCACTCGCAACGTGACCGGCTTCGGCGCTCCCGCGGCGCAGCCTCCGGCACCCCCCGCCGAGAAGGCTGCGGAATCGCGCTCGTCACGCCGCTCCACCAAGCCGGCGAAGCCGAAGCGTCCGGCAGCAAAGACCCGCACCACGTCCCCCCCTCGAACCGACGACAACGAGATGGTGCGCATCCACGCAACGGTGTCTCCCCTCGTCGCGGATGCGCTCCGCCGGCGAGTCGAGGGCACGGGCGACACCCATACCGAGGTCCTGGCCGAGGCGTTCGTGGCCCACGGGTCCGAACTCTCGGCCGGGGATCCCGCGGAGCACGCCAAATACGAGGCCGCAGGCTTCCGGCCCAAGCGGCCGAAGCAGCCACGCGGGCGGATGACCGCCACGTTCTACGTATCCACCAAGGCGCGTCGCACGCTCGACGAGGCGGCCGCCGCAGGACACTTCTCGAGCCGATCGGCGTACATCGATGCGCTGCTCCGGAAGGGCCTAGACGTCGAGGAGGGCGGGCGATGAGGCAGCGCCGGTCCGCACCTCGTAGGCCGGACGCCTCAATGTCCGGACATGATGCAAAAAGTACGCAATATTTGGGACGCCGCGGTGTCTCACCTTTGGTAGGACTGTTCCGAACCGCTCCGGTCACCCGAGGAATGGGCCGGGTAGCCGGGACGAGCGGAACAAGGGCACACAACAGACAGGGGCATTGGGCCAGCCATGTCATGGTCAGATACAGGTAGGGGTGTGCGCCGCGTGGTGGCGGCGCTGCTCGCATTTGTCGTTGCGACGGCGCTGATCGTCGCGCGAGCACCCCAGGCTGCCGCCGCACCGGGAGACCGCTGCTGGGTCTTGTCCGACGGCGACGACCGGCTCTACCGGTGGAACTTCGACACCACGTCGCTGCAGAACATCGGCCCGGTCGGCGTCCCCAACGTCGAAGCCATCGCTTGGGACCCCGTCACCCAGACCCTGTGGGCAGCCGACTCGGGACAGCTCGGCACCCTGAACCAGACAACCGGGGCGTTCACCGCGGTCGGTCCCAACTACGGGCTCGATTTGGACGGTATGGCGATCAACCCGTTCACCCGGAAGATGTACGTCTCGCACCGCACCGGCGGCGGCGGTGTATTCGACGATCTGGCGATCATCGACCTGGACACCTTCGCCATCACGTTCATAGGACCCATCAGCGGCGCCCGCGATCTCAGCGGTCGAGCCCTCTATGACATCGACGACCTCGGCTTCAATCCGGTCAACGGCCGTCTGTACGCCGCCACGAGCAACGGCGGCAACCCGACGCTGGTGCTGCTGTCGGTCGACGTCGGCAGCGTTGAGTCCACGATCGGCGAGTTCGGCGTCAACGACATGGAAGGGCTCGACTTCGACGCCTTCGGCAACCTCAGGGGCACCACGGGCACCGGAGGAAACCCGGCGAACTCGCTGTTCAGCATCAACAAGACCACCGGCGCCGCCACGCTCATCCGCACCTTCACCGCAGGTTCCGATTACGAGGGCGTGGCCTGCTACAACACCACGACGCCGGGCTTCAACACGATCACGGGCACCGTGTTCTTCGATGCCGACGAGAACGGAGTTCTCGGCGCCGGCGACACCGGGACCGGCGGTCACCGTGTCTACCTCTACCGCGACGTCGACGGCGACGGGGTCCTGAGCAACGCCGACGACATCTCCGGCAACGGGACGCTGGGCAGCGAGGACATCCTCACCACCGCAACGACGGCGAGCGACGGCTCCTACCGCTTCCGTCCTGCCGCCACCGGGGCCTTCGTCATGGTCATCGAGCCGCTCTCGCTGCCTGCGGGCAGCATGCTCACGTCGCCGTCCACCCAGACGGCGAACTTCGGGACGAGCTACGGCCAGACCGACAGCGGCAACAACTTCGGTTACACGGCGCCTGGTGAGATGGACGTCACCAAGACGTCGGACATCCCCGGCGAGGTGAACCCGGGCGATCTCATCACCTACACGATCACCGTCAACAACGACAGCAGCTTCGTGCAGAACAACGTTGCGGTCAGCGACCCCGTGCCACCCGGGACGAGCTGGGTGTCCACTTCGGTCACCACACCGATCCCGTCGGGCGTGGTCCGGACCGCCTCGGACAACTTCAACAGCGGTACCTACAGCGGGGGAACCGGCTGGCTCGGCCCGTGGATCGAGGTAGACGACGACGGATCCCCGAATGGCGGGCTCATCCGGATCGTCAACGACAGCGGCAGCCCCGCACTCCAGGTTGGGCGGAACACCGACCCGCCGACTCCCAACAACATCGTGCGCGGCGTCAACCTTTCCAGCGCCGGCGCCGCCACCCTCACCTTCACCAAGCGCGACGGCGGCCTCGAGACCGGCGAGAACGTCACCGTCGAGATCTTCAACGGCTCACTGTGGTCGACGCTCGTCGTCTATCAGGGTGCCGATCCGGACGACGGATCGCCCGTCCCCCAGAGCTTCGACATCACCCCCTTCATCAGCGCCAACACCCAGATCCGCATCCGTCCGCCCGCCGACACGAGCCACGACAACGACGTCATGTTCTTCGACAACTTCGTCATCACGTGGGAGGAGCGCACGATCACGACGGTTGCCGGCGGGGCGATGCCGGACCTGGTGACTTCGGCCGACGGCTACGACCTCTACCCGGGCGAGACCATGACGATCACCGTCGTCGTGCGAGTCGACGACCCCCTCGCCTATGGGATCCCCACCATCGACAACACCGCCACGGCGACCAGCGACGACCAGCTCGGCCGGTCCACGGGCTCCGTCTCCGATCCGGTGAATCTCGGATCGATCGGCGATACCGTGTTCCTCGACGACGACGGCGACGGTCTGCCCGGAGCGGGCGAGGGCATCGCCAATGTCACCGTGAACCTGACCGGGACCGACGGGGCCGGCAACCCGGTGTCCCTCTCCACGAGCACCAACGCCTCCGGTACCTACGTCTTCGACGAGCTGCCGCTCGGCGACTACACGATCACGGTCGACGAGGCGGACGCCGACTTCCCGCTCAGCGTCGTCCAGACCGTCGGTACCAACCCCCAGTCGGTCGCCCTGGCCACCGGGCAGGACCGTATCGACGTCGACTTCGGCTACCGCGACCTCGGGTCGATCGGCGACCGCGTCTTCATCGACATCGACGAGGACGGGGTCTTCGACGCCGGGGAGGGCATCGCCGGCATCACCGTGACGCTCACGGGCACCGACGAGCTCGGCAACCCGGTGAGCCTGTCGACGACGACGGGCGCCGACGGCGGCTACCTCTTCGACGCCCTCCTCTCGGGCTCCTACGCGGTGGCGGTCGACGTCGCCGACCCCGACTTTCCTGCCGACCTGGTCCAGGTCGTGGGTGTCAACCCGTTGTCGTTTGCGCTGGCGAGCGGCGAGGACCGGCTCGACGTCGACTTCGGCTACGACTCGGTGCGTGCCTCCGTGGCGGGCAGCGTCTACCACGACGTGAGCAATGACGGTGTGTTCGATCCGGCCGAGTCGGGTATCGGGGCCGTGACGGTGACGCTGAGCGGTATCGACCGCTTCGGTGCCTCCGTCAACCTGTCGACGACGACCGATGGCAACGGCGACTACTCCTTCACCGGCGTCCGCCCCTCCGGCGCCGCCGGCTACACGATCACCGAAACCCAACCTGCCGGGTTCCTCGACGGCATCGACACCGCCGGCTCGTTGGGTGGCACCGTCGGATCCGACGCCATCTCGGCCATACCGCTCGCCGCCGGTGATGCCGGCACGGGCTATGACTTCGGCGAGCTGCTGGGTGCGGGGATCAGCGGGTCGGTGTTTGTGGATGGGGATAACGATGGGGTGTTTGATGCTGGTGAGGTGGGGATCGAGGGTGTGACGGTTTCGCTCACTGGGGTGGATGATTTGGGTGCTGCGGTGAGCGTGTCGGCGGTGACGGATGTGAATGGG
>JBFINP010000029.1:0-36405 GCA_041611095.1 Acidimicrobiia bacterium | reverse complement strand
GGCGGGGGCGTGTGACACGGCCACGGTGACGGTGTCGGTGGATCCGGTGAACGACGCACCGGTGGCCAACGACGATGCCGTGTCGACGGCTGAGGATTCCGTGGTGGTGGTGGATGTGGTTGCGAACGATGCCGATGTGGATGGGAATCTGGATCCGTCGTCGGTGACGGTGGTGTTGAGCCCGGCGAATGGGTCGGTGGCGGTGGATGCGGTGTCGGGTGCGGTGACGTATACGCCGAACCCCGATTTCAACGGGTCGGATTCGTTCACGTATGAGGTGTGTGACACGGCGGGGGCGTGTGACACGGCCACGGTGACGGTGTCGGTGGATCCGGTGAACGACGCACCGGTGGCGGTGGGTGACGCGGCTTCGACGGCGGAGGACACTGCGGTCGTGGTGGACGTGCTCGCCAACGACTCCGATCCTGAGGGCAACATCGATCCTTCGACCGTCTCCATCGTCTCTCCCGCCGCGAACGGGACGCTTGCGGTTGACCCGCTCACCGGCGCCATCACGTACACGCCCGAGCCGGACTTCAACGGCACCGACTCGTTCACCTACGCGGTGTGCGACACGTCGGGTGCGTGCAGCACGGCGACCGTCGACGTGGCCGTCGCTCCGGTCAACGATGCGCCGATCGTGAACGATGATGCGGCGACAACGCTCGGCGGCGTGCCGGTCACGGTCGACGTGCTCGCCAATGACACCGACGTCGACGGCAACCTCGATCCCACGACTGTGGCAGTCGTGTCGGGCCCTGCCAACGGCACCGTGAGCGACGATCCCGTCACCGGAGCCGTCACCTACACACCGAACCCCGGCTATGTCGGTCCCGACTCCTTCACCTACGAAGTCTGTGACGCCGCCGGCGCATGCGGGACCGCAACCGTGACGCTCGCGGTGACGGCCGGGCCGAGCGACGAGCCGCCCCCACCGAGCAACGAGCCCCCCGTCTACTCGGGCCCGCCCGAGATCAGGATCGTGCGCGGAGCGACGCCCCCGCCGCTCGACATCGCCGACCCAGACGGCGACGGGTTCATCGTCCTGGTCGTCGACGGCGAGCTTCCATCCGGCCTGACGTTGAACCCCGACGGCACATGGACCGGCGTCGCCGATGACGCGGGCGTCACGGTGGTGACGCTGCGTGCGTGCGACCTGTTCGCCTGCACCGAATTCACGCTCACGATCATCGTCGGCGCGTTGCCGGTGACCGGGGCGGTTGGGCTCGTGGTTCTGGTGGCCTTTGGGCTGTGCCTCCTCGCCGCCGGGACGCTGTTGCTCGCATGGCGTCGTCGACAAGCCACCGGCGGCGCTCGAACGTAGGGTTCGGTGTGACGGACCTGCCGGCAGACGGGTGATGCCGGTTCGGATAAACGGCGATCGATTTACACTGGAGGAATCCGGCTCATATACTTCCCGGTCCGGGCCCCCGGCCTCGGAGGGGTGTAGCTCTAATTGGCAGAGCGCCGGTCTCCAAAACCGGAGGTTGTGGGTTCGAGTCCCGCCACCCCTGCTTCCCAGGAGGATGTTCACGTGAACCGAGAGATGCGCCGAATCCAGCAGAAGGATGAGGAGCGCGCCCGCAGACGACGCAAGGCCGCCCCGCGGCAACGCAGTCGCGAGCGAACCGGTTTCCGCCAGTTCCTCCGTGAAGTCCGTCAGGAGCTCAAGAAGGTTGCGTGGCCGACCAAGGAGGAGACCACGACGTACACGGTGGTCGTACTCACGGTGACGACGGTGCTGACGCTCGTCACCTTCGGGCTCGATTTCTTCTTCCGGCGAAGCATCCTCCAACTGCTCGGCGCAGCGTGATCATGGTCGAGACCGCACAAGACACCGCACAAGACACCGAAGCGACCGAGGCGCCTCCGCAAGACTCGGCCGAGCCGTCCGCCGAAGCCGCAGCGACCGAGTCCGCACCCACCGACGCGGTCGACGAGACGGCCGACACCGTCGCGGACGAGAGCGGGGAGACGGAAGCCGAAGCGACATCCGTCGACGACGAGCCGCGCTCTCCCTATGACCTTCCCGGCGGCTGGTACGTCGTGCACTCGTATTCCGGGTACGAGAACAAGGTGAAGGCCAACCTCGAGACACGGATCAAGTCCATGCACCTCGAGGACAAGGTCTTCGACGTGATCATCCCGATGGAAGAGGTCGTCGAGTTCAAGGCAGGCCGCAAGGTCAACGTCATGCGGAAGAAGTTCCCGGGCTACATCCTCGTCCGCCTCTACATGGACGACGACTCCTGGTACGCCGTCCGCAACACACCCGGAGTAACCGGCTTTGTGGGCTCGGGATCGAAGCCGACGCCGCTCTCGCGCCGCGAGGTCGAGCGCATCCTCGGCGTCAAGAAGGACGAAGAGGACAAGAAGGAGCCGCGCTTCAAGCCGGCGTGGGAGGTCGGCGAGACGGTGCGTGTCGTCGAGGGTCCGTTCGCCGACTTCAACGGTGTCATCGAGGACATCAACGTGGACCAGTCGAAGGTTCGCGTGCTCGTCGACATCTTCGGCCGGGAGACGCCGGTCGAGCTCAACTTCGACCAGATTCTCAAGTTCTGATCTTCTAGGAGACTCCGAATGGGCCGCAAACGCCTGATGACCACGCTCAAGTTGCAGATCCCCGCCGGACAGGCGAGCCCGGCACCGCCGGTTGGGCCTGCGCTCGGTCAGCATGGAGTCAACATCATGGATTTCGTCAAGGCGTACAACGAGGCCACGGCAGGTCAAACGGGGACGATCGTGCCCGTCGAGATCTCGATCTACGAGGACCGCTCCTTCAGCTTCATCACCAAGACGCCACCTGCGGCCGTGATGCTGCGCCAGGCGGCGCGTATCGAGAAGGGCTCGCCGGAGCCGAACCGGGAGAAGGTGGCGTCCGTCACCCGCGACCAGGTGCGGCACATCGCCGAGACGAAAATGCCCGACCTGAACGCAAACGACATCGAGGCGGCGATGAAGATCGTTGAGGGCACCGCCCGTTCGATGGGAATCACCGTCCACGGCTGAAACATCCGGCGGCCGCCCCATTCAGGGGAGCCGGCGCACCATCGTGGGAGGGGCGTCAGCCCCGTCCGTACCACCAGGAGGCAAGACATATGGCCAAACGCTCCAAGGCGCAGACAGAGGCTCGGCGCCGCTACGACTCGATGACGCTCTACGCACCCCTTGATGCCCTGGAGCTCGTCCGCACGCTGTCACACGTCAAATTCGACGAGAGCGTCGATGTGGTCTTCAACCTCGGGATCGATGCCCGCAAGGCGGATCAGCTCGTCCGCGGCACCGTCGCCATGCCCCACGGCACCGGCAAAGAAGTGCGGGTGCTCGTCTTCGCCGAGAGTGACGATGCGCGGGCGGCCGAGGCGGCGGGTGCCGACATCGTCGGAGGCAAGGACCTCGCCGAGCAGATCGGAGGCGGCGGAGCACTCGAGTTCGACATCGCCATCGCCACGCCCGAGATGATGCCTCACGTCGGCAAACTGGGACCGATCCTCGGCCCGCGCGGTCTCATGCCCAATCCCAAGTCCGGGACGGTCACCCAGGACGTGGGCAAGGCCGTCGAGGAGTTCAAGGCGGGTCGTGTCGAGTACCGGAACGACCGCTACGGCAACGTCCACGTTCCGATCGGCCGAGTGTCGTTCGAGCCTGCGAAGCTGACCGAGAACCTCGCTGCCGTGGCCGACGAGCTGATGCGCAACCGCCCCGCGTCTGCAAAGGGCCGCTTCATACGGAAGGTGGCCGTATCCTCCACCATGGGCCCCGGGATCAAGGTCGACCCTTCGCAAGTCGACGACCTGGTGAAGTCGCTGCGTTAGCGCGTCGCTTGGCCGTTTTCGTGCGGCTGCGCTGGTGGCCCCAAATCCACCCGAGCCGGCGAACACATGCGAAGAAAGGCACTTGACCCACTACCGGGATGACCGGCTACAATCAGCTTATCTTTGACAGAACACGGGGATCGCGCGAACGGTCACCGGACGATCCACCACCGTCCTGAGGGTGGTCATTCGGCCACTGTGGCACTCATGACCAGCCCCTACCCTGGTCGCCACGAGTGGAACGTGTAGATGGCTTCCTGGCCCGCCGTCTGCCCGAATCCTCAAGAGCGAATCGCCCTCCCGGGCGCCGATCCCCGTTCTCTTCCGAGAGCCCTCCATCGTGAGGGCTCTCGGCGCGTTTGGGTTTCGGGCGAAGCAGGCTTCGCCCGAGTTACAAGCGACCGCCTCCCGGCGGGCTCATTGTGCGGTGCGGCGGCGAAGCCACCGCACCGCGTGTGAGGGGGAGACGCGGAGCTTCCCCCTCACCTACCCCTTGGCTCGCTTCGCATCGCCTCTTCCGGATGGAACCTCTCATCTTGTCCTGCAATCGGGTCTCGGGTACGCTTTCGGCCGCACATCTCATAGACGGCCCGAGACCGCAGGTGCCCCCTTGGGCAGAAGCTCGCCAAGCAGCGACGCCGGCGCAGGTCGCCACCGAACGGACATCTGATCCGATTGCTGGCTCCCGCGTGACGTCGCCCGGGAGCCTTTCTCGTTCGACGGCCGCCGTGCAAGGTGCACGACGACTGGAGGAAACCAGACATGCCGAGACCAGAGAAGGTTGCGGCCGTTGCCGAGATCAAGGAGCGCTTCGAAGGCGCTCGCGCGGTCTTCCTCGCCGAGTACTCGGGTCTGTCGGTCAAGGCACAGCAGGAACTGCGACGGGGCCTGCGGGCTCAGGGCGCCGAGTTCAAGGTCGTGAAGATGACGCTCACGCGTCGCGCAGCGGCGGAGCTCGAGCTCGAGGAGCTCGACGAGTTGCTGGTCGGTCCCACCGGGATCGCATTCGCAGACGACGACGCCGTCAATGCTGCGAAAGCGCTGAAGGACTTCGCAACGAGCCACGAGGCGCTGGTGATCAAGGGCGGTCTCTTGGGTCGGTCCTTCCTGACGCCCGAGCGCATCAGGGCACTCGCCGAGATCGAACCGCGCGAAGTCTTGCTCGGCAAGCTCGCAGGCGGCCTCAAGGCGCCGCTCACGGCGATGGCCGGGTTGCTTGCGGCGCTGCCACGCAGCGCGGCAACCGTGTTTCAGCAGCTCCTCGAGAAGCGGCAGGGCGAGCCCGGTGCGGCTCCAGAGGCCGCCGCCGAGGTCGTGGAAGAGGCCCCGGCCGGAGAGACCGCCGAAGAGGCATCTCCTGAGGCGGCCGCTCCCGATGCCCCGGCCACGGAAGCCATGGAAGCTGCGGATGCAGCGGCAGCAAAGGCCGAGGAGCCCATGCCCGAGGCGGCCGACGCCGGCGAAGAGGCCGGAGACGAGGACTCCACAGACGATGAAGAAGACGCGACTCCGGAGGCTGCCGCCACCGAAGACGTCGACGATGACACGGCCGAGTCGGCCGAGGAGGAATGACGATGGCAACTCCAAGCACTGAGGAGCTTCTCACCATCTTCGAGGGCATGACCGTGCTCGAGCTCTCGGAGTTCGTGAAGGCTTTCGAAGAGAAGTTCGAGGTCACCGCAGCGGCCCCTGTCGCGATGGCGATGCCCGGCGTGGGTGGCGATGGCGCCGCTGCGGCCGCCGAAGAAGAGAAAGACGAGTTCGACGTCGTCCTCGTGGCCGCGGGTGACAAGAAGATCCAGGTGATCAAAGAGGTTCGTACGCTCACGAGCCTCGGCCTCAAGGATGCCAAGGACCTCGTAGACGGCGCTCCCAAGCCCGTGCTCGAGAGTGTCGACAAGGAAGCAGCCGAGAAGGCACGCGACGTCCTCGAGGGCGTTGGGGCGACCGTCGAGCTGCGCTGATCGGATCGTGCGGCGGATGACGCCGCGAGGCTTCAGACGGCGGGGTCTCCACGGAGGCCCCGCCGTCGCGTCGGTGCGATCACCCCGGCGAGCACTGCGCCTACGAGCGGCAGTGCGACGACGATCCAGCGGACGTCTCCCGCCGCATCGACGATGCCGTCGAGGGCCAGCAGCGCGAGGCCGATGCAGGCGACAGCTGCTCCCACGACGACTCGCGTGGCGCCTCCCCGCAGCCGTGCGTCCGCTCTGCCACGCTCGAGTCGGGTGAAGATCACGAGGAAGGGGAGCGTGGCCACGGCGAGGATGGCGATCCAGAGCGGTCGGCTCCACCACCAGGTGGCCGTGTCGGGGACCAGGTGGAGGCCCGCACCGCCGAGGAGCACGGAGGCCCCGACGAGGAGCGCCATGGCGGTGAGGTGCCACAAGTAGAGGGTCATGATGCTGCCGTTGACGAGGATCGTTGCGGTCCACGGGCGGTGCGCCTCCAGCCAGCCTGCCAGGTGCGGTTCGGCCATCCTGGCGACGCCGGTGTGCAGCACGCCGAGGGCGAGCAGCGCCACCGTCGGTGGGAAGGTGTTCGTGAAGGCGTCGCCAGGCACACCGACCATCGAGAAGGGGTAGCCGGCGACGCCGACGAGAAACGCGAGCACGGCTCCGCCGGTCAGCGCCGTGCCGACCGGGTGGGCGAGCCGATCGTCACGCCACGCAAACCCCAGCATGTGGGCGGCCAGCCACACCCATGCGTAGTTGGTCCACCCGGCCCACGACGAATCGAACCCGATAGCGAGCACGTCGGCGGCGACGGCGAGACCGCCCACGGCCGCAAAGCTCGCCCAACCCCAGCGGTCCCATGCCGCAAGCGCCGCGGGCGCCATTGCGACGATCATCACGTAGACGGCGAGAAACCACACGGGAACCAGGGCGACCTGCGACCCGGTCCGGACGATGGCCGGGTCCACACCGCCGGCCACGGTCGCGGCGGCGAGGGCGACCCAACCGAGCAGCAAGGGGAGCACGGGGAGCAGCAGCCGTCGCATCCGCCTCGTCAGCCAATCCCGGTACGTCGTGCCCGACCGGTGCGCCGTCCGCCATGAGGCCGCATTGGAGTAGCCACCGACCACGAAGAACAGCGGCATGACCTGGACCACCCACGTGAGGCCTCGGGTCCACGGTGCGATCTCGAGCATGTGGCCGGGATCGAGCCCGCCATCGGCACCGACGTAGGGTGCGGCAACGAGCCAGTGGCCGGCGACCACGAGGACGATGGCGAGCGCCCGCAAGAAGTCGATGGTGCGATTGCGGGCGGTAGGTGTGGCATCGGCCAGGCGGCCGGCGTGGGCGAGGGTCTTCATGCCTCCAGGTTTGCCGCTGGACTCCGTCCGCACCATGGGGAAGGTGCCCCAATCGGGCATCGGGGACCCGGGGCCGGCCCGGGGCGGTCTGAGGTGTGGACAAATCCTTGACAGCCCGCGAAAGCGCGTTGTATGGTCCCAGGGCCAGTTGAAGACAGTTCTGCGACCCTCGCTCGGCCGAGCCGGGATAGCTTCGTGCTATCCTGGTTTTTCTGCTGTCTGAAAGGTCACCCGACCCCCTGTCCCGCCAGCCCGTCATCAAGCCAGCCTGCCCGTCCCGACACTTGCCAGACCACCGGTCTCTGCCCATCTCAAAACCCGTCCAATAGGAGGAACCCTTGGCTCGTGCGCGCACCCGTCTGTCCTTCGCCAAGATCCCCGAGGTTCAGCCCCTGCCCGGGCTGCTCTCGGTGCAGCACGACTCCTTCGGGTGGTTCCTGGACCACGGTCTCAAGCAGATCTTCAGCGAGGTGTCGCCGATCGAGGACTTCACCGGCAACCTCGCGCTCGAGCTGACCGAGCACCGCTTCGGCGACCCGCCGCTGACGATCGACGAAGCCAAGGAGCAAGACGCCAACTACTCCAAGCCGCTCTTCGTGACGGCTCGCTTCTTGAACCGTGAGACGGGCGAGATCAAGGAGCAGCAGGTCTTCCTCGGCGACTTCCCGATGATGACGGCGAACGGGACGTTCATCATCAACGGAACCGAACGCGTGGTGGTATCCCAGCTCGTCCGGTCGCCCGGTGTCTACTTCGACCAGTCGATCGACAAGACGTCCGACAAGGACGTGTATGCGGCGAAGGTGATCCCGGGGCGCGGTGCGTGGCTCGAGTTCGACATCGACAAGAAGGACACGCTCGGCGTTCGCGTCGATCGCAAGCGGCGCCAGTACGTCACGACCTTCCTGCGCGCACTCGGCTTCGGTGAGACCGACGAGGAGCTGCTGGCACTGTTCGGGGGCTCCGAGGTCATCGCCAACACCCTCGAGAAGGATCCGACGAGCACCAAGGACGAGGCCCTGCTCGACCTCTACCGCAAGCTGCGCCCCGGTGAGTTGACCACCGTCGAGTCGGCGCGAGGGCTCATCAACACGCTGTTCTACAACCCGAAGCGCTACGACCTCACCCAGGTGGGTCGATACAAGCTCGACCAGAAGCTCGGCAAGGAAGACTCGGTCGCCCTCGACGACTACTCGGTGGACGAGCACGGCCTCCTCTCTCACGACGACATGCTGGCGACGATCCGCTATTTGATCGCCCTCCATACCCGTGAGGAGGGCTACCGCACCGACGACATCGACAACTTCGCCAACCGGCGCGTCCGTACGGTCGGCGAGCTCATCCAGAACCAGATACGGGTCGGACTGAGCCGTCTCGAGCGGGTCGTCCGGGAGCGGATGACGACCCAGGACCCCGAGGCCATCACCCCGCAGAGCCTCATCAACATCCGGCCCGTCGTCGCCTCGATCAAGGAGTTCTTCGGCACCAGCCAGCTGAGCCAGTTCATGGACCAGCCGAACCCGCTGGCATCGCTCACGCACCGACGCCGCCTCTCGGCGCTCGGCCCGGGCGGGCTCTCCCGCGAGCGCGCCGGCTTCGAGGTACGCGACGTCCACCCGTCCCACTACGGCCGCATGTGCCCCATCGAGACGCCCGAGGGGCCAAACATCGGACTCATCGGCTCACTGGCGAGCTATGCGAAGGTGAACCGGTACGGGTTCATCGAGACCCCGTACCGCCGGGTCGTCAAAGGCAAGGTGACGAACACCGTCGACTACCTGACGGCATCTCAGGAGGAGACCCACGTCATCGCCCAGGCCAACGCCGTGCTGCAGGACGACGGCTCGTTCGTCAACGACCGGGTGCTCGTCCGCAAGACCGGTGGCGAGGTCGATTCGGTGCTGCCCGAAGAGGTCGACTACATGGACGTGTCGCCCAAGCAGGTGGTCTCGGTATCGACGTCGCTGATCCCGTTTCTCGAGCACGACGACGCCAACCGGGCGCTCATGGGCTCGAACATGCAGCGTCAGGCCGTGCCGCTGCTCCGTGCCGACGCACCGCTGGTCGGAACCGGCGTCGAGGCCCGCGCCGCCCAGGACTCCGGTGACGTGGTGCTGTCGCCGGCGTCGGGCGAGGTCGTCGAGGTAACCGGCGATCACATCGTGGTCAAGGGGAGCTCCGACAACAAGCGTCACAAGATGTCGCTTCGCAAGTTCGAGCGGTCGAACCAAGGCACCTGCATCAACCAGAAGCCGCTGGTGAGCGAGGGCGACAAGGTCAAGGAGGGGGACGTCATCGCCGACGGCCCGTCGACGGACCAGGGCGAGCTGGCGCTCGGCCGCAACCTCCTCGTGGCGTTCATGCCGTGGGAGGGCCACAACTTCGAGGACGCCATCATCCTCTCGGAGCGAATCGTCAAGCAAGACCTGCTCACCTCGATCCACATCGAGGAGCACGAGATCGAGGCACGCGACACCAAGCTCGGCGCCGAGGAGATCACCCGTGACATCCCCAACGTCGCCGAGGAGGTGCTCCACGATCTCGACGACCGGGGCATCATCCGCATCGGCGCCGAGGTGGGCGCCGGTGACTACCTCGTCGGCAAGGTCACTCCGAAGGGTGAGACCGAGTTGACGCCCGAGGAGCGACTGCTGCGCGCCATCTTCGGCGAGAAGGCCCGAGAGGTGCGCGACGTGTCGCTCAAGGTTCCGCACGGCGAGTCCGGCAAGGCCATCGCCGTCAAGGAGTTCCGCCGCGACGACGGCTTCGATCTCCCTCCGGGGATGAACGAGCTGGTCCGCGTCTACGTCGCCAAGCAGCGCAAGATCAGCGAGGGCGACAAGCTCGCGGGACGCCACGGCAATAAAGGTGTCATCGCCAAGATCCTCCCCGAGGAGGACATGCCGTTCCTCGAGGACGGCACCCCGGTCGACATCATCCTGTCGCCCCTCGGCGTGCCGTCGCGCATGAACCTCGGACAGATCCTCGAGACGCATCTCGGCTGGGCCGCCGCCCAGGGCTGGGAGGCGTTCGACGACCTGGACTCGCCGGCCGCCGCCGGGGCCGAGGAGTGGCAGACGGTGGCCACACCGGTCTTCGACGGCGCCCGGGAGGGCGAGATCCTCAAGCTCCTCGACGTCGCCAAGCCCAACCGCGACGGTCAGAAGCTGGTCGACGCCACAGGCAAGGCACGGCTGTTCGACGGCCGCAGCGGCGAGCCGTTCGACTCGCCGGTGACCGTCGGATACATCTACATCCTGAAGCTGGTGCACCTGGTGGACGACAAGATCCACGCCCGCTCCACGGGCCCGTACTCGATGATCACCCAGCAGCCGCTCGGCGGAAAGGCCCAGTTCGGTGGCCAGCGCTTCGGTGAGATGGAGGTGTGGGCCCTCGAGGCATATGGCGCGGCCTACGCCCTCCAGGAGCTGCTGACGATCAAATCCGACGATGTCCGCGGCCGCGTGAAAGTCTACGAGGCCATCGTCAAGGGCGAGAACATCCCGGAGCCCGGCATCCCGGAGTCCTTCAAGGTTCTCGTCAAGGAGATGCAGAGCCTATGCCTCAATGTCGAGATGCTGTCCGCCGGTGAGGAGGTCGAGCTCAAGGAGCTCGAGGACGACGTGTATCGCACGGCGGCCTCCCTCGGGATCGACATCTCCCGACCGGAGCGGGCCGAGGTCACGCCGTGAGGCGGCACCCGGCGACCACCGGGAATACGAGTTTGTTGAGAGAGAAGCCACACCGAGACGACACCGGGGAGCACCGTGCCACAGCTGTTCGATGAACTGAAGATCGGCCTCGCCAGCGCCGACCAGATCCGATCCTGGTCATTCGGCGAGGTGAAGAAGCCCGAGACCATCAACTACCGGACGCTGAAGCCCGAGAAGGACGGTCTGTTCGACGAGCGGATCTTCGGGCCGACTCGCGACTGGGAGTGCTACTGCGGGAAGTACAAGCGCGTCCGTTTTCGGGGCATCGTCTGCGAGCGGTGCGGTGTCGAGGTGACCCGCGCCAAGGTCCGACGGGAGCGCATGGGCCACATCGAGCTGGCGGCTCCTGTCACGCACATCTGGTTCTTCAAGGGTGTGCCGAGCCGCCTCGGCTACCTGCTCGACATGTCGCCCAAGGACCTCGAGAAGGTCATCTACTTCGCCGCCTACCTGATCACGTGGGTCGACGAGGACAAGCGCCAGGGCGATATCCCGGAGCTCGAAGAGGCGACTACCCACGAGCTCGAGCTCATCGAGAGCGAGTTCCTGGAGTGGAAGGAAGCACGACTCGAGCGGCTCGAGGAAGAGCTCGAGCAGATGGAGGAGGCCGGAGCCAAAGGTCAGGAGGTGTCCGCCCGCCGCCGCGAGGTCGAGCGTGAGATCAAGGACCGCGAGGAGCGTGCCAACGTCGAGGAGGAGCTGCTCCAGGAGGCCTTCGACACCTTCAAGACCATGAAGCCCAAGCAGCTCATAGAGTCGGAGCAGCTGTGGCGGGAGATCGTCGATCGCTACGGCGACTACTACGAAGGTGGCATGGGTGCCGAAGCCATCAAGGATCTCATAAGTCGCCTCGACCTCGATGCCGAGATCGTCTCCCTACGGGAGGACCTCGACGCCAGGTCACAGCAACGCCGCCAGCGCGCCATGAAGCGTCTCAAGGTCGTGACCCCGTTCAGCGACGGAAAGAACGACCCGAAGGACATGATCCTCGAGGCCGTGCCCGTCATTCCGCCGGACCTGCGCCCGATGGTGCAGCTCGACGGCGGCCGTTTTGCGACGTCCGACCTCAACGACCTGTACCGCCGTGTGATCAACCGGAACAACCGGCTCAAGCGGCTCCTCGACCTGGGTGCGCCCGAGATCATCGTGAACAACGAGAAGCGCATGCTCCAAGAGGCGGTTGACGCCTTGTTCGACAACGGCCGCCGTGGCCGCGCCGTCACGGGCCCCGGTAATCGTCCGCTCAAGTCGCTGTCCGACATGCTGAAGGGCAAGCAGGGCCGGTTCCGCCAGAACCTGCTCGGCAAGCGCGTGGACTACTCGGGGCGCTCGGTCATCGTCGTCGGGCCGCAGCTCCAGCTCCACCAGTGCGGTCTTCCCAAGATCATGGCGCTCGAGCTGTTCAAGCCGTTCGTGATGAAGCGGCTCGTCGACCTCGATCAGGCGCAGAACATCAAGGCCGCCAAGCGCATGGTCGAGCGGCGCCGTCCCCAGGTTTGGGACGTGCTCGCCGAGGTGATCCAGGAGCACCCGGTGTTCCTCAACCGGGCTCCGACCCTGCACCGCCTCGGTATCCAGGCATTCGAGCCCGTACTGGTCGAGGGTAAGGCCATCCAGATCCACCCGCTCGTGTGTGAGGCGTTCAACGCCGACTTCGATGGCGACCAGATGGCGGTACACCTACCGCTTTCGGCCGAAGCACAAGCCGAGGCCCGCATCCTCATGCTCTCCTCCAACAACGTGCTGTCGCCGGCCTCGGGCCGGCCGATCGTCACGCCGTCGCAGGACATGGTCATCGGGATGTACTACCTGTCGGAGTTCGTCGAGGACGCCGAGGGCGCCGGCCGTGCATTCGCCGATCTCGACGAGGCCCGTATGGCGTATGACCTGGGCCACATCGCCCTGCACGCTCCGATCAAGCTGCGTGTGGGTGAGCTGGCCGGTGATCCCGAGCTTCACTCGGCGCTCAAGTCGACCCTCGGCAAGCTCATCACGCCGGAGCCGGTCGACGGCTCGGTGCTGCTCGAAACGACGCTGGGCCGGGCGCTGCTCAACACGGCGTTCCCCGCATCATTCCCGTACATCAACTCGGTTGTCTACAAGGCCGACATCCGTCTGCTGATCGAGGAGATGATCGACAGGTTCGACAAGCCGGATGTGGCGCGGACGCTCGACGCCGTCAAGGACCTCGGGTTCCACTACGCAACCCGCGCCGGCCTCACGATCGGTCTCGAGGACGTGAAGACGCCTCCCGAGAAGGAGGAGATCCTCGCCAAGTACGAGGAGCGTGCCGCCAAGGTCGAGTCGCTCTACCAGAAGGGTGTCATCACCGACGACGAGCGCCGTCAGGAGCTCATCGAGATCTGGACCGAGGCGACAGATGAGGTGAAGGACGCCATGCAGGACACGCTCCAGGCGGAGCGCTTCAACCCGATGGACATGATGGTCCGCTCCGGCGCACGGGGGAACATCATGCAGCTGCGTCAGATCGCAGGGATGCGTGGTCTCGTGGCCAACCCGAAGGGCGACATCATCCCGCAGCCGATCAAGGCGAACTTCCGTGAGGGGCTGTCGGTGCTCGAGTACTTCATCTCGACCCACGGCGCCCGGAAGGGTCTCGCCGACACCGCGCTGCGCACGGCGGACTCGGGTTACCTCACGCGGCGTCTCGTCGATGTCGCCCAGGAGATCATCATCCGGGCCGACGATTCGGACGACCCCGGCCTCTCCGTGAAGATCCGCGACGACGACGGCCGCCCGATCCGCAACCTTCGGAACCGGGTGTTCGGCCGCTTCCTCGCCGAGGACGTCAAGGAGGGCCGCAGCGTCGTCGAGACCCTCGACGGCCGCAAGCTCAAGGTCGGCGAGCTGGTCGACCGGGACGCAATGCAGGCGCTCATCGACGCCGAGGGCGTGACCGAGATCCGGGTGCGGTCGCCGCTCACCGACCAGACGCGTCACGGGATCAGCGTCAAGTCGTACGGTCTGAGCCTGGCGACCGGCCGCACCGTCGAGATGGGCGAGGCCGTCGGCATCATGGCCGCCCAGTCGATCGGTGAGCCCGGCACTCAGCTCACCATGCGGACCTTCCACACCGGTGGCGTCGCCGGTGAGGACATCACGCACGGTCTGCCGCGTGTCGTGGAGCTGTTCGAGGCACGGACACCGAAGGGCAAGGCGATCCTCGCCGAGCTGGGCGGCGTCGTCCGCATCATCGACGACGAGGAGGGTCGCCGCATCGAGGTCACCGACAAAGACCTCGTGGCCGAGTACCCGCTGCCACGCCGAGCGCGACTTCGGGTCTCGGAGGGCGACACCATCGAGCCTGGGACCCAGCTCACCGAGGGTCCGCTGGACCCCAAGGAGGTGCTCGAGATCCAGGGTGTGCGGGCCTGCCAGCGGTACCTCGTTGACCAGGTCCAGGAGGTGTATCGCAGCCAGGGTGTGGACATCCACGACAAGCACATCGAGCTGATCGTGCGTCAGATGCTGCGGAAGGTTCGGGTCGTCAACCCCGGCGATTCGCCCTTCCTTCCCGCAGAGCTCGTCGATGCCCAGGAGTTCCGGGAGACGAACCGCACGTTGGTGGCAGACGGCAAGACACCTGCCGAGGGACGTCCTGAGCTGATGGGAATCACGAAGGCTTCGCTGGCCACGGATTCGTGGCTGTCTGCGGCCTCCTTCCAAGAGACGACCAGAGTGCTCACCGAGGCATCGCTGCAGTCGAAGTCCGACTTCATGCGTGGCCTCAAGGAGAACGTCATCATCGGCAAGCTCATCCCGGCCGGTACGGGGAGCGACTCCTACCAGACGATTCAGCCGGCACTGCCGGATGCGACGGTCGTCTCGGCGCTCGGGCTGTTCGGCGACGCTCCGGTGGAGACGGCCGAGGAGTCGCTCCCGGCGAACCCGGCCGAGTGGCTGGCGAGCCTCGGCGCCCAGGGTGAGGGCGAGGAGTCCGACGAAGGGTGACGTCACCCGAGAACGTGAGATGCGGGGGCGACCTACCAGGCCGCCCCCGCATCGCGTCCGGCCCTCCGATACCCCCCGACTTCAGAGGGCGGGTGCGAGATCGCGCACCATGCGGATGACCGCCGGTCCGAGCAGCACGATGAACATTGCCGGAAAGATGCAGAACGCAAGCGGGAAGATCAGCAGTACCGGGATGCGCAGCGCCCGCTCCTCGGCCCGCTGCGTCCGCTTGTCGCGGATCTCCTCGGCCTGGGCCTCGAGGACCTGGGCGATGGGCAACCCGTATCGCTCGGACTGGATCACGGCCAAGACGAAGGTGTCGAGGTCGCCGACGTCGGTGCGGTCGGCGAGATCCCGCAATGCCTGATCCCGGGGAACGCCGAGCTGGATCTCCCTCATCGTCCTGCTCAGCTCCCCGGCCAGCGGCCCCGTGCCGGTCCGCGCCGACCGCCCCAGCGCCGCCTCGAAGCCCAGGCCGGCCTCGACGCTCATCGTGACCTGGTCGATCGTGTCGGCGAGCTCCCGCTCGATGGTTCGCTGGCGCCTATTGGCCGTCCGGGCAACCGAGGCGTCGGGCAGCGCAAATCCCACGAATCCGAAGATCCCTGCGAGTAGCAACCGCTGTAGGGGACCCGGTGCCGGTGCCAGCAGCCAGCCCATGACACCTGCGGCGCCCAGTCCGAGCTTGGCGAGCAGGGCGACCTCGAGCGCTCGCCCCCCCGTGTAACCCGCCAGCTGCAGATTGCGGCGCAGCGAATCGAGCCAGCCGAGGGGCGTGACGAGTCGCAGCGTCGCGGCGACGGCAAGGGCCGCCGGCAGCCAGGCACGCCGCCACATGCTCTGCCGCAAGACCATGGCGCGTGCGTCCCTGACGCTTGCGAGATCGGTGTCGTCGTCGAGCCAACCAGTCGGGAGCGGGCGCTCCGAGGCGACGGCGTACCACAGGATCGGCACCGAGAGGCTCAGTGTGACCGCACCCAAGATGACGTGAATCGGCATGGTGCGCCTCCTAGTACTGCGCAGTCGTGATACGTCTCATCCACAGGCCTCCGATCGCGAGCAGGGCGATCCCGGCGACGATCAGCACGCGCCCGGCGAAAGTCGTCACCAACTCGGCGAGGTAGCCCGGGTTGATGACACTGACGACGACGGCGAGCGCAAACGGGAGGAGGGCAAGAATCAACCCCGTGATGCGCCCCTCGGCCGAGAGGGCCCTGATCCGGCGGCGCATCCGATTTCGGGTGCGCACCGTGGCGGTGACGGATGCGAGGATGTCGGCGAAGTCGCCACCCACGTCACGGTGGATCTCGACCGCCTCGACGACCCACTTGAAATCATCGTTCGCCACACGGGATGCCATAGCCAGGAGCGCCTCGTTCGTGTCACGCCCAAGTTGCGTCTCGACCCGTACCCTCTTGAACTCCTCGCCGGCGGGCGGACCGACCTCCTGACCGATCACGTCGATGGCCTGAGAGAGCCCAAAGCCGGCTCGAACGCTGCCGGCCATGAGCTGGAGCACGTCCGCGAGCTGGTTGGCGAACGCCGCCTGGCGATTCACCGCCTTCTGGTCGAGCCACGAAGAGATGGCGAACAGCGCTACCCCACCGGCCAATAGGGCGGCGATCGGTCCGGCGAACGCCATCCCCACGGCAGCCATCGTGAGGGCGATGGCGAGTGCGAGCACGGCGAATTCCCCGGCGCGGAGGTAGATCCCGGCCCGTTCCAGACGTCTCCCGAGGGCGCTCCCGGGCGTGGCGCCCGTCGCCCGTTCGGCGATGGCCGTTGCCCGGCGGGCCAACCGCTCGATTCGGGTCGGCTCCGGTCGGTACCGGACGTCCACGCCGGCGAGGTCGAGGTCGGTGTCGATCGGGCGGCTCTCGCGCCGTTCGAGGGAGAGCGCGAGGGCGGCGAGGGCCACGAACATCGCCGCGGCTCCGATCCAGATCGATCGGGACTGTTGCCACCACGCCAGGGTCACGACGGTCCCGCGTGCCGTCGACGGGGTGGCCGCCACCGTCACCGGCGCCGCCGGACCCGGCTCGGCACTTGGGGTCGGGACGTGCGGCGGATCGGGGAACCGCACGCTCCGCGATGCGGTGGCGACCACTCCATCGGATTCGACCGTCACGATGACCGCGGTCTCGCCGCCGGCGGCCGACTCGTAGGTGAGCGTGTACCGGTTCACGATCTGGCTTGCGATGTCCGCAAAGACGCCATCCAGAACGGCCGGATCGGTGGCCGGCACCACCACACCGGCTGCTGCAACCGCAAGCCGGGCGAGTGCCGCACTGTCCACCTCGGGGCTCTGCAGCTCTATGGCGTAGAACCTCGCCTCCGTTCCGACGAGGTCGATCAGCGCCGTCTCGATGGAGGTGACGCTCACCGTGTCGCCCCCGTCGGAGAGCAGAACGAGGGCCCGGTGGCCGCCCGTGGTCGAGAACAGTTGGGCTGCCGCGCTCAGCCCGTCGTAGAGCGCCGTCTCGCCTCCGGTGTCGAGGTCGCCGACTGCCCGGGCCGCAGCCGCGAGATCGGGACCCATCGGGCTGGCCACCCGGCTCTCGCTGGCGAAGGCGACCACCGCTACCTCGACGCCGGGCGGCATGCGGTCGAGGAACCCTTGCGCAGCGCGTTGTGCCGCCGACATCGGTTCGCCGCGCATGCTTCCGGAGGTGTCGACGGCGAGCACGACCTGGAGGCCGTCTGTCGGAATGGGGGCGACCGCCACCACGCGAGCGGCTCCTGCCTCGGTCACGGCGAAGTTCGTCTCGTCGAGGTCCACGCCGACGAGCTCCTGCGGCACGCTCAGCGTGACCCGGACTTCGGGGTAGTCGGAGAAGTCGATCTCCTCGAGGTGGAGCTCGCCCGGCTGCGGCTCCGGTTGCGCCGCCACGACGGTCGGGACCGCAAGCACCAGTGTCAGGACCACCGATACCGTGATGACGAGGAGGCGCCGCATCACGGCCTCCTCGTCAATCGCGAGATGTCCGGGACCCCGAAGGCGCTCGGTGGGAGCGTGATGCCCAGCTCCTTGAGGTGATCGGTGAACTTCGGGCGGATGCCCGTGGGTCGGATCGTCCCCTTGAACCGGCCGAGCTCGTCTACGCCGGCGGCATAGTCGAACGTGAAGATGTCCTGCAGGGAGATGGTGTCCCCCTCGAGCCCGAGCACCTCCGAGACGTGGGTCACCCGTCGCGAGCCGTCGCGTAGCCGCCCCAGGTGCACCATCACATCGAGCGCCGAGGAGATCTGCTCCCGAATCGCTCGCGAAGGCAGGTCGACGCCGGCCATGAGGACCATGGTCTCTAGGCGGGCGAGCGCATCGCGTGGGCTGTTGGCGTGGACCGTGGTCATCGAGCCCTCGTGCCCCGTGTTCATGGCCTGCAGCATGTCGAGCGCCTCGCCGCCGCGAGCCTCGCCGACGATGATCCGGTCTGGTCGCATGCGAAGCGCATTGCGCACCAGATCGCGAATGGTGACCTCACCGCGTCCCTCGACGTTGGGAGGCCGGCTCTCCAGGCGGATTACGTGGCGCTGGTGTAGCCGGAGCTCGACGGCGTCCTCGATGGTCACGATGCGCTCGCCGTTGGGGATGAACCCCGACAACACGTTCAGCAGCGTCGTCTTGCCGGTGCCGGTGCCGCCGCTCACCATCACGTTGAGCTTCCCCTCGACGGCCGCCGCCATCAGCCGGGCGACGAGCTCGGTCATCGTCCCCATCTCGACGAGGTCATCGACGTCGAAGGGATCGGCGGCGAACTTGCGCACGGTGAGCACCGGGCCGTCGACGGCCAGGGGCGGGATGATCGCGTTCACCCGTGAGCCGTCGGGGAGCCTGGCGTCGACCATGGGTGACGATTCGTCGATCCGCCGCCCCACGGCGCTGACGATGCGATCGATCACCCTGCGCAGGTGGTCGTCGGAGATGAAGCGAGTGTTGGTCTCGAGGAGCTTCCCGTCGCGCTCGACGTAGATGCACTCGTCGGCGTTGACCATGATCTCGGTGACGGTCGTGTCGTCGAGATACATCTGCACCGGTCCGTAGCCGAGGATGTCGTTGCGGATCTGGGCGGCGAGGCGGCGGCGCTCGTCCTCGGTCAGCGGCGCTCCGTCGACTCCCATGGCGGAGCCCAATTCCTCGGCGACGAACCGTTGCAGCTCGGCGTCGGTCAGCGAGGTGTCGTAGAGCCGGCTCCCGAGCTTCGTGAAGAGCGCCTCTTGTGTGCGAAGCTTGAGCGACGTCAGCGGGTCCCGCTCGGCGTCCGGGCCGGCCTCGGTGGGTGTGATCGAGGCGACGTCGTCCAGCAGTCGGGTGCGGGTCAACCGTTCGTGCAGCTTCATGCGGGCCTCCTCCACGAGAAGGGCCGGCGCCGGCTCGTAGCGGTCGCGTCCGCAAACCGGGCCGCCAGCGATTCGTAGGCGCGGGCAACCGGCGTCCGGGTCGCCTCTTCGACGACCGGGATGCCGTGGTTCATGGCGAGGGGAACCGCACGCGAGCTCGGGATGGCCACATCCACCGGCATGCGCACGAGTGCCGATGCCTGTTCCGGAGTGACGTCGACCTTGCTGTCGGCACGGTTGAGCACGAAGTGGCGCTGGGCCCGGTCGAGCCCGAGCTCATCGAGCGCATCGATGACCTTGCGGAGCGCCCGCAGGGCCGGCACCGACAGGTCGCACAACATCACGAGGTCCGTCGACAGCTCGACGGCCGCCAGAGTGGTCTCGGTGAGACCGGCGGAGGTGTCGATGACGACGAACGGGAACTCGGCCACGAGGAGGCGGAGCGTGCGCTCCACCAACAGCTCCGGAATCCTCTCGCCCTGCTCGGGCGAGCCGGGGGCACACAGCACGTAGGTGTGCTCGTTGCGGCGGGTGAGGAAGACCTTCAGCGTCGTGCCAGTGACCCCACCCTGGATCGTTGCCAGATCCGCGATCGTGTGCTCGGGACGGATGCCGAGCACGTGGCCCACGTCGCCGAATGTCAGGTCCAGGTCGACGATCGCGACGTTGCCCTGGTCGAGTCGCGCCAGACTGACGCCGAGGTTGGTGGCCACGGCTGTCTTGCCCGCCCCACCCTTGGGCGCGAGGACCGTCACGATGCGACCCTGCGAGAGACCGATACCGAGCTCTGCTGCCAGGTTCGTGCGCCGGCGGGCCGCGGCCTCGATGACGTGCTCGAACACGCTGCGCAACTCGTCGTCCGTCGCCTCCGGTGCCAGGACGTCGCGGACACCGGCACGGAGGGACTGCTGGAGCAGCTCCGGCGTCGGCTCGGCGACGATGAGGACCCCCACCTCCGGCCGCTCCTCTTCGAGCACCTCGGCGAACTCGAGCGCGATCTCCGTCGGAAAGTTCGGCCCGATGGCGATGACGGAGGGGCTCGAGCTCGCCATCTCTTTCGCCGCCGCCACCGGATCGATCGCCAGCAGCGCAGGCTGGTAGCGCTGCAGGCTGCCGTTCAGCGACCCCCCGAGGGCTCGGCGTACCCGCTGCTCGAACGCGGCGCTGCTCGTCGCCAGCACGATGGCAGTCATCGCACGACCTCGAGTGCCGGTCGGTCGTAGACCGTATTGCGCGTCTGGATCCGGGTGACGCTCTCGTCGGCCGTCTCGGATTCCTGGCCGAGCCAGATCGTCCCGAACTCCGCCGTGAACACCAGTCGTTCCGCGTTGGCGGGATCGATCGCCAACGTGACCAGCAGATTCCCGGTGGGGGCGAGTGCCACGTCGGTCTCGGCCGTATCGTCGGTCGCATCGGTCGCAGGAAGCTGCTCCACCAAGACATTCGTGACGACGACCTTGTGGATGACGAGATGGGTCGTGTTGGGCGTCTTCGGTGACGCGGGCTCGTCGGGCGCCGCCGGGTCCTGCGACACGTCCTGGACCTCGACGGCCGGTGTCTCCTCGGTGGGCTCGACACCGTCGAGCTCGAACGGCTCGAAGGAGGCGAACACGGCCACGAGGTCGCCGGGTCGTAGCGCACCACCCACCGCACGCTCGGGCGACAACGAGACCGTCACCTCCACCGTTCCCTCCGGAACCTCGACGGCCTCGGCCTCGGCGAAGACCTCAGGCGCCACGAAGCGGGTGGCGAGCAGTTGCTCGCCCGGCACCAGATCGACCGCAGTGACCATGCCGGCGATCTGGTCGAGGCTGGCGACGCTGCCCGGGGCTTGCACCTTCGCCGGGATCAACTCCGCCGCGACCTTGTTCGCCATCTCCTCGGCGGCGAGTCCGGCCGGGACCGGCTCGGCGACCACGAGCACTTCGGTGGACTCCTGTCCCTCCAATGCTCGGCTCTCGGCGCTCCTCACGTAGCCGGTGAGCACCCATGTCCCGAAGGAGGCGAACATCACCGCCACCAGGACCCCGATCCATTTTCGATTCACGAGCGCCCCCTTGCTCTCTGTCTCCCTTGTTCCGTCGTCCCTGTCGTCTGTGCTCTCTGATCGTGTGCTGTTCTCTTGGTCGTAGTTGCCGTCAGCCGATGAGCCGGATCACGATGACACCGAGGTTGGGACCTCCGATCGGGCCACCCGAAGCGACCCAGTCACCGATGACGTAACCCTCGATGCAGCGCAGCTCGCCGGTGCACGGTCGGCTGCCCGTGACGAGGGAGTTCCTCTTGTACTGCCCGCCGAAGTTGTATCCGGTGACATAGATGGCGCCGAACCCGGCCACGTGGTACTCGGCGTTCTCACCCACACCCCGGTGCTCGTCGAAGTACGGGAGCAGGATCACTTTGCCCACGTAGGCACTCATGACGCCGGGTGTGCAGCCATTGCTCGGCGAGGCACCGGGGTCGACGGCGACCCAATCGCCGATGTCGACGTTGGCCTCGCACCAACCGACCGTCTCGAGCCACCCGAATCCGCCTGCAAGGTCCTGTCCCGATGGGGAGTAGTGGCATGACGAGGTTCCGTGAAAGAAGATCTTGGCGACGATCGATGCGTAGGGGTATCCGGTCGTTGGCGGCATCTGGTTGTTCTTGACTGCCGCGGAGTGGTGCAGGTAGCCCGGTGGGGTTTCGTCGACGTACCCGGACTGGCCGAAGGTCTGCCACTCGCACATCGAGAAGATCAGCGGCAGCGTCGCCAGAGAGCGTGGTGCGCCCCATGCAGCCGTGGCGTCGGCTCCCACGGTGAGCCCGTCGTAGCCGACGAGATGGGCGAACGTCGAGTCGAAGAAGTGGTCGTCCTCGGCCTCCTCGGTGGCCGTGTGGACCGTGACCTGCTGGTTGGCCAGGTCGAGGTCGATCTGCGGTACCCAGGCGCGGTCGTCGGAGGCGTTGAGGTCGGCATACTGCTCGGCCGTGGGGTAGGGGTCGTACACCCCGCTGCAGCCGCCGGTTGCGCATTCTGCGGCGACCGCCAACGCAGCGGCGTCGGCACCGCTCTGCAGTTCGCGCCGCTCGACGTACATGCGCCCGAAGTCGAAGGCGAAGGCGAGGAAGCCGAAGAGGACGAGGCTGCTCGCCGCGATCATGACCATCGTTGCACCACGTTCTCCGGTGGAACCAGCCGCGAAACACGTCACCCGCCGCATCGCATCGCTCCTTCGGCGGCGAGCGTGATCGGCTGCGATGGAAACAGCGGAATGAAGAGCTGGAATGGGTACGTGATCCGCAACGTGGTCGGCTGACCCTCGTTGCAGGCGGTGACCGTGACCGTCATCAGGTTGGGATCGAGCGTCGTTGCGGCAGCTTTGGCCGTTGCGATCCCTACGGCAGAGTCCTGGGTCAGGGCGTACTCGCGAACCCCTTCACGAGCCGCATGGGTCAGCGTCAGCTGGTTGTTGTAGGCGCGGCCGAACTCGATGATCCCGAAGATGAGGGCCAGGAGCAGGGGCAGGACGATGGCGAGCTCGACCATCGCAGCGCCAACCTGGCGGTGATCCCCGAGCCGGCGCCCGTCTCGCCGGTGGCGATGAGGTCCGTCTCTCCCAGACATGTGACTCCCCGTGACACGTGCCGGTTGTGGGGGGTTGGTCCGGCCGAGCGAGCGATCGACGACCGCTCGCCGGCGCTTCAGCCACCGAGGCGTCTCCCAGCGGGGCGGTCGCGGTCCCGCATACGGGTGCGGGACCGCATCCGCCTCCCCTGGAATCAGCCGCCGGTGACTCCGTCGATGTTCGTCTCGGCCGTCTGGAACGCATCGAACACGTCGACGCCCAGGAAACCGATGACGAGGATCGACACGGCTGCGATCAGCGCTACGACGATGCCGTACTCGACCATCGTCGCTCCCGCCTCCCCGCGGGACTGGAGCATGGTCCAGAGTCGGATCATGATCCTGATCCTTTCCTTCTCCCCCGACCCGATTGGGTCCTTGCCGCCTGAGCGTCTCGCATCGCTCCGAGGTTGTCCTCGTCCAAAACGAGGAATTCCGGCCCGGTTGCCGCGGGCGGCAGATCGAAGGAGGCGTCGAAGGAGGCGCGCAGCATCACCGATCCCCGACCGTGAGGATCTGCGTTCAGGGCGTTGGGTCGAACAGCACCTCGGCCCGAGTGAACATGTCGAGCACGTCGCCGCCGAGGAAGCCGATCACTGCAACGGAGACCACGGCGATGAGGGCGAGCACGATGCTGTATTCCACCATCGTCGCTCCCTGGGCGGCACGGCGCCGAACGGTGAGAAACTCACGATCCTCCGGCATCGGAGCCCACCTCTCTTCCGCTCCATTGCCATGCTCACGGGTCAGCCCGCAGCCGTCGCCCTTCGTTTGGAGGATTTCTCGTCCTCGCGTGCTTCGATCCAACCCGTCTCATACGCCGCGGCGGCTGCGGCGAGCTGGTTGCGAACACCGAGCTTCATGAAGATCGAGCGCAGGTGGGAGCGAACGGTGGTGGGCGAGACGAACTCGCGGTCCGCTACCTCTTCGATGCTCTCACCATGACAGATGTGCTCGAGCACGTCGGCCTCCCGACGGGTGAGGCGGGCAAAGGGTGCAAGCTGCGCCTCCGTGGCCTGCCGGTGCTGGCGCAGCTCGTACATGAGGTCGTAGTACTCGGCGTCCTCGATGCAGCGTCCGTGATCGGCCGCTGTCGCGAGCATGTCGAGCAGGCGCTCGAAGGGCTCGCCCTTCGTGATAACGGCGCACGCGCCTGCCTCGTAACACCGGGCCGCCGTCAGCCTCAGGACATCGCAGGTGGCGACCACCACGGCCATTCCGAGTTCGCGGATAGCCGGAATGAGCCGGGTTGCGTCGCCGATGTCGTCGCCCAGCGTCAGGTCCAGGATGACCGCACCTGGGGCGTGAGCAGCGATGTCTCGAAGCAGAGCATCCTCACACGCGGTGTCTGCGCTCCGTGCCCGGATCCCGAGCTTCCCGAAGAGGCTGACGAGCGCGTCGCTGACCAGTGTGTGGTCCTCGACGATCAAAATCCAGCCGAAGGCACGGGCGACCTGTGCGGCAAGCGCTCGCACTCGCGGGTTGCGACTCGTGAGAATCGCCTGGTCGGCTCCTCGCTCGGAGCCTCCGATCGCTTCCTCCGTGCCGGTCGAGCCCATTGCGGCGAGCGTCGACCGACGCTGCAAGGTATCCACCACAATGCCCCCGGTGGGTCCCTCTCCCCAATACCCAAATCGTACGCCGGCGGATCGGCGGGTCCATGGGCCGGTCGACGGGTCTTGTGCGTGGCGGTAGCGCCGTGCCGGCTGCTCGGCTGCGTCAGAGCGCAGCGGCCCACTTCACGGCACGAGCGATGAGGGCGGCAGTTTCGTCGCGGCGGCTGGAGCGGTCAGGGCAGAAGATGTCGGGGCTGCATCCGAACGTGATGCCGACGGCGGCGATCGCGTTGATGTCCCCCTCGAAGATCGACCCGTCGTCGTCGGTGAAGAAATCCTCTTGGACGATGGGCACCTCGAAGGTTCGTCGTAGGAACGCCGCGACTTGCGAGCGGGTCACGGGGACGTCGGGGCAGGCGAGGCGCTCTCCGCAGCCCCGCAGCACCCCTGCCCCCGCCATTCGGTTGAGCACACCCTCGGCCCAGTGGCCGGTGTCGTCGTCGAAGTAGTCGACGGTGGTGGCCGGCGGCTCGAGCCAGCGCTCGAGGAAGGCGACCAGCTCGGCGCGCGAGAGCGTGCGGCCGGGGCAGTACAAGTTCTGGGCGCAGCCGGCGACGATGCCCTCGTCGAACAGGAACTCGATGTCCCCCTCGAAGATGTTGCCGTCGTCGTCGGTGAAGCGCGTCAGACAGGGGATGCGACCGCTATCGCTTATTACGAGCTCGTCGAAACGAAGATCGAGGTCCGTGTCGTTGGCGACGGTCGAGCCGCCGAAGTAGATGTTGAGCCAGAAGGTGTTGACCTCGACCCACTCCTCTCCGGGCCTGCGGAAGGCGAGATCGCTGCGGGAAAAGACCTTCTGCTCGTCCACCCAGGCCTCCAAGACGCCGTCGTTTGCTCCAGGTGTGTTCATGGCGACGTGGCCCTCGATGCAATACCAGCGCCGCTGTTCGAGAATGCCGGCGTCGTTCCAATGCATGAACTCGCCGCAGCTGCCCGGCTGGTCGAGGTGGTAGGTGTAGTAGCCGAGCCGGATGTCCGTGCCCTCGGCTCCCTCGGTCCCCGGTTCGTTGAACAGCACCCGCGCCGACCATCCGGGATTCTCGACCGTCGACGGGTTGCATCCCAGAGCAGTCTGCGGCAAGCCTGCCTTCGACCCGATGTCGGCAAAGCCCGGCAGCTTGCCGCTGTCGATCGCGGCCCAGTCGTCGAGGTTGAGGTGGTAGCGGAACCATGCCTCCTCGACGTTGTCGGGGAGCAGCCACAACGCACCCTGGCCGCGGCGACCGCCGGGAGGGATGGTCACGCCGAGCCCGTCGGCGCGGTAGGCCTCGATGATCGCCGAGCGATCGTCGTCACTGGTGCGGAAGTCCAGCCAGAGCTGCGGCTCGAGGGGATTGCCCTCCTCGTCCGTCTCCGCCAGCCACCACTCCTCCTCCTCGAAGGGCTCGTTGAGGACGACGCCGGCGACGGCGGGGACGAAACCGATCAGCGTGGCGACGACGGCAAGAATGACGACGACCCGCCGGACCATGACCTACCTCCCTCCCGAAGGGGGGAGCGTACCCCTCATCTCGCCCTACGCCGAGAGATTCCTGTCGCCGACAGGGCGTGCTCAGGTCAGCTGTTTGGTGTAGCGGACGACCTCGCCCTCCTCGCCACCGCCGAGGTTCTGGAGCTTCGTCGAGCCGTCGGTCTCCCAGCCGTGGCTCTCGTAGAACCGGCGGGTCCTGTCGTTGCTCGCAAGTACCCAGAGCGCGCCCGACTCGTACCCTGCGGCGCGCCACGCCTCCTCGACCTCGATGAGGAGTGCATGCCCGATGCCGGCGCCGAGGAAAGGCTCCAACAGATAGATGGAGAGCAGCTCTGCGGTGTGGGCGCGCAGGTCGGTGTCGCGGGCGATGCTCGACGAAGCGAATCCGACGATCTCGCCGTCCACTTCGGCCACCCAGGCGGCGAAGTCCTCATGGGCGTCACCTTCGAGCCATGACCTCCAAGCTCGACCGCGTGACTTGGGGCGCAGTGAGTCGAGGAGATCGTCGGGCATGAGTCCCCGGTAGGCCCACTGCCAGGCGAGCACGTGCACCTCTCCCAGCCGGTCGGCGTCGTCGGCATGGGCCGGGCGGATCGAGAAATCCATGATGGGGAGGGTACCCGGGGCGTACGTCGGGCGGGAGCGCACGCCGCCTGTGTGACTCGAGGTCCGAGCGACCCGCCGTGTCGGGTTACTCTCTGTTCGTGCTGCGGTTCTCCCTTGGTGACATTCCGGTGCGAGTGCACTTCTCGTTCCTGCTGATCGCCCTTCTCGCGCCCTCGACGCGCATCCTCGACGTAGGGGCGTGGATCCTGGTCGCCTTCCTCGCCATCCTCCTCCACGAGATGGGTCACGCCGTCATGGCCCGCCGCTACGGCGCACGCCCCGTCACCGTCACGCTCTTCGCACTCGGCGGCGTCACCGTGTACCCCGTCGTCCCCTCTATGACGCCGGGGAGGCGATTCGTGATCTCCGCGATGGGATCCGTCGTCGGCATCGTGACCGGGGGTCTCGTGCTGCTGGTCTGGTGGGCGGGGACGTTCGACGGCACGAGCCAGGTCGTCAGGGTCGGGGCCGCCGGCTACATCTGGGCGGCTCTGGGCTGGGGCGTGCTGAACTGGATACCGATTCGGCCCCTCGACGGGGGCGCGATGATGACCAGCTTCCTCGAGATCGTCGTGCCGTCGCGAGCGATGACGCTGTCCAAGGTCATCTCCGTGATCTTCGGGATAGCGGCTGCGGCGGTCCTGTGGACGCTCGACTTCACGTTCGGCGCCTTCTTCGTGCTCTTGATCATGATGGTGGGGCTCTCCTCGGGCGCCGAGGAAGCCGCACCGCCAAGACCGCCGGCGCAACCCCCGACTCCGAGCGACGACGTGCCCGGCGAGCGACCCGCTCCACAGCGGCCCGACGATCCCCCCTTCCCGATCTGACCCGGAAGCCGTGATGACCGAGCCTCGTCGCATACTCACCGGGCCCGAGGACGTGACGAGCTTCGAGGGCTACGTGGCGGCGGGTGGCGGAGCGGGGCTCGCCCGGTCGGCTCGGCTCGGACCCGCCGGCGTGGTCGACGAGGTACGTCGGTCCGGGTTGCGGGGGCGGGGAGGCGCCGGATTCCCTACCGGCATCAAATGGCACGGCCTCGCCTCTTCGGGAGCGAAGCGCAAGTTCCTGGTGTGCAACGCCGCCGAGGGCGAGCCGGCGACGTTCAAAGACAGATGGTTGATACGCCAGAACCCGTATCAACTCCTCGAGGGGATCGCGATCGCCGCGGCGGCAGTGGGAGCCGAGCGCAGCTTCATCGGCATCAAGGCCGGCTTCGCCGATGAGATCGCCGCTCTGGAACGAGCCGCGAGGGAGATGGATCGTGAAGGGCTGCTGGGGGAGCAGCCCATCGAGGTGATCACCGGGCCCGACGACTACCTGTTCGGCGAGGAGAAGGCGTTGCTGGAGGTCATCGAAGGACGCGACCCGCTCCCTCGGCTCTTCCCCCCGTACGTGAGGGGTCTCTTCGAGGAGCCCGGCGGTCCGGAGCAACCCGCCGTCGTGAACAACGTCGAGACGCTCAGCAACGTGCCCCACATCGTGGCCAACGGCGCCGACTGGTTCCGTTCGTTGGGCACCGAGGAGAGCCCGGGAACGATGGTGTTCACCATCTGCGGAGACGTCGAGCGCGAGGGCGTCGCCGAGCTGGAGATGGGTACGCCGCTGTCCTTCCTCGTGCACGTCACCGGGGGTGGGCCTCGTCCCGGCAGGAACGTCGTCATGGCGGTGCCTGGTGTCTCCAACGCCCCGATCCCTGCAGCCAAGCTCGATGTGCCCATGTCCTTCGAATCTCTCCGGGCACTGGGTTCCGGTCTGGGCTCGGCGGGCTTCGCCGTGTACGACGACACCGCCTGTCCGTCCCGCATCGCCGCCGCGTACTCGGCGTTCCTCTACCGGGGATCGTGCGGCCAGTGCCCGCCCTGCAAGCTCGGCACGGAGGCGTTGACGGTTGCATTCACGAGACTGGCTCGAGGCATCGCCGGACCGCAGGATCTCGAGGAGGCGGCGGCATGGCTCATTCGCGTCACCGACGCCAACCGGTGTGGCCTCGGCGCCGGGCAGCGGGCCTTCGCCGAGGGGATGCTTCGCGAGTTCGGCGATCACCTCGTCGCCGACGCCGCGGGTCGACCGTGTGCGTCCGATCGCCGGGTGGTGGTGCCGCTGATCGAGGACCACACGGCCGGACGTTTCGTGTACGCCGAGCCGGACCCAACCGCAACATAGGGTTTCTGGCGAAGCAGGCTTCGCCCGAGTTGGTTTCGCCCTCGGCAGGCCTCGGGCGAGGTACGAGCGACCGCCTCCCGGCGGGCTCGTTGTGCGGTGCGTCGGCGGAGCCGCCACCCCGCTGATCGAGGGGGGTCGCGGAGCTCCCCTTCGAACTCCCCCAAACTCCGCAGCCGTCGTTTAGCTCTGGGGCGGCGGGCGTGACGTTGCCGGTGGGATCATTTCGCCGGTATACTTGCTTCAGATCTTCCCGATCGAGTTCCCCGCTTACCCGGAGGCGCCCTGTGGTGCTGTTGTGAGCGGAGCGACTCACGCCGGGGTCGGCGCATTCATCGGTGCGCCGGCTTTCGTGTGTAACCGGGACAACCGAAACAGAACGCACTGCCCCCGCGGGTAGCCGCCGAAAGAAGGATGTTACGTGCCGACCGTTCAGCAATTGGTTCGCAAGGGACGCAAGCCCAAGCCGAAGAAGACGAAGACCCTGGGTCTTGCAGGTTCGCCGCAGCGACGCGGCGTGTGCACCCGCGTGTACACGGTCACGCCGAAGAAGCCGAACTCGGCGCTCCGCAAGGTGGCCCGCGTGCGCCTCACCTCCGGGATCGAGGTCACCGCGTACATCCCGGGCGAGGGACACAACCTCCAGGAGCACTCCATCGTGCTCGTCCGTGGGGGCCGTGTGAAGGACCTCCCCGGTGTGCGGTACAAGGTCATCCGCGGCGCGCTCGACGCCGCAGGGGTCAGGGACCGCAAACAGTCCCGTTCCCGGTACGGAACGAAGAAGGAGTCCTGACCCATGCGTCGTGCACCCGCTGAAGTACGTCATCTCGAGCCGGACCCGGTATACCGGAGCGTCCTCGTCAGCCAGGTCATCAACAAGGTGCTGTGGCGCGGCAAGAAGGGAGCCGCCCGGCGCATCGTGTACGGGGCTCTCGAGATCGTGGACAAGCGCACCGGTGGTGACCCGATCGCCACGTTGAAGAAGGCGATGGACAACATCCGGCCGTCGGTCGAGGTGCGGTCGCGCCGTGTCGGCGGTTCGTCGTACCAGGTGCCCGTCGAGGTGCGGCCGCGCCGCGCCCAGACGCTGGCCGTGCGCTGGCTGGTCGAGTTCGCCCGGCGCCGCAAAGAGAACACGATGGCGGAGCGTCTCGCCAACGAGATCCTCGACGCGGCCAATCGAACGGGTTCCGCGGTGAAGCGCCGCGAGGACGTCCACAAGATGGCCGAGTCCAACAAGGCCTTCGCCCACTACCGCTGGTAGCAGCAGCGAAACCCGACTCCTAGAAGAGAACACCCATGGCACGCACCATCAAGATCGACAAGATCCGCAACATCGGGATCATGGCCCACATCGACGCGGGCAAGACCACGACGACCGAGCGCATCCTCTACTACACCGGCCGCACCTACAAGATGGGTGAGGTCCACGAGGGCGCGGCCGTCATGGACTGGATGGAGCAGGAGCAGGAGCGGGGAATCACCATCACGTCGGCGGCGACGACCGCCGAGTGGCTCGGGCACACGATCAACATCATCGACACGCCCGGGCACGTCGATTTCACCGTCGAGGTCGAGCGTTCGCTGCGAGTGCTCGACGGCGCCGTCGCCGTGTTCGATGCGGTCTCGGGGGTCGAGCCTCAAACGGAGACCGTCTGGCGCCAGGCCGACAAGTACGGCGTTCCCCGCATCTGCTTCATCAACAAGATGGACCGCATCGGTGCCGATTTCTTCGGGTCGGTCGAGTCGATCGTCGACCGGCTCGGCGGTGATCCGGTGCCGGTCCAGATCCCGATGGGAGCCGAAGCCGATTTCAAGGGGATCATCGATCTGATCGACATGAAGGCCATCGTGTGGCTCGACGAGGAGGGGAAGGAGCGCGAGGTCGTCGACATCCCAGCCGAGTTCGAGGACGAGGCCCGCGACTGGCACCACAGGATGCTCGACGTGGTGGCGTCCGAGGACGAGGAGCTGCTCGAGAAGTACCTCGAGGATCAGGATCTGTCACCGGACGAGATCCGCAAGGTCGTGCGCAAGGGCACGATCAACCAAGACTTCGTGCCCGTGTTGTGCGGCTCCGCCTTCAAGAACAAAGGCGTGCAGCCACTGCTCGACGCCGTCGTGCACTTCCTGCCCAGCCCGCTCGACCTCCCTCCTGTGCAGGGCTTCCGACCCGGCAAGGAGACGGAGTACCTCGAGCGTGATGCCAGCGACCAGGAGCCGTTCAGCGCCCTGGCATTCAAGATCATGAGCGATCCGTACGTCGGGAAGCTCACCTACTTCCGCGTCTACTCCGGCCATGCGAGCAAGGGCGACGCGGTGCTGAACACCACAACGGGCAAGAAAGAGCGCTTCGGGCGGTTGCTGCGGATGCATGCATCGAAGCAGGAGGACATCGACGCGATCTACACGGGCGACATCGTCGCTGCGGTCGGTCTCAAGAACACCCGCACCGGGGACACGCTCACGGCCGTCGAGGCACCCATCCAGCTGGAATCGATGACGTTCCCCGACCCGGTCATCGCCGTGGCCATCGAGCCGAGGACGAAGTCCGACCAGGACAAGCTCGGCGAGGCACTCGCACGCCTGTCCGAGGAGGACCCCACGTTCCGGGTCCACTCCGACGAGGAGACCGGCCAGACCATCATCGAGGGCATGGGCGAGCTCCACCTCGAGGTGATCGTCGACCGCCTCGTCCGGGAGTTCAAGGTCGAAGCCAACGTCGGAAGGCCCCAAGTTGCCTATCGCGAGACCGTCAAACGTCACGTCCGGAAGGTCGAAGGCAAGCTGAAGCGCCAGACCGGCGGTTCGGGCATGTACGGCCACGTCATCATCGACCTCGAGCCTTTGACCCCCGGCTCCGGCTTTGCGTTCGAAGACGCCGTCAAGGGTGGCAACGTGCCGCGGGAGTTCATTCCCGCCGTCGAGAAGGGTATGCGGGAGGCGTTGGACTCCGGCATCCTCGCCGGGTATCCCCTCGTGGACCTCAAGGCGACCCTCGTGGACGGCTCGAGTCACGCGGTCGACTCCAACGAGATGGCATTTCGCATCGCCGGCTCGATGGCGTTGCAGGAGGCGGCCCGAGTCGCCGGCGTCAAGCTCCTCGAGCCCATCATGGAGGTCGAGGTAGTGACCCCGGAGGACTACATGGGCGACGTCATCGGTGATCTGTCGGCGCGGCGTGCCAAGGTCGAGTCGATGGACACCAGGGGCAACGCACGAGTGGTCAAGGCATTGACGCCGCTGGCGGAGATGTTCGGGTACGCCACCGATCTGCGTTCTCGGACCCAAGGCCGCGCGACGTACACGATGCAGTTCCACTCCTACCAGGAAGTGCCGACCCAAACGGCCCAAGAGATCATCGCCAAGGCACGCGGCGAATAGTCGGTTTGGCTCGAAGCGGGTTGTGGAACCCCAGCCCCGCCGAGAGCCGCTGAAGTAGGCCCGCTCTCCGGCCTGCTCCTCGGGGGTCATCACGGCAAACGCCCTTTCCGACCACGCGGAGAAGGGATGCACTGGGTTGGTCGCGATCACACCTATCACGTCATCGGGGAAGCGTTCGGGCATACATCTGCACGAACATGCCTCCAGCCCAATGCCCCACGAGGAGATAAGGGCCCTGCACTCCGGACACCGCAAGGAGAGCGTCGAGATCTGAAGCCAGGTCTGGCGCCGTCCGTGGGCTTGTCGCAGTCCCACTCCGCCCGACATTCGCCCGGTCATATCCGCAAACGTGCCTTGGGCAGCGAGCGCGTCAATGAGCACGCCCAGCCCGCTCAATTCCTGGTCCTCTCCATGCGCGAGCGCGTCCCAGGAACCCAAGAGATCGATGGGGTCGCAGAACATCCCTTCGGCACTGCCCGGCTCGCCTTGCATTGCCTGGAGGAGCGTTCTGTGCTCTCTCGAGGAGAGTTCGAGAGAGCACAGAATCTGGTGGATATCGACGTTCGATACTCCGAGCGCCCCGCTGTCACGGAGCGGGCGCCACACGAGAGACGCCTGGCGCCAGGAGGAAGTCGCGCGCTTCGCCCCGAAGGGTGTTCCAACGCTTCGTCGGGTTCAGGCCTGAGGTCGGTCGGGGGATGGCGAAGTGATGCCGGTATCCATCAGGCGGGTGTACGACACTCGGGACACAGATCCGTCCGCATGCTCGATCACGGCCATCGCCGGGTCGAGCGATGTGATCGTGCCCTCGACACCGCCACTCCGCACGTGCGAGCCGACCGCCAGGTAGCGCTGGAGGTATCGGCCGGCCGACAGCTCACGCGCCAGGTGCCGGCCACCGAGCCCGACCAGGAGTGCGCTGGCGGCCCCCACCGAGAACAGCGTTGCGGCGATGATGAGCGTCAGGATGGTCGTGTCGACGCCCAATTGGGCGAGAGCGAGGATGATCGCTGCCGTCACCACGATGATCCGGACCGCCGATTGAAACTGGCTCGCCCGGCGACCGGTGGCGCTGACCAGCGCCCGTCCCAGGATCGTGCCCAGCGTGACCGCCAACACCCATCCGCCGATGAGGATGAGCCCGGCCACCAGCACCCTCGGCAGGAACGCAAGGATCTGGGTCGGAATGGGTTCGAGCGTTTCCGGACTGAGGACGGCCACGGCAACCACGATGCCGACTGCGGCGATGAACCAGAACAAGAAGGCCGCGGCGGCCGGGGCGACGTCCCGCACCTCTGGCCGGCGCCTTTCGGCGCCGAGATAGCGCCGCGTCACCCAGCCGAGGGCGCCGCCCGCCAAGAGGCCGGCTACCACCGCAATGGTGGCGTACACCCACTGGTCGATCACGCCGGTTCATCCTCCGACCGCAACCATTCGTTTGCCGTGTGCCAACCCAGTGCGAACAGGTCTCCGACCACTCCCAGCGTCTCCTGACTACGGATGCTCTCACCCACTTCCTTCCTCATCCTCGCATCCAGATCGGCGGCCGGCTGGGTAATCGCACGAAGGGTCGCCTTCGCCGCCGGATTCAAGGTGGAGATCCGTTCGAGCACCGTGGTGCACCGGTCGCAGGTGGCGACGTGACGGCCGATCCGTGCTGGCGCGCCATCGTCGAGCCATTCACGCAACTTCCGGGTCGAAGGGTGGCGGATGCTCACGCTTCCCATCCTTCCATCGCGGCAGCCAACCTTCGTCGAGCTCGAAACAGCCTGGTCTTCACGGTCGATATCGGGACCTCCAGCATCTCGGCGATCGCGTCGTAGGTCTCGTCCTCGATCTCTCGCATGACGACGACGGCCCGGCTGAGCGAATCGAGCTCATCGAGGGCACTGCGAAAGTCGTCGAGGAGCGGTCCCGAGAGCATGCGATCCGACACCACTGGAGCGTCATCACTGAGACGCCACGGATCGACGGGCTCGTCCCGCCTCGTGCGCAGCAGCGAGATGGCCGTGTTGTGGGCGATGCGCAGCAGCCAGGGACGAAGCGGCGAGTCCCCGCGGAACGACGGGTACGCCCGCCACGCCCGGATGAGGGTCTCCTGGACGACATCCTCGGCGAGGGCGTGATCGCGCACGATCGAGACGGCCACTCGATAGATCGAGCCCGAGTGCGACGCAATGGCGGCGACGACCTCGTCGGAGGCGGTTTCGGACTGGGGAGCGGAGCCCGCTTCCTCCAAATCACTTCCTCTCGCCGGCGTTGCAGTCGTCGAATGATGGTCCATCGGTATTGGGGGACGCACCGACATCAATCCGAGTCGCGGATTCTCGCAGGACACGTGCGCCGAGCGACCGCGCGGTGACCCATGTCAGATTTGCCGTCCGCTTCCCGGCACCGTTACCATGCGGCTTCGCCGCCGGCTCTCGTCGGCGCGCAACCCCATTCGACAAAGTTCTTTTCGACTGGCCGGGTGCGCTTGCGTTCGGCCCCGGCCAAACCCGCGATGTACCGCTCGGTACCGCTCGCCAGGTGGTCGGCCCAGGCCCATGCTCGGGCCCGCGGGCCCTCGCCACCGGCGCGCACCATCGAGCGGTCGTCCCCGACCGAGAGACAGGAAGACAGCACGTGGCGACCGAGCATCGGATTCGAATCCGTCTCAAGGCCTACGACCATTCCGTGGTCGACGAGTCGGCGCGCAAGATTGCCGAGACCGTGGTGCGGACCCAGGCGAAGATCAAGGGGCCCGTGCCGCTGCCGACGAAGATCCACCGGTACACCGTGATTCGCGGCCCGCACGTCGACAAGACGAGCCGCGAGCACTTCGAGATGCGCATTCACAAGCGTCTGATCGACATCCTCGAGCCGACCCCGAAGACGGTTGATTCCCTGATGCGTCTCGACCTGCCCGCCGGCGTCGAGGTGGAGATCAAGACATGAAGACCATCGTCGGAGAGAAGCTCGGGATGACCCAGGTCTTCACCGACGATGCGCGCGTCGTGCCGGTGACCGTGGTCAAGGCGGGCCCGGTCCACATCACCCAGATCAAGACAGCGGAGCGGGACGGCTACGCCGCGGTTCAGATCGCCTTCAAGGAGATGAAGGCCAAGAACGTGAACCGCGCCCAGGCGGGTCATTTCGGCATGGCCGGTATCGCCCCGATGAAGCACGTCGTCGAGGTCCGGGTCGACGACACGGCCGAGTTCGAGGTCGGACAGCGGATCGGCGTCGCCGATCTGTTCACTGCCGGCCAGAAGGTCGATGTCACGGGGATCTCGAAGGGCAAGGGTTTCGCCGGGACCATCAAGCGGCACAACTTCAAAGGCCAGGGTGCATCCCACGGTGCGCACAAGATCCACCGAGCGCCGGGCTCGCTCGGTGCGTGCGCCACTCCCGCGAGGGTCTTCAAGGGCAAGCGGCTGCCCGGACGTATGGGCGGCGAGAAGACCACGGTCATGAACCTCGAGGTCGTCCAGGTCGACGGCGAGCGCAACCTCATCATGGTGCGCGGTGCGTTGCCGGGCCCAAAAGGCGCTGTTGTCGTCATCCGAGAGGCGGTGAAGGCCAGTGCCTGACAAGCTGACCGCCGAGCTCTACACGTCTGATGGCACTCGCAACGGCGAGGTCGAACTGGCCGCTGAGATTTTCGGCATCGCACCCAACATGGCTGTGATGCACCAAGTGGTGACGGCGCAGCTCGCCGCGGCGCGTTCCGGCACGGCATCCACGAAGACGCGAGCCGAGGTGCGTGGTGGTGGGAGGAAGCCGTGGCGGCAGAAAGGCCTCGGCAGGGCCCGCCACGGTTCCATCCGGTCCCCCCAGTGGGTCGGCGGCGGCGTCGCCCACGGCCCCAAGCCACGCAGCTACGCCCAGCGAACGCCGAAGAAGATGCGCCGCCTCGCCTTGCGCAGCGCGCTGTCGGTTCGAGCGGCGGCGGGCCAGATCAAGGTCGTCGAGACGTTCGAGGACTGGGACGTTCCCAAGACGAAACGTGCGGTTGCCCTCCTCGATGCGATGGGCATATCGGGCAAGGTCTTGCTTCTCGCCGAGGACCACGAGCGCGTGGCGATCACTTCGTTTCGCAACCTCGATCGGGTGATCGCGTCCAATCTCGGCCAGGCCAACACGTACGACGTGCTGTGGGCCGACACCATCGTGATGAGCAAGGGCACCCTCGACCTCGGTCAGGGCACCCCGCGGGGCACGAAGGAACACGCCGATTCGGTGGCAGTCACAACCGGCGCCACCGAAACAGGTCAAGCCCAGACGGCCCGCGATGGGGTAGGGGCCCCATCTGTGGGAGGAGGCGACGAGATGTCGCCGGGCAGGAGCAGCACGGCCCGCGATGGGGTAGGGGCCCCATCTGTGGGAGGAGGCGACGAGATGTCGCCGGGCAGGAGCAGCACG
>JBFINP010000028.1:0-36732 GCA_041611095.1 Acidimicrobiia bacterium | reverse complement strand
GGGAACATGAGCACCGCCGCGGCGTTGTTGGAGAGCAGTTCGGTGGCGATCACCGTCGCCAGCAGTATCCCGAACAAGAGCCCGAGATCGCCCCATGCCGCAAAGGCGTCGACGAGACCTCGTGACACCGCATCGGCGAGGCCGCTGTCCGCCACGGCATTGCCGATCCCGAAGCTGGCGGCGATGAGCGCAACCGTGTTGAAGTCGATGGACGCCCGAGCTTCCTCGATCGAGATGATCCGCAGCGCAAGCAGGGCCAGCACCGCCAGCAGCACGGCCTGGGTGAGGCCGACCACGTTGGTGACCACGGCGGCTACGAAGAGCCCGGCGATGAGCTGGACCACCCACGCCTTCCCGGTCCGGACGGGTGCGGCCGTGCCGACGGGAGAGACGAGGAGGAAGTCCTCGTTCGGTCGCCACCGGTCGCGGAAGTCGGACGAGGCAACGAGCACCAAGACGTCACCCGTGCGGAGCCGCACCTCGCCGAGCTTCTCCACGACCCGCTCCCCGGCCCGGTGGATGGCGACGACTGCTGCGGCGTGCTCACTGCGGAAGTTCGCCTCACGCAGCGTGCGCCCCGACAGGCCGGAGCCGACGACCGCCTCGAAGAATCGGTTGCCCGGTGAACCTCCCCCGATGCGGAAGATCTGATCGGCGGCGAACCGCAAGCCCGGCCTGCTCTGCAGGTCGAGCACACGCCGCACGTCGCCGGCGAAGATGAGCCGGTCTCCGCCCCGTAGCACTGCGTCGGGCGGCGCCGGCGCAACGATGCGGTCGTCGCGCCCGATCGCGGAGAGGAACACTCCGTCGAGATGGCGGAGACCCCCGGCGCTGATCGTGACACCATCGAGCGGTCCGCCGGCGTTCACGAGCATCTCGGTGATGTACTCGCGGGGATCGGACAGCGCACGGATGGCGGTCGTGCGCCTGGGGAGCGTGATCGGAACGATGCCGATCATGAGCGCCACCCCGAGAACGGCGACGGCGAGCCCCACAGGCGTGAACTCGAACAGACCGAACGGGGGAAGTCCGGCCTCGCTCAACAGCCCGTTCATCGTGATGTTGGTCGACGTGCCGAGGACCGTGATGACGCCGCCGAAGACCGTGGCATAGCTCAGAGGCATGAGGTAGCGGGACGCCGACCGCCCGGTCTGGCGGCACCACTCCTCCACTCGCGGGGCGAGCATCGCCACGAGGGGCGTGTTGGCCACCAGGGCCGAGCCCGCGGCAGAGGGCACGCAGATGCGAGTCAGTTCCCGGCGTTCTCGGATCTCACCATCCCCGCCCAACGCGCGGCGCGTGAGAGGAGTCAACGCTCCGGTGAGCTCGGCGGCACCGGCGATGACGTAGAGGGCGGCCACGGTTATGGGAGCGGGGTTGGCGAAGCCGGCCAGTGCCCCCGCCTCGTCCACGACGCCGGCGATGAGCAGGATGCCAACCGCGATCATCATGGCGACCGCCGCGGGAACGCGCTCGAGGGCGAGCACGACCACGAGCACGGTGATGACCACCAACGTGGTCCATGCGTCACCACCCACGGTCGGCGCCTCCTCGGACTCTCCACGAACCGCACCCACGCGCTCCGGCGGGAGCGAGCCGGAAGCGTAACTGCCTCGAGGGGTCTCGCCGCCGCCCCCGACGCCACGCCGGTCGGTTAGCCTCGCCTGCGGCGACGACGAGCGGGGAGGTGACCGAGCGTGGCACGCCCTGCGGTCGCCGACCGCACGACCGCATCACGGCTCGGCCTCGGCGGAGCGATCCTCGCCATCTTCTTGTGGACCGGCGGCAACCTGATCGTGCGCTCTGCACCGATGCCGGGCGCCCAGATCGCGCTGTGGCGGGTCGCCCTCGGTGCGGTGGTCTACTGGGCGATCGTCGCCGGCCGGGGCCGCCGCATCACATGGACACACCTCCGGCTGAGCGCCGCCGCCGGCGCCGCCATCGCTTTGGAGCTGGCGTTCTTCTTCGTGGCCATCAAGAGCACCACCGTCGCCAATGCCACGGTTCTCGGGGCGCTCCAGCCGTTGATCGTGATCGCCTTCGGGTCTCGCCGCTTCGGCGAACGGGTGACGGCATGGCTTCTCGGCTCTGCGGTTGTGGCGATGATCGGCGTGGGTTTCGTCGTGTTCGGATCGTCCGCCCAACCGGTGTGGAGCCCGCGAGGGGACATCCTCGCCTTCATCGCGATGCTGCTCTTCGCCGCCTACTTCATCCTGGCCAAGACCGCCCGACGCGACGTGCCCGCCCTGGAGTTCCAGACCGCAGCATGGATGGTGGGCGTCGCCGTGCTCGCTCCCGTGGCCATCGTCGACGCCGGTGGTCTCGTCCTCCCGTCGTGGGAGCAGTGGGCGTGGATCGCCGTCCTACTGGCCGTACCTGGGACCGGCCACCTGGTGATGAACTGGGCCCACCACGACGTGCCGCTCCAGGTGACCTCGATGCTGACGCTGGCTATCCCCGTACTGTCGACGCTGGGCGCGGCGCTGCTGCTGAGCGAGCCCGTCGGTTCGTGGCAGATCGTCGGCATGGCGATCGTGGTCGCTGCGCTGGCGAGCGTGATCCGCCGCAGCTAGAGGGCCGCATCCCCGGAGTCGAGGAGGAGCCGATAATGAGCGAGCAAGCGATACCGACCGCAAGCCGAGCGACGGAACTGCGGGTGAGCATCACCGCACGTGATTACGCAGGGACGGTGCGCTTCTTCCGCGACCGGCTTGGCTTGACCCAGATGGCCGACTTCGGTGGTGAGCACGGCCAGGGAGTGCTGCTCGCCGCCGGCGTGGCGACGCTCGAGATCCTCGACGAACGTCACGCCGCCCACGTAGACGAGGTGGAGGTCGGCCGGCCGGTCGCTGGGCCGGTACGCCTGGCCTTCGAAGTCGGCGACGTCGCAAGCCTCACGTCTGACCTCGTCGGCGCCGGAGCGACCCTGATCGCACCTCCCACGACGACACCGTGGAACTCGCTCAACAGCCGTCTCGAGGGCCCCGAAGGTCTCCAGCTCACCCTCTTCACCGACTTGGGGTGACGGCACGCTCCGCTCGCCACGGATGATCCCCCATTCAGGTGGGATCGCAGAGCGAAGCGATGCGAGGGGGATCGGCGGGCGAAATCGCTGCAACGTCGAACAGGAGTGCGGGGTTCTACCCCGTGATGGCGTCACTAGCCTCCGACCGCCCATGAGCACGTCGATCCTCACCACGAGTGCAGGTACGAACCAGGAGCAGTTCTCCGCGATCGACTGGGCACTGTTCTTGTCGGTCAGCGCGATCTGGGGGTCGTCGTTCCTGTTCATCGCGATCGGGCTGGATGCATTCGACCCCGGTCTGGTGACGTGGCTGCGTGTCGCCCTGGGAGCCGCCGTCCTTCAGCTCGTTCCCCGTGCACGCCGGCGGATCGACGCCGAGGATCGAAGCCGCATCGTTGCGCTGTCGCTCATTTGGGTGGCGATCCCTTTCACGCTGTTCCCGATCGCCCAGCAGTGGATCGCATCCGCGGTCGCCGGAATGTTGAACGGAGCCACGCCGATCTTCGCCACCGTGATCGCATCGGTCATGCTGCAGCGCCTCCCCCGCCATGCCCAGCTCCTCGGTCTCGTCATCGGCTTCGGCGGTGTAGTCGCCATCAGCGCGCCCTCCCTCGGTGAGGGCCAGACCCAGGCGATCGGCGTCGTCCTCGTGTTGGCCGCGACCGTCTTCTACGGTCTGTCGATCAACATCGCCGCACCGGTACAGCAGAAGTACGGATCGTTGCCCGTGATGGCGTGGATGCTCCTCCTGGCCAGCGTGTGGTCGGCGCCCTACGGGCTGTACGGGCTCGCCAACTCGACGTTCGCCTGGGCGTCCCTGGCGGCGGTGTCGGCTGCGGGCATCCTCGGGACGGGCATCGCATTCGTGATCATGGGATCGCTCGTCGGCCGGGTCGGCCCAACGCGGGCTTCCTTCATCACGTACGCGATCCCGGTCTTCGCCCTCTTCCTCGGAATGATCTTCCGCAACGAGCAAGTGGCCGCGATCGCCATCGTCGGGGTCGCTCTTGTGATCACAGGTGCGATCCTCGCGTCGCGGCGCGAGTGACGAAGAGCCATACGCTTTCGCCGCGGCGGCCGCCCCCTTAACATGCGGGCCGCCAGGCACACCGACGGCTCATCGAGGGGGGCGAGATGACCGGGCGAACCAAGGTCTTCGGGATCGGGTTTCACAAGACGGCGACGACGTCGCTCAAGTTCGCGCTGGAGTACTACGGCTACCGGGTCACCGGCCCCAATGGGCGAGGTGATCCCGACATCGCCCGCAACGTCCTGCCCCTCTGCTACGAGCTGGGAGAGAAGTTCGACGGCTTCCAGGACAACCCGTGGCCGATCGTCTACCGCGAGATGGACGAGCGCTTCCCGGGGAGCAAGTTCGTTCTGACGACTCGACCGACCGAGCGCTGGATCAGGAGCGTGGTCGAGCACTTCGGCGACCAGGACACGGCCATGCGGGAGTGGATCTACGGCGTCGGGCATCCCGCCGGCAACGAGGACGTCTACGTCGAGCGGTACGAGGGGCACAATCGTGAGGTCGCCGACTACTTCGTCGACCGTCCCGACGATCTCCTCGTCCTCAAGATCACGGAAGGCGATGGCTGGGAGAAGCTCTCACCGTTCCTCGGATTGCCGGTCCCCGAGATCGCCTTCCCCCGCGCAAACTCGGCCGAGGCCCGCGCCCGCAAGGCACGGCCCATGAGCCGCCTGTACCGGAAGATGCGCCGCGAGGTCAGGTCTGCCAAGCGCAGGCTCACCGGTTGAGACGGCCGAGCACCTCCCCCACCCCTGTGATGGTCTCAGGTACTCGGTACGATGACCCCATGCCAGCCGATGGACCAGCTTCCCCAGCCACCGACGACTTCGGGCCCAACGCCTGGATCGTCGAGGACATGTACGAGCGCTACAAGCAGTCACCCGCCTCCGTGAGCGAGGCCTGGCGGGCCTACTTCGATGGCGCCGCCCCGCTTCCCGCCGAGCAGGCGACGGTCGAGCCCGTCACGACCGCCACGGGTAGCGGACCGGACGAGGCCACAGCGGCCCCGATGACCGCACCCACACCTGCTCCGCCGGCAGCGGCCGATCCGAAGCCCGCACCCGAGACCGCAACCGCCGAAGTGAAGGTGGCCACGGCCGAGCCGGCGCCACCTGCTAACGAGGGCGAGGAGGCGCTCCGCGGCGCCGCGGCGGTCATCGCCGAACGTATGGAGGCCAGCCGCGAACTGCCGACGGCGACGTCGGTGCGCACGTTCCCCGCCAAGCTCCTCGAGGTCAACCGCAAGATCCTGAACAACCAGCTCAGCCGGCAGACCGATGGCGGCAAGGTCAGCTTCACACACCTGATCGGTTGGGCGGTCGTCCGCGCGCTGTCCGAGTTCCCGGCCATGAACGCCGCCTTCCGAGAGATCGACGGCGAGCCGCACCGCATCGCCTACCAGCACATCAACCTGGGTCTGGCGATGGACCTCCCGAAGAAGGGAGGCGGCCGGACGTTGCTCGTCCCCAATCTCAAGGCCGTCGACACGTTGGACTTCCGGCAGTACTGGGAGGCCTACGAGGAGATGGTGCGCCGGGTGCGCAGCGGCTCCATCACGCCTGACGACTTCGCCGGGACCACCGCCACCCTGACCAACCCGGGGACGGTCGGCACCGTCCAATCGGTGCCCAGGCTCATGCCGGACCAGGGCGTGATCGTGGGCGTGGGCCGGATCGGCTTCCCACCGGAGTATGAGGGCTCCGACCCAAAGACGCTCGCCGCTGCCGGGATCGGTCGAACGGTGACGATGACGAGCACCTACGACCACCGCATCATCCAGGGTGCCGAGAGCGGCATGTTCCTGGCCCGGGTCCACCGCCTGCTCCTTGGAGACGACGCCTTCTACGACGAGATCTTCCGTGCGATGGAGGTGCCGTACGTCCCCGCCCGGTGGGCGGTGGACGCAAATCCCCCGCCCGGCAGCCAGCAGTGGGCCGAGAAGCAGGCACGGGTCTTCCAGCTCATCAACATCTACCGGGTGCGCGGCCACCTCATCGCCGACCTCGACCCGCTACGGCAGAACCCTCCGGACATTCACCCCGAGCTCGACCCGCTGACCTACGGTCTCAGCCTCTGGGACCTCGAGCGAGAGTTCGCCACGGGCGGTCTCGCCGGCCGAACCCGGATGACCTTGGGCGAAATACTCGGAGTCCTGCGCGATGCGTACTGCCGCACGTCGGGCATCGAGTACATGCACATCCAGGAGCCCGACCAGAAGCTCTGGATTCAGCAGCACGCGGAGATCCCGACACCGCCGTTCCCGCCCGAGGAGCGCCGCCGTCTCCTCGAGAAGCTCACGGAGGCGGAGCTCTTCGAGCGCTTCCTCCACACCAAGTTCCTCGGGGCGAAGCGCTTCAGCCTCGAGGGCTCCGAGGCGCTGATCCCGCTCCTCGATGCGCTCCTCAACACGGCTGCGGACTTCGGCATCGAGGAGGTGGCGCTCGGCATGGCACACCGCGGCCGCCTCAACGTGCTCGCCAACGTGGTGAGCAAGCCGCTTCCCCAGATCTTCCGCGAGTTCGTCGGACACGACGATCCCGAGGAAGACGCATCGTTCTCCGGGGACGTGAAGTACCACCTCGGTGCTCGGGGCGTGCACACAACGCCCGACGGCCGGGAGATCGCCGTCGAGGTAGCAGCCAATCCGAGCCACCTCGAGGCCATCAACCCGGTGCTCGAGGGCATTACACGAGCCAAGCAAGACGCCTGTGGACCCGGCGCCGACGACATCGTCCTCCCCCTCCTCCTCCACGGCGACGCCGCGTTCTCCGGCCAGGGAGTCGTCGCAGAGACGCTCAACCTGTCCCAGCTACGCGGCTACTACACGGGCGGGACGGTGCACGTCGTCATCAACAACCAGGTCGGTTTCACGACGTCGGCGCGGGACGCCCGGTCGAGCTTCTACGCCACCGATGTGGCCAAGGCGGTTCAAGCCCCGATCTTCCACGTCAATGCGGACGATCCGGAGGCGGTCGTTCGCATGGCACGCATGGCGTTCGGATTCCGGGAAGCGTTCCACAAGGACGTCGTCGTCGACCTCGTCTGCTACCGGCGGCTGGGTCACAACGAGGGCGATGAGCCGACCTATACCCAGCCGAAGATGTACCGCCTCATCGAGCAGCAGCCTTCGGTACGGGAGGCGTATGCACACACGCTGGAGACCGACGGGCTCATCACATCCGAGGACGCCGAAACCATGGTCGCCGCCTACCGCGAGAAGCTCGAGAATGCACTGGTCAAGGCCCAGGACGTGGTGTCCGCCCCCGTTGCGCCCCATGGGCCCTCGAGCACCGCAATCGTCACCAAGGTCGGCGAGGCCAAGCTGCACTCCATCGAGGAGCGCCTCCGTAGTCTGCCCGAGGGCTTCACCCGCCATCCGAAGATCGGCAAGCTCCTCGATGATCAGGCCCGGTTGTTCGCCGACGGCGAGGTCGACTGGGCACTTGCCGAGGCACTCGCCTTCGGCACCCTCTCCCTCGAAGGCCGCCGCATCCGCCTCGCCGGGGAGGACTCCCAGCGAGGAACCTTCTCCCATCGGCACGCCGTGCTCGTCGACTACGAGACGGAGGGGGAGTTCACACCTCTGCAGCACCTCCACGAGGATCAGGCGCCGATCAAGATCTACGACAGCCTGCTCTCGGAGTTCGCTGCGCTCGGCTTCGAGTACGGATACTCGGTGGCCGCTCCGGATGCGCTCGTGTTGTGGGAAGCCCAGTTCGGCGACTTCGTCAACGGCGCCCAGGTGGTCATCGACCAGTTCCTCGCATCGGGTATGGACAAGTGGAATCAGACCTCCGGCGTCGTGTTGCTCCTTCCCCACGGCTTCGAGGGCCAAGGGCCCGAGCACTCGAGTGCACGGCTCGAGCGTTTCCTGACCAACGCTGCCGAGGACAACATGCGAATCGTCATCCCCAGCACCGCCGGTCAGTACTTTCACCTGCTCCGGCTCCAGGCGCACCATCCCGAGAAACGGCCGTTGATCGTGATGAGCCCGAAGTCGCTGCTCCGAACCCGTGATTCGTACAGCCCCGTGTCGGCGCTGAGCGAGTCGGGGTTCCTCCCGGTGATCGCGGACGGCGCGGTGAAAGATGCTGCGCGGCGGGTGGTGCTGTGCACCGGCAAGGTCTACTACGACCTCGTGCGCCACCGGGCCAAGCACGAGATCGACGACGTCGCCATCGTCCGGGTCGAGCGGCTCTACCCGTTCCCCGCCGACCGGATCAAGGAGACGCTTGCGCCCTACGGCGACGCCGAGCTCGTGTGGCTGCAGGAGGAGCCCGCCAACATGGGGGCGTGGCGGTTCATGTCGCGCTATCTCTTCGTCGAGGCGGGTCGTTCGAGCCGTGGCATCTACCGCCGCGAGTCGGCGAGTCCTGCCACGGGCAACCCACGGGCCCATGCGCGGGAGCAACACGCGTTGATCGAGAAGGCGTTCGCCTGATCCGTCTGCGACGTGGCCGGTGCTAGCTTGCCAGTCCCGCCACCGCAGCTAAGAGGAGAACGACGATGACCGCGCCACCTGCGGCAGGTTGGTACCGCGACCCGACGGGGCGGTTCGCGAGCCGGTATTGGGACGGCCGTCAATGGAGCGACTACGTCAACAGCGGCGGTGCGAACCTGACCGACCGGATGCCGGAGGCACACCGCACGGTCCCGCCGGCACCTGGCACCGTGGTTGCTCCTGCGGCGCCGCAGACGACGCCCACCGTGCAAGTCACGCAGGTGTCCCGCTGGGGTGTGCTCGGGACGCTGATCGGGGTGGCGCTCACCATTGCCGCCATCGTGCTCGTCTTTGCGCTGTTCCTCGCCCTCAGCACAGACGAGGCCAGTGACACCACCGGCGTTCCGGCGACAACCGAAGCGCCCCTCACGACCGAGACGCCCGCCGATACCGAGGCGCCCGTCACGACCGCACCCGCCGACGAGTGAGCGCCCCATCCGTCGGCAAGCCGACGGGGGTCGCATCGCTGCGCTCTGCGATACCTCCTGATGGGGGATCATTCGAGCGGCGCTGTGCGTCAGTCCCTCGTGCCGCCGATGCGCCCGAGCACGATGCTCACGATGCTGATCACGATCGCAGCGAGCAAGGCCGTCCAGAACTGCTGGCCGAAGCCGCCGTCCATCGACAGCGACGGCGAGATCGCCGTCGTCAAGATCACCATGAAGGCGTTGATGACGAGAGTGAACAACCCCAGCGTCACGATGTTGATCGGCAGCGTGAGGAGCTTCACGATCGGTTTGATGAACGTGTTCACCAACCCAAAGATGAGCGCCACGAGCAGCAATTCCCAGAAGCTGCCGTCGAACCGAAACCCGGAGATCAGCTCTGACGCTGCCCACACGGCAACCGCATTGATGAGCAGCCGGATGAAGATGTTCATGTAGATCCCTCGCTACGGCGCACGACGCTACTGGCCGAGGCCGATCAAGCGAGGAGCTTGGCCTTTTGGGTGTTGAACTCCGCCTCGCTGATGGCACCCGATTCTCTCAGGCTCGCGAGCTTCGCCAGCTCGTCGGCCGTCGAGGTGCCGGCCGCCTGCTGGATGTAGGCACGGCGAGCGTCCTCGGCGGCCGCTGCAGCCTCTACGTTGCGCTGCGCCATGCCGTCGCCACGGGCGATGAGGTAGACGAGCACACCCAGCCACGGGAGCACGATGACGAAGATGGTCCAGATGGCCTTGGAGGCACCGCCCATGTCCTGACTCCGAAAGATGTCGGAGATGACGGCGATCATCACCCAGATCCACGCTACGAGCAGGAAGAACCAGAGCATCGTCCATAGGACGTCGAGCACAGGCATCAGTTGTCACCTCTCTCATGTGGTGGACCGGACACCGTAGCAGCGGCGGATGACGCGACGCCATTGAGGGAACCTCCATCGGCGGGCAGCAACCTCGGGGCGCGCCGCGCCGAGCACCAGCGTCCCCGGGGAGCACGTTCGGTCAGTCCAGCGTGCGTTTGGCGAGGAGCATGGCGATGTCCATCACCTCGACCCGGTCGTCGGCGTTCAACTCTTTGACGCCGTCGTCCATCATCACGTAGCAGAAGGGGCAGGCCGTGGCGACGACATCGGCGCCCGTGGCCACCGCCTCCTCGCTGCGCTCGATGTTGACCTTCTTCCCGGTCTGCTCCTCCATCCACATCCGCCCTCCCCCGGCGCCACAGCAGAACGAGCGCGTGCCGTTGCGGGGCATCTCGACCCGCGTCCCGGCGGCGTCGACCACCGAGCGCGGCGCGACGAAGAGGTCGTTGTGGCGACCCAGGTAGCACGGGTCGTGGTAGGTGACGGTCTGGCCGTTGGACCGAGGCGTCACCCGACCCTCGGACACGAGCTGCATGAGCAACTCGCTGTGGTGGATGACGTCGTACTCGCCGCCGAACTGTGGGTACTCGTTCGCCAGTGTGTTGTAGCAGTGCGGGCACTGGGTGACGATCTTGGTGATGCCGAGTTCGTTGAGCGTCTCGATGTTCTGCAGCGCCAGACCTTGGAAAACGTACTCGTTGCCCGTCCGCCGGGCCGGATCCCCGGTGCACAGCTCTCGCGGACCGAGGATCGCGAAGTCCACGCCGGCCTGGTGAAGGAGGCGAGCGGTGGAGACGGTCACTTTGAGGTTGCGGTCGTCGAAGGAGCCGGCGCACCCGACCCAGTAGAGGTACTCCGCCTCGACACCCGGCTCGCCGAGCACCTTGACGGGAAAGTCGAGCTGGTTCGTCCAGTCGGCTCGGCTCCCCTGGCTCATGCCGTACACGTTCGACGAGTTCTCCAGGCTGACGTACGCCTTGCCCAGCTCGGACGGGAAATCGGCCTCCATGAGCGAGAGATAGCGCCGCATGTCGAGGATCTTGTCGAGGATCTCGATGTTGACCGGGCAGATCTCGTCGCAGGCCCGGCACGACGTGCACGCCCACAGCTCCTCGGCGGTGATGCGCTCGAACACGGAGTCCGAGGTGACCGTTATCTCGCCGTCGACACCGACGGGCGGTGAGATCGGGTCGGCTGCCGTGGCTGCCGCCACCTCACCGAGCTTCAACACGATCTCCCGGGGATCGAGCGCCTTGCCCGTGGTGTTGGCAGGGCACGCGGACGTACACCGACCGCACACCGTGCAGGCATCGGTGTCGAACAGCTGCTTCCAGGTGAACTCGCCGACCACGGAAGCTCCAACGCTCTCGATGTCCGTAGCCTCCATCAGGTTCGGCATCTCCCGCATGGCGCCCTTCGGTCGCTCCCGCGGCGAGAGGAACATGTTCGCCGGGCTCGTCACCATGTGACGCAGCTTCGTGGTGGGAAGCACCACGAGGAACGCCAGGAACGTGGCGATGTGCAGCAGCCAGAGTCCTTGATGCACCCCTGACGCGCTCCCTGCGGGGACGAGGAAGCTGAGGGGGTAGCCGACGAAGGACCACACCTCGAAATCGGGGCGGCCATCGACCGCGATACGAGCCGCCTCCACGGCGAGCCCCGTGATGCCGATCAACGCCAGCGTCACGAGGACGCCCGCGTCCTCCGGCTTGGTCTTCGAGCGGATCCGCCACGGAGGGGCGCCGTAGCGCCGAATCGCCGCCCACGCCAGACCGGCCAGGTAAACGAGGGCGAACAGATCGAGGGTGAACGAGTAGCCCTGGTAGAAGGTGCCGTGGAGGAACTTGAGGTTGTTCGGCAGCAGGTGGTCGATCTCGAGCGTGACGGTGCCGAGGAACAGCACGAGGAAGCCGAAGTAGATCGCCGAGTGCATCAGTCCAGCCGACCGGTCTTCGAGAAGCGTGCGCATCTGGAGGCCGGCGCGCAGTTGATGGATGCGCCGCTTCAACAGCCGAGAACGGTCCTCCCAGGCTCCGCGTTGCCAGTTCCGTGCCCGCTGTGCGAAGAGGTAGAACGTGAGAAAGAGAAACGCCGAGACGAGCACGTAGAACATCACGACGAAGACCTCGGGGATGTTCCCGAAGACGTGGCGGCCGATCTCGATCTCCGGTTCGTCCGGGACCGTGCCGAGCCACCACAGGAACAAGGTGCCGATCGCCGACAGCACCCCGAGCGTGAGCAGCACGCCGGAGGCGGTGACGGATGGTCGCCCGTTCGCTCCGCCGTCGGTCTTCGCAGGCTCTGCCGTCTCGGTCACCGCCACCCAGATCTCCTTCGTCCCACTGACGAGCGAGTGTACCGGGCGCCGCCGGCGCCCCGGCGAACCACCGAATGCGATGCGGGTACCGTGCGGCCGATGGACGACGAGATGCTCTTCGAGTCGGTGGTGGAGCGCCGCATCCGCGAGGCAATGGAGCGTGGCGACTTCGATGATCTCCCGGGGGCCGGGGGGCCGCTGCGCCACGCCGGCAAGCCCTACGAGCCGACGTGGTGGGTCAGGGAGTGGGTGAAGCGCAACCGACTCGACAGCGACGCGCCTGCCGACGCCACAGACGGCGATCCAGCCGACTGATCCCTCGGCGCAGCCCTCGATTCGCACGCAACGTTCCCGAAACATGCTCTTCGTCGAGCGATAACCATCGAGTAACAGCCGCGAAATCCACGTCACGTACGTTGCTCCCCGACTCGAAAAGCAAGTCACCGCCGACCCGCGTGGCCGTGCGGTGAATCGGGGAGGTAGCAACCATGAAACGCAGACTGATGCTGGGCAGCGTCATCACGGCGCTGCTCGTCGTCGGCCCGCTCGCCGGCGTGGCCTCGGCGCAGACCATCGACGAGGTGGCCCTAGCGGTCAACGAGGTCTGGCTGATCGTCGCCGCCGCGCTGGTGATGCTCATGCAGGCGGGCTTCGCTCTAGTCGAGGCAGGGTTCACCCGGGCCAAGAACGCCGCCAACATCGTCATGAAGAACTTCATGGACTTCTCGGTCGGCGCCCTCGCCTACTGGGCGTTCGGCTGGGCCCTGGCGTACGGCGGCACGGAGGTCGGCCGGTTCGTGGCGACAGGCGACTGGTTCTTCTCCGGCGGTGAGATGAGCTCCTTCTGGTTCTTCCAGGTCGTGTTCGCCGCCACCGCGGCGACCATCGTGTCCGGAGCGGTTGCCGAACGAGTGAAGTTCTCCGGCTACCTCATCTACACGCCGTTCATCACCGGCCTGATCTACCCGATCGTCACCAACTGGGTGTGGGGCAACGGGTGGCTCTCGCCATTCGCGGCCGAGTCGCCATTCGGGCCCACCGGGATGCTCGACTTCGCCGGCTCGGGTGTGGTGCACCTTGTGGGCGGCACGGCTGCGCTCGCCGGCGTCCTGGTCGTCGGCCCCCGGCTCGGCAAATACGACAGCGAGGGACGTCCACGAGCCATCCCCGGCCACTCGCTCACCCTCGGAGCGCTCGGCGTATTCATCCTGTGGTTCGGCTGGTATGGCTTCAATGCCGGTTCCACACTCGCTGCGGTGGGTGCGGATATCGCTTCGGTCGCAGTGACCACGACGCTTGCCGGGGCGGCAGGTGCGATGACGGCGATGTTCACCGCGTGGTTGGTCCAGGGCGTGCCCGACGTGGGGATGACGCTCAACGGGGCCCTCGCCGGACTCGTCGGCATCACCGCCGGCGCCGGTTATGTCACGAACGGACCGGCCGTGCTGATCGGCGCCATCGCCGGGGCGATCGTCGTGTTGTCGATTCTCGCCTTCGATCGCGGCGGCGTGGACGACCCGGTGGGTGCGATCTCGGTGCACGGCACCTGCGGTGCATGGGGCGTCCTCGCAGTCGGGCTGTTCGCCGATGTCGGACTCGTGGAGAGCCTGGGTCTCTCCACGGGCGTCGGCGGTCTGTTCATGGGCGGCGGCTTCGGGCTGCTGGGAACCCAACTCGTGGGCCTGGTCGCGATCATCGGCTGGACCTTCGTCACGTCGTTCATCGTGTTCAAGGTCACCGACGCCCTGCACGGGTTGCGAGTGACTCCCGAGGAGGAGCGGCAGGGTCTGGACAGGTCCGAGCACGGCGGGAACGCCTACCCCGAGTTCGTGTTCCAGGAGACGATCGCACCGCCCGAAGCCCTCGACCCGGTGGGGTCGAACGGCCACTGACCGATCCGTCCGATGGCTCCCCCGGCTCGGCGGGGGAGCCATCGACGAAGGCATAGATCTTGCCCTGGACATGTAGCCGGGGAGGCGTACGCTTTCGCGATGGAGAACGATGCAGCGACCGTTCTCGTTGTCGGAGCGACCGGAGCTCTCGGTTCCGTCGTCGCCGGAAAGCTCTCCGCTGCGGGTCGCAACGTCCGTGCCGGATCCCGCAACCCGGATCGCATCGAGCAATCTCACGTTCATCCCGTGCGGGTCGACATCCGCAACCCGGAGCAGGTGCAGGAGGCCGTTACCGGAGCGCAGGTCGTGGTCAGCTCGCTTCACGGTCTGGCGCCGCCGACGAGGAACAACCACCCGGGGATCGTCGACGGCACCGGAGTGAAGGCCCTGATAGGACGCGCGCGTGACGCTGGCATCGAGCACTTCGTCCTCATCTCGGCCCAAGGCGCCGCAGCCGATGGACCGAGCCGGTTCCTTCGCCTCAAGCACGAGTCGGAAGTGGCGCTGCGGGCGTCGGGCATCGGTTACACGATCCTGCGTCCGCCGGCGTTCATGGAGGTGCACGCTCTGCGCTTCATGGGCGAGCCCATGCGGGCGGGGAAGCCGGTTCCGTTCGTCGGGAGTGGCCATGTGCCGATCGAGTGGATATCGACCCGTGACGTCTCCGATGCCGTGGTCGAGTCGATCGGGAACGCGAGCCGACGGAACACCACCATTGCGCTGAAGGGAGCCGAGACGATGAGTCGCCTCGAAGCGCTCGAGGTGCTCGAGGAGGCTCTCGGTCGTGAAGCCCGCCGCCGGCACCTCCCCCGCAGCGTCGCCACGGTCATGAAGAGCGTCGGCGGCCTCCTCAACCCGGGCCTCGGGTACCTGCTCGAGATGGCGCTGGCGGAAGGCCGCCCTCCCGGGACGTCGACGCCACCGGACATGGAGATCCGGGGAATCGTGACCCTTGGCGAGGTCGCAGCAGCGTGGGCAACGCCTCAGGAGACGGCGCCCAGGCCCGGCTGAAGGTTTCGCTCGAAGCCCGCTTGGAGCCAGAGGGTGCTCGAGGGGGACGCTCTGCGCCCCCCTCGATCGGGATCGCAGCGACCTGGCGGTGCGATCCGAGAGGACCGCGGCCAAAGGCCGTCGTTTCCAAGTCGCTCGAAGCCTGCTGCGAGCGAAGCGAGACCTCAGCCCAAGCCCCCGACCCGATCCCATATGCCTCGGATGTGGCGCGGAACCCGTTCCACGTCGATGGACAGCCCGGCCTCTCGAACGTCCCGAGCGAACTCCTGGAGCGCCGTCATACCCGAGTGGTCGACACGACCGAGGCGCTCCAAGCTAAGGACCACCCGGTCTGCGTCGGGGTTGGCGGCCAGCTGCTCGTTGAGCGCCTCTGCCAAGGCATCAGCCGAACCGTAGAACAGCACACCGACGGGAACCATCGTCAACACAGGTGGTGCGAAATCGGTCCGCACCACGAAACGAGACGACTCCCGATAGATGTGGACGACGGCGGCGAGGCCGACACCGACGAGCACAGCCAGGTCGATCCGGGGAGAGAGGGCCAGCGTCGCCACAAACGTCGCCCAGGCCACCGCCGACTGTCCCCAGGTCACGCGGGTGAGGCGCAGCATCTCGGGGATGCGCACGAGCGGCAGCACCGCCACGATAACGATGGCGCCCAGCACCGCTCGAGGCAGGTCGGCCAGCACACCGGCCACCGGAGTGAACAGAAGCACGGCGAGGCCCGTGATCGCTCCGTTCCACCGCGTCCTGGCCCCGGCGAGCTTGGCAACGGAGCTGCGGGAGAACGAGCCTCCGACCGGGAAGCCGCCGGACAGACCAGCAGCGATGTTGGCAACGCCCTGCGAGACGAGCTCGCGGCTTGCGTCCCATCGCTCCCGGTCGCGAGCGGCCAGCGTTCGTGCGATCGCTGTCGGCTCGGCGAACCCGATGATGGCGATGATCCCCGCCGGAACCAGGAGCGCCGGCAGGCTCGACCACGGAAGGGAGAGCGACAGCGGCGGGAACCCCTCCGGCACCGCACCTACGACCGGCGCCGTGTAGTCGCCCCAGCCGCTGAAGGCGAGTCCGATGACCACAGCGAGGAGCGCGCCGGGGACGAGCGGGCTCACCCGCCGTCCCAGCAGCACCAAAGCAGCGGTCACGGCGCTGAGCATCACCGCCTGCCCGTTCCATTCGGATGGGCTGGAGAGGACGGTGAAGAGGCGATCGAGCAAGCCATCGGGCACATCGGTGACCCCGAGAGCGAGGGCAACCTGGGAGCCGATGATGAGCACGGCCGCACCGGAGGTGAACCCGAGCACCACCGGGTGGGACATGAACCGTGTGATCGCCCCGCCCCTCACCAGCCCGAGACCGAGCCGCATCAGCCCGACGAGCAGGGCGAGGAGCAGGGCCAGACCGATGTACTCGGGGCTTCCCGGCGTCGCCATGGCCGACAGGGCCCCGAACGTGAGCAGCGATGTCATCGCCACCGGCCCGGTCTGGAGATACCGCGACGAGGCGAAGAACGATGCAGCCAGCGGAGGCAGGGCGGCGGCGTAAAGGCCCGTATACGGCGGCAGGCCGGCGAGCTCTGCGTACGCGAGGCCTTGGGGAACGACGACGAACGCAACACTGAGACCCGCGATCACGTCGCGCAGCCACCGGCGCGACAAGCCGCCCTGCGGCGCTCTCGCGCTCATCTACGCGGTGGTCCTTGGCCGGACGTCAGCCGGAGAGCGCGCACTCGTTGCGGCCGACCTCCAGCTCCACCGCCTCGTCCTTGCTCGGCAGGTGATGACCGAGGTTGACCTCGCGGATCGTGGCATAGACCTCGGGCGCTTCACCCAGGTGCGACACGACGTACTCGACGAACTCGTCCTCGTCGGACATCGAAACGACCGGGTCGTTTTCGAGCAGGTCGCCGAGCCTCCGCCGCACCGTTCCGTCGGGCCGGGCCTCGATGCGCGCCGTGTAGTGCGCAGGAGATACCTCGAGCGCCGGATCGAGCGGAGCGAGCTTCTGATGGATGGTACGGAAGAGGTCCCGAGCCCACGGCTCGGTCTCGCCGCCGAGATCCGGCCGACCCACCCCCGACACGAACACGGCGTCGCCGGTCATGAGGAACCGCCCGTCGACCTCGAGCGAGGTCGATCCGGGGGTGTGTCCGGGCGTCGCCACCGATCGCACGACGACATCCATCTCGCCGAACCGGAAGACCTCGCCGTCTCGGAGGGCGGCGTAGTGGAACGACGCTCCCTCGGCGTCACCGGGAGAGATGTGGTAGGTCGCTCCCAACTCCGCCGCCATCGCCACCCCGAGGGACAGGTGGTCGGCATGGAGGTGGGTGTCGAACACGTCGGTGATGGTCGCGTTCATCTCTTTGGCGATGCGCTCATACGCCGAGGCGTCTGCCGCCGGGTCGATGATGGCCATCGTGGCGCCGCGTGAACCGAGCGCGTACGAAAGGCACGCCTTTGCGATGCGGTCGAGCTGGATGACGAACTTCGTGCCGTCGTCGTAGAGCATGTGCGGCACGAGGGTCGACGCCCACGCATCCATCCCGCCGGCGAGGTTTTGCATGTTGGGGAGGGCGACGGTCTCGACGACCAGATCGGAAGAGTCGCCGTGGGCACAAACGACGACGATGTCACGGTCGTTCGGGACGGCGCCCTTCACCGCCTCGTCCTCGACGATCGCCGTCCAGTAGGGGATGTTCACAGTCGAGAGCTCGGCCCTTCCCTCGATGCGCCACCGGTCGAACTGATCCGGTGCGCGCACGTCGAGGATGAAGGGCGCGTGCTCGGGATCATCCACCCTTCTGGCGAGCTCCTCTGTGGTCATCGCTCCCATGTCCGAACCTCCAGTGGGGGCTACATGCGCAAAACCGCATGTAAGCGTACCCCTCCGATCGGACCAACAACAAGCGCCTGCCGAGGGCCTCCATTCAGTAGGCCGGAGCGCAGTGCGAGTTGGGCCGGACGGCACTGGGCAAGGCAGGCGCACATCGGATACTTGCGCGCATACCCCGCAGTCGGCAGCGAGGAGTTCATGTTCCTCGCCGGTGAGGAGCCCTACGTGCGGGGCATGATCAGCGGCACACCCGATGATCCCGATACGACCGTGACCAATATGTGGGCCGGGGACGCCGGCTCCTGTTGAGGTGGGGTCACCCCATCGCCGGCTCGGTGGCCTGCTCGGCCATGACCTCGCGCATCAGGTCCATGGCCTGGACGATCTTCGGCGTGGCGACCGAGTAGTGCACGAACTGCCCGTCCTTGCGAGCGTGCACGAGACCCTTCTCGCGCAGCACCGCCAGGTGCTGGGACACGTTTGCCTGTGGAACCTCGAGCTCTTCGACGAGCTCACCAACCGTCCGCTCGCCGTCACGGAGCGCATTGATGATCATCAACCGCTTGGGGTCGGCCAGACCTTTGCAGACGCTTGCGTGGAGCTTCACCAGCTCGTCGTGGACCTCGGACATGGCGGCCAACTATGCCACACCGCCGTAGGTCCGCCAATCGGACGCCGGATCGCTTGACACCGTGGGTCTCTTCGGACTTAGATTCGCAAAGACGCATATGCCACGGCAACGCTCGAAGGGAGATCCCAATGACGGTCCATGAGCTGGACACCGGTCCCGAGGAGGCTCCGGCTGCCGAGGCGCAGCCCGAGAAGGAGAAGATGGTGATCATCGCCGCCTCGGGTGACCTCGACAAGGCATGGCCGGTCATGATTCTCGCCACGACCGGTGCGGCGTACGGCATGGACGTCACGATCTTCTTCACGTTCTGGGGTCTGAGCATCCTCAAGAAGCCCGATGCGGGGATCACGGGTGACGACTGGCGCCAGCGCATGATGTCGGCGTTCAGCAAGGGCAGCCCCAACAAACTCACGCTGTCGAAGCTCAACTTCGGCGGCCTCGGCGCCAAGTTCATGAAGGACCTGGCCGACGAGAAGAACGTGGCGTCCGTCCAGGAGCTGCTCGAGCTCTCGAAGACCCTCGGGGTCAAGCTCTGGCCCTGTGGCATGACCATGGACCTCATGGGTCTCGAAGAGGACGACCTCATCGACGGCCTCGACAGCCCGGCGGGAGCCGGTTCAGCGATAAGCCTCATGAAAGAGGCGTCCATCAGCCTCTTCATCTAGGCGAGCCAGGAGGAATCAACATGGCCGACATCACCGTCGACGCTCGCGGGCTTCAGTGCCCCATGCCCGTCATCAAGACCGCGCAAGCGATCGGGAAGATCGACTCGGGCCAGACGCTCGAGGTCATCGCCACCGACCGCGGCGCCCTCTCGGACATCCCGGCGTGGGCCAAAGACATGGGGCATGCGCTCAAAGAGGAGTTCCAGGCGGACGAGGAATACCACTTCGTCATCCAGAAGAGCTGACGGTCGGGGTCGAGTTGGAGGGCTCCGCGATCCCGCAGAGCCAGGGTGAATTCCGGCTCCGCCGGTTCAGGTTAATGTCCGTACAAAGTTGCGGCTGCACGGGAGGCGATTGGTGCGATACGGGTTCGTGATCGATCAGACACGGTGCATCGGTTGCCATGCGTGCACCGTGGCGTGCAAGACCGAGCACCAAGTCCCCCTCGGCGTCAACCGGACCTGGGTGAAGTACATCGAGAAGGGCTCCTGGCCCGACACGAAGCGCTTCTTCTCCGTCATGCGGTGCAACCACTGCACGGACGCTCCGTGCGTCGAGATCTGCCCGACGACGGCGCTCTTCAAGCGTGAGGACGGCATCGTCGATTTCGACACCGATCGCTGCATCGGCTGCAAGTCGTGCATGCAGGCCTGCCCCTACGACGCCCTCTACATCGATCCCCAGGAGCACACCGCCCAGAAATGCAACTATTGCGTGCATCGTGTCGAGGTGGGGATCGAGCCGGCCTGCGTCGTCGTCTGCCCTGAGCAGGCGATCATCGCCGGCGACCTGGACGATCCCGCCACGAAGATCGCCCAGATGGTCGCCACCGACCAGTTGTTCCAGCGGGCCCCGGAACAAGGCACCAGCCCCAACCTCTGGTACAAGGGCGTGGAGGCGGCCAACATCGATCCCCTCGCCGCAGTCGATCCCGGCGACGGCGGCGTGTGGCGCGACCCGGCCGAATCGTGGCTCTCGATCGATCTGACCCCTCCCAGCGTGACCGACGGCACGGCATCGGTCACGCCGGACAAGCCGGTGTCCATCCTTCACGACACCCGTGACGCACCGCCTCGTGTCGTCTACAACACCGACCACCCGATGCCCTGGGGATGGCGCGTCTCGAGCTACTTCCTCACCAAGGGCATAGCCGCCGGTATCGCCCTGGCCGCCGCCATGGCGTTGCTGTTCGGCGCCGGCGTCGAGTCCACGTGGATGTCTTGGGTCGCGCCTCTGGTCGCCGGGCTGTTCCTGGCGCTCACCGGAGTGCTATTGGTCTGGGATCTCAAGCGCCCGGACCGCTTCTACTACCTCCTCACCAAGGGCAACCCCGGCTCGTGGCTCGTGCGCGGCGCCTGGATCCTCGGCGCCTACGCCGCAGTCCTCGCCATTTGGTTCCTCGCCGGTTTCGCCGGAGCCGACACGCTGGTTCGCATCGCGATCTGGGTGTCGGCGGCGTTGGGCATCGGCGTAGCCGGCTACACCGCGTTCCTCTTCGGGCAAGCCGAGGCAAGGGACCTGTGGCAGAGCTCAACGCTTCTGTGGCACATGCTGGCCGGAGCGTTGGTGGCCGGTGGAGGCGCCTCCCTGATCGCCGCGTTGTTCTCGGATGTTGACGCAGATCCGGTCGAGGGCGCTGCCGCGCTCACGACACGGTCGGCCCTTCTTCCAGGCGTCGAGGCCTTTGCCTGGGCCGCCGTGGTCGGCGGGATCGCCCTCGGGCTGCTGGCCGCCCTCGAGATCATGTCACGGCATCCGACCCGCAACATCGCCGAGGCGGTTCACCACATGACCAAGGGCGCCTTCGCCACGGAGTGGTGGGTGGGTGTCGTGCTTGCCGCCATCGCCCCCGCCGCCCTCGGCCTCGCCGTGGTCGGCGGCTCCCCCACGTGGGTCGGCGCCGCCGGTGGTGTCGCCGCCATGGTCGGGGTCTGGATGATGGACGATGCCTTCGTGAAGGCCGGCCAGAGCGTGCCGCTCTCGTGATCCCCAAGGAGCTACAGCCGCGATGACCACGCAAAGGGACCCCATACCCATCCCCCGGCTCGTACCCGGGAGTGCGCTGACCAACTTCCCGCCGCCGGAGCGCTGGGACGACTGGGAGGAGTACGACGCCCAGGCCTGGCCGCGGCGGGTCAAGCACGAGTACCGGCTGGTGCCGACGACGTGCTTCAACTGCGAGTCAGCCTGTGGGCTCCTCGCCTACGTCGACAAAGAGACCGGCCAGGTCCGGAAGTTCGAAGGGAACCCGGCGCACCCCGGCTCCCGCGGTCGCAACTGCGCCAAGGGCCCGGCGACGATCAACCAGATGTACGACCCCGAGCGCATCCTCCACCCGATGCGGCGGGTCGGCGAGCGTGGCTCGGGTCAATGGGAGCAGGTCACGTGGGAGGACGCCCTCGTGGACATCGCCGGCCGCATGCGGACGGCGATCCAGCAGGGGCGCCACGACGAGATCATGTACCACGTCGGCCGTCCGGGCGAGGACGGGTTCATGGATCGCACCCTCAAGGCGTGGGGCGTCGACGGCCACAACAGCCACACCAACATCTGCTCGTCCGGGGCGCGCACCGGGTACGCCACGTGGATGGGTCACGATCGACCGTCGGCCGACTTCGCCAACGCCCGATTCATTCTGCTGCTGTCGTCACACCTCGAGACCGGCCACTACTTCAACCCGCACGCCCAGCGCATCATGGAGGGCAAGCAGTCGGGGGCGAAGCTGGCCACCATCGACCCCCGCCTCTCCAACACGGCGTCGATGTCGGACATCTGGCTTTCGCCGTGGCCGGGCACCGAGGCTGCCATCCTGCTGGCCATCGCCCGGCTCCTCCTCGAGTGGGACGCCGTCGATCACCACTTCATCCGGCGCTGGGTCAACTGGGAGGAGGCTCTCGAGGCGAAGGTTCCGGACGAGCCCCGCACCTACGGGCGTTTCATCCAGCTCCTCAAGGACACCTACGCCGGCTACACGCTGGACTTCGCCGCCGAGGAGTCGGGGGTCGACGCCGCCCGTATCGAGGCCGTGGCCCGCGGCATCGCCGAAGCCGGCCATCGCTTCGCCTCGCACACGTGGCGCTCCGCCGGTTCCGGCAACCTCGGTGGCTGGCAGGTGGCTCGCTGCCTCTGGTTCATCCACGTGCTGACCGGGGCGGTCGGCACCAAAGGCGGAACGTCGCCGAGCGCGTGGGACAAGTTCAAGCCCGAGCACTGGAACATGCCGCCCCCGCACAGCCGCTGGAACGAGCTGCTGTGGCCCATCGAATATCCCTTCGCCCACCACGAGCTGTCCATCCTGCTCCCTCACTTCCTGAAGGAGGGCCGCGGCAAGGTCGACGTCTATTTCACCCGGGTCTACAACCCGGTGTGGACGAACCCCGACGGGTTCTCATGGCTGGAGGCGCTCACCGACGAGTCGAAGGTGGGGCTCCATGTCGCCCTCACCCCGACGTGGTCGGAGACGGCGTGGTTCGCCGACTACGTGCTTCCGATGGGGGTCGCCTCGGAGCGCCATGACACTCACTCGTATGAGACCCATGCCGGGCGGTGGCTCGGCTTCCGACAGCCGGTGCTCCGCGTCGCCGGGGAGCGAGACGGCAAGCACTTCGACCGCACCTACGAGGCCAATCCCGGCGAGGTGTGGGAGGAGACGGAGTTCTGGATCGACCTGTCGTGGCGCGTCGACCCCGACGGTTCGCTGGGCATCCGGCAGTGGTTCCAGTCCCCCGCCGACCCGAACCGTCCCGTCTCGGTCGACGAGTACTACGGCTGGATGTTCGAGCACTCGGTGCCGGGCCTCCCCGAGAAGGCCGCCGCCGAAGGGCTGACCCCGCTCGGTTACATGCGCAAGTACGGGGCCGTCGAAGTCGAGAAGGACATATACGCCGTCCACGAGCGGCCGGCCCCCGACCTGTCCGGTGGTGTCGTGGTCGACGGCGAGCGCAAGACCGGATTCGCTTCCCCCAGCCGCAAACTCGAGTGGTACTCGCCGACGCTGGCGGAATGGGGTTGGGAGGGCGAGGCGATCCCGACGTACCTGCATACCCACGTCTACTGGCGGGACATGGACATCGAAGGCAACGAGCGGGTGCTCCTGCCGATCTTCCGGCTGCCGACACTCATCCACACGCGCTCGGGTAACGCCAAGTACCTCTACGAGATCAGCCACGGCCATCCCCTGTGGATGAATCCCCGAGACGCCGAGGCCCTCGACTTCGCCACCGGTCAGATGATCCGGATCAACACGGACATCGGCTATTTCGTGATGCGGGTGTGGCGGACCGAGGGCATCCGGCCCGGCGTGGTTGCGGCGTCCCACCACCTCGGGAGGTGGCGCCTCGCCGACGACATGGGGAACGAACGCTGGTCGTCGGCCCTCGTCGACATCTCGCGCCAGAACGGCGGGTGGATGTTGCGGCAGAAGAAGGGGATCGGCCCCTTCCCGTCGGACGACCCCGACAGCGAGCGGATCTGGTGGCAGGACGCCGGCGTCAACCAGAACCTCGCCTTTCCGGTGCACCCCGACCCCGTATCCGGCATGCACGCCTGGCACCAACGGGTTCGGCTTACTCCCGCAGAGACGGGCGATCGGTATGGCGACGTCTTCGTCGACACCGGGAAGGCCCACGAGGTGTACCGCGAGTGGCTGGCCATGGCGAAGCCGGGGCCTGGCCCCGGCAACCTGCGCCGCCCGCTCTGGCTGGCTCGCCCGGTCAAACCGACGGTCGATGCCTATCAATACGCCGTCGACGAAGAGGACCCGACGGAGGCCTGAGCCGGCCGTCGCTGAGCACTTCGGCGCCGGCGGCCGGCGCGGCGCTGTGATCTGATGAAGTCGAGGTGTGGTCATGCGTCGGTACGGGGCCGCCCCAGGTGGCACAATCGCCGCCATGAGTGGCGCTGAGCGATCCGGGGCGGCGAGGGCGGCCGAGACCGAGGTGGCGTTGTGGACGTCGGTTACGGAATGGAGGCCACCGGGCTGGGAAGATACCGAGGCGGCGGAGGCTGCCGTCGTGAGGTTCTTCGATCCAGCCGACGACCTGGCGAAGCGAGCGACATCGTGGGGACACCGGCTCCCCGACGCCACGCTCCCCTCCCTGACCGCGTTTGGCGCCGGTCTGGCGGCCGCGGAGACCGCGGCATGGGAGCGCGACGAGCCCCACATCGCAACCCGTGCCTACACCGACCGGCGATTCCTCTTGGGTGACCGGCTGCTGCATTGGGCGGTGCCGTGGCTCGACGCCGTCGGACGCTGCTACCCGCAGCACCGCGCTAACGCCCACCGCCGGCGCGACACCCTCCTTCGCTTGGGTGACCGCCTCCGGGCCGTGCCCGACCTCGGCGCCGGGGAAGGCCTCACGCCGCCCGGCGAGGATGCCTTTGGCCCGATCGAGGTCGACGTGCCTCTCTCGGAGTGGCTTCGTTCCCTGTGGAGCGGCGCGGTGATCCTCGACCAGACAGTCCGATCGCTCGGCGCCGAGGGCGGAGAGCTCGCCGCCTCGGACTCCGCCCGCCGTGACCTGGCGACGTTGTTCGAGGTGACCGCCCAGCGGTGGCTGTCGCTGGCTGCAACGCACGAAGGCAGCGCCCGCCTCTGGCGTGATCTCGCCGCCCGAGCGGCGCGCACCGCCGCCATCGTGGGACCCTGATGATCTCCGCGGCGCACGGGCCTGGTCTCCGGACCGGCAAGCGAGGTATCTCCCCCGGCCGGCTGCGACCGTCGATCAACCCAGCGCGGTCGTCACCAACCGACTCCAGTAGGCGGCGCCGATGGGCAGCGCGTCGTCATTGAAGTCGTAGCTGGGATTGTGGAGGCTCGTTCCGCCGTGGCCGGTGCTGCCGTTGCCGACCAGCATGAAGCAGCCGGGCACGTGCTGGAGCAGCCGGGCGAAGTCCTCCGACGCCGGCCACAGAGGATGATTGGCATCGACGCGGGAAGAGCCGACGACGTCGCCCGCGGCCGCCGACGCGACTGCGACCGCTCGGTGGTGGTTGACCAGCGGTACGAATTCGTTGCGATAGGACACCTCCGCCTCGGCACCGTGAGCGCGGCACACTCCGGCGGCGATCTCTCGAATCCGGCGCTCGATCACCGCCTGGGTTTCGGTGGTGAAACAACGGCAATCGCCCTTGATGGTCACCATGGACGGCACGATGTTTCGTGCACCATCGGTGGTGAGCTCGGTGACTGACACGACCGCTGTGTCGACCGCCGCAACGGACCGCGACACGATGGTTTGCAGCGCCAGCACGATCTCGGCTGCGATCACAACAGGATCGATGTGGCGTTCCGGGGCTGATGCGTGTCCACCTCGGCCGTGGATGACGATTTCGAACAGGTCTTCGGAGCTCATCAGAGGTCCGACGCGTGTGGCGAAGGTGCCGACTGGGAGGCCGGGGAGATTGTGGAGTCCGTAGACCGACGCCATCGGGAAACGCTCGAGGAGCCCGTCGTCGATCATGGCCTGGGCCCCGAGCCCGTTCTCCTCGTTCGGTTGGAAGACGAAGAACACGGTGCCGTCGAAACCACCCTCGACGGCGAGGTGTCTGGCCGCCCCAAGCAGCATCGCCGTGTGACCGTCGTGGCCGCAGCCGTGAAACCTCCCGGGCACCGCCGAACGATGCGCAAAGGTGTTCGCCTCGGTGATCGGTAGACCGTCCATGTCGGCTCGGAGGCCGATCGACTGGGCGCCGCTCCCTCCGCGCAGCACGCCGACCACACCACTTCCGCCGACTCCTCTGTGGACTTCGTCGAGCCCAAACTCCTCGAGCAACGATGCGACGACTGCCGCCGTCTCCTCGACGTCGAACCCGATGCCGGGTTGCGCATGGAATCTCCGGCGCCACGCACGCATGTCGGCGACGACTTGAGGATCGATCGCAACCGCCGGCCCGTGCATGAACGCGATCGTACCGGCGCCTCGCTCGGCCGGACGGCGACAGACTCCGGCCTGCGGCGACTCGCCATACCCCCCTCGCATGGCCCCACTCTGCGATCCCCCTCGAGGGCGGATCATGCAGACGGCGCTCGCCATAACTTTCGCATCGCTCCGCTCTGCAATCCCCCTCGACGGGGAGACATCCGACGGCGATTGCCTCACACTCTGCGTCGGGATTCCGTGGGACCTTCGCCCCTAGAGCCCATGGCCCGATTCATCCACATTGTGTCGCGATGCACATAATTACTGACTAAGGAAATGTGCAGTGCGGCTGGAGCTCTCGAAAAAGACCGATCTCGCGATCAAGGCGCTCGAGTACCTCTGTGACGTCTCCGGTGACGGGCTTGCGTCCGGCGCCGAGGTCGCCGAGGCGATCGAGACGACAACGAACTTCTTGCCGCAGATCATGACGTTGCTGGTGCGCCACGGTTGGGTGGAGTCCACCCCGGGCCGCCTGGGCGGCTACCGGCTCGTCACTCCGCCAACCGAGCTATCTCTCTTGGCCGTCATCGAGGCCATCGAGGGCCCGACCGTGACCGGCCGATGTGTATTGAGAGGCGCCCCGTGCCCGATCACGACTCCATGTGCGTTGCACGAGCCGTGGATCAAGGCACGGGACGCCCTGTTGTCCGAGCTCGACAGCACTCCCCTGTCAGAGATCAGCTGTCGACCCGTAATCGAGGAGGCTAGTGATGTCGCGTAGATCCGCTTGGAGGGTGGGTCGCAGAAGTCCGCTGTGGGCGATAGGGATTCTGGGTGCCGTCATGGTGCTGGTGATCGCATCGTGCAGCGGCGACGACGAGGGCGGAGGGGCCAGCGGCGCCGGCTTGAGTGCGTCGGCGTCGGAGATCGCCGAAGCCCGCGGCCTCACCGAGGCCGACGTCGAGGCCGCACTCAAGACGTTCGTACCGAGCGGCCAGCAGGACGAATACCTCATCTTCTCGTCGGGTGGCCACGCCGGCCAGGTGTTCGTCATCGGCGTGCCGTCGATGCGTCTGCTGAAGACCATCGGAGTCTTCACCCCCGAACCGTGGCAAGGCTGGGGATACGGCGACCAGGACACGATGGAAGTCCTGGCCGGCGGGCAGGTCGAAGGACGTGACGTCCTGTGGGCCGACACGCACCACCCTGCGCTCTCGGAGACCGACGGCGACTACGACGGCGAGTTCGTGTTCATCAACGACAAGGCCAACGCCCGCGTTGCCGTCATCGACCTGCGCGACTTCGAGACCAAGCAGATCGTCAAGAACCCCGTGGCGATCAACGACCACGGCGGGACGATGGTCACCCCGGACACCGAGTGGATCATCGAGGGCGGTCAGTACGCCACGCCGAACGGGTGGGAGTACGCCCCGATCTCGGAGTACGAGTCGACCTACCGGGGCATGGTCACCTTCTGGAAGTTCGACCGTGAATCCGGCCGGATCGACGAGGCCGAGTCGTTTGCGATGGAGCTGCCGCCGTACTGGCAGGATCTCTGCGACGCCGGCAAGCTCGTGTCCGACGGCTGGGTGTTCTGCAACTCCTTCAACACCGAACTGGCCACCGGCTCCGGTGACATCGGGAGTGGCGGGGAGGCCTTCGAGGCCGGCGCCTCGGCGCGGGACAACGACTACATGCACGTCATCAACCTCGAAGCCGCTACAGAGGTCGCCCAAGGCTCTGCTGTGACGGAGGTCAACGGGTTCACGGTGATCCCGCTCCAGACCTCGATCGACGAGGGCTTGCTCTACTTCGTACCCGAGCCGAAGAGCCCGCACGGGGTCGACATCTCGCCGGGCGGCGAGTTCATGGTCATCTCGGGCAAGCTCGACCCGCACGTGACGGTGTACTCGTTCGAGAAGATCCAAGATGCGATCGCCGCGCAGAACTGGGAGCCCGACCAGTACGGCGTGCCGGTCCTCGACTTCGATGCCGTGCTGGAGGCGCAGGTCGAGCTGGGTCTCGGCCCGCTCCACACGCAGTTCGACGGTGACGGCTACGCCTACACCAGCCTGTTCCTCGACAGCGCCGTGGCGCGCTGGAGCATGGGCGGTCCGTATCGCGACGAGTGGAAGCTCGATGGGACGATCCCGGTCCAGTACAACATCGGCCACCTCGTGAGCGCCGAGGGCGACACCGTCGATCCGGACGGCCAGTACCTAGTGGCGCTCAACAAGTGGTCGATCGACCGCTTCTTCCCGCCCGGTCCCCTGCTTCCGCAGAACTTCCAGCTGATCGACATCAGCGGGGCCCCGGAAGATGCGCCGGATACCGCGGGGATGCAGTTGATCTATGACATGCCGATCGGCATGGGCGAGCCGCACTACGCCCAGATGATCAAGGCCGACAAGGTCGCCGAGCACGTTTGGGAGGTCTACCCCGAGATCGGGTGGGACCCGGGCACGATGTCGGTCGATCCGAACGCCCCGGTTACCGGCAACGAGCGTGTCGAGCGCAACGGCAACAACGTCGAGATCTGGATGACGCTCGTGCGGAGCCACTACACACCCGATCGCGTCGAGGTGCGTGAGGGCGATCACGTCATCTGGCACCTGACCAACGTGGACACGTCCAAGGACGCCACCCACGGGTTCGCCGTGCCGGGCTACAACATCAACCTCAGCCTCGAGCCGGGAGAGACGGCCACGGTGGAGTTCGATGCGACCATGGACGGGGTCTTCCCGTTCTACTGCTCCGAGTTCTGCTCGGCGCTCCACCTGGAGATGGCCGGCTACTTCCTGGTGGAACCGAGCGGAGGCTGACGCCCGAAAGAAGGACCACGAGGTAACGGCAAATGCTCGACCGGATACTGGGGCCCCGGGTCTCCCGGGAGGAGATGCAGGAGCACGCAGGGCGCTACCGGCTGCCTGTTGCGCTGTTCATCGGCGCTGCCGTGCTGCTCGTCACCAGCATCTTCCTGCCCTACTGGCTGCTCAACCTGCAGGCGCCCCAGTTTCCGGAAGGACTCGACATCTCGGCATACGTCAACCGGCTCGAGGGCGATGTGGTGGAGTTGGAGGGGCTCAATCACTACGTCGGCCTCGGGTCGTTCGACGACGGAGCCGTGTTCGAACGTTCCATCTCGGTGGCTGCCATCGTCGTCCTCGCCGGCCTGCTCGCAGCCTCCTTGGCGATTCACAGCCGCTGGGTAGTCCTCTTCACTGCGCCTGCGATCTTGTTCCCGTTGATCTTCATCGGTGATCTCCAATGGTGGCTCTGGAGGTACGGCCACAACCTCGACTCGAGCGCACCCTTCGCAGACGCCGTAGGTGAGTTCACCCCGCCCATCTTCGGACCTGCAGAGATCGCCCAGTTCGACACACTGGCACTGCCGGGTCCGGGACTGATCTTGGCGATCGTCGCTGCGGTGATCACGGGCATCGGTCTCTGGTTCCATCGCAAGGCGTACAAGCCAATGGTCGACGCCGTCCGCGAGGCATGAGATGCGGGCCACGGTCGTCTGCGCGATCGTGCTCCTCCTACTCGGGGTGTCGCCCGCGAGGGCAGACGGGGACGAGCACCGCGACCTCCAGGCGCTGATCGACGGCACGGCGGAGGGTGCGATCCTCGATTTGGAGGCGGGCCTCTACGCCGGGGGCGTAACGATCGACCGACCCCTCACGATCCGTGGCGGCTCGGCTGCGATCGTCGATGCGGGCGGCGAGGGCACGGCCATTCAGATCGACGCACCGGACGTGACGATCGACGGACTCGTCGTCCGTAACACGGGCAGGTCGCTCGATCGTGAGAATGCCGGGATCTCGGTCAACGCATCCCGGGCGACGATCACCAACAACGTGCTCGAGAGCGTGCTGTTCGGGATCTTCCTTCGCGGGTCGGTGGACTCGGTCGTGTCCGGCAACCTGGTTGGTTCGGTAGACGTCGACATCGCACGGCGAGGCGACGGCATACGGCTGTGGGAGAGCCACCGTTCCCAGGTCACCGACAACGTGGTGACCGATGGCCGGGACGTCGTTCTCTGGTTCTCCGACGACCTCGTCGTCACCGGGAACATTGTGGAGGGCGGCCGCTACGGCTTGCACTTCATGTACTCCGACGGCGCCCGCGTGGTCGACAACCGGCTGACGGGGAACTCGGTGGGAGCCTTCCTCATGTACAGCAGAAACCTGACGCTGAACGACAACGTGCTCGCGGACAACCAGGGTCCCAGCGGCTACGGCCTCGGCCTCAAGGACATGGACGGGGTGAGTGCCGAGGGCAACCGCTTCGTCGGCAACCGCATCGGCCTCTATCTGGACAACTCCCCGTGGTCCGGCGACGTGTACCAGCACTTCACCCACAACCTGTTTGCCTACAACCAGATCGGCGTCGCCTTCCTTCCTGCCGTGGAGCGCAACGTGTTCACCCGCAACGCGTTCGTCGACAACGGCGAGCAGGTGAGCATCCAGGGCGGGGGAACGCTGACCGGGAACGAGTGGGCGGTCGACGGGACGGGCAACTACTGGAGCGACTTCGCCGGATACGACGCCGATGGCGACGGCATCGGCGACGTGACGTACCGATTCGAGGAGTTGTACTCGACGCTGACCGACGATCATCCCGAGCTGCGCTTCTTTGCGGAGACCCCGTCGGCACGGGCCGTCACCCTCGCCGGAGAGATGTTCCCCGTCTTTCGTCCCCGGCCAACGGTCGAAGACCCCGCACCTCTGGTCACGCCACCTGAGTTCGCATCGCTCGACACCGGCCGCGGCAACGCACTCCAGATCATGGTCGCGGCGATCGTGATGCTGGCCCTGGCCGGCTTGACCACGGCGGGAGGGCGCCGGCCAATGAGAAGGCACGGTGTCGCGTGATCGACCTTCACAATCTCACCAAGCGATACGGCTCACAGATCGTGGTCGACGACGTCTCGATAACCGTCGAGCGCAGCGAGAGCGTGGCGCTCTGGGGACCCAACGGTGCAGGCAAGACGACCATCGTCCGCTGCATCCTCGGGATGCTGGCGTACGAGGGCACCATCACCATCGACGGCCTCGACGCCCACAGCCAAGGCAAGGCGGCGCGCCGCCTCATGGGCTACGTGCCTCAGGAGCTGGCGTTCTACCCGGACCTCACCGTCGTCGAGACCCTCGACTTCTCGGCGGCCCTGCGCCGGCTACCCGCCACTCGAGTCGATGAGATGATCGATCTCGTCGATCTCGGCCCTCACGTCGAGAAACGGGTTCGCGAGCTCTCCGGAGGGCTGAAGCAGCGACTCGGACTCGCCGCGGCGTTGCTGCCCGATCCGCCGGTACTCCTCCTCGACGAGCCGACATCCAACCTCGACGCCGCAGCCCGTGAGGCCGCCGTTGCCCTGCTCCACGACCTGCGGGAGCAAGGACGGATCATGATCGTGACGTCCCACCATCTCGAGGAGGTGGGCATGCTCGTCGACCGCGTCGTAGCGCTGGAGGCCGGCCGGGTGACGGTCGAATGCCCGCCCAATCAGCTCGCCGAGCGCCTGAGACTCCGGGCATGGCTCCATCTCGTCCCGGCCCACGCTGCCATCGACGCTGCCGTCGCCGCCCTGCGCGATGGAGGGTTCGACGCTCGGGCCAATTCCTACGGCGTCCTCGTGGAGGTCTCGGCGCAGAGCAAAGGCCTCGCGCTCGAGACCCTGCGGTCCGCCGGAATCGAGATCGCCGACCTCGAGGTGTGGCGATGACCACACGAGCCGCAGCCGCCTCCCACTTCGACGTAGACCTGGTCGCCACGATCGCTCGCAAGGAGCTGCGGGATGCGGTGCGCGCCCGCTGGTTCTGGCTGTACGCGGTTGGATTCGCCGGCCTCGCCGCCCTGCTCGCCACCGTGGCTCTGCCGCGGGGAATCGCAGGTTCCGTCGGGTTCGGCCGCACTGCGGCATCCCTGGTGGCGCTGGTCCAGCTCGTGTTGCCGCTCATCGCCCTCACCCTCGGCGCCCAGAGCATCGCCGGGCAGGCCGAACGAGGGACGCTCCGCTTCCTCCTCAGCCACCCCGTCACCCGCAGCGAGGTGTTCGTGGGTACGTACGCCGGGTTGGCGAGTGCCCTCGTGGCGCTCTGCGGGTTTGGCTTCGGCGTCGCCGGCCTGGTCGCGTCGGCGCGCAACGCAGGCATCGACGCCGGAGCCTTCGTGCGCATCGCGATACTCTCGCTGCTCCTCGCCTGGGCCATGCTGGCGTTGGGGATGCTCATCAGCACCTTTGCGAGCAAGGGAGCGACGGCGCTCGGCACGGCCGTCTTCCTGTGGCTTGCGCTCGTCTTCTTGGGCGAGCTCGGCATCATGGGGACCGCGGTAGCCACGCGCCTCCCCGTCGATGTGCTCTTCCTCTCCGCCGTCGCCAATCCGGTCGAGGCGTTTCGCATCGCAGCGTTGAGTGCGTTGTCCGGCTCGCTCGACGTCCTCGGCCCGGCCGGGACGTATGCCGTCGACACCTACGGCCGCGCCCTCGAGCCGTTGCTCGTCGGCATCTTGGTCGCATGGGCCGTCGTCCCGGTGATGGTGGCGTGGCGCCGGTTCGTGAGAGGCAGGGACCTGTGACAGCTCGAGCGCTCCTTGCTGCGGTCGCGATCGGGTTGCTGGGGACGGCATGTGCGGGCGCGGAAACGGACGGACCTCCCGAGATCAACTATGGGCGCGACATCTGCGTCCAGTGCAACATGATCATCAGTGAGATCGGCCATGCGGCGGCTTACCGCCTCGAGGACGGCACGGAGAAGAAGTTCGACGGCGTCGGCGAGATGGTGCTGCACGGGCGGGAGCACGGTGAGCTGGACCACGCCGAGGCGTGGGTCCACGACTTCTGGAGCGAGGAGTGGGTGCGGGCCGAAGAAGCGCGCTACGTGCCGACGCTCGCCATCGGCTCACCGATGGGGCACGGGATCTTCGCATTCGCTACCGCCGAGCGGGCCGTCGACTTCGCCGCCGAGGTCGACGGCGACGTGATCGACTGGGCAGCGGTGCTCCAACTCCCGATCGGCAACGGGCTCGTGGGCGACATCCACGAAGGCTCACAACAAACCGACATGACTCCACACTCCGAGCATGGCTCGGGGTCCGACGAAACGGAGGAACAAGGGTGAAGTACAGGCTGCTCGTGATCATCGGCGTGATCGCCCTGGTCGCCGCCGCGTGCGGCGGCGGGGACGATGACACCGGCTCGACCGGCGACGACGACGGCGCCGCAACCACGATGTCCGCCGCCTCGGCCGAGGATGGCCAGGCGCTGTTCGATGCTACATGCACGGCATGTCACGGCGAAGGTGGCGTCGGCATCGAGGGGCTTGGCAAGCCGCTCATCAACAACACATTCGTGGCCGGCCTCGACGATGCCGGGCTGATCCAGTTTCTCAAGGTGGGCAGGGGTGCCGACGATCCCGAGAACACGACGGGGGTGGCGATGCCGGCCAAGGGCGGCAACCCAGCGCTCGATGATGCCGATCTCGAGGCGATCGTCGCCTACCTACGCACGCTGAACTGACGCCGAAGCGCCCAGGGGATCCTGCGCGCATCAGGCCCGCGCCAAGGGTTCAGTACGACGCGTCGTGCATGAGCTCCGGCGCGGCGTCGTCGCCGGCGCCCCAGTCGACGCGAAAGCTGTAGACGTCGCCCCTCACCACGCTCTCCCGCCACTCGAGTGGCTTCCCGGCCGCCAGGGTGCGGCGCAGGATGAGGAAGGCGGCGTCGGCGTGGTCGAGCCCGAGCTGCTTGCGGTCGTCGTCCCCGGGAATGATCGGCCGGATCAGCTCGGTCCCGGATTCGGGTCGCACCCCGCAGCGTATGGCCAGCTCATCGTACAGCGCGGTGTGCCCGAAGTCCGCCTCGAGCAGTGGCCCGGCAATCCGTGCCGGGATCCACGCCCTGTCGATGGCCAGCGGCTCATCGCCGGCCAGGCGCAGGCGCTCGAGATAGAACAGCTTCGTTCGTGTACCGACACCGAGCCGCTCTGCGGCGGGGGGGTCGATCTTGATCTCCTTGTCGAGCACGACGCTCGTCTGGCCGACGCCCTCGGACTCGATCGAGCGGAACAGGCTGTAGAGCGTGCCGAGCGGCTGCTCGAATGACGTCTTCTTGACGTACGTACCACGACCTCGCCGACGGTCGAGGATCCCCTCGGCCTGGATGCGCCGTACGGCCTCGCGGACCGTGTGCCGGCTGACGCCGTACTCCTCGACGAGCTCCTGGTCGGTGGGAAACCGATCGTCGAACTCACCGGTTGCGAGCCGTTCGCGCACATCGGCCAGCACCTGTGCCCACAGGGGCATCGGATTGGAACGGTCGAGCGTCTCGCGCTGGCTCATCAGTGAATCTTAGGGCCCTGCCTACCCGATCACGATTCCGACGGGACGTCGCGAACGCAAACATAACGGTGTCGGTCCACATCGGCCAGATCGTCCAAGCGCTCGGCGATGAACCAGGATCGCCGCACATTGTCGTGTAAACATGGTTGCAGAAGAGACCCATTCGAAAACGCGAAATAGCGAGCCAAGAGGCAGAGGGCGGCATTCGAACCGGCCGACCAGGCCGAAGGTGCGCATGTCCCCCAGATGGAGGCACACGTCCGGGAATCGGGCAGCAGCCAAGTCGAGCGCGTCCTTCGATATGTCGAGACCCTCGATGTGGTCGAAGCGAGGCTTCAGCTCCACCAGGAAGCTGCCGGTGCCCCCAAACGCTTCGAGCACGGTTTACGCCGATGGATTGTGGGTGCGCACGAGCTCCACGATGCGATCAGCCTGCTCGCCAAAGGGCAAACCGTGATAAACGATGTCGTAGACCTCCGCGGTAACCGAGAACGGCTCACGGAACTCCGATGCAGGTAGGACGGACGGGCAGCTCGCGTGCTCCTCCCACGTCCCGATATGCGAGGCGCCCCCGGCTGGAGCCAGGGGCGCTGCGAATCACAGTGACTCGATCGCGGTCAGGTGGTGAGACCCAGCTCGCTCTTGAGCTCCTCGAGCTTGGCCTCCGCCTGGACCATATTGATGGCTTCCTTCAGCTCCGCCTCGGCACCCTCCGGCGTTGCCTCCCGCAACTCGGCCTTGGCCATCGCCCCGGCCTTGCGGGCCTCGATCTTCTCCTCGACCTTGGCGAGCGACGGCATCTCGTAATCCATCGTGCTCGACAGCGATTCGACGGCCTTGTTGACGGATTCCTGCATCTTCGCCGCCTCGAGGGAGCCGAGCAGCTCCATCCGCTTGGCGGCAAGCTCCTGAAGCCGCATCGCGTTCTGCGTGACCGCCTCCTTGGCCCTGTCGGCTTGGGAGACCGACGTCTCGTACTGCGTCTTGAGCGTGCCGAGGTTGTTCTCGGCGGCCTGGAGCTTCATGGCGAGGGCTTGAGCCGTCCGCGTCCACTTGGTGACGCCCTCGGCATCGCCGGCCGCCTTGGCCTCCTCGGCCTTGAGCAGCGCCTGCTTCGCCATCTCCCGCGCCTCGCCCACGTCGTCGGCCGCGGACTCCATCTTCGACTCGAGCTGCGTGCGGTGGGCGACGACCTTGGCGGCCTGGTTGCGGAGCTCCTGGTCGCGCTTCCTCGCGTCGTTGATGGCTTGCTCGATCTCGATCTCGGGGTTCATCGCACCCTCGGCCGTCTGCCTGAAGAGCGTGGTGATGTAGCCCCAGAGACGCTTCAAGAAACCCATAGAAGTCCTTCCACCGGCGAATGATTCGGCCGCGAGTCTAGATGCCGCCCGGTGAGCCCGTCACCCCCGCCGGCGCCTGCCCCCACCCCGTCCGCGCCCTGTCTTGCCGCCCCTCGCGGAGCCGCGCCGGCCCGAGGAGCTGCGACCGGTCGAGGACGACCTCCCAGGTCGGCTCGGACTCGGAACCGGGCTGCCGGACCGGCCGCCGGGGACCTGCGGGAACTGCGGGACGCCTATCCGGGAGCCCCGGCTCGAGCGGCCTCCGAGGAGGCCTCCGCCACCCCTAGCCCTTCCGGCCATCATCGTCCCTGCCATGCCGATGAGGATGTCCATCAACCCGCCGCCCATGGGACTGCTCCGTCGCGACGGACGCCGGCTGTAGTCCGGGTGGGAGGGACGGGGCGGGAGCGAGGACGGGCCTTGGGGCGTCGTTTGTGGCGTTCCCGCCGGTGCCGGTGGTGGCGGCAGTGTCCGTGGTTGGGGGCGAGGCGGCGGTTGCTTGCCGTCGAGCAACGCCTCGGCCGAGTCGAGCTGCCAGATCGCCTCGTCGAGCTTGTTCGACAGCGCCAGCAGAGCCTCGGGAGTGTTGGCGGACGGGAAGTCCTCGGTCACGTCGCCGTAGATGCGTCCCGCGGCCTCGTAGAAATCGTCGACCTGGTCGTTGTCGGCGACGCGGACCTCGTCCTCCATGTCGATGATGTCGTTGGCGACATCGGCGATCTGCTCTTGGACGGTCGTCTTGACTTCGGCGATCCGCGGATCGAGCCGCGGACCCTTGACCCTGTTCTGGCGGCTGCGCCACCAGAAGAAGGCGACGATCCCGGCGCCGATGAGAAGCAGCCAGATCAGCAGGCTGCTGCCGCCGGAAGAGTCCGAGCCGGTTGCCGGCTGGGTGGCGGTTCCCGTATCGCCCCCCGCAGGGGCGTCGGGCACGGCTGCCCCGATCAGCGTCGCGGTGAACAGCTCGAACACCTCCTCGTC
>JBFINP010000027.1:0-36920 GCA_041611095.1 Acidimicrobiia bacterium | reverse complement strand
GAGCGGAAGGTTCCGCCGCGCAGAACCATTGTGGTATCGTCATGCGGAACCATGCAGGTCGAGACCTCCCCCTTCGTGTTCGACGGACCGGCCCCTCCCGACGATGTCGTGGGCCGCGACGTCGAGATCGCTGCACTCACCGATCGAGCGATGCACGGGCGGTTCGTCCTCCTGTTCGGTCCACGCCGGTACGGCAAGACGAGCCTGATCCACCGCATCCGGCGCGACGCCGCCGAGACGAGCGACCTCGTGGTCGTGTTGGTCGACTTCCTCGGTGTGCAGACCCTCGACGATGTCGCCAACCGCATCGGTCGCGCCTTCCAATCGCTCCCGGAGGGACGGTTCGCCACGAGCTTGCGACGCCGGGCCACCCGCAGCCCCGAGATCTCGGCCGAGCTCGGGCTGGGCCCGGCGAAGATCGGCCTCACGCGTGGCGAGCGACCAGCGCCACGCATCATCGAGGACCTGTTGCACCTGCCGTACGACGTGACCGGCGACCTCGGGACCAGGGCATTGATCGTGATGGACGAGTTCCAGGCGGTCAGGATCGTCGACACGGCCGAGGCGGTGCTGCGGGCCACGATCCAGCACCAGCGCGACCGGCTCTCGTATCTCTTCGCCGGCTCCGAGCAATCGATACTCAGCGCAATGTTCGGCGAACGCACGTCGCCGCTCTACGGCCAGGCGGAGCAGTTCCGGCTCGGACGGCTCCGCGACGACGACCTGGGCGAGCTGATCCAATCCAAGTTCGCCGAGACGGGCCGCGACCCCGGAGGCGCACTCCCGTACCTCCTGGCCACCGCCGCCGGGCACCCGCAGCGAGCTGCGTTTCTCGCTCACCATCTGTGGGAAGCCACGCCGGCGGGCGACGTGTCGGACCAGGACGCCTGGGCGGCGGCCTACGCCGAGGCGATGCGGCGTAGTGAGTACGAGTTCGTCGCCGTCGAGGCAGGGCTCGAGCCTGGGCAGCGGAAGCTGTGCCGGGTGCTCGCCTGGGGCGAGCCTCCCTACGGTGCCTCGGCGAAACGCCTCGGCCTCGCCAAGGGGACGGCGTCAAGCGCCCTCAAGGCGCTGGAGAGGCGCAGCCTCGTGTGGCGTCCTTACGACGGCGATCTGGAGCTAGTCGATCCGCTGCTGGCCGCATGGCTACGCGACCGCGACCCCAAGCCCTAGCGGCTCAGATGCCGGACGCAGTCATCGAGTCGACCACTCCCTGCACGGCATGCGAGAGGGTCGGGTGCGAGACCTCGAACCGTAGAACCCCTTCGCGCAGCCGATCGATCAGGGCGCCGTGCTCTTGATCGCCTTGCTCACCACCGAGGTACGCATCGACATGCTCGGCCAGCTCGGCGGCGGCTTCATCGCCCGCCGCAGCGGCGTCCCTCAGGTGGCTGCGCACCTTCTCGAGATGATCCCTGGTTTCGTCGGTCACTCCGCTACCTCTCACTCCCTGACTGGCAGCAGATTACTCGATGGCGCGCTCCCCTCCCCTGGGGCCGGGCCGCACAATCCGTCACAGTGACGAAACGACGGGTGCAAGAACCTCGCGCCATTGCAGCCAACTGCTGGCATGATCTGTAGGTGCATTCGGACCAACCCCCTGCGCCGGGTCCATCGCATTTCGAGTTGGTCGGCCGCGAACACGAGCGCGCCGTGCTACGTGTCTTCTGCGAACCGCCCACGATGCACACTCGTGCGCTGACCATTCACGGGGCGGCCGGGATCGGCAAGACGGCCCTGTGGCGCTCCGGCCTCGATGTGTGTCGGGGGCTCGGCCACGCCGTGCTCGTTGCTCGGGGCGCCATGGAAGAGATGTCCGAACCGCTCGTCACCCTCACCGATCTGTTCGAGGGTGTGGACCCTCCCACGCAGGTGCTGGCGTCGGACACCGACCCGATCGAGCGGGGTCGTGCGGTGCTCGACACCCTCCGCGAGCTGTCGAACAGAAGCCCCGTGATCGTTGCGATCGACGACGCTCAATGGATCGATGCAGTCACGGCGCGTAGCCTGCGTTACGCCCTGCGTCGCCTCGACGGAGAGCCCATCGGCGTGCTGGTCACGAGCCGGCGGGGAGAGGGCGGCGATCGGCTGAACCTCGCGTCGTCACTCCCACCAGGTCGTGCGACGACGGTCGACGTCGGCCCCCTGTCGCCTGCCGAGCTCCGGCGGCTCCTTCGCACCGCGGTCGCAGCGATATCCCCACTCACGTTTCGCAAGGTCTATGAGGTCTCCGGAGGCAACCCGTTGTACGCCATCGAGCTGACCCGGTCGCTGCGGAGTGAGGAGCGCGCTTTGGGAATCGCCGCGAGCTTTCCGCTGCCCGATTCGCTACAGGCCGTGATTGCGGCACGGCTCGGCCAGGTCGCAGGAGATGTGTTGACGCTGATTCGATTTGCGTCAGCGCTCGGCCCGACGCCGTTGGCCCAGCTCGCCCGTGTCCTGCCTCTCACCGACGTCGAGGCCAGCCTCGGCGAAGCAGAGAAGCTCGACATCCTGGTTGTAGATCCCGATCTGAGGGTTCGCTTCGCCCATCCCCTCGTCGGTTCCGCCGTCTACGAGGGCATGAACCGGCTCGAGCGACGCGCCCTGCATGGCCACATCGCCGCCCAACTCGACGATCCGGATGCCCGGGCGAGGCACCTCGCACTATCCGTCGACGCTGCCGATGGCGAGGCAGCCGATGCACTCGAGGCCGCGGCATTGCGAGCAGCCGAAAGGGGCGCTTCGGATCTGGCGGCTGAGCTCGCTCACCACAGCCGCCGCATCACCCCGGGCGACGACCAGGGGGCTGCCAACCGGCGGGCACTGCTCGAGGTGACCAACGTGGCATCGGCAGGCGATGCCCGGCGAGCCCGGGCGCTGATCGACGAGCTCGCCGCCGCGCTCCCACCGGGACCCGTGCGCGCCGAGGCACTCATCCAGCGGTTCTATGTCGAGAACGACGATGTCGAACTCGGCGATGCGACACTCCTTCAAGCGTTCGAGGACTCGGAAGGCCACGCGGCGCTGAGGGGGCGTGTTCTCGACATCATCGGTTGGTTTCGGGGGATCTACCGCGGTGAGTTGGCTCGCGGCATCCAATGTGCCACAAAGGCTTTGGAACTCGCCGAGGCCACGCACGATCGTCGGCTCGAGATGCTGGCTGGCGCCCATTTGGCCCATATGGAGGCGATGACCGGCAAACCTGACACCGAGGCCATGGCGGAGAGCATTGCGATGGCGTCCGATATCGGTGAGCCGGCGCTCGGAGGCGGTCCGCGCGCCTGGCTGGCGAAGCAGCGCTCGTGGGCGGGCGACCTCGACGCAGCCGAAGCCGCCTTCACCGAGCTCATCGAGGCGCTTCCCGTGACGGGCAATGAGCTCGAGCGGCCGTACCGGCTCTACGACCTTGCGCTCGTGGCCTGCGCTCGAGGTGACTTCGCTGCCGCATGGGATCACGTCGAGGCGGGCGTGACCGCGGCTCGTGACACCGAGAACAGCGATGCAGAGGGATGGATGCTGTACCCCAAGGCACTCGTCGAGGCGTGGCTCGGCGAAACGACCGCTCTCGAGACCGCCGAGCAGATGCTCACTTGGCCGGGAAGACCAAGCCACCGGCTGGGGTCGGCCCGGGCCAAGGCGGTCATCGGGCTGCTGGCCTACTCTCGAGGAGACACCCAACGGGCTGCCGACGTACTCGACGAGGCGTATGCGGCGGCGGACGAGATGGGAGTTCGCCACCCGGGCGCCGTGCCTGCGCTGACCGATGCCGTGATCGCGCTGGCCGCTGCCGGCCGCAGCGAAGAGGCCGCAGCCGTCCACGATGCGATCTCCGGTGCCGTGGCGAGCATGCAGGAGGAGCGACCGTCGGCGATGCTCGCTCACGCGGTGGGGGTGCTCTCCCTGGCGAGGGGCGAGCCCGAAGATGCCGAGGAATCACTCGGCGCGGCCGTTGCAGCCTTCGACCGGTTGGGTCTCAGGCCCGATGCGGCCAGGGCGAAGCTGTGCCAGGGACAGGCGCTGTTGAGGGGCGGCAAGCGGACTGCCGCCGCCGAGGCGCTGAGCGAAGCACGGCAGCGCTTCTTTGAGCTGGGGGCCGAGCTGTGGGTGCAGCGTGCGGCCGAGGACCTCGACCGGGCCCAACCACGTCGAGTCGACGGCATGCTCACGACCACGGAGGCGAAGATCGCGGAGCTGGTGGCGGGGGGCGCCAGGAACCGAGAGATCGCAGCGGCGCTCTACGTCAGCGTCGCGACCGTCGAGGCACATCTCACCCGCATCTACCGCAAGCTCGAGATTCGCTCGCGCACCGAGCTGGCCCGACTCGTTCACGACGGCGCCGTCTCCGTCGCCGTCGGCGAAGCTCCCTAGGGATTGCCCAAGACGCGCAACGGCAGTGCCGCCCTCCGGCTATGCAAGCCGCCACTCTGAGGACCCTCTTGGTGAGAGCACCTCGGGCGCGCTATCGAGCGAGGCCGATGTCCCCGTAGCTCAGCCCCCAAGTTCGGCGTGGAGTCCGAGCCTCTCGATTCTTCGATGCTCCGCAAACAGCACAACGAACATCACGAGCACGACCAACGACAAGACCGCGACGCCGGAGAGGGATGCGCCGACGAAGACGATGACTGCGATCACGACTGCGCCGACCAGGCGTTCGGTAGCCCGGGCGCGAAAGGCCCGCCACACCGCCAGGAAGACCCCAGTCAGGAAGAGGAAGAGACCTCCGGCGAGCATGAATCGGAACGGAAGCTTCACCGCGTCTTGGGGATGCAGGGCGATCTCCTCGAGCGCGGCCGCGGCAAGGATGATTCCGGCAACCAGCGGAGCGTGCGCCCAGGTATACACGTCGCGCACGTAGTGGCCGATCTCCAGCCCGTCCAGCTTCGTGGCCGCGAACTCCAAACCGGGGCTGGGTCGGTCGAAGTACGCCCACCACACCAAACACGAAAAGGCACCCGAAGCGAGCAAGGCGGCGACCGTAGCGGCAGGCAGGCCCTCTCCGGCCTGCAAAGCGTCGACCACGGGAATGCCGATGGCGACGATGACTTCTCCCAGGGCGATGATGACGATCAGGCCGTGGCGTTCGGCGAAATGACCCGGACGCACGGGCCACTCACCTTCGGCGGCTTTGATCATGGCCCACAGGACGATGGCTGCGGTGGTGAGCCAAAAAGCCAGCCGGGCGCCACCATCGAAGAACGACCCGGTCACCAACACCGCCATGGCGACGAGGTTCGGAGTGATCCATCCGAGAACCACGGCCCGATAGTCGCTGCGGCCCACAGCCCCCAGTGTCTGCATCCGGAAGCCGATCAGCATGATTCCGGTCAGGGCGAAAGCGAAAACGCGACCGCCACCCTCCAACGCCGTCGAGGTCGAAGCCGCCATGGGAATGCTCACAATCGTGGCGAGGAGGAACAGCAATCTCACCGGGCGACCGTTCCCCGAGATGGCGTTGGCGGCCCATGTGAGTTGTTGCCATGGCAACCACAGCAGGCCGAACAACAGCGCGGCTCGACCCGCGCCAGCCCACGTCGGGTCGTGGACCAAGAGCCCGACCAGCTGGGAGAACGCGAACACGTAGGCGAGGTCGAAGAACAGCTCGACGGGATCCGCAGTGAAGTCTTCGGTCAGTGGCGGCAGCTCGATCTCTTTCATCCCGCTCACTCTACGGAGAAGCTCTTCCGGCTGGGACGGGGCAGCTCCGCCCCGATACCGGCCCGGGGGCGGGGTACGCCGGCCGCGCCCGATGCGCCTGCCGTCCCCAATGGCGTTCGCCATGTGAGGCAGAGTCAATAGGGGACCTCAGGCCCGGACCTAGGGGAACCCCGCTAGCCGACCACCCCCCTACTCCCATACGTTCGGACCAACGTTCGCCGACGTGGAGAGGAGGAATCGTGTCGACCAAGAACGGACTTGCATGGCTCGTCGCCTATCTGGCGAGCGATACGTCACAGACTCAAGAGCCGGCTCGGCACACGCGTTCACGGCGCCGCCGCCGACACCGTCACGACGGATCCGAGAGCCCGGACGCGTCGTCCGGGCGTTGACGCAACCGGGCGGGCATCTCCGGCAGGAGACCGCCGTCCACCACAGGGAGCACATACGCACATGGCAACCATCAGCAATCTCGACCTGAACATCGTTCGCGACGTGGCGAACGCCGAGATCACGGTCGAGTTCGACATCAACTGGAGCACCTTCGACCAGGCCACCAACCTGCAGTACCTGGTCAGCTGGACGCTCATCGGTGACGACACGGGATTCGACAACGACCTGCTCGGGGCCGACGACGAGATCCCGATGGGTCTCATGCCCATCGTCAAGCTGTCGTCGAGGGGCAACGCGTCGACGCACTACTCGAATGCCGACAGCCCCCACACGATCGCCTGGGCCGATCTCGACGAGGACCCGCAGTCATGGGCGAATCCGGACGAGATCCGCGCCGTCGTCACGGTGACGCCGCTGCTGCCCACCACCGTCACCCGCGAGAGCAACCTGGTCGAGGTGACCGTCTGAACGGCGTCTGACAAGGCGACCAACGTGGTCCGGAGGAGCCGGTCGAGGGTTCCTCCGGACCACGTTCTGCTTGGCGCCGCTGCAGGCCACGGATACGATGCCCTCCGTGCCAACCGTGATCATCGTCATCGCCATCATCGTCATCGTCGCCCTGTTGGTGATCCTCACCTACAACAAGCTGGTGCGGCTCCGCAACCGCACGCAGAATGCCTGGTCCCAGGTCGACGTCCAACTCAAACGTCGCTACGACCTCGTGCCCAACCTCGTCGAGACGGTGAAGGGGTACGCCGGTCACGAGCAAACAACGCTCGAGGCGGTGGTGGAAGCTCGTAACGCCGCCGTCGCCGCCGGCTCTGTCGGCGACCAGACCAACGCCGAGAACATGCTCACCGGAGCGCTGCGTCAGCTCTTCGCCCTCGCGGAGTCGTATCCGGACCTCAAGGCGAGCGACAACTTCCGCACGCTCCAGACCCAGCTCGCCGACATCGAGGGCGACATCACCGTCGCCCGGCAGATCTACAACGACACCACGCTCACCTACAACAACGCCGTCGAAACGATCCCGACCAACCTCGTCGCCGCCATCACCGGCTTCGAGCGAGGCATCTTCTTCGAGGTGGAGGACGAGGGGCGCAGCGTCCCGAAGGTGCAGTTCTGAGACGCATAGTTGGCGGCGCCGTCGTACTGGTCGCCATTCTCGGGCTGGCGACTCCGGCACCGGCGCAGACCAAGTCCTTCTCTCTCCCCCAGGCCCAGATCGACGTCGCCCTGCTCCCCGATGGCTCGCTTCGTGTGACGGAGCGCATCACGTTCTCGTTCTCGGGCGACTTCTCCGGGGCCTATCGCGACATCCCGTTGCGCCGCGGAGAGTCGGTGAGCGACGTCTTCGTCGTCGAGGGAGCGACCCCGTACGAGCGCGGTGCGTCCACGGTGCTCGGTTCCATCGACGAGCCCGGACGGTACGGTGTCGAGGATCGCGGTGATGTGGTGCGTGTCGTGTGGCACTACCGCGCCAGCGATGAGGAACGCACGTTCACGATCAGCTACCGCATGACGGGTCTGACGGTCGTGTACGACGACGTCATCGATGTCAACCTCAAGGTGTGGGGTGAGGAGTGGAACACCGACCTCAACCTGCTCACCGCCACGTTCCTCCCGCCGCCCGACGCCGACCCGGCCGCCATGAAGGTCTTCGGCCATCCGGCCGGCGTCTCCGGCGAGACCTTCGCGGTGTTCGACGGCCTACGGCCGGCGCTGCAGGCGGTCGACGTGCCCGCTCATCAATGGGTCGAGCTTCGGGTGCTCCTCCCTCGCTCGGCCCTCACCGACACCTCCGGCGCCCGCGTCGTGTCCGGTCCCGGCGAGGAGCTGATCCTCGAGGAGGAGACGGCGTTCGCCGACCGGGCCAACCGGGAGCGCCGGGCCAACCGCACCGCGATCTTCGTCCTGGCCGGTCTGTTCCTCACCGTGCCGGTTGCACTGGCCGCCGGGTACGGCATCTACGGCCGCGAGCGACATGTCGACTACGACCAGGAGTACGAACACGCACCCCCCACCGACGACACGCCGGCGATCGTCAACGGGCTGCGCCGCCAAGGGCCACCCGACGAGGCGGGGTTCACCGCCACGATGTTCGACTTCCTGCGCCGGGGCATACTCTCGGCCCGCCCGGTCACCACGGATCGGGTCACGTGGCTCGGCCTGCGAAGCGAGGAGATCTCAGACCTGGAGATCTCCCTGGCGCAAACCGATGTGCAGCTTCGGGCGTGGGAGCGCCCCGTGTTCACCATCCTGACGCGGATCCTCGAAGACGGTCCTTTGCCGCTCACGGAGTTCCGAGCTCGCATTCGGGACGACGCCTCGTCCAACCACTCGAGCTACGTGTCCTATCAGAGCGCAGCCCAGAGGCATTTGGAGACGCACAAGCTGCTCGACGCCACCGGCCGGAAGTACCCGTGGGTCGTGGTGGGCATCATCGTCGCCGTCGCCGTGCTGGGGTGGGTCGCCCTCACGCCGCTCCTGGAGCGGGTGACGGCCGTGAACGGCGACCTCGTGCGCGTCGGCATCGTTGTCTTCGCCCTGCTCGGTGGCGGCATGGCGATCGTGATCGGACTGGCCCGGAGGGCCTGGGTACGCCGGACTCGCCAGGGTGCGATGCTGGACGCTCGGTGGCGAGCGTTCCAGCGGTACCTCACCGACTTCGGGCGCTTCGAGGAGGCGCCGGCCCTCTCCATCGCCTTGTGGGAGGAGTACCTGGTGTATGCGGTGGCGCTGGGCGTCGCCGACGAGGTCCTGGCCGCCGCCCGCATCGCTGCCCCGCCCGAGCTCCAGGACCACTCTTCCCTCTACTGGTACGGCAACCACGGCTACACGAGCGGCCACAGCAGCAATGCCATCTCCGGCATCGGCAGTGCGCTATCGGGCGCCTTCTCTCCGCCGTCGTCGAGCGGCGGCGGCGGCGGGTTCAGCGGTGGCGGAGGCGGCGGTGGAGGTGGCGGAGGCGGCGGCGCCTGGTGAGATGGCGCATCACACGGCGAGGAGCTGTGGGGTGAGGCCCAGGTTCTCGAGCTGGGCGCGTATCTCGTCGACGTAGATCGGGTTCATCACGACCACGAGCGTCGGGTCGATCTCGCCCAGATCCTCGGGGCCGACGACTCGATGTCCGGTGCCGGCGACGAACGTGCCCCGCTTGTGCGGGTTGATGTCGACGGCGGCGGCGACGTGCTCCCCCACCAGCCCGAGGAACGACACGCCTTTGGAGCTGGCACCCCAGATGACGGAGCGGCCGCCGGCCGCACTCTCCTCCGCCAATCGCCCCCTCCAGGTCTCTGCGGCGGCGACGTAGCCGTCACGGAACCGGGCGACCCTTGCCCGGACGGCGTCGAGATCGTCGACGGGCCACGGCGCAGCCACGCCCCCATCCGCCGGGCGCGCCTCGAGGATGAGGTACTGGTCGTCGTACTCGCGGCGCAGGTCGAGTACCTCGAAGCCGTGGCGCTCGAACAGCCTGGTCAGCGAGCCCTCGGTGAAGTAGGCGGCGTGCTCGTAGTAGACGTCCCAGAACGCGACCTCCTCGAGTATCCGCATGCTGTCGGGGAGCTCGAAGAGGGCCACGGTGTTGGTGCGATCACCGATGGCCGCCCGCAGGTCGGCGACGAACCTCCCGACCGGCCCGATGTGCTCCAGCGTGTGCCGGCACACCACGGCATCCCCGACCAGATCATCGTCGTTCCGCGTGAAGTGCCGCTCGAGCCAGGCCAGGTTGGACGGTGGCGACTCCACCCGGTCGTGCCGGAAGCTGGGGTCGATCCCGATCCCCCAGCCGATGCCGGCGTGCGCCATCAGCGTGAGGAACTCACCCTTGCCGCACCCGATCTCGAGGACCTGCTTACCGCGGAGGTCGTACCGTTCCACCCACCCTTTCGCCAAGGCGGCGGCGAACTCCTGAAACCTCGGGGAGAACCCCTGCGTCTCCTCGTACCGCTGCGAGTACTCGGCAAGCTCGGGGTCGAAGTCGACGTTGCTGATCAGACCGCAGGCTTCGCACAGAGCGAGCCGCAGTGAGCCGAGAGGAAACGTCGTTGCCTCCTCGGCCGACTCGAGGAGAAGGCAGCTGTTTGCGGGGACGGCCTCTTGGTGATGGAACGCGGTCAGGTCGGTGCTCCCACAGGAGGGGCACGCGTCGAAGCCACCATCTTGCGCAGCTGTCGTTGATTGGCCGTCCCGTACCCGATCCATGCCGGCGCATTGTATGAACACCCCGGTCATGCGCCGCCTAGTGTGAGCCGACGTCGATCGAGGGAGGGCGCACGTGACACCGGCGATCACCGAGACCCCCGAGTGGTTCGAGCTGCGGGCCCACCACGACGACATCGCCACACACCACCTGCGGGAGCTGTTCGCCGCCGACCGGGGGCGCGGCCGGCGGATGGCGCTGACGGTCGGCGACGTCTACTTCGACTTCTCGAAACACCGGGTGACGGATGGCACGATCCAGCGTCTGACTTCGGTAGCCGAGGCGGCTGGTCTCCGGGAGCGGATCGATGCGATGTTTGCGGGCGAGCACATCAACGTGACGGAGGACAGGGCGGTGCTCCACGTAGCGCTGCGCTCCCCCCACGGCAGCCCCCTCGTCGTCGACGGACAGGACGTGAGAGCGGATATCCGCACCGTCCTCGCCCAGATGGGCGACTTCTCGAACCGGGTACGTTCTGGAGAGTGGAAGGGCGCCACGGGCCAACGGATGCGCACCGTGGTGAACATCGGCATCGGCGGCTCCGATCTCGGTCCGGCCATGGCGGCCAGGGCGCTCGCCCACCGTTCCCACCCCGACATCGAAAGCCGCTTCGTGTCCAACGTCGACGGCGCCGATCTCGCGGGAGTCCTCAGCGAAGCCGACCCGGCATCGACCCTGTTCATCGTGGCCTCGAAGACGTTCACCACGATCGAGACCCTCACCAACGCCCGCAACGCCCGACGCTGGCTCGTCGACGCCCTCGGCGAAGACGCCGTCGCCAAGCACTTCGTGGCACTGTCAACCAACGCCGGCGAGGTTGCGTCGTTCGGCATCGACCCGGCCAACATGTTCGAGTTCTGGGACTGGGTGGGCGGTCGCTACTCGATGGACTCCGCCATCGGCTTGAGTCTCATGATCGCCATCGGCCCCGACGGCTTCGACGACATGCTCGATGGGTTCCGAGTCGTCGACGACCACTTCCGAACTGCACCCTTCGGTCAGAACGTGCCCGTGCTCATGGGCCTGCTCGGAATCTGGTACCGCAACTTCTTCGGCGCCCAGACCCACGCCGTGCTCCCCTACAGCGAGCATCTCGCGCGGTTCCCCGCCTACCTCCAACAGCTGGACATGGAGAGCAACGGCAAGTCGGTTCGCCTCGATGGCCACCCCGTCACCCTCGACACCGGACCGATCGTGTGGGGTGAGCCGGGCACCAACGGCCAGCACGCCTTCTATCAGCTGATCCATCAAGGCACTGCCCTCATCCCGGCCGACTTCATCGGTTTCGTGCGCCCCGTCGCCGACCCCGGAGGTCACCACGACCAGCTCATGGCCAACTTCTTCGCCCAAACCGAGGCGCTGGCCTTCGGCAAGACGGCCGAAGAGGTTCGAGAGGAAGGTGTTCCTGCCGAGTTGGTGTCGCACAAGACCTTCCCCGGGAACCGGCCCACATCCACCCTGCTGGTGAGCGAGTTGACGCCGTCGACGCTGGGACAGCTCGTGGCGCTGTACGAGCACAAGGTGTTCACCCAGGGTGTCGTCTGGGGGGTGAACTCCTTCGACCAGTGGGGCGTCGAGCTCGGGAAGGTCCTGGCCCGCCGCATCTCTTCCGCGATCGCCTCCGGCGATCCCGACTCCCTCCACCATGACAGCTCCACCGACACCTTGATCCGCCGCTACCTCGAAGGAAGGGTTACGTGAGGTTCCCCGACGGCTTCCGATGGGGTGTCGCCACCTCGGCGTACCAGATCGAAGGCGCCGCCGAAGAGGACGGTCGCGGTATCTCGATCTGGGACACGTTCAGCCATACCCCGGGGAAGGTGCTCAATGCCGACACCGGCGACGTCGCCGCCGACCACTACCACCGCTTCGCCGAGGATGTTGCGCTCATGGCCGACCTCGGGATCCAGGCCTACCGGTTCTCGATCTCGTGGCCGCGTGTCATCCCTCGAGGCGTGGGTGAGGTGAACCCCGCCGGTCTCGACTTCTACTCCAGGCTCGTCGACGCACTCGTGGCGGCCGGCATCGAGCCGCTGGTGACCCTGTACCACTGGGACCTTCCTCAGGCGCTCCAGGATGGTGGCGGCTGGCTCGAACGGGAGACCGCCGACGCCTTCGCCCGCTATGCGGCCGTTGCGTTCGAAGCCCTCCACGATCGGGTCAGATGGTGGTCGACCCACAACGAGCCCTGGGTGGCCGCCTATCTCGGCCACTACAACGGCATGTTCGCCCCCGGCGTCGCCGACCTGCAGGCGGCCGTCACGGCCCATCATCACCTGCTGCTGAGTCACGGTATGGCGGTGCGGGCGATGCGCGCCATCGACGGCTCGGCCCAACACGGCATCGTCCTCAACCTCGAGCCGGCCCGAGCCCTCGAGGACGACCCCGAGGTGGCCGATGCCGTCAGACGGGTCGAGGGCCTGCTCGACCGCTCGTTCTGCGACCCGGTATTACTGGGCCGCTACCCGGCCGACGTGATCGCCGATCTCGCCCCGGCGTCGTTCCCAGTTCGCGATGGCGACCTGGAAGTGATCTCGACGCCCCTCGACTGGTTCGGGGTGAACTATTACCGGCCGCACCTCCTCGAGCACGCGCGCCCCGATTCGACGGAGATCCTCGGGTTCGTGTTTCCCGGCCTCGATGGCATCACGAGCTCAGTGGGCGGCAACCCGACGACCGACATGGGCTGGCCGATCGACCCCAGCGGGCTCGTCGACCTGCTCGTGTGGCTCGACGATCGCTACCCCAACCTGCCTCCGGTGATCGTCACCGAGAACGGTTGTGCCTGCGACGACCCCATCGATGCCGACGGCCGCGTTCACGACGAGCGCCGCATCGACTACCTCCGCAAGCACGTCGCCGCCGTGTACGACGCCATCGGCCAGGGGGTGGACGTCCGCGGCTACCTGGTGTGGTCTCTGCTCGACAACTTCGAGTGGAGTTCTGGCTACTCCAAGCGCTTCGGGCTGATCCACGTCGACTACAACACCCTGAAACGCACCCCGAGGGACTCCGCCGGCTGGTACCGAGACGTCATCGCCGCCAACGGCCTGCCGAGCTGACCGGTCTCAGGTCGCTCCGCTCCACGCGGGGAACATCCGCCCTGCGCGCGCCCACTAGCCCAGCTGTTCCAGGTACTGCTGGCGCCAAGCTTCGGTCGTGTCGACCTGGTTGAAAGTGTAGATGTGGGTAGTGACGACGTTCGCCTCCGGCACGGCCAGGACACCGGCGAGCTCCTCCAACAGCTCGTCCGGTGCGTAACCACCCGGACCGACGAGCGAACGCACGAGGCCCCGGTGCTTCGACAGGAACTTGAGCGAGGCGCCGACGCCGATCCGGGCAGAGATGCGGGCCAGTTTGATGCGGTCGGCGACGCCGGCGAGGCCGATGTGCACCGGAAGCGAGATGCCGTCCGAGCGCACCTTCCCGAGCCACGAGCCGATGGCTCGCCCGTCGAAGCACATCTGGGTGGTCATGTAGGCGGCGAACGGCTGCTTGTCGTGCAGCGCCTGCAGGGCCGTCGCCTCGTCGAACACGTGGTGACCCTCCGGATATGACCCGATGCCGATCTCCCCGACGTCGTGACCAATCTCTTCCATGGCGGTCAACAGCGAATGAGCATCGAAGAACTCACCGTTGAAATCGGCATCGCCGCCGATGACGAACGCCCGATGGATCTCGAGGTCGGCGACCCGCCCCAGCAGGTGTTCCAGGTGCACTCGGTCGCGGGTCATGCGGGCCGACAGATGGGGAATCGTCGAAAAGCCCCGGTGCTGCAGCTCGGCGGCGAGATCGAGCGTGTCGTCGAGCGTCTTCTGGGGCGATGCGGTGATCGATACCGTTGCCCCTTCCGGCAGGTGTTCCGCCTGCTTCAAGACGTTGGACAATGGGATCAGCTCGAACACCGGGTCCTCGAGCACACGGCGAACCGCGGCCCTCTCGTCTGGCTCGAGGCTGGTCGGTTCCGCCATCTGCATCACACGTCCGAGTCCGGGAACGACGCCTTGCGGCGCTCCATCCAGTCGACCAGCGCCTCGTCGATCGTCTCGTCGAGCGGGGGTGGTTCGTAGCTCTCGAGGAGCTGTTTCCAGCGTCGGTTGGCGCGATCGACGATGTGGAGAGACCCGTCCGATTCCCACTGCTCGAAGCTGTTGTTGTCTGCCAGTTGCGATCGCCAGAACGCGGTCTCGTAGTTCGCCATCGTGTGCGCCGTCCCGAGGAAGTGCTGACCGGGGCCATTCTCCAGCATGGTGTCCAGTGCCAGTGCATTGTCGTCCATTGCCACCCCCGACACGAAGCGCTCCATCATCGATGCCTGGTCGGCGTCGTACACGAACTTCTCGTAGCCCACCGTCAGACCTCCCTCGAGCCACCCGGCGGAGTGCAGGATGAAGTTGACGCCGGCCTGGATGGCGGGCAGGAACGTCATGGCGCTCTCGTAGGCAGCTTGGGCGTCGAGAACCTTCGACGCGGTGAAGTTGCCTCCCGACCTGAAGGGCACCCCAAGGCGCCGCGAGAGTTGCGCCATGACGAACAGCATCATCGCCGGCTCCGGGGTCCCGAACGTGGGAGCCCCAGACTGCATCGAGATGGAGCTGGCGAAGGAGCCGAAGATCACCGGCGCCCCTGGCCGCACGATCTGAGTGAAGGCCATCCCCGCCAGCGCCTCGGCAAGCGTCTGCGTGGCCGCAGCGGCCGTAGTCGTCGGAGCCATCGCCCCGGCGAGGATGAAGGGCGTGATCAGCGTGGCCTGATTGTTCTCGGCGTAGACCTTCGCCGATCCGAGCATTGCGTGGTCCCACGACATCGGCGAGTTGGCGTTGGCGAGCGCAAGGAGCACCGTCTTCTCTGCGAGCGTGTCTTCGCCGAACAGCACCTTCGCCATGTCGACGGAGTCCTGGGCTCGGCTGGGGTGAGTGACCGAGCCCATGAAGGGTTTGTCGTGGTACTTGATGTGGGCGTAGACCATGTCGAAGTGGCGCTTGTTGACGGGCAGATCGACCGGCTCGCACAGCGTGCCCCCGCCGTGGTGGAGCGCCGGGGCCATGTGGGTGAGCTTGGCGAGGTTGTGGAAGTCCTCGATCGTCGCGTAGCGCCGACCCCTGTCGAGGTCTCGCACGAACGGCGGTCCGTACACCGGCGCCATGACGATGTGGGGATCACCAATGGCGACCGAACGCTCGGGATTGCGGGCGTGCTGGACGAAGCTCTGCGGTGCCGAGGCCTGTACGAGCTCGCGGCACATGCCGCGGGGAAAACGCACCCTGGTTCCGTTTACGTCGGCCCCGGCACGTCGGAAGATGCCGAGGGCCTCGTCGTAGCCGACGATCTCGACGCCCACCTGCTCGAGGAGGGTGTCTGCGTTGTGTTCGATGAGCTCGAGACCCTCCGCCGAGAGCACCTCGACGGGGGCAAGCTGCCTGGTGAGGAATCGTTGCTGCTCGATGGCCTTCGAGACGCGAGCCGCCTGTCTCGCGGCTCGACCTCGGCGACGCTCGGTCATGACCTCTCCCTCTGTCGGATTGGGCGGCGTCGTCCACTCCTCGCCGGACGTGGGCCGACCAGATGGCCGCCCGGCAGGTCGACCATCTCTGCAAGATACGGCGTCGGCTCGACCGCATGTGGGAAACCCATCGCAGCCACGAACAGCTCCTGAAATCGCGGCTCGGTGGCGGTCTCGATCTTCGTCACCAGCTCCGGGATCCGCATCATCTCCCTCCGCTCCTCGGCCGACAGCAATGCGCGCACGGCTCCCACGCCCGAGGCGTTGCCCGCGGCGACGGCGCTGCCCTCGGGACCATCGGGGATGAGCCCGAGGACCATTGCGTAGATGGGGTCGATGTGGGATCCGAAGGCACCGGCGAGCCGTATCGTGTCGATTCCCCGCAGACCCGAGCGCTCCCGCAGGAGGTCGATGCCCGCTCGGAGTGCCGCCTTGGCGAGCTGCACCGCACGCACGTCGTTCTGGGTGATGGTGAGACGCGGCGGACCCTCGTGGAGGACGTAAGCGAATGTGCGGCCGTCGGGAACGATGCGACCCGTCCGCCCGGCGAGCTCGCCGACGATCAGCCCTTGGGCGTTGAGGATCCCGGCGAGGAACATCTCCCCGATGGTCTCGATGATCCCTGATCCGCACACGCCGCCGATCGAGATGTCCTTCGTGGCGCCGGCAAAGGCCGGCTCGTCCGACCACGGCTCGGCGCCGATGACGGCGAACCGTGGCTCGAAGCTCTCCCGGTCGATGCGAACCCGCTCGATGGCTCCCACCGCCGCTCGCATTCCGCAGCTGATCTCGCCGCCCTCGAGCGCCGGGCCGGTCGGGCTCGATGCCGCGTAGAGCCCGTCGCGGTTCCCGAGCACGATCTCGGCGTTGGTGCCGACGTCGACGAGGAGCTGTACCTCTTCGCTGCGATGCGGCCCTTCGGCGAGGATCGCTCCCACCGTGTCGGCGCCGACGTGTCCGGCGATGCACGGCGCAAAGGTGACCGTGGCGCCGGGGGCGTCCAGGTCGACGTAGCCGGCGTCCACCGTGACCGGGTCACCGGTCGCGAGGGTGAACGGTGCCACACCGAGCGGGGTGGGGTCGAACCCGAGGTAGAGGTGGTGCATGATCGGATTGCCCACCAACACGAGATCGAGCACCCGATTGCGTTCGATCTCGGCGTCGCGCGCCAGAAGCCCCACCAGGCCGTCCACCGCGTGGCGCACGGCAGACGTCAACTCGGCGGCCCCTCCATCCGTCATCATCGCGTACGACACCCGGCTCATCAGATCCTCGCCGAACCTGATCTGCGGGTTCATCACGCCGCCGCTCGCCAGCAGCTCACCGGTGGCCAGATCGCACAGGTAGGCGGCGATCGTCGTGGAACCGACGTCGATCGCCACCCCGGCGATGCGATCTACGTATCCGGGCCAGGCGGCGACGATTCGTGACAGGCCGTAGAGCGCCACCGTCGTGCCCGGATCGGAGGCGAGCGTCTTGCGGAGCGTCGCCAGAACGCGTGCATCGATAGTGACCTCGCTGAGGTTCCAATCCGCCTCCAATGCAGCGATGAGGGCGCGTTGGTCGCTCACTCCGGTCCCCAGTGCCGGCGACGGCACCTCGACGTAACGGAGGTCGACTACGGGATCGACGATCAACTCGGTGATGTGGAGGTCCTTGCGCACCACCTGCTTGTGCACCTGGCTCTCCTCGGGGACATCCACGACGATGTCGCCGAGCACTGTGACGGCACAGCCGAGCCGGCGGCCTGGGGCCAGGCCGCGACGTTCCGCATAGGCCGCCTCGCGCGTCGACCACGACGACAGCGCCGACTCCGTGGATGCGATCCTCCACTTGGGGAAGTCGCCCATCGAGGGTTGGATCTGGCAGCGCCCGCAGATCCCCCGGGCGGCACAGACCGAGTCGAGGTCGACCCCGCCCTGCCGGGCGGCGTCGAGGATCGTGGTGCCGGGAGCCACGACGACCTCGCGGCCTGAGGGCGTGAACACGACCCGGTGATCTGTACCCGACGAGGGGGGCGTGCTCACGTCGGCTGGGCGCGCCGGCGGTTGGTGCGCCGGCGTGCGCCCTCCCCTTCTACGGGTGGTTGACGGTACGCATCGATCCAGGCGGCGCAGTCCTGGTCATTGCCCATCAGGACGTCGGAGGCCCGGATCGCCTGCATGATCTCCGGCTCGAGCGGGTTCGTGATCGCCGAGGTGAGGCCGGCCGTGATCGCCATCGAGATGAACGCGGCATTGATGCCTGCGCGGTTCGGCAATCCGAAACTGACGTTGGACGCTCCACACGTCGTGTTGACACCGAGCTCGTCGTGGAGGCGCCGCACCAGCCGGAACACCTGCTGACCAGCGGTGCGCATCGCCCCGATAGGCATCACGAGGGGATCCACAACGACGTCGCCGGCCGGGATGCCGTGGTCGGCGGCCCTGTTGATGATCTTCTTGGCCACCTCGAAGCGGACGTCGGGATCCTGGGAGATCCCGGTCTCGTCGTTGGTGATCGCCACAACGGCGGCTCCGTGCTTGGCGATCAGCGGCAGTACCCGTTCCAGCGATTCGTCCTCGCCCGTGACCGAGTTCACGAGTGGCTTGCCCTCGTAGACGGCGAGACCTGCGGCGAGGGCGTCGATGATCGAGGAGTCGATGGAGAGAGGCACGTTGGTGAGGCCCTGGACGAGCTCGACCGCCGCCGCCAGGATCGCCGGCTCGTCCGCCAGGGGGATGCCGGCGTTGACGTCGAGCATGTGAGCGCCCGCCTCGACCTGGGCGATCGCATCTGCTTCGACGCGGGTGAAGTCGCCCTCCTTCATCTCGGCGGCGAGCAACTTGCGCCCGGTGGGATTGATGCGCTCGCCGATCACGACGAACGGTCTGCCCGATCCGATGACGACCTCGCGCGTTGCGGAGCCGACGACGGTATCGGTCATGGCGCCGCTCCGCCCAAGACCCCACCCGCTTCCACGAGGCGCTGGAGGACATCTGCGGTGAACCGCGCCTCGAGCGCCTTCGCGGCCGCCTCGGCCTCGGCCTCCAGATCGTCTCCACACGGCCGGGCGTCGCGGCGCCATTCGGCGAGGTAGTCGTCCGTGGTGTGCTTGCCGGCGACGACCGCAGCCCGGTCGGCGGCGACCTGGAACCGGTCGGCGAGTTGCATGCTCACCTTGCGGCGCCCGGCGCGCGCGGTGACCTGGGTCGGGATGTCCCTCCACAGGATCGTGATCAGCTCGGCATCGCCAGACGCATGCCTGCCGTTGGGACGGTTGCCGCGAACCATCACGCGATCCGAACCGCCGGAACCGCCAGAGGCACTGCGGTGACGGAGTCGACGAGGGAGGTCACGAGATCCCCGTACCCGGTCGGGATGTGCTCGAACCGCAGGCCGAGCCGCTGGGCGGCCGCGGCGGCTTCGCGAAGCAGCCGGGGCGTCGGCTGCTGCGACAGATAGGCCAGCCGGGTGTAGTTGGCGAAATAGGAGTCGAGCAACTGCGGGTGGCGATCGAGCCCGAGACCCCGCCACACCACACGGTCGAAGTGCTTGACCAGGTAGTCGGTGAGATAGAGCGTGCCGATCTCGCCTCCGCTCAATACAGCGAAGCGGGGGGAGGTGGCGAAGAACTCGTAGCAGTGAGCGCCGGGCAGGCGCGTGGCACCGTAGCGGGCGACGATCGGGTCCAGGAGCCCACCGGTTCCGCAGTCCGCGTACCCCACGAGGATGCGGTCGTACTCCCGCACCGCGGTGGCGAGACGGCGCTCGACCGCCGCCGGGATCTTCTCGGGACGGTTGTGCAGACCGACCGGCAGGCACTCCAGCTTCACGTGGTGCCAACCGTTGATACGAACCACATCGAGGATCTCCCTGGCCAACGCACCACAGGCGAGGACCAGCACACGTCCCGGGGTCGTACCGCCCGTGTCAGACATCCTCGGCGGCCATGATCCGTCGGCGCTGCACGAGCTCTTTGGCGGTGTCGGCGGCCACCGCCGCATCGCGGCAGTAGGCGTCCGCCCCGACGGCCTCGCCGAACTCGGCGTTGAGGGGCGCCCCGCCGACGAGGACGATGTAGTCGCTGCGGATGCCCCGCTCCACCATGGTGTCGATGACCACCTTCATGTAGGGCATCGTCGTGGTGAGCAGGGCCGACATGCCGAGGATGTCCGGCTTGTGCTCGTCCAGCGCCCCGAGGTACTCCTCCACGTCGGTGTTGATCCCGAGATCGACGACGTCGAAACCGGCGCCCTCGAGCATCATCGCCACGAGGTTCTTGCCGATGTCGTGGATGTCGCCCTTGACGGTGCCGATGACGACCTTCCCGATGGTGTCGGCGCCGGTTTCGGCGAGCAGCGGCCGCAGCATCTCCATGCCGGCCTTCATGGCGTTGGCGGCGAGCAGGACCTCAGGCACGAACAGGATCCCGTCACGGAAGTCGATCCCGACGATGCGCATCCCCTCCACCAGGGCCTGGTTGAGCACGTCCGGTGCGCTCCAGCCGCGTTCGAGGAGGATCGTGGTTCCCTCGACGATCTCGTCGGCCAGCCCGTCGTAGAGATCGTCGTGCATCTGGGCGACGAGATCGTCGTCGGGCAGTGCTGAGAGATCCAGCTCCAGGTCGTCGCTCATGTCCGGCTCGCGTGTCCTTGTTGCGTCCGAGATGGGGCAGCGTGGCTGGTGGGCCGCAAGGCTTCGCCTGCGGCGCTATGTGCCATCATGCGGCACGGTTCTACATCGTGGCACTCTATCCGTTGGAGGGCCGGCCCGCCAACGGTTTCGCAGCGTCTACGTTCGCCCGGCGGTGGGCAGGGACACCGGGATGCGACGGCTATACCGCCGCAGTAGGGTGCCCGATCGGAACAACGCGCGATCGTGGCATGTGTGCGCCCTGCACGCCGTCGTGCCGGCAGGCGAGACGTCCGCAAACCACCCGGAGAAGGAGCCCTGCGTGAGCGAGATGCCCACCACCGCCAAGGTCGTCGTCATCGGTGCGGGAATCGTCGGCAACTCGGTCGTCGCTCACCTGGCCGAGCTGGGGTGGCGCGACATCGTCCAGATCGACAAGGGACCGCTCCCCAACCCGGGAGGCTCCACGGGGCACGCGTCGAACTTCATCTTCCCGGTCGATCACAACAAGGAGATGGCGTACCTCACCCTCGACAGCCAGCGCCAGTACGAGGAGATGGGTGTGAGCACGACGTCGGGAGGCGTCGAGGTCGCCAGGACCGAAGCTCGCCTCGAGGAGTTCAAACGGCGCATGACCTCGGCCAAGACGTGGGGCATCGAGACCCGGCTGCTCTTTCCCTCGGAGGTGAAAGAGCTGATTCCCTACATCAACGAGGAGCTGGTGCTCGGCGGCTTCTATACCCCAAGCGTCTCCGTGGTCGACTCGCTGCGTGCGGGCACGCTCATGCGCGAGCGTGCCATGGAGCTGGAGGCGCTCACCGTCCTGCCCAACACCGAGGTCGTGGACATCGACGTCGTCGACGGCAAGGTCGCGAGCGTCATGACCGACAAGGGCGAGATCGCGTGCGAACACATCGTGATCGCCTGCGGAGTCTGGAGCCCTCGGATCGCCGCCATGGCCGGCGCCACGATTCCCCTCACGCCTGCGGTGCACCAGATGATCGACGTCGGTCCCCTCGATGTCTTGCAGGCAACGAACAACGAGATCGGGTACCCGATCGTCCGGGACATGGACACGTTCTGTTATGAGCGGCAGACCGCCGGGTCGATGGAAGTCGGTTCGTACGCCCATCGCCCGATCTTCCACCACCCCGACACCATTCCCTCCATCGAAGAGTCCCGCCTCTCCCCCACCGAGCTGCCCCTCACGATGGACGACTTCGACCCGCAGCTCGAGCAGGCCATCGACCTCATGCCCTTCCTCGGCGACGCCGAGATCAAGTACGGGATCAACGGCCTCCTGTCGCTGACGCCTGATGCAATGCCACTCGTCGGTGAAACGGTGGAGGTGAGGAACCTGTGGTCGTGCGCCGCGATTTGGATCAAGGAGGGACCGGGCACGGGCAGGACGATCGCGGAGTGGATGACCCACGGGTACCCCGAGCTCGACCCGCACGCCTCCGACGTGAGCCGGTTCTACACGTATCAGCGGACCGAGCACCACATCCTGGAGCGGTGCGCCGAGCACTTCAACAAGACGTACGGCATCGTGCACCCCAGGGAGCAATGGGCCTCGGAGCGTATGAGCCGGATCAGCCCATTCCACCTGCGCACCCAGGAGCTCGGAGCCGTGTACTTCGAGGCCGGCGGATGGGAGCGCCCCCACTGGTACGACTCCAATGCCCCGCTGCTCGAGCGGTACGCGGACCACATCCAGGAGCGCCCCCATGAGTGGGACGCACGCTGGTGGAGTCCGATCCAGATCGGCGAGCACCTGGCGCTCCGAGACAGCGTCGGCCTCGTCGACGTGACCGCGTTCGCCATGTTCGACTTCACCGGTCCGGGCGTCGTCGACTATGTCCAGCGCATGGCCGTCAACAACTGCGACCGACCGGTGGGCAGCGCGATCTACACGCCGCTGCTCAACGAGCTCGGCGGCTTCCGCTCGGACCTCACGATCCTGCGTCTCGGCGAGCGTCACTTTCGCGTGGTCACCGGCGGGTTCGACGGGGGCCGCGACAGCTACTGGTTCCGCAGGTGGTTGCCCGACGACGGCTCCGTGCACATGGAGGACACGACGTCGGCGATCTGCACCGTCGGCGTATGGGGCCCCAACGCCCGGATGCTCGTGTCCCGCCTCACCAAAGACGACGTGTCCAACGAGGGCTTCCCCTACGGCGCCGTTCGTTGGATCACCCTGGGATCGATCCCCTGCACCATGTTGCGCATCTCGTACGTCGGGGAGCTCGGCTGGGAGATCTCGACGGACATGGAGCATGGGCTCAAGTTGTGGGACATGCTGTGGGAAGCAGGCCAGGACCTCGGCGTCACCCCCGTCGGCGCCGGGGTGTACGGCACCTCGGGCCGGCTCGAGAAGGGCTACCGGCTGATGGGGGCCGAGCTCGAGTCCGAGTACAACCCCGTGGAGGCAGGGCTCGCCCGGCCAAGGGTCAAGTCGGCGGAGTTCATCGGCAAGAAGGCGTACCTCGAGGCCCGTGAGGAGGACCCGGCCGCGATCTGCTGCACCCTGACGGTGGAGGACCACACCTCGGACAGCGGGATCCCCCGCTTCCCCATGGGGGGCAACGAGCCGATCCTGACGCTCGACGGGAAACGCATCCTCGACGCCAAGGAGCGGGTGTCCCGGGTCACCAGCGCCGGCGCCGGCCCGTCGGTGGGCAAGTTCCTTCTCCTCGGCTACCTCCCCCCGGAGCACGCAAAGGTGGGCACCGAGCTGCGCATGATGTATCAGAACGAGCTGTTCCCGGTGAAGGTCGCCGTGGCGGGCAGCACACCGTTGTTCGACCCCGACGACACCAGGATGAAGAGCTGAGAATGCGAGTGCTCGTCTGTGTCAAGCGTGTCCCGGCGCCCGGGGCCCGCATCGTACTCAACGACGACCACCGATCCGTGGACGCGACGCTGCTCGGCTTCACCGTGAGCCCCCATGAGGAATGCGCTGTGGAAGAAGGCGTCCGCATCGCCGAGCAGCATGGCGGCAGTGTGACGGTCCTGACCCTCGGCCCGGCCGAGGCCGAGGAGCAGATCCGCACCGCTTTCGCCGTAGGGGTCGACGAGGGGGTGCGGATCGACGCCGGTCCCGACGACCCGGACCCGATGGCAACGGCGCGCGCCGTCGCTTCCACGGTGGCCGGTCTCGAGGCGGCAGGTGGGACCTTCGACCTCATCCTGTTCGGCAACGAGTCGGCCGACGCCGGGGGCTACCAGGTCGGCATCCGGGTCGCTCATGCGCTCGGGCGTCAGATCGTCAGCGGTGTGAAGGCGATCGAGGTCGGCAACGGCTCGATCTCGGTGCAGCGACCGACCGCCACGGGGGTCGAGGTCTACGAGCTCCCGCTTCCGGCTGCGGCCGCGGTGAAGGAGGGCATCAACCTGCCTCGCTATCCCACCCTCAAGACCCGGCTCTCGGCGAAGAAGAAGCCGGTCGAGGTCGTGGAGGCCACGCCCGAGCCCGGCGGCCAGCGAATGATCGAGCTGATTGCTCCTCCCGAGGACACGTCGACGGTCGACATCCTCGGCACCGGCTCCGAGGCGGCGGGGGCGGTCGTCGACGTGATCGAACGGATGGTGAGCCTGTGAGCATCCTCGTCTACCTCGTCGAGCACGACCGTGGGACGATCGCCGAGACGACCCTCGGCGGGATGCGGGCGGCGCGGGACCTGGCGGCGGCCGCCGGGTTGGCCCTCCACGTCGCCGTGCCTGGTGCGACGGGCGACGGTCTCGTCGACGAGATCGCCCGCCACGGTCCCGAGGTCGTCCACCAGCTCCACCACGAGCTGCTCGACGACTACGGACCCCTTGCGTGGGCGGCAGCCCTGTCCCAGGTCGCCGACTCCCTCGCGGCGACCGCGATCGCTGCCACGGGGACCGACCGCGGGAACGAAGTGATGGCCCACGTCGGCGCCCTACGCGACGTGGCCATGGTGGCCAACTGCCTCACCGTCACTCCGGAAGGCGACGAGTGGGAGATGCTGCGCGTGCGGTGGGGCGGCAGCCTCCACGAGCGCACCGCGCTCGCCGGCGACTTCAAGCTGGTGACGTTCGCGCCTCACGTCCACGAGGCCGAGCCCGCCGCCGGACCTGCGGTGGTTTCCCGGTTCACGCCTCTCCTCGACGCCTCGCATGGGGTGACCGTCGTCCGGCAGCGGACGGAGACGGCGTCAGGCGTCACCCTCGCCACGGCCCCGGTCGTGGTGAGTGGCGGCCGGGGCGTGGGCGGGCCCGAAGGCTTCGAACCGCTCGAGGCTCTGGCGGCACGCCTTGGCGGAGTGGTGGGCTGTAGCCGGGTGGCGACCAACAACGGCTGGCGTCCCCACAGCGACCAGGTCGGTCAAACCGGCACCGTCGTCGCACCGGACCTCTACATCGCCTGCGGCATCTCCGGGGCGGTCCAGCACTGGGTCGGCATGATGAACGCCAAACATGTGCTCGCCATCAACACCGATGCCCAGGCTCCCATGGTGACCAAGGCCGACTGGGCAGTGATCGGGGACCTCGCCACCATCGTGCCGGCAATCCTCGCCGAGATCGAGCGAAGGCACGGCTGAGAGCCGGGTCGTGTCACTTTGGCCGGTTGGGTGGCGCCGCGGCCACGGCGGCCAGTCCTGCCTACGCGCCGAGTTCGGCCAAGATGATGTTCTCATTCAGGGTCCGGAAGTCCCCCTTCGGGGTGATCAGGAACCGCATCGTGGCGGTGAAGCGCCACGGCTCGCCGTTCGGTTCGTAGACAGTCCCGGTCACGGTGCCGCCAAACGTGTTGGCCCCGGGTCCGAACACGAACACGTCGTTGTCCGTGTACACAATGCGTCCAGTCCCGACGGCAATCGGTACCGGCACGTTGCCTTGGCTGACGGAATCACAGATCTCATCGACGGAAGAGGCCGCATAGAGGCGGTAGGGCTGGTCCGCTTCCTCAACCAGGATCTTGAGCGGACCCGCTGGTGTGAACACAACCAGATGCGGCACGTCTTCGAAGCCCTGACCGATACAGCCGAGCTCCGGGGGTGGTCCGCCGAGAGCGACGAGGCCATCCGCCGGGTCCTCGAAGTTGATGCCGATCGGTGCATCTACGTAAACGGGTGCCCCCGGCGGGTCCTCCGGGGGGGCCGCAACCGCGGGGAGCAGCGAAGCCGTGAGGGACAAGACGACACCTGCAGACGCGAGTAGAACCCGCATGACATTCTCCCTTTCTCGAGATCCCGAGCGCCCGATCGCGTAAAGGTACGCTCCGACCCGCGAGGCGCAAGATGCTCGTTCGGACGCGCTCCCGCCGGTCGCATAGGACGGGTCGTATCGGTCTGCAGACCCGCCTGCTATCTTCAGTTCGACAACCCAGCGCCAATTTGACTGGTCAGCTTGCGGGCGCTCAACAAATGCAGCTAAAGCGACGGGCACACGAGCCGCTTGCTTTGGCAGCGGCTCTTCTCAGTGGGCCGCTGCGCTCCCGCATCTCCGACCGGATCGAGCACGAGGGAGACGACGATGGCGAACAGCGGCAGGATCGACTTCGAGGCACTCCTCACCGAACGCGGCGTACTGGTCGCCGACGGTGGCATGGGCACCTCACTGTTCGCCCTCGGCCTCGCCAACGGAGAGTCGCCGGAGTTGCTCAACGTGGAGCAGCCCGGGATGGTCGAGAAGGCGCACACCGGTTTCGTCCTGGCCGGTGCCGACGTCATCCTCACCAACACCTTTGGCGGCAACCGGCGCCGCCTCGCCCTCCATGGTCTGGAGAAGCGAGTAGGCGAGATCACCGATGCAGCCGTCAGGGTTGCGAGGCAGTCCACGGCTTCGGCCGATCGTCCGGTGGCGGTCGCCGGGAGCATCGGTCCCACAGGCGACCTGATCGAGCCCCTGGGCCCGCTGTCGCCAGAGCAGGCCACATCCGTCTTCACCGAACAGGTGGCCGCCTTGGAGGAAGCCGGCGTCGACGTCCTGTGGATCGAGACCATGTCGAGCCTCGAAGAGTTGTCGGCAGCGTTTGCGGCAACGGGCGGCACCCACCTTCCAGTCGTCACCACGATGAGCTTCGACACCCACGGCAAGACGATGATGGGCGTCGCCCCGGTAGCGCTGGCGGGCTGGGCCCAGTCCGCCACGCACCCGCCGCTTGCGATCGGAGCCAACTGCGGGATAGGGCCCGGTGACGTGCTCGCCGCCGTGCATGACCTCGTCGAGGCTCTGCCCGGCGTCATCGTTGTTGCGAAGGCGAATGCCGGGATCCCGGCCTACACGGCGGGCGGTCTCGAATACCCGGTGGCCACGGTCGACATGGCCGACTACGCCCGTCTCGCCGTCGCCTCCGGCGCCCGGATCGTCGGTGCCTGCTGCGGATCGACGCCTGAGCACCTCGCCGAGATCCGTGAAGCCGTCGACACGGCCGCAGCCCGGCCCCGACCCGATCGCGCGGAGATCGCCGACCGTTTTGGCCTCAGCCTGGGCGGGCCTGGGCGGGAACGAAGCCGCACCAACCGCCGCCGCTCCGCGTAGCCTGCCGTCATCGTGGCGACGCGATGACGGACATCCTGCTGCTGGAGTTGGGGGCGCTGTTGGTGGCGCTTGCGCTCCTCGCCCATTTGGCTTCGCGCTGGTCGCTGTCACCTGTGCCGCTCTACCTGGGAGCTGGCCTTCTGTTCGGAGAGGGAGGGCCCGTTCCGCTCGGCGCCAGCGTGGAATTCATCGAAGTGGCGGCCGAGATCGGTGTCGTGCTGCTCCTGTTCACGCTCGGTCTCGAGTACTCGGCCTCCCGGCTCTTGGGCGAGCTCAAGGTGACGCTCCCCACGGGTCTTCTGGATCTCGTCCTGAACTTCTCTCCTGGCTTCGTCGTGGCGCTCGTCCTCGACTGGGGGGTCGTGGCCGCAACGCTGCTCGGCGGGGTGACCTACATCTCCTCGTCCGGGATCGTGGCCCGGATGATCTCCGACATGGGCTGGTCGAAGCGAAGGGAGGCCTCCAAGACGATCGGCGTCCTCGTGGTCGAAGACCTCGTCATGGCGGTCTACCTGGCGCTCATCGGCGTGCTCGTCGTCCGCACGGGGTTGATCACGGCGACAGCGGCCGTGCTCGGAGCCGTGGTGCTGGTCGTGGGCGCCGTTGCGCTCAACCTGCGGTTCGGAGATCGGCTGAGCCTTTGGCTCTTCTCACACTCGGGCGAGAAGGTGCTCCTCGGGATGATCGGGTTCTCCCTGCTCGTCGCCGGTGCCGCCGAACGCATCCAGGTGTCGGCCGCGGTCGGAGCGTTTCTCGCCGGCCTCGCCGTCTCGGGTCACGCCTCCCACGCACTCAGGGGTCAGATCGAACCGCTTCGCGATTTCTTCGCAGCCGCCTTCTTCGTGCTCTTCGGTTTTCAGGTGAACGTCTCGGCCGTCGGGTCCGTCATGCTCCCCGTGGCCGTGCTCGTCGTGGTGACGGTCGCAACCAAGCTGATCACCGGCTGGTACGGCGGTGTCCGCATCGGGCTCGGCACGACGGGCCGGCTGCGTATCGGAGCGTTGCTGGTGGCACGCGGCGAGTTCTCGATCATCATCGCCGAATTGGGAGTCACGGCCGGGCTGAGGGACGAGCTCGCTCTCGTGGCCGCGGCCTACGTCCTGCTCACCGCCGTCGTGGGCCCGCTCCTCGTCCGGCTCACCGCACACCTTCCCGAACATCCGGCTCCTGCAGCCCCGTGAGCTCAGAAGAGACCGACGACTTCCCCGTTCTCGTCGATGTCCACGTTCATGAACGCCGGTGTCGTCCCCAGGCCGGGCATCGTCCTCATCTCCCCCAGCAGCGGGTAGATGAACCCGGCACCCACCGACGCTCTCACCTCGCGTACCGGCACCGTGAACCCCTTCGGCGCCCCCTTGAGAGTCGGATCGTGGGAGATCGAGAGGTGCGTCTTGGCCATGCAGATCGGCAGGTAGCCGAAACCGGCCCGCTCGAACTCGCCGATCTGGCGCTCCGCCGCCGGCGAGTACTCCACTCCGTCCGCTCCGTAGATCTTCTTGGCGATGGTCTCGATCTTCTCCTTGATCGAACGGTCGAGGCGGTAGAGGAACTTGAAGTCGGACGGCTGTGCGCACGCGGCCTCCACGGCTTCGGCGAGCTCCAGGGCCCCCTCCCCGCCTTTGGCCCAGTGGTCGGTGCGAACTGCGGCCAAGGCGCCCGCCCCCATCGCCGAATCCTGGATGAGCTCCATCTCGTGCGCCGTGTCGGTCGGGAACTGGTTCACCGCGACGACGACCGGGACACCGAAGCGGCGGGCATTCTTGACGTGGGCTCGCAGATTGGATAGCCCCGCCCGGAGCAGCGCCAGGTTCTCCTCCGTGTACGCCCGATCGAGCGGCCGTCCGGGAACCACCCGGGGACCACCGCCGTGCGTCTTCAGTGCTCGCACCGTCGCCACGAGGACGACGCAATCCGGCTTGAGGTCCGACTCACGGCACTTGATGTCGAAGAACTTCTCCATCCCCATGTCGGCACCGAACCCCGACTCGGTGACGACGTAGTCGCCGAGGTGCAGAGCGACCCGGTCGGCCAGGATCGACGAGTTGCCGTGGGCGATGTTGGCGAAAGGTCCGGCGTGGACGAAGGCCGCCTGGCCCTCGAGCGTCTGCATGATCGTGGGATGCAGCGTCTCCCGCATGAGCACGGTCACCGCACCGGCTACGCCGAGGTCCTCGAGCGTGATCGGATCGCCTGCCTTCGACGTGCCGACCACGACGCGACTGCACCGCTCACGCAGGTTCCGCAACGCCGAGGCGTGATCCGCGCCGTCGACGAGGGCGAGGATGGCCATCAGCTCCGACGCCACGGTGATGTCGTACCCGGTCTCCCGCGGCCGCCCGTCGGCCGAGCCGCCCAGCCCCACGATCACGTTGCGCAGCGCCCGGTCGTTGACGTCGACGACCCGTCGCCACGAGACCTTGTTGGGGTCGATTCCGATGCGCCGCAGACCGAGGTCCTGGAGCTGCTCGTCTGTGCGGGAGCCTTCGTGGTACCAGCGGGCGTCGATCGCAGCCGCCACGAGGTTGTGCGCAACCGAGATTGCATGAATGTCGCCGGTGAGATGCAGGTTGAACTCGTCCATCGGAACCACCTGCGAATAGCCACCGCCGGCTGCCCCGCCCTTGATGCCGAACGTTGGCCCCATGGAGGGCTGCCGTATGGCGGCGATGGCGTTGTGCCCTCGCCTCCCCAGACCCTGCACCAGGCCGATCGTCGTCGTGGTCTTGCCCTCGCCCAGCGGCGTCGGTGTGATGGCGGTGACGTCGACGTACTTACCGAGCGGGTTGCCGCCGAGCCGCTTCAGCGCATCGAGATGCACCTTGGCCTTGGTGGTGCCGTAGGGAATCAGCTCGGTGTCGAGAAGCCCCACGCGCTCGGCGAGCGCGGCGATCGGCTCGAGCTTGGCTTCGCGCGCGATCTCGAGATCGCTCGGTACCGGGCTCATGGGCGATGCAACTCCAGCGTGTAGGCGAACGGCCGAACCCTAGCGAAGTGGCTCCTTCGGAACCGTGGGCGCCGCCGGTCGAAAGTTCAGCTCAGCGGGCCCTGCTATGAGCTTCCGACAGCTTGGCGGCGACATCGACCACCCGGCCGGCGATGCGGCCCTCCTCTCCCTCCTTCGGGAAGCGGTAGGAAGGGCCGTGCACCCCGATGGCGCCGATGAGTCCGGTCACGCCGAAGACCGGAGCCGCTACCGAGTTCAGCTCCTCGAGGAACTCCCCGTACACCCAGCAGTAGCCATCGGCCCGTATCTGGGCCAGCCGCCTACGGATCGCAGCCGGGTCGGTGACGGTACGAGGCGTCGCCGCCTCGAGGGGACCGTCCAGCACGCGGTCGACCCAGGCGCCGGGCGAGAACGCAAGGATCACGAGACCTGCTGGGACCACGTGAAAGGAAGCGACGGTGCCAGTCCAGTCCTCGACCACCACTGGGTTCTCGGCGCTCTCCTGGGCTGCGTAGTGGACGCCCGTCGCAATCGGGACGCTGACACCGGCGTCCTCGCCGACCTCTTGGGCGAGCATGCGCATATAGGGCCTGGCGTGGCGGGCGAAGTCGGCCACCGTCGGTGTCGCCCCCACGAGGTTGCGCACGGCGTCACCGATCCGGTACGTCCCGTCGCTGCTGACGCGATCGACGGCTCCGATCGACGCCAGGGTGTGCAAGAGGCGGGCGACGGTCGACTTGGGGAGATCGACGTCCTCGGCGATCTCGGTGAGGCCGAGCTCGGACGTGGCGATGCGCTGCAAGATCAGAAAGGCCCGATCCACGGACTGGACACGGTTCATGCGAGACCTCGTGCTGCGCCGTCCGACCCTGCGCGGAACCGTACCACATCGTGGAACCGGCCCATCGGGAGAGACCTGGGCCGTGACACATCCCCCACGGCGTGAGACGTACCCGTACCATGGCCCGACGCCCCCGGAGGAGGACTCGTGCCCGTCGTCCGTGCCCCTCGCGGCACCTCGCTGGCCTGCAAGGGCTGGCCGCAGGAAGCCGCAATGCGCATGCTGATGAACAACCTCGATCCCGAGGTGGCGGAGCATCCGGATCGGCTGGTCGTGTACGGGGGTTCCGGGAAGGCCGCCCGATCGTGGGACGCCTATCACGCCATCGTGGGAGAGCTCCGCCGGCTCGCGGGCGACGAGACGCTGCTCGTGCAATCCGGCAAGCCGGTGGGTGTGGTGAGAACGAACGAGTGGGCTCCGCGCGTTCTGATCGCCAACTCGCTCCTCGTTCCCGATTGGGCGACGAATGACGAGTTCCGCAGGCTGGAGGCAGCCGGGTTGACGATGTACGGGCAGATGACGGCAGGCTCGTGGATCTACATCGGCACCCAAGGAATCCTCCAAGGCACGTACGAGTGTTTCGCCGAGATCGCCCGGCGCCGTTTTGGCGGCGACCTGACCGGAACCATCACCCTGACCGCGGGCCTGGGCGGGATGGGCGGTGCGCAGCCCCTCGCCGTCACCATGAACGGCGGGGTGGCTCTGTGCATCGACGTCGATCCGCATAGCGTCCAGCGGCGCCTCGATACGCGCTATCTCGACGAAGCCGCCGACGATGTCGAGGACGCGGTCGGCCGGTGCGTCGCGGCCCGCCGGGAGGGGCGCCCGCTGTCGGTTGGCCTCGTCGGGAACGCCGCCGAAGTCGTGCCACGGCTGCTCGAGATCGACTTTCCCGCAGACATCGTCACCGATCAGACTTCGGCCCACGATCCGCTCTCGTACATCCCCGTCGACGTGTCGATCGAGGCGGCGGAGCGAATGCGCTCCGACGACCCGGAGGGTTTCACCCGGCGGGCGCGCACCAGCATGGCCCGGCACTGCGAAGCGATGGTCGGTTTCCTTCACGCCGGCGCCGAGGTCTTCGACTACGGGAACAGCCTCCGCGCCGAGGCCGAGCTCGGCGGCTTCGAGGATGCGTTCGCCTATCCGGGCTTCATCCCCGCCTATATCCGGCCGCTCTTCTGTGAGGGGAAGGGTCCGTTCCGGTGGGTAGCGCTGTCCGGCGACACCGCCGACATCGCTGCAACCGATCGCGCCGTCATGGAGGAGTTCCCCGAAGACGAGGCGCTGACGCGCTGGATTCGCCTGGCCGGCGAGCGCGTCGCCTATCAAGGGCTCCCGGCGCGCATCTGCTGGCTCGGCTACGGGGAGCGGGCGCGACTGGGCCGGCGGTTCAACGAGATGGTGCACCGTGGCGAGCTGCGGGCGCCGATCGTGATCGGCCGCGACCATCTCGACTCCGGGAGCGTCGCCTCGCCCTATCGGGAGACGGAGGCGATGCGGGACGGCAGCGACGCCATTGCCGACTGGCCGATCCTGAACGCTCTCGCCAACACCGCGTCGGGTGCCTCGTGGGTCAGCGTCCACCACGGCGGGGGTGTGGGCATCGGACGCTCCATCCACGCCGGTATGGTCGTCGTCGCCGACGGCACGGACCTCGCCGCACAACGCCTGGAGCGAGTTCTCACGACGGACCCCGCCACCGGGGTGATGCGCCACGCCGATGCCGGGTACACGATCGCCCGCGAGGTCGCCGCCGAGCGGGGGGTGCACATACCCATGGCGCCGAGTACGTGACCGCATACCACGCCCAATACGCCCTCGTCGGGACCGAGGTGGAACGCGAGGTGGCCATCACCGTCGGCACGGGCCGCATCACCGCCGTGACGCCCGGAGCGCCTCGTGACCCTGGTTCGACCACGCTCGAAGGGCTCACCGTGCCTGGATTCGTCAACGCCCACTCCCATGCCTTCCATCGGACGTTGCGAGGCCGCACCCACGGTTCGGGCGACTTCTGGTCGTGGCGGGAGGGCATGTACCGCGTGGCGGAGCGCTTCACCCCCGAGACCTACGAGGAGCTCGCCATCGGCGTATACGCCGAGATGCTCGCAGCCGGCTTCACGACCGTCGGCGAGTTCCATTACCTGCATCATGAGCGTGGCGGCCGCCGCTACGCCGAACCGAACGAGATGGGCTGGGCGCTCGTCCGAGCTGCGGCCGCCGTGGGAATCCGCCTGGTCCTGATCGACGTCTGCTATCTGCGCGGGTCGTTCGCGGCCCCGGCCGAGGGTGTGCAGCTCCGTTTCAGCGACGGCGACGTCACCGTCTGGGCGGACCGGGTCGGCGAGCTGGCAAGGGAGCTCGACGGTGCACCCCTCGCATCGCTCGCCGTCGCCGCCCACTCCGTCCGCGCCGTGCCGCCCGCAGATCTGGCAAGGCTGGGTGACGTGGCGCACCGGCTCGGCTGTCCCCTCCACATCCACCTCTCGGAGCAACCCGCCGAGAACAGTGCGACGGTTGCGGCGACGGGGCGCTCCCCGACCGCCCTCCTCGAGCACGCCGGCCTGCTGGAACCGACGACCTCGGCGATACACGCCACCCACCTCGAACCGGCCGACATCGTGGCCCTCGGCCGCGGCGAGGTGTCGATCGTCGTCTGCCCCACCACCGAACGCGACCTCGGCGACGGCCTCGGTCCCTTCAGCGAGCTCGCTGCGGCGGGTGCCACGCTTGCGCTGGGCACGGACAGCCACGCAGCCATCGATCCTTTCGAAGAGATGCGAGGCATCGAGCTGCACGATCGCATGCGGCTGGGGAGACGCGGCCTCCACTCCCCCGCTGCACTCCTCGCCGCTGCAACCACCGGCGGCGCCCGCAGCCTCGGCGTGGATGCGGGAATGATCGCTCCGGGGCGCCTCGCCGATCTCGTCACCGTCCGGCCCGGCTCCTGGGGCCTCGCCGGAACGGACATCGCGCAGGTCGACCACGTGGCCTTTTCCGCGAGTGCCGGCGATGTATCGGATGTCGTCGTCCACGGTCGCCACGTGGTCAAGGCTGGTCAGATCGACGCGGTCGACGGCGCGTTGGAGCGCCTTGGCTCCGTCGTCGATGGGCTGTGGCGAGGGGCGTTCTCGTGAGCGGAGTGATCGCCTTCACCGATGCGACCGTGGCGACCATGGCCGACCGCGCTGGGTACGGCCTGCTATACGACGGCGTGGTCGTGGTAGAGGGCGGTGAGATCACTGCCGTCGGTGCCCGCGACGACGTTGCGATCCCCGACGGTGCGCAGCGCCGGTCCCTCGGCGGCCGCCTCGTCACGCCGGGTCTGATCGACTGTCACACCCATCTGATCTTCGGCGGCAATCGCGTCGGCGAGTTCGCTTCCCGTCTCGGCGGAGCGACGTACGAGCAGATCGCCGCTTCGGGCGGCGGGATCCGCAGCACGGTTGCAGCCACGCGCGCCGCCGGCGAAGAGGACTTGTACGCCTCCGCATTCCGCAGGCTCCAGCGGCTGCACACCGGTGGCGTCACGACGGTGGAGGTCAAGTCCGGCTACGGCCTCGACGTCGGCACGGAGCTCACGATGCTGCGCATCGCTCGTCGCCTGAACGCCGATGCGGGGGCGAGCGTGCGCAGTACCTTCCTTGGAGCGCATGCGGTTCCGGCCGAGTGGGAGGGCAACAGCGAGGGCTACGTCGACCTCGTCGTGCACGAGATGCTGCCCGCGGTGGCCGCTGAGGGACTCGCCGACGCCGTCGATGTGTTCTGCGAGCACATCGCGTTCTCCCCTGAGCAGACGAATCACATCTTCACCGCTGCGGCGAAGCACGGGTTGCCCGTCAAGATCCACGGCGCCCAGTTGTCCGCCAACCGAGGGATCGCCGTCGCCGCCGCCCATAATGCCCTGTCGGCCGACCACCTGGAACACGCATCGGACGCCGACGTGGCGGCCATGGCGCAGGCGGGGATGGTGGCCGTGTTGCTGCCGGGCGCCGCCCACGTGCTCCAGGTCGCCGAGCGGCCCCCGATCGCGGCGCTGCGCCGGCACGGGGTGCCGATCGCCCTGGCGACCGACCTCAACCCCGGGACCTCACCGGTCGCCGATCTCGCACTCGTCTGCAACCTGGGTGCGCTGCTCTACGGCCTCACTCCTGAGGAGGCCATCCTCGGGGTGACGCGCAATGCGGCCATGGCCCTGGGTCTCGCCGACAGGGGCGTGCTGGCCGCAGGCCTCCGGGCCGACATCGCAGTCTGGGACGCAGAGCATCCCGCCGAACTGCTCTACTGGATGGGCATGGATCTATGCGCCGAGGTCTGGGTGGCCGGCGAGATGACCTCTTCGCGTGGGTCCGAGAGCTGAGGGTGTGACATGGCGCTCCGTCAGATCGTCCAGATCGGCCATCCCGTGCTGCGGACCGCCGCACGGACCGTCTCCCCTGCCGAGCTGGCCCAGTCCGCGACGCAGGCGCTGATCGACGACCTGATCGACACGATGCGGCACGCCAACGGCGCCGGCATCGCCGCCAACCAGGTGGGAGAACCGGTCCGCATCTGCACCATCGAGGTGAGCGACAACACCCGTTACCCCTACAAGCCGCCGATTCCGCTCACGGTGCTGGTGAATCCCGAGCTGGAGTACCTCGGAGACGAGACGTTCCCGCTCAACGAGGGTTGCCTCAGCGTGCCGTTGCGGGGCGACATCCGGCGCCATCTGCGAGTTCGAGTGAGCGCACTGAACCGCCACGGTGAGCCGGTGGATCTCGTGGTTGCGGGCCTCACCGCCGGCACGTTCCAGCACGAGGTCGACCATCTCAACGGCCACCTGTTCATCGACCGGGTCACCGACCCGACCACGCTTGCGACCTGGGAGGAGTTCGATCTGCACCGCCGGGCGAGCTTCGAAGCGGAGATCACCGACTTCGTCGACCGTATCGGATCCTGATGCGGCTCTCGGTATGAGGCAGACCGCGGATTCGAGGTGCCGGCCCGAGCAGTGGGGACAGCACGTGTGACGAGCGCCGAGTGACGGTTTCGAGCGGGTCGAGGGGCTGTCGGCGGTTGTCGCCAGGTCGTCGCGAACGGTGTCGCGTGAGTCGAGGCCATGACACGGCAAGCTGATCTAGATAGCAAACGTGTCCCTCGACGGCTACATCGAGGACGAGCAGAGCAGTTTCGACTGGACCGCGCCCGACGACGACCTGTTCGCGTTCATCACCGATCTTGTCCGGCCGGTGGGCGCGTATCTCAACGTGGCGCAGTCGGAGCGGCGAGATCCTCGTGGTCACCGTCGCGTGATACCGAGATCTCTGAGTCGCCCGCCCTCAGTCGTCGGCGCCCACGGCCCTCGGTTCGACGTACGCCCCCTGTAGCGGCAACGCCGCCTCCAGCAGATGCACTACCGCATCGCGGTACGTGTCGAGATCCGGCGACTGGGCGATGTCCTGGCGGACGTCTTCACAAGCGGCCGCGAGTACGTACAGCCGGTCGTTGAGGCGGCCGAGTGTTCGCCGATCGACCAGGGCATCCCGAGGTCCGAGACCGTGACGCTCGGCGAGGCGGGTGGCCTCGTAGTGGCGCTGGCGGTGGCTCCGACGGCAGAAACGCCGCGGTCTTCCCGGGCCGGCATTCGGCTCGAACTCCCGGCCACACCACGCGCATCGGGGGAGTCGTCGTGACATGGTCTACCGATGGTACGACCCGCCGCGGCGCAGCCAAAGGATGAGCGGGGTGTGCCTCATCCGTGTCGCCCGCCGAGGGTACGATCGCCGTATGCAGGTCAAGGTGAAACGCAGTTCGCGCCGTCACAAGACGGTCCAGGCCCGGCTCGTCGACGGTGTGCTCCACGTCGCCATCCCGGACCGGTTCACCGACGCCGAAGAGCGCCACTGGGTGACGACCATGGAGCGTCGTTTCCGCGATCGCCAGGACGCAGATCGCATCGACCTCGCGGACCGGGCCCGTCGCCTCGTCGCCCGCTACCGGCTTCCCTCGCCGCAATCGATCGAGTGGTCGGGACGGCAGAGCACCCTGTGGGGGTCCTGCACCATCTCCTCGGGCAAGATCCGGATCTCCCGGCGGGCGGCCTCGTTTCCCCGCTGGGTGCTGGACTACATCATCGTGCACGAGCTCGCCCACCTCGTCGTCCCGAACCACAACCGCTCGTTCTGGAAGCTGGTCGGGCGGTACGAGCTGGCCGAGCGGGCACGCGGGTATCTCATCGCAAAGGCCGAGGACGCCCCGGACTGACGGGTGCCGCAGGTCCGGGCGACCGTGG
>JBFINP010000026.1:0-38517 GCA_041611095.1 Acidimicrobiia bacterium | reverse complement strand
GCCGGGCCGCACGATCTCGGCCATGGCGCCACGACGCCATGCGATCACCGGCGTGCCGGTGGCGAGGCTCTCGACAACGACGAGACCAAAGGGCTCGTCCCACCGCAGCGGCATGAGCAGACCTGCGGCATCGCCCACGAAGCGGGCCACTTCGCCGCGTCCCAAGGAGCCCACGTACTCGATGTCGCCGGGCCGGAGACGCGGCGCAATGGTGCCTTCGAAGTAGTTGCTGTGGCGCGGCTCGATGATCCCCGCGATGCGGAGCGGTCGCCCCACCAGCTCGGCCACAGCAATGGCGTCCTCCACTGCCTTCTCCGGGGCGATGCGACCCACGAAGGCCAGGTACCCGCCGGCACCGGCGCCAATGGGGAAATCGTCCGCTCTGATGCCGTTGGGGATTGTGGCGACGTAGTTGAGCTCGGGGAGAAACGCCCGCTCGGCATGGCTGAGGGAGACGAAGGGCTGCTCGGCGTAGCGGAGCAGCAGGCGATGGTGCGCACGATCCCAACCCGCTCCGTGCAGGGTCGTGACCACGGGACAGCCCACCAGACGCGTGTAGGGCAACACGTGGACGTGGAGATGGGAGTGCACGACATCGAGCCCACCGCCCGCGGCGACCTCGATCGCCGCCGCGATGTGCTCGGTCTCGGCCAGCCTTGGATCGAGCGAGCCGGCGACGTGCACGTCGGGAACTGTGGCTACGAGCTCGGCGGCCGTGACCGCGGTCCCTGCGGCGAACAAGGTGACCTCGTGGCCGGCAGCGACCAGCGCCTCGGTGAGATCATGTGCCACCCGCTCCCACGGCCCGTACCCCGGCGGCGGGTAGGGGTGGGTGATCGGGGCGATCATCCCGATCCGTAGGCTCATGCCGGAGGAAGACCGGCCAGACACCGCTCGAGCGTCTGGAGCGCCCCGAGCGCCGCCAGGGTCGACTCGGCGCCACGATTGCGGTTCACGGTGTTGCGATGGAGCCCGTCGAAGCCGGCGCCCGTGTCGGCGTCGTAGAGCGCCAGGCCTGCATCGTTGCGGCCTAGGAACCATTCGGCGGCATCCTCGACGAGGGGCCTCCAACTCTCGTCCCCGGTCAGCCACGCCGCCCGAGCGCAGGCGTCGGCCATCGCCCATGCCTCGATCGGCTGCTGGTCGAAGGCCGGCTTCGTATCATCGGGTCCGCGACCTCCCACCGGCGTGAAGCTGAAGCCCGCTTCGCCCCGTTCGAGGGCGACGAGCCACCCCAACAGCTCTACCCCGGATGCGACGACCGCGCCGTCGCCCAGGGCTTCTCCTGCTGCGAGCAACGCCTCGGGCATACGAGCGTTGGCATACGCCAAGCGCGCCTCCGGCCAGCGCCAGCTCCCCCCGGCGGGCCCCGGGACACGCGAGATGAACCTGCGCAGCGCTGGTTCCACGGCCGGTGGAGCGGCCTCGCCGAGCGCGGCGAGCGCCGCCACCGCGCCGAGCACCGCATAGGAGTTGGCGCGGGGTGAAGGGGTCTCCAGGTCGAGTCCGGCCACGAACGTCTCCAGCACACCCTGCCGGTCGCCTGCGTCGAGAACACGAAACGCCTCGCCCAATCCCCACATCGCCCGTCCGTGTGCATCGTCGGCACCGCGCCGGTCGAGCCACACGCCGCGGTCACTCATCCGGTTGTGCCATCCGCCGGGGACCCTTCCCGACGCAACGAACTCCAGATAGCGGTGAAACAGCTCCTGGTCGGCCTCTGTCAGCGGTGCGCTTCTGGCCATCACCACCAAGGCCCGGGCGTTGTCGTCGGTCGTATATCCATGATGCTGGCGGGGTGCGTCATGGCGTGCGTGCTCATAGAGGCCGTGCGGCCCCGTCAGAGCACGGAGATGATCGAAACGAATCATCGTCGGCCGGGCAGTCCGTCGGTCAGGGCGTCGTGGACGTCAGAGCGGCAGCTCTGGTGATGAGCTCGGAGGCTTCGTCGACCTTGGCCTGGTAGCCGGCGAGATCACCGTTTCTCAGGGCGGCATCGGCTTCCTCGAGCGCCGCAGATGCCGCGACGAGCAAAGCGGTGACCTCCTCCGGCACCTCACCGCCGTCACCTGGCGGCGTCGTGGGCGGCGGTTGGTCGTCACTGGCCGGGGACTCTCCGAAGATGGCGCCGAGCGCCTGGTTGAGGGTGTCGCGCATCTGAATGTCGCCGTCGAACGACACGACGACTCGCTTGAACTCGGGGATACCGCCCGAGTCTGCTCCCTCCGGATCGGCCCTGATGTAGATCGGTTGTACGTACAGCAGGGACTCCTCCACCGGCACCACCAGCATGTTTCCTTGGATGACCTCGGAGCCTCCCTGACCGAGCAGCGTGAACTCGGCAGAGATCGTGGGGTCCTGGTTGATGAAGTTCCCGACCTGGCCGGGGCCTTGCTGCGCCGAGGCAGCGGGCAGCCGGTAGTCGATGATCTCGCCGTACTGGGCCGGGCCCGACTTCGCCACCATGAACGACACCATGTTGGGCCGGTCCCGCGGCGTGAAGGGTTGCATGATGAGGAAGGAGAGCTCGTCCTCTTCCGGCAGTCTCATCAGCAGGTAGTAGGGGAGCATGGGACGGACTTGATTGCCGTCCTCGTCGACGAAGATGCCTCGGAGCTCGGTGCGCTCCGACGTAGACGGGTCGCTGGCGATCTGCCACGGATCGACCGTGTTGAAGAAGTCCCGCGGATCGGTCATGTGGTACAGCAGGTACATGTCGGACTGCACCCGGAAGAGGTCCTCGGGGTAACGGAGATGATTCCGCAGCTCCTCGGGTAGCTCCTCGTCCGTGAACAGCGCGGGGAAGATCCGCCGCTGCGCCTGAATGAGCGGGTCGCTGTCGTCGATCACATAGAAGGTCATCTCGCCGGTGAACGCATCGATGGTGGCCTTCACGGGGTTACGGACGTAGTTGAACGACAGCGGCAGACCTCGGGTCCGGTCGAGACGGGCGGTGGCCGCCGACGAGGAGTACGGGTAGTCGTCGGACACCGTGTAGAGGTCGAGCACCCACATCATCCGCCCATCGACGAGGACCAGGTAGGGGTCGGCGTCAGGGAACAGGAAGGGCGCGACCTTCTCCACGCGGTCCCGGATGTTTCGTTCCAGTAGCACCCGACTGTCGCCGCGAGGCTGCCCGGAGATGAGCACGTCTACGTCACCGAAGCGCAGCGCCCAGGCCGCACGTCGGAAGAAGCCACCGAGGACGACTCCCCCGTCACCGTCGTAGGTGTTGCGGGCCAGGGACACCTCCCCCTCCCCGATCGGGAAGTCGGCCTCCTGCTCGTTGGTGGCAACGATGAGGTAGTCATCGTCCGCGCTGTCGGAGAAGTAGATGCGAGGCTGGTCGATCTGCAACTCCGGTGTGGTTGTGACCGGCGGGATGTCCTTGATGAGGAACTCGGGCTGTCCCTCGACCGTCACGTCGTTGGCCGGGGACAGTACCGCTCCGAAGCCGTGGGTATACACGAGTTTCTCGTTGACCCACCCTCCCCCTGGGATGTTCTGCTCATCGAGCTCCCGGGCCGAAACCATCACCTGGGTGAGCTCGCCGTCGATCTCGTAGCGATCGACGTCGACGTCCTCGATCCCGTAGAACGTGCGGATCTCCTGGAGCTGGCGATACGTGGTCCTCAACACGGACGGGTCCCACAGCCGGATGTTGTCGATCGTCGCCCGGTTGGCTTCCAAGGCGTCCACGTCGAGCTCGCTCGACGCGGCGAAGTTGCGGACCTCGACCGAGTCCAGGCCGAACGCTTCGCGGGTGAACTCGATGTTGTGGGCGACGAACTCGACCTCCTTGTTCACCTCGTCGGGTACCACGCGGAACCGCTGTACAAAGCTCGGGTAGAGACCCCCGACGACGATCGACGTGAAGAGCCACAAGCCGAGGGCCACGAGCGGGAGCGTCCATCCCCGGAACCAGAGGTTCACGAGCAGGATGATCGCGGCGACGATCGAGATGAGGACGAGCAGGCGCAGCGCCGGGAGTTGGGCGTTCACGTCGGTGTAGGAAGCACCGGTGACGCTCCCGCGGGGCGAGTACAGCAACTCCCAGGTGTCGAGCCAATAGCCGACGGCCTTGAGGAGAGCGAGGACCGCAAAGATCACCGACAGGTGCACCTTGACGCCGGGGCTGACCCTGCGCTGCGGCGTCTGCACCTGGATGCCCCCGTTCAGGTAGTGAACGACGGCCGAGACCAGAGCGATGACGACGAAGAGCTGAAAGACCCATCCGAACAGCGACCGATAGAACGGCAGCCGGAACACGTACAGACCGACGTCGTTGTTGAAGACCGGGTCGACGATCCCGAAGTCACCGCCATATCGAGACAGTAGGAAGTCCTCCCACCACAGTGAGGCGCCGAGACCGAGCATCAATCCCAGACCCAGCGCCACGAGGATGCGCACTCTGCCTTCCCTTGGGCCGATCCACTCCTGCCAACGCTGCAGCAGCTCTTCATCGGGGCCCTCGAGCGGCAGGACATCGCGCGGCGACAGCCGGTCGGCCAGCACCAGGTTGCCCCAGATCAGGGCGGCGGCCACGGCAGTGGCGCCCATCACCAACCAGACCCTCGTGAAGACGAGCGTGCTCCAGACGCCCGTCAGGTTCAGGGAGTCGAACCACAGGTAGTCCGTCCAGAAAGTCGCGATCGAGCGCAGCGTGAAGAGCAGCACGAAGAACGCCACGACCACGATGGTGAGGACGCGGCGCGAACCGCTGCGGGGCCGGAGGGGGACGGGCTCCCTGTTGATCACGGGCGGGATTCTATTGCAGCACCCGTTGCTACCCGCCGGATCCCGCCATGACCACTCCCGCAGCGGGAACAATCGTGGTGACGCACTCGGGGTGGGCGGGCGGCATCAGCATTCCCTCGGGAAGCGCTCCGGACGGATCCCATGATGCCCCGGGGACTGCCGGGCACTCGGCGCACTGGCGTCCCTCGGTCACTGCGATCACCTCATCGACGCCGAGGGAGGCGAAGCCGGCGAGGACCCCTTCGTGGTAGGCCCGGAAGGCCACCATGCGCGCACGCCGCTCGGCCTCGTCCGTGCGCCACGCTCGAAAGACCCGGGAGACGGCGGCAGCGAGCTCGCGCTGGCCCGCCGACCTCGCCTCGGCCCGGCTCAGGCCGTCGGACACCGCCGATCTCAAGGCCGCCGCCACCTCCAACCCATGCTCCGAGGGGGCTCCGACCACAGCGGGTGCGGCGTCGCTATCGGCGAGCTCGGCGGCGGCAGCGGAGCCGGCGGCGTAGGCGGCCACGGCGAGCGCGTGAACGGCGGGAGTGACGGCCCCGGCGAACAGCTGCTGCTCGGGTGTCCAGCGACCCTCGCTGACACGGATGGCTTCCAGGACCTCGTTCTGAAGATCGAGGATCGATCGCTTGAGATCGCGCAACGCGCTGTTCTGAAGCGGCAGCAGCATGCGATCCCGGAGATCCACCGCCGCCCGCATCGAGGACGCGGGCCGCATGCTCCGCTCACTCACCGGGGCGGCTTCCGGCTCGGCAGGCTCCGGCTGTGACGCCGCCGGCTCTTCCTGCGGAGCCTGCGACCGAGGGGCGTCTTCAGCGTCATTTGGCACCGTCGGAGCGGGAGATCGGTCGTCCTCTGGTGCCGATCGCAAGCTGGCGAACAGGTCTTCGATGGCAGCGGGCCGGGCGCTGATGGGCTCTGCCCTGCCGGCGCCGTTGCTCGCGATACGCGCGTGTGCGGCCGCGTTGGAAGCAACGGGCTCGGCCGGCGTTGGCACCGCCGGCTCCGGCTCCGAGCCGACCGCGGGTTCCTCGGGTTCCGCCTCCGAAGCAGCCGAGGGTGCCATCGCCGCGGGCGTCGCCTCCGCAGACGCCTCGCCCGCAGACTCCGAAGCGGCCGAGGGTGCCGTCGTCGCGGGCGTCGCCTCCGGAGACGCCTCGCCCGCAGACTCCGCAGGCGCCGTTTCGGGCAGCGGTGCAGCCGCATCTTCCGGAGGAGCATCTTCTGGAGGGGCGGCCGGCTTGGCCGATATGACCCTCACCGAGCCTTCGCCGTAGATGTCGTCATCCAGGACCTCGGGCTCTCTGGAGACCTCGACCGGCGTGTCGACGGCCTCCGGAGTCGGCTCAGGCGCAGGCACCTGTGGGGCGGCTTCGTTGACGGCTTCCGCTTGCGACCCCGCCGCAGGAGGCACGATGCGTCTCATCTCCTCGACCTCGGCGGCCATCTCGTCGGCATCGACGACTCCGGGCACGATCACGTCCCGCGCCGGTACGATCCTGACGGAGGGGTCTTCGGGATACGCCACGGGCCGTTCGGCGGGCTCCGCCGCTGGCGCCGTGCGCTCCTCCATCTGGTTCTCGAGCTCATCGATCGACTTGCGGGTCGCCTCGAGCTCGCGCATCAGCTCCGAACGTCGATCCTCGAGCGCACGCGCCCTCTCCTGCGCCGCCTCGGCCGACCGCCTGGCCGACTCCAGGATCTGTTCCGACTCCGCATGCGCCCCGGCGACGATCTGCTCACCGTCGGACCGAGCCGAACGGAGGAGGTCCTCCGCCGCACGGCGCGCCTCGGCGACGGCACGGAGCTCCTCGCGCTCCGCCTCGGCCCGGATGAACAGCGCGTCGTCCTGAGCAGCGCGCATCATCCGTTCGACCTCGTCGGAGCTGTCGGTGAGCATCTCGCTGGCGAGCTCCCAGACCGAGCCCCGCAATGCCGCAGCGTCGGCCTCCGCCTCGGAGCGGACCGCAGCCGCATCGGTCTCTGCCTGGGCACGCCACTGCTCGGCGTCCTGCGTCGCACGCGCACGAAGCTCGGATGCGGCCCGCACCGCTTCGGCCATGATCGTCTCGAGGTCGGCACCGACTCGCGTGATCTCCGCAGTCAGATCGGGAAGATCGTGGATCCCCAGCTGGGACAAGCGGGCCTCCACGTCGGCGAGGCGGCTCTCGAGCTCGGCGAGGCGGTCCGCCACCTCATCGCGGAAGCGGTCGACGGCATCTCGGTCGTAACCCCTCAGCGCACCGGGAAACGAGCGGCTGCGCACCTCATCGGCAGAGAGATCTGGAGGCATCGCCCGACGATACCCGACGACGAGCCGAGAACCCCTGCATTCGCGGCTCGGCGGGCGCCGGCCTACACCCCCGGCTCGGGCAGAGCTTCGAAGAACGCCAGCGCATCGTCGATCGTCGCAACGCCCACGACTTCGATGACATCGCCGGCCGCATCCAGCGCATCCTCGTAGTTGCGCTGGGGAACCAGCACATACTCCGCACCGACATCGATGGCGCCAAACACTTTCTGCCGCACGCCTCCGATGGACCCCACGTTGCCCTCTGCATCGATCGTTCCGGTACCGGCGATGCGATGACCCTTGGTGAGATCCTCCTCGGTGAGCTGGTTCATCACCTCGAGAGCGAACATGAGGCCGGCAGATGGCCCGCCGATGTTCTGCGCATCGATCTCCACGTCGATGGGAAACACGACGTCCCCTCCCGGAGCGTTGTCGAGCAGCACGCCGACCATCCCCCGATCGAGATCCTCCTCGACAGTGCCGTCGTCGCGGATGTAGCGGAACGGTCCGAGCACGAGCGATAGCGTCAGCTCCTCGACCTCGCCATCCGCACCGGTACGTTGCACCGTCAGCACGACCACATCTCCCGGAGCGTGGCCCCCGACCAGCTCGACGGCATCCGACGAGAACTCCACCGACTCACCGTCGATGGCGATGATGATGTCGTTCGGCTCGATGACTCCCTCGGCCGCCGACCCCTCGACGACCGACATCACCAGCGCCCCGGTTCCCTCGAGGCCGACCTCGTAGCCGAGCTTGGTGAGGGCCACGTAGATGGCGAACGTCTTCGAGGTGTCCATCAAAGAGATGTTTTGGCGGCGCAGCTCCTCCTGGGACACTCCTGCAGGCCGGATGTTCTCGCGAGGGCTGAGGTCCACCTCGTCGTTGATGAGCGCACCGAGGTACTCGAGTGCGTTGATCTCTCGAAGCGACACAGTCAGGAAGAAGAGGTCGCCATCCTCCTCGCCGAGGGGCTCGGCAACGTTCACGAAGTCGGATGTGTCGTTGACCGGACCCGGGGAGAGTGCGTAGTAGGGAACGTTGATGGGCCAAGCGATGGCCACGGCGGCCCCGATCAACATCAGGAATCCCGCGACGAAGAAGGGCCACTTGGGAAGCTTTGGCCGCGGTCGTACCTCCACTGGGAGCTCATCCCACGGATCGTGAGGAACGAGATCGGAGTCGGGCGATCTCCGATCGACGTCGAGCGAATCCATGGCCGGGATGGTACTGGCGTGGGGTGTCTAACCGCCCCGCATCCCATACAATCCCCGCATGGGACGGCTCCAACGCAGCATCCAGATCGCAAAGGCCTCGTGGGGAGTGCTCCGGCGAGACAAGGAGTTGATGGTGCTGCCGTTGTTGTCGGGGGTGGCGAGCCTGATCGTCGCGGCAACGTTCATCACGCCGCTGTTCCTGCTCAATTCCTCATCGACCTTGGAGGGGGGCTCGCCGAGCGCAGTCGAGTACGCCGTCCTCTTCGTCATGTACCTCGTTCTCGGATACATCACCATCTTCTTCAACGCGGCGCTCGTCCACGGAGCCAACGAGCGGCTCTCGGGAGGTGACCCAACGTTGGGTTCGGCGCTGCGCGGGGCGGCCGCCAGAGCCGGACGGATCTTCCCGTGGGCCGTGGTGTCGGCGACCGTGTCCGTCATCTTGCGTACGCTCGAGGAACGCCTCGGCGCCGTCGGGCGTATCGCGGTGTCTCTCGTAGGACTCGCCTGGTCGCTCGTCACCTTCCTCGTCCTGCCCATCATCGTGATGGAGGGCATCTCGGTGGGCGATGCGATCCGCCGATCTGTGGAGCTGTTCAAGCGGACCTGGGGCGAGAACGTCGTGGCACAGATCGGCTTCGGCCTCCTCGCACTCCTGCTCGCACTCCCGGCGATCGGCCTCCTCGTACTCGCCGCAGGCTCGGGCATCGCCGCAGGCGGCGCCTTCGTGATCGCCATCGTGTGGTTGATCGTCGTCGCCGTCGTCATCGCCACCCTCAGCGGGATCTTCCAGACCGCCTTGTATCGCTATGCCGTGCACGGCTCGGCGGGTGGCGAGTTCGACGACGGGGCGCTCGGTACTGCGTTCGCTCCGCGGCGCTAGGCGAGGAGGCGGCCGCCCACGAGCTCGGCGCGAACCACGATCCGTTGGGCGGCCGACCCCACCGGGTGGCAGGCGAAGAGCGTGAGCAGCGGATGCCCGTCGTCGTAGGTGATCCAGATCGCATCGGGTGTGACGATGAACGTCTCGGTCACCCGGTACATCACATCGAAGCCGTACGAGTTGGTGACGATCACGAGATCACCCTCGACGAGACGGTCCAGGGCGCGGAAGGGTGCCGACTGAACCGAACGATGACCGGCTATGACGACGTTGCCGGCCGTTCCCGGGTCCGCCGTGCCCACCCAGTGCGCCGGTCCCTGGTCGATGACCTCGATGGCAACTCCGGCGCGGACGACCTCGTCGACGCCAATTGCCGGGATGCGAATCGCTCCGATCTCGGCGCCGCTGCCCTGCTCGGGGTCGTACACGGGCTGCCGACTCGCCAGTGGTGCCCACTCACCGGCGGGCTCCGTGACCAAATCGGCGCGTTCGACGGCGCGAGCCGTACCGCCGCTGCCATTCAGGAGCGCCAGGACCACTGAGGCCCACACGATGAGCCTCAGGCCCGCCGCCGTCATGGTGCCAACGATACAATCCGGCTCTCTCCGACAAAAAAAGAGGTACCAGCCGTGCAAGCCACCATCCCCTCCCGGGTGATCACCGGGGCCGTCCTTCCCCGCACCACCGTCGTCACGGCTGCCCTCGTCGTCGGCTTTGCACTCCTCACCGCCCTCTCGGCACAGATCGTCATCCCGCTGCCCTTCACCCCCGTGCCCATCACCGGGCAGACCTTCGCCGTTCTCCTGAGCGGGGCGGCGCTCGGTGCGGGAGCGGGTGCCGCCAGCCAAGGGCTCTATGTGCTGCTCGGCGCCGTCGGGCTTCCCTTCTACGCCGGTGGAGCCTCGGGGTGGACGGTCGTGACCGGAGCCACCGGCGGCTATCTCGTGGGCTTCATCGTCGCCGCCTGGGTGGTCGGCGTCCTCGCAGAGATGCGCCAGGATCGCCTCGTGGCGACGGCGATCCCGGCGTTCCTCGTCGGCAACGTGATCATTCATCTCTTCGGCGTGCCGTGGCTCGCCCGGAGCCTCGAGGTCGACTGGGTGGAGGCGGCGTCGCTGGGATCCGTGCCATTCATCCCGGGCGATCTCGTCAAGGTCGCGCTCGCCGGGCTGCTGCTGCCCTTGGCATGGAAACTGAGCCGGCGCAGCGGCCTCGGCGACTGATCCGACGGACGTGACGAGCAACGACGCCCGGGTGCGCGAGCTGTTCGCTCGAGATCGCTACGCCAAGGAGCTGGGTCTCGAGTTGGTCGCCACCACGCCGGTGACCGTGGCGATGCCGCTCGAGCCACGTCACGAGAACTTCTACGACGTCACGCACGGCGGCGCCATGTTCTCTCTGGCCGACTGCGCGTTCAGCCTGGCGTCGAATGCCCACGGAGATCGGGCGGTGGCGATCGACACCCACCTGGTCCTCACGGCAGCCACCCGACACGGTGACACTCTCACCGCCGTGGCCGAGGAGATGACGCGCGGCCGCACCCTGGCCACCTACCGGATCACCCTCACACGTGGCGACGGGCGCGTCGCCGGCCTCTTCACAGGCACGGTCCACGTCACCCCGAAGCAATGATCCGGCAACTCCACGGCCGGCCGTCCCCGCTCGGTGCGACCTATGACGGCAACGGAACCAACTTCGCGGTCCACTCCGACGTAGCCGAGGCGGTAGCGGTGTGCGTGTTCGAGCCAGACGGATCCGAGTCGCAGTTCTGGCTGGGGGGGCGCACCGGATCGATCTATCACGGATACCTCAGCGATGTCGGGCCAGGCACGCACTACGGCCTGCGCATCGACGGGCCGTGGGCGCCGAAACATGGGCTCTGGTGCAACCCCGCCAAGCTCCTGATCGACCCCTACGCCGCCGCCATCTCAGGAGATATCGAGTGGGACCGCGCCGTGTACGGGTTCTCGGTGCCCGATCCGGACGAGCCCGAGCCGCACGACAGCGCTCCCTTCATGCCCAAGAGCATCGTCGTCGATCACGACTTCGACTGGGGAGGCGACGTTGCCCCGAACACGCCGTGGGACGCAACGGTGATCTACGAGACGCACGTCAAGGGAATCTCCCGCCTCCACCCCGACGTCCCCGAGTCGCTGCGAGGCAGCTACCTGGGACTCGCCGACGAGCCGGTGCTCGAGCATCTCGTACGACTAGGGGTGACCGCCGTCGAGTTGCTCCCCATTCAGCACTTCATCCACGACCACGCTCTCGTTCGCCACGGGCTCCGTAACTACTGGGGCTACCAGCCGATCGGTTACTTCGCACCGCATGCCGCGTATGCCGCCTCGGGCGAGCCGGCGGCGGCCGTCACCGAGCTCAAGCAGATGGTGAAGACCCTCCACGCCGCCGGGCTCGAAGTGATCCTCGACGTCGTCTACAACCACACGGGCGAGTCGCACGACCTCGGTCCCAATCTCTCGTTTCGAGGCATCGACAATCCGGCCTACTACCGATTGAGCGACGAAGACCCCCGCCACTACCTCGACTTCTCGGGCGTCGGCAACACGTTCAACACCGACCACCCGGCAGCGCTCCGGCTCATCGCCGACAGCCTCCGTATGTGGGTCAATGCGTACCACATCGACGGATTCCGCTTCGATCTCGCCTCTACGCTGGCGCGCAATGGCCTGCAATTCGACGCCGCCGGCCCTTTCCTCCAGCTGATGCACCAGGACCCCGTGCTCCACCGGGTCAAGCTGATCGCCGAACCGTGGGACCTCGGGCCGGGTGGCTACCGGCTCGGTGCCTTCCCGCCGGACTGGCGTGAGTGGAACGACCATTACCGAGACACCGTCCGCGACTTCTGGCGAGGCGCCCCCGGAACCGTCGCCGATCTGGCATCGCGGCTCACCGGAAGCTCCGACATCTTCGGCGGCAGGGCCGGACGGCACCCCACTGCCAGCATCAACTACGTCACGAGTCACGACGGCTTCACCCTCGCCGACCTCGTCAGCTACCAGACCAAGCACAACGAGTCGAACGGGCAGCAGAACACCGACGGCACCGACGACAATCGTGCGTGGAACACGGGGATGGAGGGGCCGACCGACGACCCCGAGATCCTCGACCTGCGCAGCCGTCGCAGACGCAGCCTGCTCGCCACGCTCCTGCTCTCACAGGGCGTTCCGATGGTGACTGGAGGCGACGAGTTGGGGCGCACCCAGCGCGGCAACAACAACGCGTTCGCCCAGGACAACGATCTGTCGTGGTACGACTGGGGGCACGTGGACGCCGAGTTCCTCGAGTTCACGAGAGCGCTGATCGCGCTGCGCCATGCCCACCCGGTGTTCCGGCAGAGGTCGTGGCTACGCGGCACCTCTCACGACGCTGGCGGCGATCGTGACGTCATCTGGTTCACGCCGGCAGGCTCCGAGATGTCGATGACCGACTGGCAGCGGCGCGACAGCCATTCGCTGATGGTCTACCTGAATGGCAGCACTCCTGCTCCCGCCGACTCTGGCGAGTCACCGCCGCGGGCCGACAGCTTCCTCCTCCTCCTCAACGGAGCACGCCATCAGCGGCGCTTCACGGTGCCACGCGGGCTGGGCGACGCACCCTGGCGGCCGGCGATCGACACCGCCCACGCCTCGCCCCTCGGCGACCCCCAGGCCATGCCGGGGGGGACTGTGGTCGAGGTCGAGGCGCTCGGCTTGGTGGTGCTGACTCAGGAGGCGCAGTGAGGGTGCTATTCGCCACCGCGGAGCTCGCCCCGCTGGTCCGGGTCGGAGGACTTGCGTATGCCGCTGCCGGGCTGACGAGCGAGCTGCACCGGTCCGGCGTGGACGTCACCATCGTGCTCCCGGACTACGGGACCTACGACGTCGCGCTCGGCCCCCCACAGCCACTGGGCATGCCGCCCTGGGTGGGCATCACGACCTTCCGGCGCGGCGCCACACCCGAGGGCGTTCCCTTGATCGCCGTCACGACGCCGGCGATCCAGCGCCCCCACCCCTACAACGACGCGGACGGTCACGGGTGGCCGGACAACGACTTCCGCTTCATGGCGTTCTCTGCCGCCGTCGCCCGGCTCACCGAGGAGCTCGCACCGGACGTGCTGCACATCAACGACTGGCACACGGGCGCTGCGCTGGGTTTCCTGACCGGTCCGCAACCCTCGGTCCTCACCATCCACAACCTCGCCTACCAGGGGACGACCCACGCCGGCTGGCTGACGCTGCTGACGCACCGGCCCGAAGCCTACGAGTGGTATGGCGGCACCAACCCGCTCTCGGGGGCGATCGCCCTCGCCGATCGCGTCGTGGCGGTGAGCCCCAACTACGCAACCGAGATCCGCCGGCGCGAGCACGGCGCCGGGCTCCACGATGCCCTGAGCGCCAAGGGTGATCGTCTCGTGGGCATCTTGAACGGGATCGACGGAGGATGGAACCCGGCGGACGACCCGGACCTGACTGCGAACTACGGACCGGATGACGTGTCGGGCAAGACCGAGGTGCGACGCGCCCTGGTGTCCGAACTCGGTTGGCCCGGGGAGATGAGCCCGCTCATCGCGATGGTCACCCGGCTCACGTGGCAGAAAGGCGTCGACCTCGCCCTCGACGTCGTCGAATACCTCGATCGGGTGCCGGCCCGGATGGTCGTGCTGGGGTCCGGCGACCGCCATCTCGCAGATCGAGCCCACTGGGTGGCATCGGCACGCCCCCAGCGGCTCCGATTCATCGAGGGCTTCGACGAGCCCCTCGCCCACCGACTGTTCGGCGGCGCCGACCTGCTGCTGATGCCGAGCCGGTTCGAGCCATGCGGGCTCGCCCAGATGCAGGCCATGACCTACGGCACCATCCCGATCGTGACCGACGTCGGCGGCCTGCGCGACACCGTGATCGACGCCGACGCCCACCCCGAGACCGGGACGGGTTTCGTGGCACCCCACGTCACTCCCACCGCCCTGATCGACGGCGTGCACCGCGCCGCCAAGGCATGGCGCAGCCCGAGTCGCCGCAAGGAGATCCAGCGGAGAGGCATGGAACGAGACTGGTCGTGGCGGAACCCGGCGCAGCGGCAGATCGAGTTGTACCGCGCCGTCGTCTGAGCGCGGTCAGACCGGTTCGTCGATGACCGCTCGCTTGGCGATGGCGACGATGCCGCCGTCCGAAACCGTGAAACGAGCCCGGTCGCGTTCGCTGTCGACGCCAATCTGGGCGCCGGCGGGCACCTCGACGTGCTTGTCGAGAATCGCGTTACGAACGACCGCTCCGGGGCCCACGCTCACGCCGTTCAGGAGGACGCAGTTCTCCACGATGGCGCTGCCCTCCACCCGGACTCCGGGTGACAGCACCGACCGTCGCACGTAGGAGCCGGAGACGATGACCCCATTGGACAGGATCGAGTCGCGTACCTCACCCGGCCCTGCGGCACCGGCGGCGACCAGCTTCGCCGGAGGCAGCGTGCGCAGGTCCGTGTAGATCGGCCACTCCTGGTTGTACAGGTTGAACACCGGTTCGATGTCGACGAGATCCATGTGCGCCTCGAAGAATGAGTCCAGCGTCCCGACGTCCCGCCAGTAGCCGGCGCTGCGCTCGGTGACCCCGGGCACCTCGTTGAGCGTGAAGTCGTAGACGTGCGCCATTCCCTCCGCGACGAGCTTGGGAATGAGATCGCCGCCCATGTCGTGCCGGGAGTCGTCGTCCTCGCTGTCGGAGCGCACGAGATCCACGAGTACGTCGGTGTCGAATACGTAGTTGCCCATGGAAACGAACGCCTCGGTGGGATCGTCCGGTGATGGCGGCGGATCCTCCGGCTTTTCGAGGAAGGTGTCGATCTTGGTCGTGGCGCCGCGCTCGATGCAGCCGAACTGGTGGGCCTCGGTCACGGGGACTCGATGGGCGGCGACGGTCGCCGCAGCCTTCGTGTCGATGTGGTGCTCGAGCATCTGGCTCGGGTCCATCCGGTAGATGTGATCCGCACCGAACACGAAGATGTAGTCCGGGCGCTCGTCGTTGACCAGATTGAGGTTCTGGAAGATGGCGTCGGCGGAGCCGAGGAACCAGCGCTTTCCGGCACGCATCTGGGCGGGAGCCGCCGTCACGTAGTTGCCGAGCAGCGTCGACAGGCGCCACGTGCGGGAGAGATGCACGTCGAGGCTGTGGCTCTTGTACTGGGTGAGCACGACGATGTGGCGAAAGCCCCCGTTGGCGAGGTTGGAGAGGGCGAAGTCGATCAGGCGGTAGTGCCCGCCGAACGGCACGGCCGGCTTGGCCCGGTCCGCCGTCAGGGGCATCAGCCGCTTGCCCTCTCCGCCGGCCAAGACCATGGAGAGCACTTTGGGTTGGGGGCGACTCCTCACGTGGCTTCCCTCTCCGGCACCATCATGACTGCGCCGAGCGGCGGTATGTCGATCACGATGGAGTGATCGTATCCGTGAGCGGGCGATTGTTCAGCGGTGACCTCGGGAGGCGGGCCCACCCCGCTGCCGGCGTAGTCGATGGCGTCGCTGTTGAGCAGGGTGCGCCACCTGCCGCCTTCGGGAACGCCGACCTTGTAGGCGCGCCAGACTTCAGGCGTGAAGTTGCCGACGGCGAGGACGGGTCGGGCGCCGACGGCATAGCGCACGAAGGCGACCGTGCTCGCCGCAGCGTCGTCGGGCGTGACCCAGCGGAACCATTCGGGGCGATGATCCGACGCATGCAAGGCGGGCTCGGCCCGATAGACCCGGTTGAGGTCTGCCACCCATGCCGCCACCCCGGCGTGGAGGCTGTTGTCGAGGAGATGCCAGGGCAGCCCGGAGTCGTGGTTCCACTCGTTGGGTGCACCGAGGTCGCCGCCCATGAAAAGCAGCTTCTTCCCCGGTGTCATCCACTGGTACCCCAGCAGCAGGCGAAGCCCTGCGAACTTCTGCCACTCATCGCCCGGCTGCTTGCTGAGCAGCGAGCCCTTGCCGTGTACGACCTCGTCGTGCGAAAGCGGGAGGACGAAATTCTCCTGACCGGCGTACATCGCCCGAAACGTCAGCTCGTTGTGGTGGTACTTGCGGTGCACCGGGTCGCGGGCGATGTACCGCAACGTGTCGTTCATCCACCCCATGTCCCACTTGTAGCCGAATCCGAGCCCACCGACCTCGACCGGACGCGACACCAGCGGCCAGGCGGTCGACTCCTCTGCGATCGTCTGAATCCCAGGATGCTTGCGGTACACGCTGTCGTTGAGCTGCCGGATGAAGCCGATCGCCTCGAGGTGCTCCCGGCCTCCGAACTGGTTGGGAATCCATTCGCCCTCGCTGCGGGAGTAGTCGCGGTAGAGCATCGACGCCACGGCATCTACGCGGAGAGCATCGATGTGATAGCGCTCGATCCAGAAGTGGGCGCTCGAGACCAAGAACGCCCGAACCTCGGGCCGCCCGTAGTCGAAGATCGCCGATCCCCAGTCGGGGTGGTAGCCGATGCGCCAGTCGGCCGGCTCGTAAAGGTGGGTGCCGTCGAAGTGGATGAGCCCGTGCCCGTCCATCGGGAAGTGGGAGGGCACCCAGTCGAGGATGACCCCGACGCCTGCTTGGTGCAGCTTGTCGATGAGCATCATCAACTCTTGCGGCGAGCCGTAGCGGGAGGTCGGCGCGAAGTACCCGGTGGTTTGGTACCCCCACGATCCGTAGAAGGGGTGCTCCAGAGGAGGGAGCATCTCGACGTGGGTGTAACCCTCGCGCACGACCCACTCGACGAGGGGGTCGGCAATGAGGTGGTATTTGGTGGGTCCTTGCCACGAGCCGATGTGCATCTCGTAGATCGAGATGGGCGACTCGCGGCCCTGGCGCTCGCCCCTGGTCGCCAGCCAGTCGCCGTCGCCCCAGTCGTAGCTCAGATCCCACGCAAGTGATGCCGTTCCGGGGGGCAGCTCGGCGGCGAAGCCGACGGGGTCGGTCTTGTCGGCGTACCAGCCGCGCCTCTCGATGTGGTACTTGTACCTCGTTCCGGGCGCGATGCCGCCGATCGAGGTCTCCCAGACGCCGCCGCCGGCCCACGTCATGTCGTCGGCCCAGGGCTCCCAGCCGTTGAAGTCACCGATGACGGTGACCCGCTCGGCGTGCGGCGCCCACACACGGAAGGTCGCGCCCTCCTCGTCGAGATGGCAGCCGAGCAGCTCGTGAAGCTGCTCGTGCGTGCCCTCCTCGAGGAGCCAACGATCGTGGTCGGAGATCACCGGCGAGACCCTAGCTCTCAGAAGCGATACGGGGACGAGGAGGATTGAATGATCCCCCGCCAGAGGGGATCGCAGCCCGCCGCTCGGGCCGATCAGTGCGCTCTCGCTGCGATGGGCGAGGGCACCGCGAGTGGCCGACGCCCGAGCCTACGACCGGGGTTCCACCTCGTGCTCGGCGTGGCGGAGCTCTTCGCTCTCGAACTCCTGACCGAGGTAGGCACGGATGACCTCGGGATGACGCTGCACCTCCCCCGGCACACCGGTCGTGATCGGCGTCCCGAAGTCCAGCACCATCACGCGATCGGCGATGTCCATGACCAAGCCCATGTCGTGCTCGACCAGGATCATGGCGATCCCCAGCTCCTCGCGGATGTCGAGGATGAACCGCGCCATGTCCTCGGTCTCCTCGAGGTTCATCCCCGCCACGGGCTCGTCGAGCAACAGCAAGCGGGGCTCCATCGCGAGGGCGCGGCCGAGCTCGACGCGTTTCTGAATCCCATAGGGAAGCAACGCAACCGGGTACTTGCGCCAGCTCTCGATCTCGAGCAGGTCGATGATGTCTTCGACCTTGGCTCGGTTGTCCATCTCCTCGGCCTTCGCCTTGCCGAACCACAGGCTGCCGGCGAGCCAGCTGACGCTGGTGCGCACGTGCCTGCCGAGGAGGAGGTTGTCCAACACCGTCATGTGGGCGAACAGTTCGATGTTCTGGAACGTGCGGGCGATGCCCAGCTCGGCGATCTTGTCGGGTCGCATCCCGAGGATGCTCTGGCCTTCCCACAGGATGTCGCCCTCCTCTGGGCGGTAGACCCCATTGAGGCAGTTGAACGTCGATGTCTTGCCGGCTCCGTTCGGCCCGATGATGGCGAACAGCTCCCCGTCATCGACCGAGAAGCTGACCCCCGAGAGCGCTTTGACTCCCTTGAACGACAGAGAAACGTCCTTGAACTCCAAGAGGGTGGTCATGTTCTCACCCGGGCCGACTTCGGCGGCTCCGCCGCCGAACAGACGCCGGTCGGCCCTCCTCCGCAAGGCGGGGACCCCAACCCCACCGCGGCCGTAAACCCCACCCGAACCGACTTCGGCGGCTCCGCCGCCGAACAGACGCCGGTCGGCCCTCCTCCGCAAGGCGGGGACCCCAACCCCACCGCGGCCGTAAACCCCACCCGAACCCACTTCGGCGGCTCCGTCCCAAGGGGGAGTCTGACGGGGAAGCTCCGCGTCTCCCCCTCAGCGTGAGGAGCGGTGGTGTGTACACCGCTCCGGCAGGAAGCAGGTCGGCCGAAGGCCACACGTCCAGTACGGAGCCGAGCCGCCAGGCGAGGCGAGGCTCGGCCGAATCCTGATTCGGCCGAAATCAACTGAGCCACCGCTTTCTCCGCTTGTAGTGCTTGATCTCGCGGAACGACTTGCGTTCCCCTTCCCCGTGGAGGCCCAGGTAGAACTCCTGCACGTCCTCGTCGCTCAGCAGCTTCTTCGGGTCCCCGTCCATGACGATCTTGCCGGTCTCCATGATGTACCCGTGGTGGGCGATGGACAGTGCCATGTTGGCGTTCTGCTCGATGAGCAGAACTGACGTCCCCTGCTGGTTGATCTCCACGATGATGTCTCGAATCTGCTGTACGAGCTTGGGTGCGAGCCCCAGTGACGGTTCGTCGAGCACGAGAAGCTTGGGATCGGCCATGAGGGCACGACCGATGGCGAGCATCTGTTGCTCCCCACCCGACAGGTAGCCGGAGATGGCCTTGCGACGCTCGCTCAGGACGGGAAAGAGGGACATCACCCGGTCGTATGCAGCTTCGACTGACCCGCGGTTGCGATTCGTGTAGGCCCCGGTTCGCAGGTTCTCCTCGACCGTCATCTCGGCGAAGATCCGCCGGCCCTCCATGACCTGACCGATGCCGGCGGCGACGATCTTCGAGGGTCGATCCCGGTCGATCCGTTTCCCGTTGAGCGTGATGTGGCCCTTCGTGATGTCGCCCTCGTGGAAGTCGAGGAGGCCGGTGACGGCCCGAATGGTTGTCGTCTTCCCGGCGCCGTTGGCGCCGAGCAGGGCGACGATCTGGCCGTCGAGCACCTCGAAGGAGATACCACGCAGCACCAGGATCACGTCGTTGTACACGACCTCGAGGTTGGCTACTTCCAGCAAACGACCACTCGGGTGCAGTTGGGGCGGCGCCGTGGCGCCGCCCCAACCTCGTCATGTCATCCGGTCCAGCAGGCCTCGTTGAACTCGAAGTCCTCCGCGATCGGGTGCGTGAAGAGGTTCTCCACGAACGCAAACCCACTCGTCGCGCTCTCCGCCTCGGCGGCGGCCCCGATGTTCAGCGGACCACCCTGGGCGGCAAAGCCGGCAAGGTCCAGCTTGATGATGTAGGTCTCCCGGTTGACGTTCTCGTTCGGGGTCCCGGCGTACCGCGGGTTCGGGGCCAGACCTTGCAGGTCCACCGTGTCGAGAGACTGGAATGCGCTCAGCACACCGGCCTGAGTCAGATCACCGTTCGCCGCGGCCGCCTCGAGGACCGCTTTGAGGATCATCGCCTCGACCCACCCCTCGGACAGGAAGTCGGTGACGGGCAACTCCGGGTTGGCGGCGAGCAGGGCCGCTTCCATCTCGGCGAAGCCGGGCACGTCTGCGCCCCAGCCGGCGTTGTAGAAGCCGAACGTCGCCTGAGCGGCGATCTGCTGGGCGAATTCCGTGCCGAGCATTGCCGGGCTGAAGCTCGGGCCGGCACCGGTCCACACGGCATCGTCGCGGAACCCAGGTGAGCCGAGGACGCCGGAGAAGATGGCGCCGTAGACGCCTGAGTTCGTCGTCACATGCACGATGTCGGCACCGCTGGTCGCGATGCCCTCCACGACCGCCGTCGGCTCCTGGCCGGCCACGATCTGCTGATCACCGTTGTAGACGACCTCGAGCCCGAGGACCTCGGCAGCCAGCAGGGCGCCTGCCACCGAGTCGCCGCCGTAGTCACCGACGTCGCCGGCCACGGCGATCGTCTCCGGAGGTGCGCCCCGGCTCGCTTCCCACTCGTCATAGATGTAGCCGAGGACGTTCATCGCCTCGATGCAATACGGCGTCGAGTGCTGGGGCAAGTTGGTGCCGATGACAGGGTCGGTCCAGCCCGAGTACCAGGTCAGCGGAATGGCGAGGATGTTGTCGGCCTTGAGGTCCTCGTTGATGGCGATCGTCTGCGGCGATCCTGTCGAGTGCCCGAAGGCAACGACCTTGTCCTTGAGCTCGCGATAGCCCTCGACGTGCTGTTGCGTGACGTAACCCGTGTCGAAGATCTCCAACTCCACCTGGCGCCCGGCTACGCCGCCCTGGGCGTTCACGTTCGCCCAGAACGCCTGTTGACCCGCCACGATCAGACCGACGAGGCCGCCGAACGGACCGGTCAGGTCGGACAGCAGACCGACCGTGATCGTGTCATCGGTCACACCGACGTCGGTGAGCATCTCGGACGGTGTCTCGCCGGCCGTCGTGTCCGGGGCGGCCGTCGTGTCGGTCGACGCCGTCGTGTCGGGGCCGGCCGTCGTATCCACCGACGCCGTGGTGTCCGGTGCGCTGGTGTCGCCGGTGTCGTCGTCGCCGCCGCAGGCCGCAACGACGAGGACGAACACGACCAGCAACGCCAGCCATCTCAATCTCTGTCGTTTCATGCTTTCACTTCCTCCGTCTCTTGGTATCTCCGGTCCTCTCACGACCGGAGTCCCTCGTCAGACCGTCAATACGTGAACGGCCAACCCTTCCAGTAGTTGCGAATCTTGATCCATATACCGAAAAGCCCCAGTGGCTCGAAGATGAGAAACCCGATGATCAACAGGCCGTAGAGAATCACGTTGATCTGGAAGATCGACAGACCCGGCCCGACCGCCTGGGTCGACACGAGGCCGAAGTCCCCGGGGCCGCTCGTGATCAGGAAGTCGCCGAGCCATTGCAGGGCACCTCCACCTGAGGCGGTGTCGCTGAGCCAGTCGGTCGCGTCTCGGACCAGACGGGGCAGCGTCAGGACGAAGAAGGTCCCGAACAAGGTGCCCGCCACGGTACCGGCTCCGCCGATGAGGACGATGGCGATGAACTGGATCGACATGAAGAGGTTGAAGCTCTCCGGGATCATCGTTCCGATGAAGGAGGCGAGCAGGGCGCCGGCAATGCCTGCGTAGAAGGACGACAGCGCAAAGGCGAGCAGCTTGTTGCGGGTCTCGGCGACGCCCATGACCTCGGCGGCGATGTCGCGGTCCCGAATCGACATGAAGGCTCTGCCGACTCTGGTGCGGGTGAGGTTCTTGGTGGTGACAGCAAACACGATGAGCAGCGCCAAGAGGAACAAATACGTCTTGGTCTCCGAGGTGAGCTCGATGCCGAACCACGGTCCGTCCGAGCTGAGCGCAACGAGCGACTCCTCCTCCTTCCACAGCTTCACGTCGAGACTCGGGAATCGCCGGCCGATCGCTCCGCCACCGGTGATGGGCGCCGCGGCACGGAAGATGTGCTCGCCGATGAAGACCAGCCCGAGGGTGACGAATGCAAGGTAGAGACCTCGAACCCGAACGGCGGTGGGCGCCACGATGATCCCGACGACGGCAGCGACCACGCCCGCCGCCGGCAGCCAGATCCAGATGGGGAGATCGAGCCCCCACAGGCCCCGGCCTGCGGTGCCGCCCAGGACCGCCGCCGTATAGGCACCGAGACCGACGAAGAAGGCATGCCCGAGCGACACCTGCCCGGCGAGGCCCGTGAGGATGTTGAGCCCGAGGGCGCCGATGCCGAAGATCATCGCCCGGATCAAGACGTCGAGCCAGTCGTCTGCCCCCAGCCACCTCAGACCCGGGATGAACTCGGCGGGAAGCACGACGGCGATCCCGAGGAGGATGGCGATGGCGATCCGCTGCGACCAGGTCGGCAGGATCGCCTGTTCGGCCTCGTAGGACGTGTAGAGCAGGGGCCGTGTCCTCATACCCGACGGATCTCCTCTGTCCCGAACAGGCCGTAGGGACGGACGAGCAGAACCACCAACATCAGCAACCACGGCACGATCCCGGAGAACCCGGCGCCGAGCCACGTCACCGAAGACAGGTACACCCCGGCGGCCTGTTCGGCGACGCCGACGATGAGACCACCCACGACCGCGCCGACCACGGAGTCGAGCCCCCCGATCACGACGGCTGGAAACGCGCGGAACGCAACGAACGCCGTCGCCCGGTCGACTCCCAGGCCGCGGGGGAACATCGAGGTGAGGATTCCGGCAGTGGCGGCGAGCGCCGCGCCGATGATCCACGCCAACGCAAACACCCGGCCGGCGCTGATCCCCTGCGCCATCGAGACCTCTTGGTCGAAGGCGGTGGCTCGCATCGCGACTCCGGTGCGGGTCCGGAAGAAGAGCGCTATCGCGCTGACGAGCACCACGGCGGTGATGATCGTGGCGATGTCGGTGTGGGCGATGGTCACCTGGCCGGAGCCGAAGCTGGCCACGCCGACGCCCAACGGCTGGCCGATGGGACGCGGATCGATGCCAATCAGGTCGTCGTTGATCGTGCGTAGTACGAAATCGATACCGAGGGTGATGATGGCGATCGAGAACAACGGCTCACCGATCATCGGCTTGATGAAGAGCCGCTCCAGAAGCCAGCCCAGCATGGCCGTGACGAAGACGGCCAGAAGGGCCGCCAGGATCCAGTTCAGCCAGTCGGGAAGGAAGGTGAGGTACTGGCCCGGGAAGTCCCGCGAGACCGCAAACCAGAAAGCCATGTAGCCACCGACGGCCGCGATGGCGCCGTGGGCGAAGTTCACGACCTGCGTGGCCTTGAAGATCAAGACGAAGCCGAGGGCGAGCAGCGCGTAGATCGCTCCGAGCGAGAGCCCGTCCACCAACGTGTCCACGAGCTTGAGGAACGCGGACTGATCGGCCGCCTCCTGAGCGAGGAGCCAGGCGGGGCCCGGCATCAACGTAGCGCCATCAGTACATCGACTCCACGAGCTCGGTGAACATGTCCTTCATGGCGCTGCGCTTGAGCTTCTGCGTGGCCGTCAGCTCGCCATCCTCGTGGTCGAGCTCCTTCGGGATCATGCGGAACTTCTTGATCTGCTCGACCCGCGAGAAGCGCTCATTGGTCTCGTTGATGACGCCCTGGATCAGCTCGATGACCTCGGGCTTCTCGGAGAGATCGCGATACGTCGTGTACGTGATGCCCTTGCGCAGCGCCCAGTTGCCGACGGTGTCGTACTCGATTCCGATGAGCGCGGTGAGGTACTTGCGGCCGTCACCAATGACCATCGCCTCCTTCACGTAGGGCGAGGCCTTCAGGCTGTTCTCGATCTCCGACGGTGAGATGTTCTTGCCGCCCGACGTGATGATGATGTGCTTGATCCGATCGACGATCTTGACGTGGGTGCCGTCCACCCAAACCCCGACGTCGCCCGTCTTGAGCCAGCCGTCGTCGGTAAAGGTCTCGGCGGTCTGCTCCGGCTTGTTCCAGTAGCCCTTGAAGACGCCGGGGTGCTTGGTCTGGATCTCGCCGGTCTGCTCGTCGATGCGGAACCCGATACCGGGGTATGGCTCGCCGACCGTGCCCAGCTTGACGCGTCCGTGGAAGTTCAACGTCGCCACGGCCGAGTTCTCGGTCATTCCGTACAGCTCGTAGACGGGGACTCCGAGCCCCATGAAGAACTCGAGGACCTCGGGGGCGATCGCCGCCGCCCCGGAGCCGGCCCAGCGGCAGCGCCGCAGACCGATGCGCTCCTTCAGCGCCCGGAAGAACAGCGGGTTGCCGATCCAGTAGGCGAGACGGCTGGCGAGCGTATGGGTGCCGCCGTTCTCGACGCGCTGCCTCCCGATGAAGCGGGCTAGCCCCAGGCTGACCTTGGCGACTTGGCGCTTGAGCCACGTCGCATCCTGGAGCCGGATGAGCACCGTGGCGTGGATCTTCTCCCAGATACGAGGGACCGCAAAGAACAGCGTCGGCTGGATCTCGCGCAGGTTGACTTGCACGGTCTCGATCGACTCGGCGAAGTTGAGCACGGTGCCGGCCGCCGCCATCGTCCAGGTGGAGAAGATGCGCTCGGCGACATGACACAAGGGAAGGTACGTCAAGACCTGGTCGTCGGGGCCCGGCTTGGAGTCCTTGGGAAGGCGGCCGTCGACACTGACCACGGTGTCCATGCAGAACGCGGCGTTTGCGTTGGTGAGCATGGCGCCCTTCGGAGGTCCTGTGGTTCCGGACGTGTAGACGAGGGTCATGACGTCGTCGGCCGTGGCCTGGGCCATGCGGCGCTCGACGGCGCCCTCGTGCTCCTGGCGATGACGGACGCCCAACTCGAGGAAGTCGTCCCAGAACATGAGGCGAGGGTCGGGGTAGCTCCGCAGGCCGCGCGGCTCGACGTAAATGATCTTGGTGAGGTTGGGGAAGCGGTCGGGCGGCCGGTCGAGCACCTTGTCCACCTGTTCCTGATCCTCGGCGAGGTGCACCTTGGCAGCGGAGTCGTTGAGGAGGTACTCCACCTCGGCGGTCGGGTTGGTCGGATAGAAGCCGGTGGAGATGCCCCGGATCGCGACCGTCGCCATGTCGAGGATCAACCACTCGGGCCGGTCCTCCGAGTGGATCGACACTACGTCGCCGACCTCGACCCCGAGGGCGAGCAGGCCATGGGCGGCCGTGAGGACCTGATCCCAGAACTGGGACCAGGTGATCTCCTGCCAGATCCCGAAGTCCTTCTCGCGCAACGCAACCGCATCGGGCAGGCGCTGCGCCCAGTCGCGCACCCGTGCCGCGACGGTTTCGTAGCCGGTGCCGGCTGCGGGCGCCTCGGGACGATCCATGGTGGCCGTCATCGGCACTCCCTCCTTCTGCTGCCTCCGGCGATCGGCCACACGATAGAGATCGCGCTCTCCCGCTGCCACGAGCCCGTTTCGGCGGGCCGCAAGCTCTCAGACCGGCTTGCGTACTCCCACGACGCGGAATCTCCCGGCGACGAACGCCGGGTCGGTGAGGCTTGCGTTGCCGGCCGGGTTGGCACCGGTGACGTGGAAGTCGCTGAACGCCGCCGACTGGTTCACGAACAACCCGCCCGTGAGGTTGAAGGCTATGGACACACCGGCATCGATGGCGGCATCCTCCGCGGCGGCCATGACGTCTGCGTCGGTGGTGTAGACGAGCCATGTGATGGCCCCGTGGTCCCGGGCCGACTCCACGGCCAGCGCCAGGCTCTGCGTCGTGTCGTCGGTGGCAACCACGTACACGATGGGCCCGAACATCTCGCGCATGTACGTCGCCCTCTCTGCGGAGTCGACCTTGACGACCGCGGGGGTCCGGATGACGGCATCCGGGTACTGATCACTGGCTACCGATCGCGACTCGAGCAGCACCTCACCGGTGGATGAGGCCTCCTCGATGCGAGCGAGGGTGGCTTCGCCCTTGATGGCGCCGAGGATGTCACCGGCGCGACCGTCGTCCGAGAGCAGCCCCCCGATGGCATCGGCGAGACCGCGAGCCACATCGTCGAACGACACATGCTCACCACCGACCTCGATGCCGCCCCGAGGTACGTAGACGTTCTGGGGTGTGGTGCACATCTGGCCCGAGTACATGGACATCGACACCGAGAGGTTGCGGAACACACTCTTCAGATCCTCTGCCGAATCGATCACGACGGAGTTGACGCCCGCCTTCTCGGTGAACACGAGCGCCTGGGGGACATTGTGCTCGAGCCAGTCACCGAACGATGAGCCCCCGGTGTAGTCGACGAGCTTGACCCTGGGATCGAGCACCAACTCCTTGGCGACGGGCTCCTCCGGAGTGTCGACGAGGAGCGTCACGAGATTCGGGTCGAATCCGGCCTCGGCGATGACGGCGCGGGCCGTCTCGACGAACAGCGCCAGCGGCAGCACGGTCCCCGGGTGCGGCTTCACGATCACAGGGTTCCCGGTGACCAGGCTGGCGAAGATGCCGGGATACCCGTTCCACGTCGGGAACGTCGAGACCCCGATCGTGACCGCAACGCCTCGTGGCCTGAGGCGCCAGGTCTTGTCGATGACGAGTGGGTCACGCTTGCCCTGTGGCTTCTCCCATCGCATGGCGCCGGGGAGGCGCGACAACTCCGCATAGGCGTAGGCCACCGCCTCCAGCCCCCGGTCGAGGGCGTGCGGTCCTCCCGCCTGAAATGCCATCAAGAACGCCTGACCGGTGGTCTGCATGACCGCATGTGCCATCTCGAAGCTCGACTTGGCGAGCCGGTCGAGGATTTCGAGGCACGCGCCGGCGCGGGTCTCGGCCGACGCCGCAGCCCATGCGGGCATGGCGGCGACGGCGGCGTCGAGCAAAGCTTCCGGATCGGAGGCCGGATAGGCGATGCCCAACTCGACCCCGTACGGCGACCTCTCGGCTGCGGCGATGACACCGTTGGACGGCTGGTCGATCTCGAAGGTTTGCTCGAGCCGGGCGCGAAAGGCGGCGTCGCCCTCGGCGGGAGCTTCGTCACCGTAAGCCCGAGGGCTCTCAGGGTATGGGCTCCAGTACTCGCGGGTGCGGATCGCCTCGACCGCCTTGTCGAGGGTGGTGCGGTGTCTCTCGTAGAAGTCGGTAGCCATGTCTTCCTCTCGTGCGCCGCTGCGTGCCGGTTCAGTCGTTGTCTCGTGTTGCTTCGATTCTCGTCTCCCCACGGCCGTGGGCGACCGTCTCCGTTGCCAGTGAGCGGAGGGGAACCCCTTCGAGCCACGCCCGGCGTAGCCAGCCGGCACATCGATAGCGCTCCTCGCCGTAGAACGACCGCAGGCGATCCACCACGGCGACGATGCGATCCACTCCGATCTGATCGGCCCATTCGAACGGTCCTGCCGGGTAGTTGGTGCCGAGCCGCATCGCCAGGTCGATGTCCTCGGGTGAAGCCACACCCGCCATCGCGGCATCGGCGGCGACCGACACGAGCTGTGCGATCGTGCGCATGACGATCACAGCCGGGACATCGGCCACCCGGGTGACGGCCAGACCGGCAGCTCCAAGCGTTGCGGCGACAGTGGCGAGCGTGTCCTCCGGCAGGTTGCGGGATCCGGTGACCGCCACCCGCTCGGCGCTCTGCCAGTCGGGGACGAGGTCGAGCACCAGGACCTCCTTGTCCGAGTGCTCGGGGGCAACCTCTGCCGCACTGCGACCATCCGTGGGAATCACCAGGGCGGCACCGATCTCGAGACCCGCAACGGAGTCGTCACGCTCGACGGCGAGCCCGGCGGCCTCGAAGCGCTCTACCAGGCCCTCGGCGTGCCCGAGGTCGAGGCCCAACCGCACAACGGACACGGCAACCCCTGGTGTGACCGTGGCCGGAGGAGGCGGGGGGACGTCGGACCGGTACCAGCCGCGCCCCGACTTGCGGCCGAGGTGACCTGCGTCGACTTTGGCCTGCTGGAGCACATTGGGGGCAAAACGTGCGTCGTGGTAGGTCTGCTCGTAGACGGAGGTGGAGACGGCGAGGTTGACGTCGAGCCCGACGAGGTCCATGAGCGTGAACGGACCCATCCTGAACCCGCCGGCCTCGCTGAGCACGGCGTCGATGGTCGCCTCGTCACCGACGCCTTCTTGGAGCAATCGCAGCGCCTCGGAGTAGTAGGGGCGGGCGACGCGGTTCACGATGAAACCGGGAGTCGATGCGCAGTGGACCGGGGACTTTCCCCAGGCCGACGCGGTCTGGTAGACGGTGGCTGCGACGCCGCGATCGGTGGCGGCGCCGGAGACGATCTCGACGAGGGGCATCACCGGCGCCGGGTTGAAGAAGTGCATCCCCACGACACGCTCCGGATGGTCGAGGCCTGCAGCGATGGCGGTCACCGACAGCGACGACGTGTTGGTGGCGAGGATCGCATCGGGAGCGACGATCGCCTCGAGCCGTCGGAAGACGTCACGCTTGACCCCCAGGTCCTCGACGATCGCCTCGACGACGAGCCCGGCGCCGGCGAGGTCGGCGAGATCCTCCACCGGAGCGATGGAAGCGTGGATCCGGTCCGCCTCGGTGGCGGCGATCTTCCCCCTCTCGACGGAGCGCCCGAGGCGCGCCCGCAGCTCGGAGAGCGCCCCCTCGATCACGTCCGCGACGGTGTCGAACAGCAGCACCCGGTGGCCGGCTCCTGCGGCGACTCGAGCGATCCCGGCGCCCATGGTTCCAGCCCCCAACACGGCCACCGCGGAAGCCCGGGACAGCGCCCCGCTCATCGACCCTCGAAACGAGGATTGCGCTTCTCCAAAAAGGCGGCGACACCCTCGGCGTAGTCGCGGCTCTTCCCGGCCTCCCGCTGCAGATCTCGCTCCAAATCGAGCTGCTCGTCGAGCGTATTGCCGGGCGAATCATTGAGCGCTGCCTTGATCTTTGCGTATCCGGCGGTGGGGCCGGCCCCTAGCCCTCTGGCGAGATCCCCGGCGACCTGCAGCAGGGCATCGTCGTCGACGACGTCCCAGATGAGGCCCCACTCCTTCGCCGTCTCGGCGTCGAGAGGCTCGCCGAGTAGCGCCAGGCCGCGCGCCCGCGCCGCACCGACCGTTCGGGGCAGGACGTACGTGCCTCCGGAGTCGGGAAGCAGGCCAATGCGAGAGAACGACTGGATGAACCGCGCTGAGCGAGCGCCGATGACGATGTCGCCGGCCAGGGCGAGGTTGGCCCCCGCACCAGCAGCCACGCCATTGACGGCGACCACGACAGGTTTCGCCATCGTCCGCATCATTCGCACGGCAGGGTTGTAGCGATTCTCGAGCGACTCGCCGAGGTCGGGGGCGGCATCGCCGGCCGCCACCGCCCGGTCGGCCAGATCCTGCCCTGCGCAGAATCCGCGGCCTTCGCCCGTGACCAGCACGGCCCTTACCTCGGTGTCTGCGGCGGCGTGGCGCAGGGCCTCGAGGAAGCTCTCCAGCATGGGTTTGGTGAACGCGTTGAGCTTCTCCGGTCGGTCGAGCGTGATAGTCGCCATCTCGGCGTCGACCGTATACCTGATGTGGTCCAACTCGGGCTCCTTCGCCCCCCGGACTTCGCCTGCGGGGAGCGCCGCGGCTGAAAACGAACGATCGTTCGGAGCGTACCGGGCGGGCGGCGATCGGGTCAAAGCCCCGGCGGTACGCTTGCGACGTGAACCCCGATCCACTCGCCGCGCTCCTCGATGACCCGGCGCCGTTCCTCGAGGACTCGGACCGGGCGATCCGTCGACTCGCAGTGGCGGCATGTGCCGGTCGGCTGCCGGATCCACTGGTGCGCGATGCGATCCTCGACCTGGCGGTGAGCGACGCCGAGCCCACCGTACGTGCCGAGGCCGTCGAGGTGCTCGCCGGCGCCGGAGAGGCGGCAGTGGGCACGCTGCTCGCCGCGACCCACGACCCTGACCACCGCGTCGTGGAAGCGGCGGCGACTGCGCTTGGCGAGGTAGAGAGCCGGCGTGGCGTCGAGTGGCTCTTGGGGGCCGCCGCCGGCCACGACGACCGGATGGTGCGGGAGGCTGCGGTGGCATCTCTCGGGGCGATCGGTGACGACCGCGCCGTGCCGTTGCTCCTCGATCTCCTCAAAGCGGCACCTCCCCAGGTGCGCCGTAGGGCGGTGGTCGCCCTCACGGCCTTCGACGATCCCGCGATCGAACCGGCGCTCCGGGATGCGACGAACGACCGAAATCCCATGGTCCGCGAGGTCGCCGAGATGGTGGTGGGCGACCCATCGCACTACTTCGGCGTCCAGCCGGGTGACGGACCCTCGATCGACAACGAGAAGGCGACCCGGTGGAGTGGACCTACGTCGTGACCAACACGGGCGACGTGGACCTGACCGGCGTCTCGGTCGTCGACGACCAGGGCGTCACCGTCACTTGCCCGCAAGACACCCTCGCCGTCGGCGAGTCGATGACGTGCACCGCCAGCGGGATCGCGGTCAAGGGCCAGTACGCCAACCTCGGCACCACCGAGGGCACCGCCCCCGACGGCACCGTCGTCACCGACACCGACCCGTCGCACTACTTCGGCGCCAGCCGGACGTGCGCCAACGGGTGCTCTCCCCTCTACTACGCCAACCCGCTGCACCTGAACCAGTGGATCGGCTACTCGACCGACGCATCCTTCGCATCGGTCTTCGGTGTCGACACCGACGGCACCCTGCTCGATGCGGTGCGGGTCACCGTCAACAACAACGACGTGTGGGTGTCACTCAAGCGGGAGGCTGTGACGGCGCTGCTCAATGCATCGCACCCCGAGGTGCCGTATCCCAAGACCGAGGCGGAGATCATCGCCGCGGTCCAGGATGCGTACACGACCGGGGAGCCGGAGCTCGCAAGAGGTGTGCTGCGCTTGATCAACGCACGCATGTGCCCGCTCGGAGCGGAGAACACCAACTGATCCGGTCATGACGTGAGCAACGCGGAGGGGGTGAGCGATCACCCCCTCCGCCGCGTGGTACCGGCTGGCCACGAGGTGGAGGTCAGTCGGCGTGTCGCAGGTCCTCGCGAACCCACTCGGCTCCACCCGGCCAGTGCTCCTTCTTCCAGATCGGAGCGCGCCTCTTCAGCTCGTCGATCAGATACCGACCTGCCTCGAAGGCGTCGGCGCGGTGCGGCGAGCTGGCGGCCACTGCAACGGTGATCTCCCCGACACCCAGCTCGCCGACCCGATGCACGGCGGCGAGACGCTCGACCGGCCACTTCTCCCGGACTTCCGAGACGATCTCGGCGATCTTCTCCTCCACCATCTCGCCGTACGTCTCGTACTCGAGATGGGTGACGCCGGAGATTCCCGGCGAATGATCGCGGACCGTCCCGAGGAAGAGGACGACCGCACCACAGCCGGGATGGGTGACGGCGGCGAGTATCGCAGTCGGGTCGATCGGGTCGGGGCCGACGGCTACGGTGTCGCTCGGGTCGGTAAGCGGCGTATTCGCCATACAATCACCTCGTGGGTCAATCTACTTCCGAACCACCCGTCCCCGATCGGCCGGAGTCCGCACCGTCCGCTCCTGAGGCTCAGGCATTTGCCTGGACGGACGACACGGGCACGATCTGGTACCCGCCCCACGACCTGCCCGGCGACCACCCCTACGACGAGCCGGATGAGTGGATCGAGACCTTCCCCATCGGCGCGCTCGAGCCACCGCCTGGTCGAAGCCGGTTCTGGGGCGCGCTGATCGCCGGGATCATCGGCTCGGCCATCACCGTCGGCGTGCTCTTCGCCCTCGGCATCATCGATCGCGATGCTCCATCGAACCAGCAGCCCGCTGCGGCGCCCACTCCGCCTCCCAAGGTGGTCGAGGTCCGGGAGATCGTCACCGATGGCGATGGCGCATTCTCGGCCGCCGCAGTGGGGCGCAAGGTGCGACCCGCCGTGGTGACGGTCGAGGTCGGAGACGAGACCTCGTCCGAGGCCTTCGCTCAGTTCGGTGTGGGTTCGGGAGTCGTCTTCCGGGGCGACGGGTACATCGTGACCAACAACCACGTCGTCGAAGGGGCGGCCATGGTGCGCGTCGTCTTCCAAGACGGCGCGACCTACGTGGCCACCATCGTCGGCACCGACCCCAGCACCGATCTCGCAGTACTTCGCATCGATGCGCGTGATCTCGCGATCGTCGACTTGGGTTCCACCGGGGACCTCACCATCGGTGACGCCGCCGTCGCCGTCGGCAACCCGTTGGGCCTGTCGGGGGGCGCCTCGCTGACGGTAGGAGTACTCTCGGCATTCGACCGCCGGGTGACCGCAGCAGACGCCGAGACGCTCTTCGGCATGATCCAGACGGACGCACCGATCACGCAGGGCTCGAGCGGCGGCGCCCTCGTCGATACCAATGGACGGCTGATCGGAATCACGACAGCCATCGGCGTCAGCAGCGCCGGCGCCGAGGGCATCGGCTTTGCGATTCCCGTCGAGGTCGTCGAGCGAGTCACCGACGAGCTCGTCGCGACGGGTGCGGTGCGCCACGCCTTTCTCGGTGTACAGCTCGACGACTACCTGCTCGACCGGCCAGACGGCGGGACGAGTCCTGGAGGAGCGCTGATCGCAAGCTTTGCCGACGAGGACAGCTCGGCGGCGGCCGCAGCGGGCCTCGAGGTGGGAGATGTCATCGTCGAGTTCGAGGGTGGCGAGGTGGCCACTCCCGACGATCTGATCAGCCGGTTGCGGCGTCTCCGTGTCGGCGACGAGGTCGAGCTCGACGTGACTCGAGATGGAACCACGCTGACCTTCAAGGTCGTGCTCGGCGCACGACCCGACGACCTGTGAGACGATGATGCCCTCATGAGCGACAGCATCTTCGATCGCCTGTTCGAGCTGTTCCAGTCACCTGGCCCGGTGAACTGGAAGCTCGCCGCCGAGGTACGCAAGAGTCTGGCCGGCGCCGCCGAGCCCGTCGATCCGCATCTCGCCGAGGAGTACGCCGAGCTGGCCGGCGCCGCCGAGATGCGCCTTGCCGGTGCGACCCATTTCGACGTCGCCCTCGGAAGCAGAGTGCAACCCGTCGATCGGGCATCGTGGGCGGCGTCCAACGAGCAGAGCTTTGCGTACGCGATCGAGCCGCTCGCCGGGAAGCTCCTGGCGGCACCTCCCGACGAGACCAACCCCATGGCTGCGATGCTGGCCCCGATGGGGCCCGCCGTGCTCGGTATGCAGGCCGGGACGATGGTTGGGTTCATGGCGCATCGGGTGCTCGGGCAGTTCGACACGGGTTTGCCCGCGCTGGACCAGGCCGACCTGTTCCTCGTCGTACCGAACGTCGAGGCCTTCGCCACCGACCACTCGCTCGACCCACGGCAGGTGCGGATGTGGGCTGCCGCCCACGAGGTCCTGGACCACTCCCTCCTCGCTACGCCGTGGCTGCGCACGCACATCGTCGGCGTCGTGGACGAGTTCTTCGCTGCAGTGCACTTCGACCCGAGCAAGCTGACCGACGCCCTCGGACGGATCGAGGATCCGCAGGAGCTCGAGGGAATGCTGGGTGGTGCGGGCGGCATGGCATCCCTGCTCGGCGCCGAACACGACCCGGCGCTGCTCGGGCCGGTGCAGGCGGCGCTCGCCGTCGTGTCCGGCTACGGGGACTTCGTCGTGCGCCGGGCCTTCGACGAGGTGCTTCCCGATCTGGAGCGGCTCGAGGAGGCGGCGGCGCGTAGGCGGGCCGAGCCGGACCAGGCGGAGCAGTTCCTCCAGCAGCTCGTGGGCCTCGAGCTCGATCGCCATCGAGCCAACGATGCGGCGAAGTTCTTCGCCGAGATCGACCGAAGGTGGGGCGCCGAGACGATCGAGATGGCGTGGTCCGGGTCGGGGAACCTCCCCACACGAGACGAGCTGACCGATCCGGTCGGCTGGGCGGCTCGCGTCCTTCTCGACGATCCTTCCGATCCCGGCGCCGACGGCTAGCGCGCCCCCGGCCGCCCGCACCCGACGTCGAGCTCGTCGACCAGACGCGCACCAAACGAACCCTCGCCGACTTCGCGGGCAAAGACGCTCGTGGTCTTCCTCCCGTTTGCGTTCTCGGGATCTGCTCCGGGGAGCTGTGCTACATCCGGGACCACAACGCGCAGCTCGACGAGCTCGACGCCAACGTGGTTGCCATCAGTTGCGATCCCTTCTTCTCGAACAAGGCATGGGTGGAGCAGAACGGCTTCGAGTTCCCGGTGTTGTCCGATCACTGCCCCACGGCGCGGTGGCCCAGGCGTACGGGGCGTTCAACTACAGGACCGCGCCGCCAACCGGTTCACCTTCGTGCTCGACGAGGACGGCATCGTGCGCGACGTGATCAACACCGAGGAATTGGGCGTCGCCCGCGAGTTCGCGGCCTACACCGAGGCGCTGGCGGTGATCTGAGTCACGCCTCGAGCCGGTAGCCGACGCCGCGCACCGTTCGGATGACCGGCGACGCCGGCACCTGTTCGAGCTTCCGCCGCAGCCGCCGAATGTGCTGATCGAGCGTCTTGGAGTCGGTCCACCCGATGCCCCAGATCTCATCGAGCAGCTCGCTACGGGCCACGATGCGACCGGAGCGCCGCATCAGCATCGCGAGCAGCTCGAACTCCTTGCGGGGCAGCTCGAAGGTCCGGTCGTCGATCCGCAGCTCGTAGCGACTCGGGTCGAGAACGGCGGTGCCCACGGAAACGACGCTGTCGGCCGCGTCGGGTGCTCCGGAGCGACGCAACGCCGCCCGGATCCGCGCCGCCAGCTCGCGGAGCGAGTACGGCTTCGTGAGGTAATCGTCGGCGCCCAGTTCGAGCGCCGTGACCACGTCTGCCTCGGCGTCCTTGGCGGACACCACGATGACCGGCACGTCGGACTCGGCGCGGATTCGCTTGAGTACGTCGAGCCCGCCCATACCGGGCAACATGAGATCCAGCAGCACCACATCGGGACGTATCCGGCGCAGCATTTCGAGCCCGGCCCGGCCGTCGGATGCACCGTGGAGCGTCAACCCCTCCCGCCCCAGAGCCACCTCGGCGGCCGTGACGTAACTGGGCTCGTCCTCGATCATCACGACGATCATCGTCCGCTACGCCTCCACCCGCGGCATACGGATCCTGAAGGTGCTGCCGACGCCGGGCGACGACTCGACATCCACATGCCCGCCGTGGTTGAGCGCCACATGACGCACGATGGAAAGTCCGAGCCCGGTGCCCCCCTTCGCCCGGCTCCTCCCCCTGTCGACACGGTAGAAGCGCTCGAAGATACGTGGGAGGTGCGCCGGAGCGATCCCAGATCCGAGATCCTCCACCTCGATCACGGCCTGCTCGCCGTCCGCGCGTGCCCGCACCCAGACTCGTCGCTCTCCACTCTCCCGAAACGAGCTGTAGGTGATGGCGTTGTCGATGAGGTTCCCCACAGCCGACACGAGTTGCCGCCGGTCCCCTCGCACCAGTGGGGCGCCGTCGGTCTCGACCACGACCTCCATTCTCGCCTGCTCTGCATGGAGCCCCGCGTTCCGTGCGGCCTCACCGACGACCTCGGCGAGATCGAGATGCTCATGCTCACCGTTTTGCGATTGGACGACCGATAGGTCGAGCAGGTCCGCCACCAGTTGTGCGATCCGTTGCGCCTCGGTCCCGATCCGGTCGGCAAGCCGCAGACGCGTGATCTCATCAGGTGCTGCCTGGACCGCTTCGGCGAGGACGGCGAGTGCTCCCGCCGGTGTCTTGAGCTCGTGGCTCACGTTGGCGACGAAATCGCGCCGAATGGCCTCGACCCGCTCGCTCGTGGTGACGTCTTCGAGCTGCACGGCGACACCTGGGCCGAGCTCGACCGGCAGCGGCTCGGCGCGAGCGACGTAGAGCCGGCGATCTTCGCCTGTCAGCTCGAGTTTCGCCTCGCCCGGCTCTCCGGAGACGAGCGTCGCCTGCACCAGCCTGCGCAGGGCGGCCCCAGCTTCCGCGGCGCCCGCACCGCCGGCGAGGACGCGACGTGCACCGGCGGTGGCGAACACCGCGTCGAGATTCCGGTCGAACATGACGACACCGCTCGACGACCGCTCCACGGCCGCCTCGATGAAAGCCGTGCGGTGTCGAGCGGCGTCTCGCTCGCCGGCGAGGGAATCGACGGCACCAGTGAGCGAACCGGGGGTCGAGCCGAGCGCCCGGCCGGCATGCGCCAGCGCATCCCGCCGATCCTGGTCGAGCCGGTGCAGGCGCAACCACAGAACGACGACCGAGATCGCCAGGAGTGCCGCGGCGGCGAGGATGATCTCCACGGAGCGATGGTACGACGGCCAACGCCCGCATCGGTCGGATCGGAGCCGGAGATCGGGGAATTCACCTCGAGTTCACCCTGCCGCCGGGTTGCGGTCAACCGCCGTCCGTATCTTCGCCACGCAAGAACGATGACCGTGATCACGGAGGAAGACGATGCACATACGGCGCTGGCGATTCCTGGTCCTCCTGGCCGCGATCGTCGTCATCGTCGCCGCCTGTGGGGGTGACGACGACGATGGTGGTAGCGCCGAGTCCGGGGATGGGAACGGGAACACGATCGCCATTTCGGGCTCGTCGACCGTGCAGCCCATCTCGGCGGCGGTGGGCGAGAGATTCTCGGACGCCAATCCCGACGTTGCGGTCTCGGTCGACGGGCCGGGCACGGGCGACGGCTTCCAGCTCTTCTGTTCCGGTGAGACCGACATCTCGAATGCCAGTCGTGCCATCAAGGACGAGGAAGTCCAGTCGTGCTCCGACGCCGGCATCGACTACATCGAGCTTCAGGTCGCCATCGACGGCATCTCCGTGCTCACCAGTCCGACCAACGATGCGGTGAGCTGCCTCACCTTCGGCGACATGTACGCGCTCGTCGGTCCGGAGTCCATCGGCTTTGACACCTGGGCTGCGGCGAACGACCTGGCTGCAGAGGTGGGCGGCACCGGAGGGTTCCCGGATGCACCCCTCGCCGTCACGGCGCCCGGTGAGGAATCGGGCACCTACGACACCTTCGTCGAGTTCGTCATCGACGGCATCGCCGAGGAGCGGGGCGAGGATGGAGTGGCTCGCCCGGACTACGTGGCCTCACCGAACGACAACGTGATCATCGAGGGCATCGAAGGCTCCGACTCGTCGTTCGGCTGGGTGGGGTTTGCCTTCTACCTCGAGAACCAGGACCGCGTCAAGGCGATCGAGGTGGACGGTGGCGATGGCTGCGTGGGCCCCACTGCGGAGACGATCGCCGACGGCAGCTACCCGCTGTCCCGCCCGCTCTTCATCTATGTGAACGAGCAGCGGATGAGCGACAAGCCGGTGCTGCGAGAATTTGTCGAGTTCTATCTGTCGGACGAGGGCCTCGCCTCGGTCGCCGAGACCGGGTACGTGGAGCTCGCCGACTACAGCCAGCAGCGCGCGGCGATCGGGTCGTGATCGAGGACGGCGGCTGCCCAATCAGGAGCATCAGATGGCTGAACCGATGACGGCCGATCTGACCGGCAACCCGAGGAGGCTGAGGCGGGAGCGCCGAGTGCGCGGACTCTTCCGGCTCGCCGCCGCCTTCTCGGTCCTCGTGAGCGCCCTGATCGTGCTCTCACTCGTCGGTGAGGCGTGGAACTTCCTGCGCACCGTCGAGTGGAGCGCCCTCTGGGACATCGGGTGGTTCCCGCGCCGCGGCCTGTTCGACCTGCGCACCATCGTCGTGGCCACGCTGGTCTCCACCGTGATCGCCATGATCGTGGCGGCACCGTTGGGACTGGGAGCTGCGATCTACCTCTCCGAATACGCATCGCCGCGGATGCGCAGACTCCTAAAACCGATTCTCGAGATCCTGGCCGGAATCCCCTCGGTCGTGCTCGGCTACTTCGCACTGACGTGGATCAGCCCCAACTTCGTGCAGAAGGTGTTCGACGCCCAGATCTTCAACCTGCTGGCCGCCGGGATCGGCGTGGGCGTGCTCGTGACGCCGCTGGTTGCCTCCGTCTCCGAGGATGCGCTGCGGGCGGTCCCCCAGACGCTGCGCGAGGCGTCGTACGGCCTCGGCGCTCGCAAGGGCTCGACGGTCCGAACCGTTGTCCTGCCGGCCGCGGTGTCGGGCATCATGGCCTCGCTCATCCTCGGAGTGTCCCGAGCCATCGGCGAGACGATGGTGGTGGCCATGGCGGCAGGGGCCACCGGAGGCGGGCTGCTCACGTGGAACCCCGTGGAACCCGGAATCACCATGACGGCGGCGATGGCATCGCTGGCGATCGGTTCGGACCAGGTGGCGGGAGCGGGCAACGCCTTCCAGAGCTTGTTCTTCGTCGGGTTGTTGCTCTTCTTGATGACGCTTGCGCTCAACGTCGCCAGCGAGCGGTTCGTGCGCCGGGTTCGGGAGCGCTACTGATGGCCACCACCGTGACGACGTCCGATGCGGTGGCAGCCCGCCTGACGGGTCGCCGGGTCCGTCCCACGGAGCTGGCGTTCGAGGCCGCACTGCTGTTCGCGCTGCTCGTGTCGCTGCTCTTCCTCGTGGTGCTCCTGGTGGACATCTTCGTGGACGCTTTTCCGGTCTTCAGGGACCGAGCCGGCGACTTCATCAGCGGCGAGCTGTCGCCCAACGCCTCGCGAGCCGGGGTAGGTACCTCGATCGCCGGATCGGTTGCGATGACGGTCATCGTGGCGTTGATCTCGTTTCCGATCGGGATCGGCACGGCCGTCTACCTCGAGGAGTATGCGTCCGACACGCGGCTGACCCGTTTCATCACGACCAACATCCGCAATCTCGCCGGCGTCCCGTCGATC
>JBFINP010000025.1:0-39871 GCA_041611095.1 Acidimicrobiia bacterium | reverse complement strand
TGGTCAGTCTTCGTGGCGGCGCGGCCGGTCGCCCCGCACCGCCGGGTGGGCGGTCTTGAGGTCGCGCCAGGACGTGACCTGTTCGAGCTCGCCCGCCTTGCGCTTGGCGAGGTACTCCCTCGTCTCCGGGATCATCGCGATGAGGAAGAGCAGGTTGGCGATCACGGCGTAGGCGACCTCGGGAGGTCCGGCTCGCCAGGCGAACCACGGGATGAGCAACCACATCCCCGCGGTGTAGGCGATGAACATGTCCTTGAGCAGACCGACACCGATGACCATGCCGACGAGCGTCGTGACGGGGACGGCGATCCAGTCGACGGCGAGGAGGCTCCCGTAGATGGGGGTCTGGCCCCTGCCCCCTTTGAAGCGGTGGTAGATCGGGTAGTTGTGGCCGACGATGGTGGCCACGGCCACGACCAGGTAGTACGACTCGTCGGGCCACACCAGCCGCACGGCGAGCGTCGGGACGAAGGCCTTCGCCATGTCGAGCAACCCGGTGAAGGAACCCCATCTCGGCCCGCCCCGAATGGCGATCGACGTTGCACTGACACCGCCGTAGTCGATCGTCACATCGCCGGGGAGGTTCAAGGTGTTCTGAGAGAGATCCTCGTCGGGCGCAATCCGGCGGCCGACGATGCGGGCGAACGAGACCGAACCGATGAGGTAAGCGCCGGCGGCCAGCGCGGCGGCGAGCGAGAAGCTCACGTCGAGACCCCCTGCTCTTGCAGCGTGACGATCCCGCGATAACCGTCGACGGTGACCATTGCACCTGCCGGCATCGAGGTCGCACGAGGAACAGACACGACGCACGGGATTCCATACTCTCTCGCCACGATAGAGCTGTGGGAGAGCATGCCGCCCGACTCCGCCACCACCGCCCCGGCGTCGGCGAACAGCGGCGTCCAGCCGACGTCCGAATAGGGAATGGCCAGCACGTCGCCGGGACGCACCTTGTCGAAATCGGCGATGCCGCGCACGACACACACCCGACCGCGGTGGTGCCCACGGGCAGTGGCGACACCTCGCCACACCGACCTGGCGTGGTCATCCGCCGGTTGCGGGATGAAATCGTCGCCGTAGATCACCTCGGGCATCTCGAGGTCGCCAACTCTCTCGATCTCGGCCTTGCGTTGCGTCACCAACGCAGCCGGCCGCGGCTCTCCCGGATCACCCGTCACCGCTGCCGTCACCTCGTCCAGCGTGAGGAACATGACGTCCTCAGGTTCCTCGATGAGACCTCGCCTGCTGAGCCTTCGCCCGATCTCGACGAAGTAGTGACGGAAGATCCCGTACCCAAAGGTGTACAGCGAGGACACCGCTTCCCGATGCCGGACGAAGGTGCGCGCTCGGCTGCGCACCAGACGCAACCACGGACGGCGCCAGCGCGGCATGGATCCTTCGGCGTGGGCCCAGGACACCGGCGCATACGTACGGGCCGCCGGCGTGCGGCTGGCTGCGAGTCTGACCACGGTGTCGGGCATCTCGCGCCACGCCGGGACGGAGAAGTCGTTGCCGGAGTCGCTGAAGTGGCCGAAGCGCTCCAGAAAGGCGTCGACCTCGCTGCGCAGCTCGGCGGGCACCGCGGCGTAGCCTCCTTCGACCACCGCCGCTCGCTGCGCGTCGTCGAGTTGCCGGATGCGAGCGGCGAGACGATCGAGATGGGGGTTGGGATCGAAGGCCTCGAGCTCGTCCATCCCCTCCGTGAGGTGGAGCTCCTCGAGGTCGAGGCCGGCCTTGTCGAGCTGCCGGCGCAACAGCGCGGTGTACACGTTGGCCAGGAGTGGGGTGACGATGTTGACACCAGCCGCACGCACGCCGAGACGTCGCAAGTCGTCGACGTCGGCGAGGAGCGCCGCATCGGACAAGACGCCGAGGTCTTTGGCCGCATACGCCGTGTACGTCGCATCGAGCTCGGGAAGGGATCGTTCCACTTCGGAGCCGTAGCGGCTCTTGCGGATCGCCATGGCGAGCATGCGGGGCAGCTTGGTCATCGTCGCGGGTGTGGGCCGGAATCGCGGTTGCTCGGAGCCCGTGGGCAGGCCGAGGAGCAACTCCAAAGACTCTCGCGGCATCCCCATGGCAGCGAAGATCTCGCCCATGGCCGTCATGTTGAAGTACGAGCGGTACCCGAACGATTTGGCGAGATCCTCGGGGGCGACATCGATCGACCCGAGCGCCTCCTCGAAGAGGTCGACCCACGCCTGATTCACCATCGGCACGTTCACGGACCACACGAGCGGTTTGATGATCCCGGGCATCACCTCCCTGGAGATACGCTGCGAGTAGATCGTCACACCATCGAGGCCTGTGATCGGTCGCACCTGCAACCACCACAACCGCACACCGTCGTGCACCCACTCGACGTCGACGGGCGATCCGTGTGCGGCGGCGATCTCACCCAAGCCGCTCACGACGGAGCGAATGACGGCCGGCTCAATCTTGCTCGACTCCGGCTCCGACACGTAGTCCCCCCAGCGCCGTACCCAACGGTCGGGTGTCGCCGCACCGGTCATCAACGGCTCGCCGCAGCCAGGCACCGCCTCGACGACGATCTCGCTGAGACCGGTGATGGGGTTCTTCGAGAATGCGACGCCCGAGACGGCAGGAGGAACCATGTCTTGGACGATGACCGACATGACGACCGGGCGGTGGTCGGAAACGTAGCTGCGATAGGACGTCACGCCATCGGCCTCGGACGAGGCAATCACCTCCACAACGGCATCCGTCACCGCGTCGAGCCCGACGACGTCGAGCCGGGTGGCGAACTGGCCGGCGTAGCTGATGGCCCCGCCGTCTTCGACATTCGCCGAGGATCGGACTGCATAGCGGCCGCCCGGCCGAACCACCGGGCGCAGCGCCGCGGCGATGGCGTCGCGGTCCGCCGGCGGAGCCGGCATCACCCAGGTGGCGGGGATGACGAAGCCCTGATCGGCCAGCCAGCGCAGACCTGCGATCTTGCCCCCGAGTTCTGGCGATAGCGCACGGTCGGTCAGCGGCAGAAGTCTCGGCCGATTCACGAACGCCGACGGTACCCGCCCCGTGCGGCTAGCGGAAAGTGGCTGTGAAGGCGACGAACCGACCTAAGGGCGCCGGCATGCGTAGGGTCGTTTGCGCACCACAGGCGGGAGGATGATTTGGCCGAGCGGGTTGCCGTGCTGCTCACGGGCTACGGGGAGGTCGAGCACTACGACGAGTTCGCGGAGTACAACGAGCGCTCGTTCCGGCTGCTCGTGTCGAAGTCGATCACGTTCCCCGACCGCATCATCCCGTACCTGTCGCGACGGCTCGAACGCCGGCAGAAGAAGGAGTGGCACGCGGCGAACCATTACCACTCGCCTCACAACGACATCTTCGAACGCCAGCGAGCCGGCATCGAGGCGCACCTCGCGGCGGACTACGGCGACGACGTGGCGGTGTACAAGACCTTCAACTTCGTCGAGCCATACCTCCCCTCGCAGGTGATTCCCCAGCTCCGAGCCGACGGGTTCGACCGGGTGATCGTGTACCCATGGCTCGTGGTCGACTCGGTGTTCACCAGCGGCCTCGTCCTCGAGCAGATCAACGAGGCGCTCGTCGCCGACGGTCGGTGGGTGCGAGACATGCGCTACCTCCCGTCGTTCTGGGAACGTGACGACTTCCAGACCCGGCTGGTCACCCACATCGAGAACGGCCTCGCTTCCCTTCTCGACCGGTTCGCCCCGATCCAGATCGGCATCGCCCTGTGTCTCCACGGCTGCCCGCTCGAAACGAAGGGAATGGAGACCGGCGTGCGCGAGAGCACGGCGTTCTACTACGCGATCCAAGAGCGCTTGATCCGCCGCTTCCCCTTGATGACACCCGCATGGATGAACCACCCGGTTCCCGGGAAGTGGACGACGCCCGACGTCGACCAGGCGGCCGAGAACCTGATCACGCTCGGCGCACAGGCGATCGTGTTCGCTCCGATCGGTTTCGTCACCGAGAACCACGAGACCCAGCTCGACATCGGCTACACCATCGACAAGGTGAACGACCGGGTCGAGTGCGTGCACCTCCCCACGCTCAACGACGACGCCGAGCTGCTCCGAATGGGAGCCGAGTGGATCAAACCCCTCGTCGACGAACTGCGCAGCTCGTGAGGAGCGGGGCAGGTGGCGCACTCCGCATCGGCTCAGCCGTCACCCACCAGACCCAACGGCCGGTAGCTTATCTGCTCGGCGAGTGAGATCGCCGTCGTGGTCCGGTCCACGCCGGGGATCTTGAGGATGCGCTCGACGATCTCCATGATTCCCTGGTTCGATCGGGCGACCACCCGACACAGCAGGTCGCCGACCCCGGCGATGGTGTGGACCTCGACGACATTCGGGATCTCGGCGAGATGTTCGACGACCTCGGCAAAACCACCCTGCGCCACCTCGATCGTCGTGAACGCCATCACGCCATACCCGAGCGCAGCCAGGTCGAGGTCGGGGCCGAAGCCGGTGACGATCCCGCGTTCCTGGAGCCGCTGCAGCCGCGCATAGACGGTGTTGCGAGCCACACCGAGCAGCCGTGCGATCTCGAGGATCCCGGCCCGCGGGTTGCCTGCCATCGTGCGGATGAGGCGCCGGTCGAGGTCGTCGACGGTCTGGGCAGAGTGATCAGTCACGCCAGTCGCACGATACACGACTACACCAGTTTGTTCATGCGCACCTCCCGATCTTGACGTTCGCAGCCAGGATCGGTACCAATCAGTAGGCACATTGATCAACGGGTCCTACCCATGCGGGACCGATAGGGTGTGCTCGGAGGAAGACGCGGTGCCCACCTACCGTCCAGATCTCGGAGCGATACCGGTCTACACACCGGGTAAGCCGATCGACGAGGTCGCCCGCGACTTCGGCATCGAAGAGATCGTCAAGCTCGCCTCCAACGAATGCCCGGTGCCTCCGTTCCCCGAGGTGCAAGAGGCCATCGCCGCCGCTACGGCCACCCTCCACCGCTACCCGGAGAACTCCGCCTACCGGCTGGTGGCAGGCCTGGCCGAGCACTACGGCCTGCCGGCCGACAACTTCTGGGTGAGCGCCGGGAGTACCCAGGTCCTTGGCACCGTCTCGCTGTCTGCCGGAGGCCGGGGCACCTCGATCGTCTTCGCCGAGCCCTCGTTCGTGATGTACGGGATCTACGCCATCATCTGCGGGTCGGAGTCGATCCGGGTGCCGCTCGACGCCAACCATCGCCACGATCTGGATGGGATGCTGGCTGCCGTCCGCGACGACACGACGATCGTCTACGTGTGCAACCCGAACAACCCCACAGGCACTCACGCGTCCGCCGACGAGATCCGCCGCTTCGTCGACGCCGTTCCCGACCGGGTGCTCATCGTGATCGACGAGGCGTACGCCGAGTTCGCCACCGCTCCCGACTTCGCCACCGCCATCCCACTGGCGCTTCAGCGCGACAACGTCATCGTCACCCGCACCTTTTCGAAGGCGTACGGGCTCGCCGGTCTGCGCGTTGGCTACGCCGTCGGGCAACCCGGCACGATCTCGATGCTGCGTCGCACGCAGCTCCCGTTCACTGTCACCACGCTCGGACAGGTCGCCGCCACCGAGGCCCTGCGCCATCAGGAGCAGCTGCAGCGCCGTGTCGAGGACAATGCCGCCGGCCGCACCTGGCTGACCGAGCAGCTCGGTGCGCGAGGAGTACGGGTGGCCGACAGCCAGACCAACTTCGTCATGTTGCTCGACGACCACGACCCCAAGGCGCTGGCCCAGGCGTTCATGGAACGTGGGGTGATCATCCGGACCCTCGGCGGCATGATCCGCGTCTCCGTCGGCACTCCTGCCGAGAACGAGCGGTTCATCGCCGTGTGGGACGAGGTGGCTGAAACCCTGGCCGCAACCGCCTGAGAGAGGAACCGCCCGTGGACTTCGACGCCGAAACAGCATTCCCGCTCCGACAGGTCCTGGCTCCCGATGGCTCGGTGGTCGGCGAGCTACCCGCCCTTGCGGACAAGGAGCTCGTCGATCTCTACCGGCTCATGCTTCGCGCCCGGGTCTACGACCGGAGAGCGCTGGCGGCGCAGCGTCAGGGACGGCTCGGCACCTATGCGATGCTCGAGGGTCACGAGGCCGCCCAGGTGGGCTCGGCCGCTGCATTCGCCGACGGTGACTTCATCTATCCCGCCTACAGGGAGCATGCGGTGCAGCTCACCCGCGGCATGCCACTCGAGGTGATCCTCACCTACTGGCGGGGCCTCCCCAACTCCGGCTGGGACGTCCACCGCTACCGGATGATGACCAACACCGTCCCCATCGCCAGCCATCTGCCCCACGCCGTCGGCCACGCCTACGCCGCCCGGCAGCGGGGCGAGGACGTCGTGACCGGGGCGTTTCTCGGCGACGGGGCCACCTCCGAGACCGACTTCCACTCCGGCCTGAACTTCGCCGGCGTATGGCGAGCCCCCACTGTGTTCGTGTGCGAGAACAACCTCTACGCCATCTCGGTTCCCTACGAGAAGCAGACGGCGTCGAAGACGATCGCCCAGAAGGCGGTGGCCTACGGCATCGAAGGTGCCAGGGTCGACGGGATGGATGTCCTCGCCGTCTACGCCGCCACCAAGGAGGCCGTGGAGCGGGCCCGGCGCGGCGAGGGACCGACCTTGATCGAGGCGCTGTGCTACCGCTACGGGCCCCACGCCACCGCCGACGACGCCCGGCTCTACCGGGAGCAGGACGAGGAGTCCGAGTGGCGGCAACGTGACCCGGTGGACCGCTACCGCAAGTTCCTCGAGGGGCGCGGGCTGTGGGATGCCGACCAGGAGGCAGGGCTCCTCGCCGAGGCCGACGCCGAGTTCGACGCCGCAATGGAGCGCATCGAATCGCGCGAGGTGCCGGGCCGCGACGACATCGTCCGTCATGCCTATGCCCGGATCCCGCAAATCCTCGTCGACCAGCTGCATCACTCGCAGCGGGCCCGTGGTGAGGCCCCCTCCGAGTTCGAGCGCGCCGAGCTGTGGGTGGTCGAGGACGAGACCGCGCCGGGTGGTCCGACCGAGCGGTGGACCATGGCCGAGGCGATCAACGCCGCCATGCATGAGGGGATGGAACACAACGACTCGATGCTCATCCTCGGCGAGGACGTGGGTCTGGCCGGCGGCGTGTTCCGCATCACCGAGCGCCTCCAGGAGCGCTTTGGCGCCGACCGGGTCATCGACACCCCCCTCAACGAGTCCGGCATCGTCGGCACGGCGATCGGGATGGCCGTGTCGGGAAGCCGGGCGATCGCCGAGATCCAGTTCGAGGGCTTCGCCTATCCCGCCTTCGACCAGATCGCCAGCCACCTCGGCCGCATCAGGTTTCGGTCGCGGGGCCACGCCTCAGTGCCGATGGTGTTGCGCTTCCCCAACGGGGCGGGCATCGGCGCCCACGAGCACCACTGTGATTCGCCGGAGACCTACTTCGCCCATGCGCCCGGGCTCGTCGTGGTCGTGCCGTCGTCACCGATCGACGCCAAGGGCCTGCTCGCCGCCGCCCTCGAGGCGGACGACCCCGTCGTCTTCCTCGAGCCGAAGGTGCTGTACCGGGCAGGTCGCGAGGATGTTCCCACCGATCACTACGTCATCCCGCTCGGCAAGGCGCGCACCCGGCGCTCGGGATCAGACCTCACGCTCGTCACCTATGGCGGGTTGGTTCCACCGTCGCTGGATGCCGCCGAGTCGGCGGCCGGCGAGGGCATCGACACCGAAGTGATCGACCTGCGCACGATCTACCCGTGGGATGTGGCCGCCGTCCAGGCGAGCGTCGCACGCACCGGCCGGCTCCTCGTGGTTCAGGAGCCGCAACGCAGCTTCGGGGTCGGCGCCGAGATCGCCGCCGAGGTCGCCGAGCGCTGCGCCTATGCGCTCGAGGGTCCCGTCCGTCGCATCGGCGCCACCGACGCCCCCTGGCCGCAGTTCGCCATCGAGCCCCATGCGTTGCTCGGTGCGGCCGAGGTGCTCCAAGGGATCCGCGACACGGTGGCGGGCTGATGGCGCTCGAGATGAAGCTCCCCGACATCGGGGAGGGTCTCACCGAGGCCGACATCGTGCAGTGGCTCGTGGCGGTGGGCGACACCGTCGCCGCCAACCAGCCGATCGTCGAGGTGGAGACGGCCAAGGCGGTGGTCGAGATCAGCGCACCGCGTTCCGGCGTACTCCTCCACCAGGGCGCCGCCGCAGGTGCGACCCTCGAGGTCGGCGGCCTGCTCGCCGTGATCGGCGAGCACGGCGAGGCATGGCAGCAGCCCGCCGCCGCTGCGGCACGCAGCGCCATCGCCGACGAGATCCGCACTGCGATCGGCGGGACGCCGGCGGCCGCCGCGGCGCCGTCCGTCAAGGCCGTCCCGCTCGTCCGCAAGCTCGCCCGCGACCTCGGTGTCGACCTCGGCACGGTCGCCGGAACGGGACCGAATGGTCAGATCACTCGCGGCGACGTCGAGGCCGCAGCGCAAGGCTCCCCCCGGGTCACGGCAGCGGACGAGTCGGTCCCGCTGTCGACGACCCGTCGGACCATCGCCCGCAACCTCAGCCGCTCCTGGGCCGAGATCCCCCACGTCACGGTCTGGGGACCGGCCGATGCGACGCAGCTCCTGGCGGTGCGACAATCCGGCGGCGGGCCCCTCGAGGCCTACCTCGTCGAGGCGGTGCTACCGCTGCTGGCAGAGTTCCCGGACTTCAACGCCACCTTCGACGGCACGGACCTCACCCGCCACCGGGCGGTCGGGATGGGGGTGGCGATCGACACGGCGGCAGGGCTCGTGGTGCCCGTCGTCCATGACGCCGCCGCCAGAGACCACGCGGATCTCTCCGCCGAGATCGAGCGCTTGATCGCGGCCGCCCAGGCACGCACCCTCAGCCTCGACGACCTGAGCGGCGGTACGTTCACCATCTCCAACGTCGGGGCCGTCGGTGGAGGTTATGGCACGCCGATCATCCCTCACGGCACGACCGGGATCCTCTCCATTGGTCGAGCACGCGACGAGGTCGTCGCCGGCGACGGCGCAATCCGGATCGCCCCGATGTTTCCGGTGGCGCTGTCGTTCGATCATCGGGTCATCGATGGCGCCGCCGGCTCGTTGTTCCTCAACCGCTTCGTCGCCCGGCTGGAGTCCTTCGGCGCCTGAGCACCGGGTTTCATCAAGCTTGGGGATGACGGCTCACCACGTGTGGGGCATGGTGGGAATGCGGGGGCCAGACCCGGGAAAGCAAGCGCGATGTTGAAGTGGTGGATAACAATCGTCGACGTTCCCAGCGAACGCGGAGCAAGCCTGGTCGAATATGCCTTGCTGATTGCGCTGATCGCCCTCGTGGTCGTCGTTGCCGTCCAGATCGTCGGTGAAGAGGTCAGCCTCGAGTACCGGAGGGTCGGCCGGGCGCTCCATCCCTGACGTCGCCGCACACGTGCTCAATCGAGGAGCCACCCCTCCCGGTCGCCCGGGATCACGCCGGAAAATGGTGGCGTCACACGAATGAACCACTCCCTTCCGAACGCGGCGGCGAAGACGTCGCCGGGCAACGTCAGGAACCACGAGTCCTCCGGAATCTGGCTCGCATGAGCCCGCATCGCCTGGCGTTTTCGGTCGAGCACGGTGACGACATCCACCGCAGTCGTGATGTCGGCGTCGGGAGCTCCCACCTCCCCCGGTGACTCCTCACCGTCGGGCTCTTGGAGATCGGCCCCTCGCTCGCGCGCCTGCTCCATGAGGCGCCTGATCTCGTCGCGGTTCATCGTCGCCTCGAAGACGCGGGGGATCCCGGCGATGGTGGCCGCCCGGTGACCCACCCGATGCACCTGGATGTGGTCCGGGTGGCCATAACCGCCATTTGCGTCGTACACCGTGACCACGTCGGCGCGCTCCTCGCTCAGAATGGCCGCAACGCGGGCCGCAGCACCATCGACGTCGGCCCGCCAGAACGCACCGGAATGATCGTTGGCGGGCCTGCCCATCATCCCCGAATCGCGGTAGCCGAGGAACTCGACGCGAGCGACACCCAGGATGTCCGCCGCAGCTCTCGTCTCCGCAACGCGCCGCTCCTCGAGGCGCTCGCCCGCCTCGAGAAACCCATCTGCGACCTCCCCTTCCTCGCCCAGGGTCGCAACGACGAGGACCACTCGATGCCCGGCGTCGGCGGCGAGGGCCATGGTGCCTCCCGTCGAGATCGCCTCGTCGTCGGGGTGGGCGTGAAAGAAGACGAACGTCGCCACGGGGGACCTCCTCGGGTCGTCGAGGCTACCGGACCCGGCAACCTTGAGATACCGGCCGCCATCGAGCGGGTAGGCTCCGCCGACAGAGGGGACACCGGCCTGCCGCCACCACGGGCACCCGCGTGGCGGCGGGTCGACCAGGCGGGCGGGGAGTGTTCGCATCTCAGGGAGAGAGGGCCGTGAGTGGTGGGCTCAGGGCCGGCGAACTCCTCCCCTCCGTCGGTAACGCAAGATCTACGGACCGCTATGAGGTGAGCATCGCGATCCGCTCCTCCAGGAACGTTCGCTCGATCTCGTTCTCGGTCAGCTCCACGGCACGCCGGTAGGAAGCGACCGCTTCCTCCGCACGTCCGGCGCGGCGCAGGAGATCGGCTCGCGCCGCATGGAAGAGGTGGTACGAGTCGAGCTCGGATTCGATCCGGCTCAGCATCTGGAGTCCGATGTCGGGCCCGTCCGCCATCGCAACCGCGACGGCCCGGTTGAGCGCCACGACAGGCGTCGGCAGCAGGTGCTGGAGCTTCCCGTACAAGGCGGCGATCTGCGGCCAGTCGGTGGCTTCGGGGTGCGGCGACGTCGCGTGCAGTGCAGCGATCGCCGCCTGGAGCTGGTACGACCCCGGACGGCGGATCCCGAGCGCCTCATCGAGATGCCGGCGTGCCTCGTCGATCTGCTCGGTGTCCCACATGCCCCGGTCTTGGTGCTCGAGGAGAACCAGCCTCCCCGCGGCAACCCGGGCGTTGCGTCGCGAGTCGTGGAACAGCATCAGGGCCAGCAACCCGCGCGCCTCCGGCTCGTCCGGCATGAGGTCGACGAGCAGCCGGCCCAGACGTATCGCCTCGATGCACAGCTCACCGCGCACCAGGTCCGATCCGACGCTGGCCGCATACCCCTCGTTGAAGACCAGGTAGATGACGGCCAGCACCGCATCGAGCCGCTCGGGCAGCTCGCCGGCGGGCGGGACCCTGTACGGGATGCCGGCGTCCCGGATCTTGCGCTTCGCCCTCACCAGGCGCTGGGCCATCGTCGACTCGGTGACGAGGAACGAGTGGGCGATCTCCGGGGTCGTGAGGCCGCCGAGCGTCTTCAGCGTCAGCGCCACCTGCGCATCGAGTGACAGCGCAGGGTGGCAGCAGGTGAACATCAGCCGCAGCTGGTCGTCGGTCACCCGGCCGTCTCCCACGTCCTCCGGTGCCTCGTTCGCCTGCTGGTCGAGCTCGATGAGGTATTCGAGCTGTTGGCGCTTCTTGGCGAGGTTTGCGGCGCGGCGCAGCCGGTCGATGGCCTTCCGGCGCGCCGTCGTCGTGAGCCACGCACCGGGGTTACGCGGCACCTCGCCTGTCGACCAGGCGGCGAGCGCAGCCAGGAATGCCTCTTGCGCCGCATCTTCGGCGAGCTCGAAGTCGCCCGTCTGGCGGACGAGAGTGGCGACGACGCGCCCGTACTCCTCCCGAAAGGCTCGCTCGGCGGCGCGGCGGGCGCCTGGTTCGCCGCCGATCCGGTCAGCCCGAGCCTTCATTCTCCCAATCTACGACCGGCCGGATCTCGACCGACCCGTACCACGAGCCGGGCAGCTCGGCGGCGACCTTGATGGCTTCGTCCAGATCTGGGACGTCGATGAGGTAGAACCCGGCGAGCGCCTCTTTGGTCTCGGCGAAGGGCCCATCGGTCGTGAGTGTCTCGCCGCTGCGCACCCGAACCGTGGTGGCGGAGTCCGTGCCGTGGAGGGCCTCACCGCCCTCGTTGATCCCGCGGTCGTTGATGGATTGCGTGAACTTCATGTACTGGTCGAAGACCTCTTGCGCCTCCGGCGAGCCGGGCTCGGCTTCTGTGCTCTCGTCGTAGTAGATCAACAGGGCGTACTTCACGATCACCTCCATGCCGCGGCGCGTCGCGCCATCCTGGCATGACGACGTTCGGGAGAGACCCGATTCGACAGTGACTCATGGCAGGAGCCGCTTGTCCACATGAGACCTATCCTGGCGGGCATGAGCGACTACTCGGCGCCGCTGCGCGACATCAAGTTCGTACTCGATCACATCGTCGACGTTGCATCCCTCGCCGAGATACCCGACTTCGGTCACGTCGAGCCCGACGTCGTGGACGGCCTGTTGGACGAGGCAGGCCGGTTCATGACCGAGGTGATCGCCCCCCTCAACCGGACAGGGGACATGGCCGGGTCGCAGCTGAACGAAGACGGTTCCGTCACGACCCCCGAGGGATTCCAGAAGGCGTACGCCCAGTACGTCGCCGCCGGGTGGAACGGCATCAAGTCGGACCCGGCCTACGGCGGACACGGGTTCCCGGTCGCCGTGGGCCTCGCCGTCCAGGAGCTCATGACTTCGGCCAACATGGCCTTCTCGCTGGCGCCGATGCTGACGATGAGCGCGATCCTCGCCCTGGAGCACCACGGCTCCGAGGAGCAGAAGGCGACCTACCTCGAGAAGCTCATCTCGGGCGAGTGGACGGGCACGATGGTCCTGACCGAGCCGGAGGCGGGGAGCGACGTCGGTGCGCTGCGAACCCGCGCCGAACCCCACAAAGACGGCACCTGGCGCATCTACGGCACGAAGATCTTCATCACGTGGGGCGAGCACGACATGACGGACAACATCGTCCACCTCGTGCTGGCGAGAGCGCCGGATGCCCCGCCCGGCACGAAAGGCATCAGCCTCTTTTTGGTGCCCAAGTTCCTCGTCGAGGCCGACGGCAGTAGGGGCGAGCGCAACGACGTGACGTGCGTCTCGATCGAGCACAAGATCGGCATTCACGCCAGCCCGACCTGCGTGCTGGCCTTCGGCGAGAACGAAGGCGCCGTCGGCTACCTCGTCGGCGAGGTCAACCAGGGCATGCGGTACATGTTCACCATGATGAACGACGCCCGGCTGCACGTGGGCCTCGAGGGACTGGGCCTTGCCGAGCGCTCCTACCAGCAGTCGGTGGCGTACGCCCGGGAGCGCCGCCAGGGCAGGGCCATCGGGGCTCCCAAGGCGAAGTCGTCACCCATCGTCGATCATCCCGACGTCCGCCGAATGCTCATGACGATGAAAGCGTCCATCGAGGCCATCCGGGCGCTGCTCTACGACACCGCCAAGGCGATCGATCTCAGCCACCGCCACGCCGACCCCGAGGTGCGGGAGCTGTTCGCCGGCCGCGCCGCCCTGTTGACCCCAGTCGCCAAGGCCTGGGCAACCGACCTGGGCGTCGAGCTCACCTCGATCGGGATCCAGGTGTACGGCGGGATGGGCTACGTCGAGGAGGCCGGGGTCGCCCAGCACTGGCGCGATGCCCGCATCACCCCGATCTACGAGGGAACCAACGGTATTCAGGCGATCGATCTGGCGCTGCGCAAACTCCCGCTAGAGGGAGGAGCCGTGGTCCGCGCCTACCTCGACGAGGTCGGGGCGCTCGATGCCGAACTCGAGGCCGCCGGGGAGGATATGGCGACCATCCGGACGGAACTGGCCGAAGGCGTCGAGTTGTTGCGCAACGCCACCGAGCTGCTCCTCAGCCGGGACGAAGCCAACGATGTGCTCGCCGGCGCCGCACCGTTCCTTCGACTGTTCGGCACGGTCGCCGGCGGCTACTACCTCGCTCGTGAGGCCTTGGCCGCCAGGACGTTGCTCGACGGCGACGGCAGCGACCGATGGCTGCACGCCAAGATCGCCACGGCTCGCTTCTACTGCGAACAGCTGCTGCCGCAGTCGTTCGGGCTCGTGCCGGCGATCACCGCCCATGCCGGCGCCCTCTTCGCCATCGATCCCGACCTCCTGAGCGTGTGAAGCGATTCGCAAGCATCTTCTTCAGCGCCCTTGCGGTCGTCATGGCCGCAGCGGTGGCCCTGCGGCCCCGCCGCAACGGCGCAACGTCGAGTGCCGGGGCGGCCCCCGCCGCACCGCGACCTCGGCGGCGGGCCGTCGGCGCTCCTGCGCCACCAGCTGCGGCACAGCTGACCGCTGCAGCGCCCGAGGGCCCCGGGCTGGAGATCGAGAGCCTCGACGACGCGTCGTCGGCACTGCGCGCCCTGCTGACTCGGATCAAGCGGCACAACACGATCATGATCGCTGCCGGACTGTCGTACTACTCCCTGCTCGCCATGTTTCCGGCGGCCATCGCTGCCGTGTCGATCTTCGGCCTCGCCGCGGATCCCGCCGACCTGGAGAGGCAGCTGGCCGAGCTCACCTCCGCGCTGCCCGACGAGACCGCAGACTTCGTCGAGGAACAGCTCCAGCTCATCGTGAACTCGTCGGGTGGGACTCTGGGCCTCGCCACCGGGCTCAGCATTCTGGTGGCACTGTGGTCGGCATCGGCTGGCACGAAGGCGCTCATCACCGCCATCAACCATGCATACGGCGAGCGGGAGACGCGCTCGTTCCTCGTGCTGCGGGGATCGGCTCTGGCGGTGACGATCGGCATGATCACGTTCGGTCTGGCGGCGACAACAGTTGTCGGTTTCCTTCCGCAGATCCTGAGCGGTATCGGGCTCGAGGACGAGACCGCCGCCGCCATCAACGTTCTCCGCTGGCCGGTGGTCTTCGTGGTCGTGGTGCTCGGGCTCGGCGCGCTGTTCAAGTTGGCACCCAACCGACCGTGGCGGATGACCCGCTGGATCAACTTCGGTGCGATCATCGCCGCCGTGCTGTGGGTGCTGGCCACCGTCGGCATGTCGGTCTACGTGAACAGCTTCGCAACGTTCAACGAGACGTACGGCACTCTCGCCGGGCTCATCGTGCTCATGCTGTGGTTCTTCGTCTCCGGATTCGTGATCCTTTTGGGTGCGGAGATCAACTCGTACCTCGAGCGGCACGGGGCCTATGCCGCCAGGTAGCCGAATCGGCACTATCTTGCATTGACCGCTCTTGAGGAACCGCATGCGCGCGACAACCAACCAATTCGCCACGCTTGGAATCGATGACGACCTCGTCGAGGTGCTCGATGCCAGCGAGATCAGCGAGCCCTTCGAGATCCAAGCCACCTCGATACCCGACGTGCTCGCCGGCCGTGACGTCTGCGGCCGCGCCAAGACCGGCTCCGGCAAGACCCTGGCGTTCGGTCTCCCAATGGTGCAGACCCTCGGCGAAGCCGACCCGGGCCGGCCCCGCGGGCTCGTCCTCGTGCCGACGCGCGAGCTCGCCCTCCAGGTCACCGACGTGCTCCGCCCGCTGGCGGCCGTTCGCGACATCCGGGTGCTCACCGTCTACGGAGGCTCGTCGATGCGCAAACAGATCGATGCGGCGAAGAAGCCGACGGGCATCGTCGTGGCGACGCCTGGGCGCCTCATCGATCTGATGGATCGCAAGGTCATCCGCCTGGGTTCGGTGGAGATGGTCGCCATCGACGAGGCGGACCAGATGGCGGACATGGGCTTCCTGCCACAGGTCAGACGCATCATGCGCCAGGTTCCCGACGCCCATCAGACGCTGCTGTTCTCGGCAACGCTCGACGGTCAGGTCGGTGCCCTGGTCGATTCGTACATGCGAGACCCGGTGCGGCACGAGGTCGACGCCTCCGACGAGCACATCGAGACGATGGAGCATCGATTCCTCAAGGTGCACCACATGGACAAGATCAAGGTCGCCGCCGCGCTCGCCAGCCACAATCGGCGCACCTTGATGTTCGTGCGCACCAAGTACGCCTGCGATCGGGTTGCCCGGAGTCTCATGGACGTCGGGGTCCAGGCAAGGGCGATCCACGGCGATCTCCACCAGCGGCAGCGCGAAAAGGCGCTCGCCCAGTTCGCAAACGGCTCGATCCCCGTCCTCGTGGCGACGAACGTGGCGGCGCGGGGCCTCCACATCGACGACGTCGACCTCGTCGTCCACTACGACCCGCCCGACGACCCGAAGACCTACGTGCACCGCTCGGGCCGTACGGCGCGCGCCGGCGAGTCGGGGCTCGTGGTGACGCTGGTCGAGTGGGACCAGGTCAACGAGGTGCTCGGCATTCAGCGCCGGGCCGGGCTCAACGTGCCCATCATCAAGATGTTCTCCAACGACGAGCGTCTCGCCAACCTCGACGAATGGGAGCCGCCAGAGGAGCTTGCGCCGTTCAGGAGCAGCAAGCGACGACGACGCCGGTTCTGACCACCTACCGCACCGGCTCGTACACCTCGATGTACTGGAGGCTGCCCAGGCTGCGGTCGCCGTAGCTGAACGAGATCACGGCGTGCTCCTCGAGCCACGGGGCCAGGCTTACGGGTTGCCGCTTCCCGCCTGCCACCACGAGGATGTCGGTTGGGGACTCTTCCGGGGGTAAGGGAAGGTCCTCGCCGAGCACGAAGGGCACCGTTGTGCACCCCGTGTACCAGCCCACCTGGGGACCGTAGCTGGTGGCGATGTGGCAGCCGGCAGACCAGTCCCGGTCACGCGTCACCTCCCGCAACCGCTGGAACCGGTCGAATAGGAGATTCGAACCCTCATCGTTGCTTGCGACGACGCCGAAGCCGAGGGCGAGAGCGGAGACGATTCCGAGGGCAACCACGGCCCTTGGCTCCAGGGGCCGAACGAGGCGGACGAGACCCAGCGCTGCGGCGAGCCACATCCACGGCAGAAGCGGGGCGAAGTAGCGCAGCTCGCTCGAGAGGGCGGTGGCGAGGACGATGAGCGTCCCCAGCGCGACGACGATGACCAGCGTGCGCCGACGTCTCAGCTCGGGATTCCGTATCCGGACGGCAGCGGCGGTCGCCAGACCGATGAACATGAACACCGTCGCCGGCTGGGCCATCAGTGCGGGCAATTGGTCCCAGAGCACCACCCATCCGTCCGCAAGCGTGCCTCCTCGGTTGGGCCGCAGCTGGAGAGCGGCGCGCAGCGGTGGCGTGGTCGTGTCAAACACGACGTTGGTGAGCAAGAGGACGTACAGCGGTAGCGCGGTGACCGCGGCGAGCACCGCGACCCGGCCTGGACGGCGCCGCACCGCAGCCCATCGCCACCATGCGATACCCAAGGCACCGACGGCGATCGGTCCCGGGGCTCCGTAGCGGGTTACGGTCGCCGCCAACACGAGAGGGGCCGCCAGCAGCACCCACCACGAGACGTCGTCGTCGTGAGTGGCGAACATGAGCACTGCGAGGGCGCCGAGGCCTATGGCCGCCCCCGGAACGTCCGGCCACACGTGTGTCGCCGCCCCCATCCAGATCGGAGACGCCGCCAGCCCGCCGGCCGCCACCAGACCCTCGATCCGCCCGAACAGGTAGCGGCCGAGCAGCCAGGTGCAAAGCAGCCCGGCGACCCCCATCACGGCCACGACGGAGCGCAGATAGGGCTCCGTGGCCGATCCGAGCCAGGCGAGCTGGAGAACCCACGGCAGACCAGGCGCCCGGTAGTCGTCCCAGAAGCCGACGGTCGGGGCCCCTTCTGCGTAGGTTCGAGCCTGCGAGCTGTACACGGCTTCGTCGTGACCGAGGGGAGCCCCGAGGAGGATCCCGTCGACCGCCACGGCGAGGTACACGACAATCAGGGCGGCGAGCGCAAGCGCCTCCCAACGGTGCAGGCGGCCGCCGAACCGGCCCGGCGGGATTGCGGTGATGGGCTCCGCGGCGGAGTCGAGAACGAGCTCGGGGTCTGTCTGGATCACGGAACCTCGGGGGGTGGGGCCGCGCTGGACGGGCGAACTGCGGTGCGAATCTACACCATGGCCCGGTTGTGATCGTGGTCCTCGACCCCGCCCGGCTCTGGTCCGCACCCCCATCGGATGCTCCTAGGGTGTGGACTCCCACCACCCCCCTAGGAGCCCCTCATGACGAAACAGTACGCCGCGCCACCTGAGTTTGCGATCGACGCCGACAGGAACTACTCGGCCGTTCTCCACACCAACAAAGGCGATGTTTCCATCGAACTCGATGCGGCGCGATCGCCCATCGCAGTCAACAACTTCGTGTTCCTGGCCCGCGACGGGTTCTACGACGGCGTCGTCTTCCACCGTGTCATCGAAGGCTTCATGATCCAGGGTGGGGACCCGACGGGTTCGGGCCGGGGTGGGCCCGGGTACCGCTTCCGCGACGAACTCGAGGGCCGGGGCGATTACTCACGGGGCACGGTCGCCATGGCGAACGCCGGACCCAACACGAACGGTTCGCAGTTCTTCATCTGTCACGGCAGCCCGGGGCTCCCCCATTCGTACACCATCTTCGGCAAGGTCACTTCGGGCATGGAAACGGTCGATGCGATCGCCACCACCCCAACCGACGCCTCCGACCGGCCCCACGAGGACTGCGTGATCGAGAAGGTCACAGTCACCGAGAGCTGACGCGGGGACCACTCAGCGCTGGTCGATCGCTACGGGGTCGGGGAGATAGGTCCGCACCGTCGGATAGGCGAGCTCCACCTCGGGAGTGGCGTCGACGCCGCGCAGCAGCTCGCGCCACATCGCATCGTCGATTCCTCTCCGATTCTGCGCCGGGATGAGCATGCGCGCCGTGATGAGGACGCCACTGTCACGTACCGCCACGTAGGTGCCCGGCTCGAGCTGGGGGAGCCGTATGAGGTACTTGGCGGCCGCCTCGCGTATCTGTCCCGCGGCCATCTCCTTCGGGTCCGGGGCCACGCCGAACATCGCATCGCGCACGATCTGCTCGGCGCGCTCCCAGTCCGACTCGAAGGTGACCAGCACCGGCACCTCGTGCCAGATGAACGCAAAACCTGCCGTGTAGTTGGCCGAGGCCTCCGTGAGGATCGACCCGTTCGGCACCTCGACGATACGACCCGTCGGCTGGTCCGCATCGACCCAGTTGCGAATCTCCATGATCGAGAAGCGGAACATCCGGATGTCGACCACATCCCCGGCGTGGACACCTACCTGAACGCGGTCCCCGACGCGAAACGGGCGGCGCAGCACGATGAACATCCAGCCGGCGACGTTCTTCAGGACATCGGACAGGGCGATGGCGAGGCCCGCAGAGACGAGACCCAGAAACGTGGCGACGTCGTCGAAGCCGGAGAACCAGATGCGCCACAGCGCAAAGAAGCTGATCGTGCTGGCCACGTAGGTCGCCGTCTTGCGAGCCCGGAACCATGCCTCCGGGTCGTCGAGACGCCGGTGGATGTGGCGAAGCACGAGCCAGCGCACGATGAACACAGCAGCGATGACAACGATCGACCACAGGAGCTGCTCACGGGTCTGTGGTCCAATGCCGAGCGTGCGCTCGATCCAGTCCTGCACGGCAATCCCCGAACGGCGGTGGGCGGTACGGTATCGGCGCCGGTGCCGTCAGCGGGTGATTTCCGCGTGCCGTCGCCTCACAGGTCGAGCACGACCCACGCCGGGTCGTGATCGGAGCCGTCGCCCGTCAGCCTCGTACGCCGGTCGATGAAGGCTCCCTCTTGCCGGGAGCCGAGGGCCCCACTCAGCCAGATCTGGTCCATCAACTCGTACACGGCCGGGAGGCCGCGCGGCTTGAAGCGATGGGTCCACCGGGCGGACGCCGGGCCCGGCCCACTGCCGTCCGCGGGAGGCGAGCGGGTCTCGGTGGGAGCGGCGAGACCGTCGATGAGGTCGCGCCCCTCCACGTTGTGCAGCGGCAGCAGCGGAACCGACTCCGGACTGTCGTTCATGTCACCGACGACGACGAACCGGCTCGTCGGTCGCTGCCGGGCCCCAACGATCCGTGCGACCGTCTCGGCCTGACGCCGCCGCCGTGCATCGTTGGCGGGTCCCACCACGACGGGATCCTCGTCGTGGGGCACGAACTTCGACTTGAGGTGGTTGACGTACAGGGTGAAGAGACGGCGGCTGCGGCTCTCGGTGAGCACCTCCACCTCGAGCAGGTCGCGTCCGAAGACCCGATCCGCCGGAGCCTCCGGATGGACCGCCGCCTGGTGGGAACCGATGCCTCCGAACGGAAACCGCGACATGACGCCGACGTCGATGAAACGAGGGTCGTTGCCCTCGATCAGTGCGAGGTGCGGATAGGGACGTGCGAGGTGCTCGCGATTGAACTGTCGCAAGGTGTCGATGTTCTCGACCTCCTGGACGGCCAGCACGTCCACCCCGATCGCATCGATGCGGGCGGCGGTGCGTGCGGTCTGCACAGGGTCTTTTGCCTTCACCAACCGCCCGCGGAACGTCCGGATGCGATAGTCGTCCTGCGAGGTGAACTCATAGCGCACCGTCAGCGCGCTCACCGCATCGGGTTCGGGCAGCTCGTCGACGGCTGCGGTGAAGTTCCACCGGGAGAAGAGGTTGTTCAGATTGAACGTGCCGACCGAGATGCGCACCGCCGGCGCCCCGGATCAGCTGGCGCGGCGCTCGCGCTCGCGGATCCGGCGGCGCAACCTGCGGCGCTCCGGACCCGTCATCCCCCCCCAGACGCCTTCCGTCTGGTTGGTGGCGAGGGCGTAACGCAAACACGCCTCACGCACGGGACACTGGGCGCAGACGCCCTTCGCAGCCGAAGCCGCCTCATCGTCTTCACCCACGGGGAAGAAGAGGTCGGAATCGGTTCCTGCGCAGGCGGCATCGTCGCGCCAGCCCTCATCGGGCTCCCACATGAGGTCGCTGAGGGCCATCACCATGGCTCGTTCACCTGCCTCATCTCGCTCTCCGAATCCTCCAAAACCTATCCACGGCGTGCTTTGTTCCCATTTTCGAGAGGGGAACCGCAAACCGCGGGATGCCAGGTTACGCGACGGCTTGCCATTCCGCTAGGGCGCGCGGGAAGAAACTTCCGACTTCCTCGATTCGAGCGCGTTCGAAGGTGTGTTGCATGGATCGACGGTATCGATGGATGAGCAGCCGTACATGGCGATCTCGCCCGGCCGCCTCGTGCGATCCGGCCCGACTGCGGTGAGGTATATCGTCTGCGCACGCAACGGAGGCCTCGTCGAGCGATGAACCACGTGTGGGATTTCGGCACCGCTTCAGACGCCGATGCCACGCACCTCGGTGCGCGGGGCCGGATGCTGAGCGGGCTTCACGGACGTGGATATGCGGTGCCCCCGGGGTTCGTCGTGGGGGACGTGGCATGCCGCCGCTTCTTGCAGGCCGGCGAGATCCCTGCCGAAACGTGGGACGGGATCGTCGCCGCCGTCGCCCGGCTCGAGGCAGACTTGCCGGAGGGCCGCCCGATGCTCCTCGCCGTGCGGTCCAGCCCCCCCGTGCCGATGCCGATGCTGCTGGCGCGTGCACTGAACGTGGGCGTCAACCCGGACACCCTCGAACGGCTGGGTGAGTGGGGACCGCCCGGGTTCGCAGCCAGGCTGCACCTGGACTTCCTGCGGGGACTCGCCGCGACTCGGCGTGTCCCGCGCCACCGCGTCGACACGATCGCCGGGAGCGCTCCGCCCGGTCGCTCCGTCGAGGCACTCGTTTCGGATGCCGACGCCCTCGAGACCCTCATCGTCGAGGAGTCGCAGAAACCGGTGCCTGGCGACCTGCTTGCTCAGCTCAGGGAAGGCATCGAGGCGGTGTTCGCCTCGTGGGACGATGGCGCAGCCCGGGCGTTTCGCCGCCGCCACGGCGTGAGCGACGATCTGGGCACGTCCGCCGTGGTCCATGTCATGGTCTTCGGAAGCGGCGGCCCGGACTCCGGCGCCGGTGTCGCCTTCAGCCGGGATCCGGAGACGGGTCGGCCCGAGCCCGCAGGTGTCTTCGTCTCCGGCGTCGAGCGACTCGAGCCGATGGCGGTCTACCCGGCCCTCGGCGCCATCGCATCCGAGGCGCCGGACGTCCATGCAGAGGTCAGTGGCATCCTCGACGAGCTCGAAGCCTCGTCCCAGGACATGGTGCGAATCGATTACGTCTGCGAGCGCGGCTCGCTGTGGCTGCTGGATGCGAGGCCCGGCGAGCGATCGGCACGGGCTGCCGTCCGGATCGCCGTCGACCTGGTGGATCAGGGTTCCGTCGGCGAAGAGGAGGCGTTGCTGCGCGTCGACCCCGACGCCCTAGACGAGATGCTGCACGCCAGACTGGCCACGGGAGTCGCCGGCGAGCCATTGATCGTCGGCGGCGCCGCCTCGCCCGGAGCCGCGGCCGGCACCATCGTCCTCGACTCATCCGCCGCGGTGGCGGCCGCCACACGTGGTGAGTCGGTGATCCTGGTCAAGCGTGAGACGACACCTGAAGACCTGGCCGGAGTCATCGCTGCGGCCGGTGTGCTCACCAGCCACGGTGGTCCCACCTCCCACGCCGCGGTTGCGGCCCGCGGCACGGGCACTCCCGCCGTCACCGGTGCCGCCGACGTGTTGTGCGAGCCGGCCCTTCGTCGAGTTCGCATCGGGCACGCCGTGCTCGGTGTGGGCGATGCGATAACGATCGATGGAGCGACAGGTGCGGTGTATGCGGGCGCGCTCCCCATCGAGGAGGCCACGGCGGCACCGGAGCTCGACACCCTGCTCAGCTGGGCGGATCGGGTGCGCAGGCTAGAGGTGTGGGCCAACGCCGACACCCCGGATGCGGCTACTCACGCACGCCGGCTCGGTGCCGAAGGCATCGGGCTCGCCAGGACCGAGTACATGTTCTCGGGGCGCCGGCTCGCCGTGGTGCGTCGGGTGATCCTGTCCGACGACGAGAAGGAGCGGGCGCGCGCCCTCGAGGAGCTGGAACAGCTCCAGGTGGGCGACTTCGAGCGGCTGCTCGCATCGATGGACGCGTTACCGGTCGTCGTACGGCTCCTCGATCCGCCGCTCCACGAGTTCCTACCGGATCGATGGGAAGTCGACGCCGAGATCAGGCGAGCCGGGGACCGTTCCGAAGACACTTCGGAATTGCATCGCTTGCGTACGGCGATCGACCAGTGGGCCGAATCGAACCCGATGCTCGGTCTGCGCGGGGTGCGCCTCGCCGTGGTCATCCCCGAGATCTACCGGGTTCAGGTCCTCGCCGCTCTCGAGGCGGTGCGCCGGCGGCTCGACTCCGGGGGCGATCCCCGACTCGAGCTCATGATCCCCCTCGTCGGCACCATCGAGGAGCTCCACGTGATTCGCGACATGATCGACGAGGAGGTTCACTACGCGGGACGCCAGCTCGAGGTGACAGTCGGCACCATGATCGAGCTTCCCCGCGCCGCCCTCGTGGCGGCCGACTTCGCCCTCGACTCGGACTTCTTCTCGTTCGGCACGAACGACCTGACGCAGACGACGCTGGGGATCAGCCGCGACGACGCCGAGGAGGCCTTCCTGCGAACCTACCTGGAGAAGGGGATCATGCGGCGGGATCCATTCGCCACCCTCGACCGGCAAGGAGTCGGGCGCCTCATCGAGATGGCCATCGAATCAGGGCGTCGCGTCAACCCCGGTCTCCTCATCGGCGTGTGTGGCGAGCATGGGGGCGATCCCGAGTCGATCGACTTCTTCGAAGAGGTCGGCGTCGACTACGTGTCGTGTAGTCCCCCCCGGCTACCGGTCGCCAGGCTTGCAGCGGCGCAGGCGGCGCTGCGGGCGGGTCATCGTGTCCCGCATGTGACGTCCAGTTCCGGGGGACCCGAGTGACGGGACGCCATCGCGCATGATCCGGTCTCAGAGGTATTGCCCGGGCGAGACCGGCCGCTCTCGCTCTCCGGATTCCAATGCCCGTCGCCGGCGCATCTCCTCCAGCTGGGAGGCCGCCGCAGCTTGCTGGCTCCACAGCGACGCCTGGATGCCGTGGAACAGACCCTCGAGCCAGCCGACGAGCTGGGCTTGAACCAGCCGCAGCTCGGACTCGGAGACGTCGGCCTGGTTGATAGGTTCGAAGATCTCCTCGAGCTCCTCGGACAGATCCTCGCTCAGTGCCTCCCGGAGCTGGTCGAGCGAACGGTGGTAGATCGAGCGGAGGCGGAGCCGGCCCGCATCGTCGAGAGGCGCCTGCCGCACCTCCTCGAGCATGGCCCGAGTCATCGAGGCGATCCGGATGAGCTTCGACGGCTCATGAATCGTGCTGTGCTCGGCCTCCGGCTCTTCGTCGTCGAGCACCTGGGGGGTTATGGGTTCCGGGGTGGTGTCATCTGTCATCAGCCGCCAGCTTATCGGCCCGTCACCGTTGTTCCGATCCCGACGTCACCGATGGGCCGGCCTGGGGCCGGCTGCGCATGCGGACCTTCCATGCCAGCCAGCACGCCGCTCCGATCGGGATCTGAACTCCGTAGGAGAGCACGCGATAGACCAGCACCGCCGCAACCACCGGCGCTCGGGCACCCCCGGCGAGCGTCAGGGCCCCGGTCATGCCGACCTCGACGAGGCCGATGCCGCCGGGCGTGATGGGCAGTGCGGTCACCAGCCTCACGAAAGCGAAGGCGGCCAGCGCCTCGTCCCACGTCACGGCCGTCGCCGGCACCCCAATGACGCGCAGCGCCGCCAGCAACATGGCGAACAGAGAGAGGTGGCTGAGCAACGTCGCCCCCGTGAGCCACAGCCACCGCCGTCTGAGAACGCCGACGGTGGAGAGCCGGAACCGGTGAAAGCGGGCTCCCCAATCGTCGAACGGCCCTCTGCCGAAGGGGCGGGCCACTCCCGTGGCGAGGGCTCCGAGCTTGGTTCCCGCCACGATGGCGAGCCGATCGCTCGCCACGACGAGGGCCAACACCGCAACCGCCATCGCAAGCACCACGAGGCCGGAGACTGCGGCGCCGAGCATCGCCGCGTTGGGATTGCCCCGCAGCGCCAGGATGGCGAGGGCGACCACCGGAAGTGCCAGCTTCAAGAACGTGTTCCACAAGCCGGTCAGTGCGGCGGCGATCCCGATAGCGGTCGCCGAATGGCCGAACGAGGCGAACAGCGCGTACGACACGCCGACCCCGACGGCACTGCCCGCCGGCACCGTGTTGGACACGGCCGTGGAGATCTGCCCCACGATGAAGGCCTCAGAGAGTGACAATCCCGGGAGCGCCGCCATCACCACGAACTGGTACGTCAGGATGTTCCACGCCGCCACTGCCACGAGGAGCAACACCTCCGCGGTGTCGAGTCCCACGATGGTGTCCCACACCTCGCCGAGGTCGGCCATGGCCGGCAACACGCCGACCAGGAGCGCCACGGCGATCAGCGAGGGCGCGACGACGGCGACGATCCGTCGCCACAGCGATCTCGGCTCGCTCTCGGTGTCGGTGACGGTCATGTCCTTCCGGGATCGCCCGCACCCGATCCGGGCTCAGTCGCCGGCGGCGAGACGCCGCAACTCCGGTAGCAGCTCCCTGCCGACGATGCGCAACGTCCGGTCCGGATCCGTGCTTGCGATCTGGATCGCGACGTAATCGGCACCGACCTCCTGTACGAGCGGTGCATAGGCCGCCACGAGCTCGTCGATACCCGAGACGATGGTGTACTTGCCGAGGATCTCGGAGCGGTCCATCTCGTCGGCTCGCTGCCGGAGCACCATCGGGTCGACCGCTTCGAGCCGGCCGGGGGCACGGAGCCCCCTCATCGTGTCCAACGCTCGCCACGCGTCCTCTTCGTGCTCGGCGAGCACCGTCCACCGCGTCGCCATGATGTGCCCCGACTTCATGCGCTTGCTCATGGCCTTGCGGAACGGGACGATCACACGTTCCAACGTATCGTCGGGGTCCTTGACGGACGTGATGAGGCCATCGGCGTTGGTGCCCGCAAAGGTCGCCGACTTGGGTCCACCTGCCGCCATCCAGATCGGCACGTGGCGAAGCGGTGGGCTATAGAGCTTCGCCTTGTCCGTGGTGTAGTACTTCCCCGTGTAGTCGAGCTTCTCGCCGTCGAGCAGCCGCCGCATGATCTCGAGGGCTTCCCCCATGCGCTCGATCCGTTCCGCATAGGCGGGGAACTCGAAACCCAGTGGCCCCTCGTTGATGTTCTCCCCGGTGCCCACCCCGAGGATGAACTTGCCGCCCGACAGGCGGTCGACGGTCGCGGCGGCGTGCGCGATGGTGCCGGGGTGGTAGTGGAACAGCGGGCACGTCACCGACGTCGCCAGCTCCAGGTCGGTACGTGCCGCAACCGCACCGAACCAGCTCCAGACGAACCCGGCGGCGGAGCCCTCGTCCACCCAGGGGTGGAAGTGGTCGGATCCGAGCACCACGTCGAACCCGACCTCCTCGGCGAGCACGGCCTGGTCGACCAGCACCTCGGGTTGGTACGACTCGTGGCTGCAGAGCCAGGCGAACTTCATTCGCGCCTCCTCGACGTCGCGGGCGCCGGCGACCGCCGAGCCTAATGGCCTGCCACCGAGCCGAACGCACCATGGCCGGGTCGCCTCGATCCGGCTGCCGGTCGCCGGGTACTCTGATCCGGCTTTGACCGAGGCCGCCCCCACCCCGTCGGCTCCGACCGCCAAACCCAGATCCAGGGCTCGGCGGATCATCGGCGGCACGTTGAGGTGGGGCGGGCTCACGTTCCTCGCCCTCGTGATCCTCGGATCCGGATTCCTGGTCTGGTCCAGCCGGCGGCCCTTCCCCCAGATCGACGGCGAGATCGAGCTGCGCGGGCTCGACGGCACGGTCGAGATCATCCGCGACGAGCAGGGTGTGCCGCACATCTACGCCGACACGGCCCACGACCTCCTGCTCGCCCAGGGCTTCGTGCACGCCCAGGACCGCTTCTGGCAGATGGACACGTGGCGCCACATCGGGGCGGGACGTCTGGCGGAGATGTTCGGAGAGGACCAGGTGGAAACCGATGCCTTCATCCGAACCATGGGCTGGTATGACCTCGCCTAGCGGCAGTATGACGCCGAGGATGCGACGTCGCAGGGGTTCCTCGACTCGTACGCCGAAGGTGTCAACGCCTATCTGGAGATGCGTTCACCATCGGAGCTCGCGTTCGAGTACACGATCCTCGAGCTGATCAACCACGACTACGACCCGGAGCCGTGGAGGCCGACCGACACGCTGGTGTGGGGCAAGGTGATGTCGTGGGATCTGCGCGGCAACATCGACGCCGAGATCGACCGGGCCATGCTTCTCGGGGCGACTACGCCCGAGAACGTCGCCGCGCTCTACCCCGCCTACCCGGAAGACGCTCCCCTCATCGTCCCCCACGACGGGCCCCGGGTCGAGCCGAGCCAGCTCAGCCCGGCTCCGGCGGTATCGAACACGAGCCTGCGCCGGGTCGCCACGAACGCCGATCTCATCGACACGCTCACCGGCGGTGGTGCCGACGGGCTCGGATCCAACAGCTGGGTCATCGCAGGCGAGAGAACCGCAAGCGGAATGCCGATTCTCGCCAACGATCCCCACCTCGGCATCCGGATGCCGTCGATATGGCACCAGGTGGGTCTCCACTGCCGGCAGGTGAGTGAGACCTGCCCCTTCGACGTCGCCGGGTTCTCATTCGCCGGTGTGCCCGGCGTCATCATCGGCCACAACGACCGCATCGCGTGGGGCTTCACGAACATGGGCCCTGACGTGATGGACCTCTACATCGAACGCGTCAACCCCGATGACCCCAACCAGTACGAGGTCAACGGCGAGTAGGTCGACATGGAGGTCCGCACCGAGACCATCGACGTCGCAGGAGGCGAGCCGGTGACGGTCACGACCCGCGCCACCCGGCATGGCCCCGTGGTGTCGGATGTGTTCGGCAGATTGGACGAGTTCGACAGTGCAGGAGTGGAGCTGCCCACACCGTACGTGATCGCCCTGCGCTGGACGGCGCTCGAAGACGTCCCGGCGCTGACGAAGACCGTCTTCGGGCTCAACGTCGCACGTGATTGGGATGGCTTCCGGGAGGCCCTGTCCTCGTTCTCGGTTCCCGCGCAGAACGTCGTCTACGCCGATGTCGACGGCAACATCGGCTACCAGGCGCCCGGCCTCGTACCCATACGCGCCGGTGGAGACGGGGGGCTGCCCGTGCCAGGTTGGGACGATCGCTTCGAATGGACCGGATTCATCCCGTACGACGAGATGCCAAACCTCTTCAATCCACCGGACGGGTGGATCGTCACCGCCAACAACGCCGTCGTCGACGGGAACTTCCCCTACCTGCTCACATCCGACTGGAACCTGGGCGACCGGGCGACGCGGCTGGTCGAGCTGGTCGCCGAGGCAGAGGACGCTTCGGTCGATGACCTCGCAGCCATACAGCTCGACACGTTCAACAAGGCCGCCGAGCGGATACGTCCACTCTTCGCCGATGTCCCTCCCGATTTCCTCGATCCGGTAGAGCAGGAGGCACTCCGGATGCTCGTCGACTGGGACCTGCGCAACGATGCGGACTCGGCCGGCGCCGCCATCTTCGAAGCCGCATGGCGCCGCCTCCTCGAGCATGTCACCGCCCGTCTCCCCGGCGACCTCGAGGCCGGTGGCGGGGCACGTTGGTCGCGGTCGCTGGCGTCGCTGCCGCCAGAGGATCCGATATGGGACCACCCTGGGACCGGAGCGGTGGAGAGCCGTGAGGCGACGGTGCAGCAGGCGTTCGCCTTGGGCGTCGCCGACGTGGTCGACGAGCTCGGCGAGGACCCGGCAACGTGGGCATGGGGTGAGCTGCACACGGCGACCTTCGACAATGAGACGCTGGGACGATCCGGGGTCGCTCCGGTGGAATGGCTGTTCAACCGTGGCCCCTTCGCCACGAGCGGCGGGTTCGACATCGTCAATGCCACCGGATGGACACCGAGCGAAGGGTTCATCGTCGACTGGGTGCCCTCCATGCGGATGCTCGTCGATCTCGGCGAACTCGACCGGAGCATGACCGTGAACACGACGGGCAACTCGGGCCACGCCTATTCGAGCCACTACCAGGACCAGATCGAGGCCTGGCGCACGGGGGCGCTGTTCCCCATGCGTTGGGACCGCAGCACGATCGAGGCCGACGCCGAAGGAACGTTGGTACTGGTGCCGGACGGCTCCTGAACGCACCGCTCCTGAGGCAGCCTCAGGCGGTCCTGAGCTCGATCGTGTGGTAGCCGGTCGCACCGTCGGGAGCCGGTGGAGAGACCGCACTCGTCTGCGTTTGACCCGTCCCGTCCGTCGCTCGCACCTGGAGCCGGTACTTCCCGCCTGCGGGGAGGTCCATCGCATGGCGCCATTGGACCCACGCCTTGTCGGACAGCGGCTCAGACAGCTGCGCCGCCTCCCACGGGCCTTCGTCGATCCTCACCTCGACGGCGAGGATCTCGCGCAGCGGGGCCCAGGCCACGCCGGCCATGACCACGCTGCCAGCCGGCACCTGCTGGCCGTGCCGGGGGACGTCGATGCGGCTCTGGGTCTTGATCGGACCCTCCTTCGACCACCCCCGAGGGATCCAGTAGCCGTCGAAACCGTCCCATGTCGTCAGCTCGATCTCACTCAACCACTTGGTCGCCGAGACGTACCCGTAGAGCCCGGGAACGATGAGCCTGGCCGGGTAACCGTGGGCCGGTGGCAGCATCTCGTCGTTCATGCCGATGGCGACGAGCGGCTCGCGTCCGTCGAAGACCGCCGAGGTCGGGAAACCGGCGGTCCATCCGTCGGTCGACCGGCCGACTACCTGATCGGCGGCGGCATGCACACCCGCCCGGTCGAGCAGCTCGCTCAGCCGGACGCCCGTCCACTTGGCGTTGCCGACCAGATCGCCGCCCACCTCGTTGGAGACACATGAGATCGTGACGTACTCCTCATGGAGCGGCATCGCCATGATGTCGGAGAGCGTGAAGGACAGCGGGTTGTCGACCATCCCCATGATGCGCATGCGCCACGTCTCGGGGTCCGGGCGAGGCACGATCAACGCCGTGTCGATTCGGTAGAACTCGTCGTTGGGAACGATGATCGGCTCGAGGCCGGTCACGGCGAAAGAGGCGTCGGGGCCCGGCGGGCGGGCCCGCGTCTCTGCCCTGGGCAGGGAGATGGAGTCGCGCACCTCTTCCGATCGCGAGATGATCAACGACCGCCCTACGGCACCGGCGGCGAGCGCCGACACGCCGACTCCGGCCACCCCGGCAACGAAGGCACGCCGTGACGGGTCGGAAGGAACGCCGTCCGTCGGCGTCGCGTCGGGAGTCGCCACCAACCGGGTGAGCAGCCGGTCGAGGGCGAGCCCGCCGATGAGCGCGGCGCCGGCGATCGTCAGGAACGTGAGTGCTGCGTCGCGGGCGGGCTGGTCGAAGGCAGCGGTGAGGCCGAGTACGGCAAACACGGCAAAGGCAAACGGCACCAGCCACCGCCGCCGGCGGCCAACCACGCCCACCACCGCACCGACGATGAGCGCGATGATCACCGTCCCGATGGCGAGTGCTCCCTTGTCGGCGGTCCCGAAGATGGAGATCGCGGTTCGCTCCACGACGCTGGGCGTGCGCTCGACGACGATCGCCCCCACCGATGCGACCGCCGACGGAACTGACTCGGTCAGGCCGGCGACCAGTTCCGCGAGCCCGAGCGACAGGCCCGCCGCCGCGGCGCCGGCAAGCGCCGCCAGGCGCGACGTGTCGGGCGGTACGGGGTTCGTGGTCACAACAGACGGTTTATCACGTCTTGGTGCGATACGAGTAGCTCTCGGCCATTACCAATCCGTGAAATCTCGTGGGCTCCAGGGCATCGCCGGCCGGACGCGATGCGGCCCGGGTCGATGACCCGGGCCGCACGACATCCTCTCCGTCACCCGACCGGAACCACTTGGGCCTCGCCGGGCACCAGCGACAGGATGGCAGCGAAGACCCGCCCGCTTGCGTTCACGGCGATCGACGACGGCAGCGGAAGCCCACCGGCAACCACCGAGCACGCGCCGGTTCCGGTGTTGCAGGCGTTGACCGTGCCCCCGGTCACGATGCCGAGCTCCACGGCGAGCCACGTCGCCTCGTCGATCTCGAGCACGTACAGCGTCCCGTCCGGGCCGAACGCCAGGTCGACGATCGAGGTCAGCCCCGTCGCCACTACGGAGCACGCCGGGCTCACGCTGCAATCGGCCTTGCGGGTGCCGGGCTCGATGCGCCACACCTTGGACTCGCCCGTGGGCGCCGGGAAGCCGATCAGCTCACCGACGTAGTACGCCCCGTCGGGCCCGACGGCGACGCTGGTCGGGACCGTGTCGGCCGGGATCTGATCAGGCAGATCGCACACGAAGGCAAACTCCTCGGGCGGGTTCGGGCATCCTGCCAGGCTCATGGCGTTGTCGGTCGATGCGAGCTGCTGGGGGAAGGTCGCCACCAGCGAGACCTTGCCACCCTTCTGCACCTGAAGGAGGGAGTTCCCGCCGGCATCGGCCACGAGCGTGGCCTTCGAGCCGAGCGAAGCCAGATCGAAGGGGTTCGAGTCGATCTCACCGCCGTCCGGGTTGAACTTCGCCTCGTAGGCGTACAGATCCGCCACCTGGGTCGGCACACCCTTCGTGATCCGGTATACCGACGGTGACCCGATGGCCCACCAGTCGTCGGCGCGGATCATCTCGACGTCGATCGCCCCGGGCAACTCCACCGCCAGGTCCATCTGGCTGCCCCTCACCTGCCAGATGCCGGCGCCGGCATCGGCGACGAGCAGCGTCCGGTTCGGTCCGTTGTTCAGCCCGAAGATCGGTGTGACGAACTCGTCGAGGTCGTCGGCGTTCGCCATCGTTGGAACGAACACCAGACCTGCGAGCAGCGACGTCGCGACCAACAGACGTGCGAGGCGTTTCCCCATGCCTCCCCCTTCAATCCCTCCGTTGCCCCCACCTGGGGCACATCACCGGGAAGCTACTACTTCCGGCGCCGGAGGGAAGGGCTATTTTCTGCGTTGATCCGTGGAGTCGAGAAAGGCCTCAACTCCGGTGCTGCGCCGCCCACTCGAGGAAGCGGTCCGCCGCCCACGTGTTGGCGACGGAGGAGGCCTCGACCCACCCGCGGCGGGCGTTCGCCACTCCCCACCGCACGTTGGCGTACTCGTCCGCGTGGTGGCTGTCCGTGGAGATGAGGTAGGTGAGGTCGGTGCGTCCCCGCGCCTGGAGCAGCAGCTCGGCGGGTACGTCGAGTCGGTCGAGATGGCAGTTGATCTCGAGTGCCGTGCCCGTCGCCGCGGCGGCGTCGAAGACGGCTGCTACATCGAGCTCGATGCCGGGCCGACGTCCGATCATCCGCCCGGTGAGATGGCCGATCACGTCTACCGCAGGGTGCTGCATCGCCGTCACCACCCGGTGCGTCTGGGCTTCCGCCGGCAGGTCGAAGTGGGAGTGCACACTGGCGACGCACCAGTCGAACGCCATGAGGAAGTCGTCATCGTAGTCCAGCCCGCCTTCGGGGCCGATGTTCAACTCGGCGCCGTGCAGGATCGTGAGCGACGGGTGCTGCTTGCGGAGCCGGGCAATCTCCTTGCGCTCGCGAGCCACCTCCTCCCGGGAGAGGCCGTTGATGGCGAGGTCCTCGCCGTGCTCGGTGATGGCGATGTAGTCCAGGCCCCGGGCGACGGCTCGCTCAACCATGTCGTCGAGGGAGCTTCTCCCGTCGCCGGACCATGTTGAATGCACGTGGAGATCGCCCCTGATGTCACCGACGGTGACGAGGGCGGGAAGCCGGTGTTCGGCGGCGAGATCGATCTCGCCGATTCCTTCGCGCATCTCGGGCGGGACGAAGTCCAACTCCAGCGCAGCGTAGATGTCCTCTTCGGTCTTGGAGGCCACCACCTCATCCGTCTCGGCATCGGCGAGGGCGTATTCGTTGAGCGTCCACCGTCGGCCCAACGCCCTTTGGCGTAACTCGATGTTGTGCTGCTTGGAGCCGGTGAAGTACACGACGGCGGCGCCGTACTCGTCGGGGGCGACGACCCGCAGGTCGATCTGGAGACCGGTCCTCGTGATCACGGAGGACTTCGTGTCGCCGTGACCGAGCACATCGCTCACCAGCGGCAGTCCCACGAAGGCATCCATCACCGGCACGGGCGCTCTCGACGCAACGACGATGTCGATGTCGGCCACGGTCTCCCGGAAGCGCCGCAGGCTGCCGCAGTAGTCGATGCGCTCCACACCGGCGAGCTCGCCGAGCGTGGCGATGAGGCTGCGGGCGATCGGCAGCGCCTCGATGATCGGGGTTCTCCGCTCCTTGCCGGACAGACCGAGCCGTTCGATGGCCTTGGCGATCTTCTCCTCGGATCGGGCACCGAGCCCCGGCAACTCCCGCAACTGCTGCGCCGCCACGGCGTCCCGCAACTGCTCCACCGTCTCGATTCCCAACCGGTCGCGGAGCATCACCACGGTCTTGGGGCCGAGCCCGGGGATCTTGGTCAGCTCGACGAACGCAGGCGGGTAGCGCTCCCGAAGTCGCTCCAGCTCGTCCAGGGTTCCCGTTGCCACCATCGTTGCGATCTTTTGTGCGGTGCTCTTGCCGACACCCTCGATGGTCTGGAGCTCGGTCGTCGACATGGTCGCCACGGGTCGTGGCTCGTCATGGACCGCGCCTGCCGCCTTCTCGTATGCTCGCACGCGGAAAGCCTGCGGACTGCCCTCTTCCAGCTTCATGAGGTCGGCGAGCTCATGGAGCAGCCTTGCGATCTCCCGGTTGGTCATCGGCTCAGTATGTCGAAATCGTGAACACGAAGAAGACCGCGAGCAGGATCACGGCCTCCCAGCGGACGAGCCGCCCGGTGCGGGCGAAGACCCCGGCGAGCAGGACGACGCCGACCATGGCCGCCAGCTCGAGACGTCCCACGTCGACGAGCGTGGCCGGGCCGATTGTCGCCGCCGTGCCGGCGACGGCGAGGGAGTTGAAGAGGTTCGAGCCGACCACATTGCCGACCACGAGATCCGGCGCCCTCCGGCGAGCGGAGGCCATCGCGGTCGCCAGCTCGGGCAGGCTGGTTCCGATGCCGAGCATGACGCCGAGGAACGTCGCCGTGAGCCCGAGTCGCTCCCCGATGTCGAGAGCGCCGTCGAGGAGCAGGTTGGCGCCGAGCACCGTCGCCACCAGCGCGGCGAGCCCGATGCCGATCTCGGCGAGGGGGAGCCGCTCGGGGTGGGACACCTCCTCGAGCTCCTCCTCGACGAGGATCTCGCCGGGTGCGTGATCGCGGGCCCAGCGCACCAGCAGCCACAGCGCTGCGGCCATGCCGACGAGCAGTACGGTGCCCTGCAGCCTGTTGAGCCCACCACCGGCGGCGAAGACGGCGAGCAGCGTGACGGCGAAGACCATCAAGACCCCCTCGCGGCGGATCACCTTCACGTGGGAGGCCACAGGGAAGATGACCGCCGCCGCCCCGAGAACCAGCGTGACGTTGGTGATGTTGGAGCCGACGACGTTGGCAACTGCGACATCCAGCTTGCCGTTCCCCGCCGCCAGCGCCGAGACGAGGAGCTCCGGCAGCGACGTGCCCAGCCCGACGACGACGGCGCCGATGAGAATCGCCGACACGCCGAGCGCCTGGGAGACGCGAACTGCGCTCGCCACGAGCCGGTCGGACGCAAAGATGAGGACGACCAGGCCGCCCAGGACCGCGGTGATGGAGAAGAGCACGCCACTCCAAGCAGGGAGGTGGCGATGCTAACCGGGGCCGGCCGGCCCTCATCCTCGGGCACCGTGGCAAAGTGCCCGAATCCAAGTTGGCACTAGCCTTGCCCGAATGGCCGATGAGGAACGCCTCCACCGAACCTGGGTGTACTCCGACGGCACGGTGCCCACGAGGTTCGTGCGTCCCCTCCTCCGTTTCACCCACATCGAGGCCGCAGGCGGCGGCGTCCTGCTCGTCGCCGCGATTCTCGCCGTCGTCTGGGCGAATGCTCCCTTCGGCGAGTCGTACACGACGTTCTGGGAGACCCACCTCCTCATCGAGCTCGGCCCTTTCCACCTCGAGGAATCCCTCAAGCACTTCGTCAACGACGGGCTGATGGCGATCTTCTTCTTCGTCGTCGGCTTGGAGATCAAGCGCGAGCTCGTCGTCGGCGAGCTGAACGACCGGAGGCGGGCGGCGCTCCCCGCGCTGGCGGCGCTGGGCGGCATGGTGGTGCCGGCACTGATCTACGTGGCGTTCAACGTGGGCACGGGCGGCGAGGCCACCCGGGGCTGGGGAATCCCGATGGCGACGGACATCGCGTTCTCCATCGGAGTCATCTCGCTGCTCGGGTCGCGGGTGTCGGTCAACGCCAAGCTGTTCCTGCTGGCGCTGGCGATCGCAGACGACATCGGCGCCATCGCCGTGATCGCCATCTTCTACACCAGCGACCTCAATCTCGGATGGCTGGTGGCAGGGCTCGTCGGGCTCGGCGCCGTGTACGTGGCGCAACGAGTCAACATCCGCTCGATCGGCTTCTACGTCGTCCTCGGTGCCGCGACCTGGTTCTTCGTGCTCGAGTCCGGTGTACATGCCACGCTGGCCGGGGTGGCGCTCGGCCTGATGACACCGGTCCACGCCTACTACTCCGACGAGCAATTCCGTCAACGAGTGCAGTGGATCCTCAACCGCTACGACATGGATGCGGCGTCGCCGCGGGCCCGCGAGCGGCTGGACGCCGACGCCCTCGAGGCGTCTGCGATCTCACGCGAGTCGGTGTCGCCGCTCGACCGTCTCGAGCGGACGCTGCACCCGTGGTCGTCGTTCGTCATCGTCCCCGTGTTCGCCCTCGCCAATGCGGGCGTCCGCTTCGTGGACGTCAACGTGGTGGACGCCGCCACCAGCTCGGTCGCCCTCGGAATCGCCTTCGGTCTCGTGATCGGGAAGATCGTCGGCATCACCGGCGCCACCGTGCTCGCCGTTCGCCTCGGCATCGGCGTGCTCCCGCGCCGGACGACATGGCGGCAGGTCGTCGGGCTGGCCGCGCTCGCCGGCATCGGGTTCACCGTCTCGCTCTTCATCACCGAGCTGGCTTTCACCTCGGCGGAGCTGACCGATTCGGCCAAGATCGGCGTCTTCGTGGGATCCGCCGTGGCCGGCGCGATCGGCACGCTGCTGTTGCGGTCGTCACCGACGCCGCAGCAGGAGATCGAGCGCGCCCGCGCAGAGATGGGTCTCGACGACATGGAGTACGAGACCGACGAATCGATGGCGGCGGGCGATTGAGCGGCAGGGCCGGGGAGGGGGTGGGTATGCGACTTGCGAGTCTCGTCCTCAGCGACATCGACGGCTCCCCGATCCAGTTGAGCTCTGTCGTCGACCGGCCGACGCTGCTGGTCGCCGTTCGCTACTTCGGCTGAGCAGCCTGCCTCGACTACCTGACGCAGGTTGCGTCGGTTCACCACACCATCGTCGAAGCCGGCGGCGCCGTGCTCGGCGTCGGTCCCACCGCCGCGTATCAGGCGAAACGGCTGACGTCCGGACGCATCCCGTACCGGCTGCTGCTCGATCCGGAGCGACGCCTCTCACGTGCTCTCGACCTCCAGCGCCAGTCGCTGGCGGGCTACGTGTTCAACCTGCGTGCCTGGCTGCGCTGGCTGCGTGCATTCGCCGGCAACCGCCGCCAATTCAAGATCACGGGCCACTACTCCGACGTCCCCGCCGTTGCCGTTGTGACCCCCGACCTCTCGGTGACGTATCTCCACCGGGGCACCTCCATCGGTGACTACCCACCGCTCGACGACGCCCTGACGGCGCTGTCGGCCGCAGTGGGGAACAGGTCGCCGTCCTGACGGGTTGCGCAAGGTGCGATGAGCAGCGTTCGAGGTCCCAATCCGATCAAAGTCGCCTGGTCGGTGTTGCGGGCGCAGGCAACGAAGCGGCCGGCGCCGTTCGGAACGGCCCGGCTCGACCACTCCGACCTCGCACCGGTCCTCGGCGCAGTGGCCGCCGAGGGCGTCGGCACGCTGCCCGACCTCCGGGGCGACATCGAGCAATACCGGAAGCTGCTCGAAGACGTCGATCCCGACATGCTGAGCCGCGACGAGGCCATGGCCTATTGGCTCAACCTCTACAACGCCGGCGCCCTCCACCTTGCCGCCGAGACGGTCATCTCGGGCGAACCGACCGTGCTCCGCGTACCCGGCGGTTTCCAACGGGCATGGGCGATCGTCGGTGGTGAGGAGCTGTCGCTCGATGCGATCGAGCACGGCAAGATCAGGCGGCTCGGCGACCCGCGCATCCACGGTGCGCTCGTCTGCGGCTCGGCGTCGTGCCCGACGCTGCGGGCGACGCCCTATACGGGTGCGGCGATCGGGGTGGAGCTGGACGACCAGCTTCGCTCGTTCCTGGCTCGTGGCGGCGCCGGCCTGGGCCGCGACGGGCGGCTGCTTCGCCTGAGCCGGGTGTTCCTTTGGTACGGCGCAGACTTCGCCCGTCCCCATCGGATGCCGACGTGGATCCCCGCCGGGGGGAAGAAGGTGGCACGGGCGCTCACACCGTGGCTGTCGACCGACATTGCGACGGCTCTCGCCGACGAGCGGCTCGTGGTCGACTTTCAGCCGTACGACTGGACGCTGGCCTGCTCCGTCACTTGAGAGGCACGGCGGTGCACGCCTGACACAAGTGCGGCGAGGGCGACGACTGCGGCTACAGCGTCGAACGGCAGCACGAGCTGGAGCAACCGCTCACCGTCGACGATCCATTCCCCGTCCGGCCCGAAGCCCACCACTCGCAAGTAGTTCCAGACCGAAGCGACGCAGGCGACGCCCAGGCCGAGGCCGGCTCCCACTGCGACCCGCGATCCCCAAAGCCAACGCACCCCGAGCATCAACGCAGCCGCAGCCCACGCGATGTCGAGCGCCGACAGCAGCTGGAGGAACTGCAGCGATGGCGAGAAGCGAAGCGCCGCCGAGGACGCCAGCGTCACGAGGGCGGTGACCCCAGTCGGAATGGCAACGAGTACGACCGCTCCGAGGAACGTCCGCCGGCCCGCCGACCAGCCCTCGAAGCCCGTGAACCACTCGCCGTCGCCCAGAGCTGCGAGGGCGATCACCACGGCGAGCCCGAGGGCGACCAGCGCCCCCAGCTGCACCGTGAAATGCGCCAGCGGCTCCGCTGGCGTCGCAACGAGGAGGAGGAGCGGCGATACAAGGAGGCCACCGGCGAGGTAGGGGAAGGCGCTCACCACGGCCCGCTCCATCGGGGCACGGTCGGGTGATTCCATGCGCTCCGCTTTGCGGTTCACGAGTCAGCCCTCCCAATGTAGGGGCAGGCTGTCGCTGCGAGGCGGCGCCACGAGCGGCACGTAGCCCGGCACCAGATGGTGCGGGGTTCCCAGATACACCTTGGCTTCGGGCGCCTGGGCGAACCTGCCGTGGCTCCACCGTACCTCGACGTGACCTCGGACCGTCACCGCACTGCCCGACTCCCGATCGTCAACCTCTGCCTGCCACTGGACGACGGGCTGGCGACGTCGTTCGTCCGGCCAGGCGTCGAGGTGGCGGAAGCGGTACCGGTTGCGGAAGTCCCACGGTGTTCCGACGCGGTACGCCAGTGGTGATCCCTCGGCCGACTCACCCAGCACGAAGTAGGGAGCGGCCTGAAGGCGGAGCAGCCGCCACAACATCTCCTCTTGACGGCTAGGCCGGCCCATCTGTTGCAGCCAGCGTCTCGCCGAGGAGGCGGCGACCTCCCGTGCGAAGCCGCGGTATGCGGCCCCCAGCTCGCCGGTGAGGTTGCGGGGCACTCCGCGCTTCAGGGCCTCGCGACTCTCCTGTCCGAGGTCGGAGACCCGCTTCGGCAGCGACGAATCGTCGAGGTGCTCCCGACATGCCGCATAGAAGGCTTGGTACTCATTGGGCGCCACCTGGAGATACCAATCGGATGCCGTCTCGGAACGGTCGGCGAGCAGTCGATCGAAGAGGTTCGCCGGCGACGAGTTCGTCAGGATGTTGGAGCCGTACTTGCACGAGACCAGGTACACGTGGTCGACGCGCAGATCGGCGGGGAGCTGCTCGTAGCCCGGGGGGCGATGGCTGCCTTTCCATTCGAGCGACCAGGGCGGGCGCCCCCGTAGACCCTCCTCCGAGCGAGCGAACTCGACTCCGTTGCGCCATGCGACCCGAAACTCGCGCTCGAACCGGCCGTTGCTCCTCGCCGCGTCGAGACGGTCGTAGTGCTCGGACTCGACGTTCGCCACGGAGCGTGGACGGACCGCCAAGACCCGGTCGAGGTCGGCGAAACCGAGCATGCCGAGGCCGGTGACGATCTCCGTTATCTCGGTACGTGGCGCCGCCATCGTCAGCGGTCGTCGAAGATGCGGGCGACGCGCACCTCGAGCACCGTGTGCTGCTCCCCCACCTCGGCCTCCGACCAGACGGGGACGTATTCGTCGTAGACGTCGATGAACGTGTCGGTGGCCTCCATCCAGGCGAGAACGGCGTCGGCCCACCGCTCGTCGAGCAGCGCTTGGCGAATCTTCGCCAACGTGTCCGCAGCGAAGTCGGACGGACTCGACGTGGCGACCACTCGCAACGCGATGAGGCGCGACATCACCGCAGCGCTGTCGGCGAGCAGGACCTGGGGCGGGTCGCCCTTCACGATTGCGATGGCGCCTGGGGTGGGCCTGACCTTGGGACGGTCGGACGCCCGCGGACTGTCAGAAGAGAGCATCCTGCTCCTCGGCCACCAACAGGTCACCGATCGGCTCGGTTGCCTCCTCGCCCGCCTCCGCGTAGTCGCTCAGCCGCTGCTGGCCCTCCATGGACAGCATCTCGACCGCATCGAGGATGAGATCACCGCGAGCCGCTCGCAGTGCCTTGGCACCGACGCCGGAGCTGGGAAGGTCGGTGGTGAGCAGGACGAAGCGGCCCTCGCTGCGATCGTCGTCGGCGAGCTTGCGCATCGCCGCCTTGCCCAGCGATTTCCACAGCGTGTCGGTGCGCCGGAGCCCGCCGCGCTCGCTCGTGAACGCTCCGGTCACGTCGAAGTGCCACAAAGACCCGTCCCCGGCCTCCGCCACGAAGTCGATCTCGACGCCCGTCGAGAGCTTCTTGTTGCGGGCCACGACGGTGAAGCCGCACTGGGCGAG
>JBFINP010000024.1:0-41982 GCA_041611095.1 Acidimicrobiia bacterium | reverse complement strand
GTCGCCGTGGCCCTACCGGGGATCCCTCCGATGTCGAGCGGCTTGCCCGTCACCACCGGCAGGTTGTTGTTGCCGGGGTGCATCATGTTGTAGGTGTCGTAGACCCAGGCCATCGTCTGCGAGTTGGTGTACAGATCCGGAGCCGGGATGTCGGTGTGGGGCCCGATGTTGTCGCCAAGCGCCGACACGAACCGACGAGTGATGCGGCGCTTCTCTTCGTCCGTCAGGTTGGTCGGGTCGCACTCGACGCCTCCTTTGGCACCACCAAACGGCACGTTCAGGAGGGCGCACTTCCAGGTCATCCACGTCGCCAGTGCCTTCACCTCGTCGGCATCCACGTTGGAGTGGTAACGAATGCCTCCCTTGCCCGGTCCGCGAAGCGTGCTGTGGAGGACGCGGTACCCCTTGAAGATGTGAACGTACCCGTCGTCCATCACGATCGGCAGCGACACCTCGATGATGCGCTCGGGCTCGAACAGCCGCTCCGAGATCCCGCGCCAACCTCTCAGGTGGTCGGCGAAGGGCGCGGCGTTCATGAACTGACGGCGAGCGATGTGGTGCAGATTGAGGTCCTCGCCAACCTCAGGCGCGGTCATGGATCTCCTCCGGCTCGTGCTGCCACCGTCCTTCGCCAGACGCCGCTCCAGAATAGGGACCGGGGACCCGGCCAAGGCTGGTTTGGCGCCTCGCTAGCGTGACCCTGGATCGCTGAGTGAAGGAGCGCGGTAACGAATGGGCTCATCGACCGCAAACGAGATCGACCACGGCCGGACGCAGGGGCGACCGGAGGCCGATCGCTACGCAGCGCTCCTCCGAGAGCGGTTCCCGGACCTGAACCCGAGATCGACGACCTCTTCTTTCTCGAGGCGCTGAGCCCCGCGCCCCCCTATTCGCCGCGCTGAGAGCCGGCGGACACGAGCCGTCCCTCTACCAAGGGACCGAGGCCGCCGTCCGCTCGTACTGGAAGCAGATCACGGCGTGAGGCGCGCGACCTCCGCTCGCTCCTTCACGGCGAGCAGCATCTCCCGGCTCATCACGAAGCCGACGGGTTCGAGGAGCAGCGGCGAGAAGAAGAGCCGTTCGGCCATCGAACTGCCGAACCCGCTCTTGCCGCGTTCGATGAGACGACACGCGTCGTCGCCGTCGGGGATGACGTGGAAGGCCCACAGGGCGTCGACGGTGTGCGTCGATACCGCGCCCGGCGCGTCCTCTCCTGGTTTGCTGGTCAAGACGAGCGATCGGCCCGGCTCGAGAAGAGCGACATGGAGGGGTGGTGCCGTGGGGTGGAGGCGAATGGTGTCTCCCACGGCGAGTGTCTGATGTTGGGGGAGAATCACGTCGGTGTTCGTGATGTGACACCCGATGAGGTTCTCGAGTCGCTCGAAGGAGTAGAACCCGCCTCGCTCCTGCCCGATCTGAACGATCCACGGCCAAACGCCCTCTGGGGGCGCCGCAATCGACACGGCACGGGTGAACTCCCATGCGGAATCCTCGATGAGGTACTCGCCGGGCAACGTGGGATCTGGCTCACCTGGCCGCGAACCCCAACGTTTGCGCCACGAGCTGTGCCACGGCGCAAAGACGTGGTACACGATCTGAACGAGCGCCGATGCCGTGCGCCGGAATGAGCGCTGCCGCGCCCGGTTGTGCTCCATCACCCCATCTTGGGCCAGATCTCGTCTGCGAGCGAGGGCCGTCCGGTACGAGCCCAACCCGATGGGCGGAGATGGAGTCCGGCGGCAACACCCTCGTGATCGAGTACCAGTTCAACGCTGCGCTCCGGCGGAGCCGTGATGGATCGCATCCTCACCGTCTCATGCCGGTGAAGGTCCGGCCGCCGCGATGTCGTCACCTGCCTCGTCCGCATAGGCGGCGAAGTTCTCGACGAACAGGCCGGCGAGCTCCCGAGCCTTGGCGTGATAGGCCTTTGCATCGGCCCAGGTGGTGCGCGGGGTCAGCAACTCGGCGGGGATTCCGGGGCATGACTCCGGGACGGCGAGGCCGAACACGGGATCGGTGGCGTAGGGCACCTCGTCGAGCGCTCCCGAGATGGCGGCGCGGATCACGGCACGGGAGTGGGCGATCTTGAAACGCTCCCCGACGCCGTACGGACCTCCGGTCCACCCGGTGTTGACGAGCCACACCTTCACGTCGTGCTCTGCGATCTTCTTTCCGAGCAGGTCGGCGTAGACCGTGGGGTGCAGGGGCATGAAGGGTGCACCGAAGCAGGCCGAGAACGTCGCCCTCGGCTCCTTGACGCCGCGTTCGGTGCCGGCCACCTTTGCCGTGTAGCCGGAGATGAAGTGGTACTTCGCCTGCTCTGGGGTGAGCCGGGAGATGGGCGGCAGCACCCCGAAGGCGTCGGCGGTGAGCATGAATACGTTACGGGGGTGACCCGCCATCGATCCCTGGACGATGTTGTCCAGATGTGTGATGGGGTAGGCACCCCGCGTGTTCTCGGTCTCGGCGCGCTGCAAGTCGAGGCGGCGAGTGGCGGCATCGATCGTCACGTTCTCGAGGATGGTGCCGAAGCGGCGTGTGGTCTGATAGATCTCGGGCTCGGCCTCGTCGGACAACCGGATCATCTTGGCGTAACAACCGCCCTCGAAGTTGAACACGCCGCGGTCGCTCCAGCCGAGCTCGTCGTCGCCGATCATGGCCCGATCGGTCTCCGTCGAAAGGGTCGTCTTTCCCGTGCCGGACAGCCCGAAGAACACCGCGGTGTCGTCGTCGGAACCGACGTTGGCGGAAGAGTGCAGGGTGAGCACGCCGCGCTGAGGCAGGAGGTAGTTCATGATCGAGAAGACCGACTTCTTGATCTCACCGGCGTAGCTGGTCCCACCGATCACGACCATCTGCTTGTCGAAGCTCACCAGGATGAACGCCTCGGACCGGGTGTGCTCCGTCTCCGGGTCTGCCTGGAAGCCCGGACAATGGATGACGGTCCAGTCCGGCCTGAAGTCGGCGAGTACGGCGGGGTCGAACTCACGTAGGAACATCGTTCGTGCGAAGAGGCTGTGCCAGGCGTGCTCGGAGATCACTCGGACCTTGATGCGGTATTCGGGGTCGGCGCCGGCGTAGCAGTCTTGAACGAACACGTCCTTGTTCTGCAGGTACGACCGGAGGCCATAGTGCACCTTGTCGAAACGGTCCGATTCGAACGGCCTGTTGACCGGACCCCACCAGATCCGATCCTCGCTCTCCGGCTCCCGCACGATGAACTTGTCGCTGGCGGAGCGACCCGTGTACTTGCCGGTGCTGACGACAAAGGGTCCCAGGTGGCCGATGCGGCCCTCGCCTCGTTTGATCGCCTCCTCGTAGAGCGCAGGAGTCGACAGGTTGTGATAGATCGTCCCGACATTCGCCAGATCAACATGAGAGAGGTCAACCATGACAGCTCCTTCTCGCAGGCTGCATTCCCACAGCTAAATGCGAGGACCCGACCGACTCCAGAGGGCGAATTACCCGCATCCTCCGCCTTCCGACCCGGCTCGGATCGCGGCGTTCAGCACGGAGCACGGCGCACGGTCGGCGCGGGCTTCCACGTGCGAGCGCTATCTTCGGCGCACTCCGGTTGGAGTCGACAACGCCGCCGCTCCGGATGACTCCAAGGACCGGGTCATCGCTCGCCAGGTGGGGAGGCTCGCGTCGAGTGTGGTCTCGGTGGGGGCGACGACCGTGATGAGCAGCACCCGCTCATCCGGCAATACGGCCTGGATCGCAAGCACGGAGCCACGTCGTTCCCGAGCGCGGACCTGGATGCCCTCGCCATCGAAGAGGGCAAGCCGCTGGTGACCGCGCACATCCTCCCAATCGAAGTACTCGGTGCTGAAGGCGACCAGGTCCTCCGGGCGGGGATCGGGCGTGTCGACCCCGACGCTCTGGATGAAGTCGACGGTCTCGACCTCGAAGAAGACGAGCGGTCCCTGGACGGCAGCGCCACCGAACCAGCGGTCGATGTCCGCAGGGTCTTCGGCGATGTTGGTGTAGGGCATGCGGCTCTCTGCGTGCCATCCCTCGGGGTAGCGAATCGTCTGACCCAATCCAGCCAGCTCGATCTGTCGGCCGAGCGGAAGTGCCGGCCCGGAGGCCTCGACCAAGTACTCGGGATCCCCGATCGGCATCGGCGCTGGGCCGGAGCAGCCGGCGAGGACGAGGGCGCAGACAGCTGCGGCGATCTTCGTTCGCGGGCGCACCCCATCGACGAGCCCGCCGAATCCGGGGTGGTGGTCGTCCACGCCCCAACCATACGTCACACCCCGCTCGACTCACGAGTGGGGGAGACGCTCCCGGCGATGTGTGATCCCGGTTTTCGTCGACAGGCGGTAACGCTACGCACCCGGCGGGGAGTGTGGAGTCACCTGGCCGGCGAGATGTTGCGATTGACCCTGAAGAAGTTGTCGGGATCGTATTCGGCCTTGATCGACTGCAGACGGTCGTAGTTGCCCCGATATGCCGCTTCGAGGCGCGTCGCGTCGTCTTCTTCGAGCTGGAAGTTGATGTAGTTCCCCCCGGTCGAGTAGGGACGGATGGTTTCCCAGGACTCTCTCACCCACTGGATGTGGGGATCGGCGGGCACATTGGGCGGCCAGGTTCCGGAAAAGCCCGTGATGAAGTGGGCGTCCCGGTTGCCGACGGCGCCATGATCGTCGGGGCGCTCGTTCAGTGCCCCTCCGAGGTGAAAGAGGACCGATTGAGACAAGGGGGACGTGACGTTCAAGGCCCCGTGACGGAACGTCTCGAGGAAGTCGTCGGACAGACCCGGGATGAACTCGGTCTTCCAGTACCGGTGGGGCCCATTGGGCTCCGTGGCGTTGAGCATCGATTGAAGAGCCACATACGGCATGGTCTGGAGGGTGTTGGCGACAGGGTCGCCGAGCTGATGGATCGATGCCAGCGCCGTGGCTGGATCATCTCCGGTGTAGCACACGATCATGGCCACGACCGGTCTTCCGTGCCACTCCTCGGGTACGAATGGTGCAGGCGGTGCCAGGCGCACCAGGGCGCCGACCGTCAACTCCGGGGGAGCGGAGGCGGTGATCTCCTGATAGGCGGCGAGGACCTCCTCCGCTCGCTCGGCACTCCAGGCCACCAGGCCACCGGTGACCATCGGGCCCACCTCGTGGAGGCGGAACGTGAACCGGGTCACCACACCGAAGTTGCCGCTGCCACCGCGGATGGCCCAGAAGAGGTCGTCGTGCTCACTCGGGTTGGCGGTGCGGATGGCACCGTCGGCCGTGACGATCTCCACACCTTCGAGGTTGTCGACGGTCCACCCGAAGCGACGGGTCAGGTACCCCCATCCGCCACCGAGGGTGAGACCGGCGACCCCGGTTTCGGAGACGATGCCGAGGACGGTGGCGAGGCCGAGCTGCTGGGTTGCCTCGTCGACATCTCCCAACGTGCAACCCGGGCCGACATCAGCCGTCCGAGCATCCGCGTCGACGGCTACCGAGCGCATGCGCGACATGTCGATCGTGACGCCACCAGGAGCGATGGAGGTGCCGGCGATGTTGTGGCCGCCTCCTCGCACACTCAACAACAGTCCACGTTCCCGGGCGAAGTCGACGATGGTGGCGACATCTGCCGATGATGTTGGCTGGACGACCAGAGCGGGAGTCTTTGCAACCATGCCATTCCAGGTGAGCGTCGCCTCGTCCCAGCCCGGGTCTTTGGGGAGGAGAACCCTTCCTGCGACGCGTCGCTCCAGGTCTGCGAGCTGGTTGTCGTCGACGGCTGCGGTGCCCTCGCCGACCGTGCTGATCTCAATGCTTGACACGGACATCGAGGCCTCCTCCGGCTGATCGACTGCTGAACACGGATAAGCTATACTCCAAACAGGAGTATTTATATACTCCGATTTGGAGTATGTCAAGGGTGGCGATGAGTGAGCAGCTGACCACGACGTCGTATGCGGTGCTGGCCCAGGTGGCAGTGCGACCGTGGTCGACCTATGAACTCGCCCAGCAGCGGGTCAGGTACTTCCGCTACGTCTGGCCCCGAGCGGAGAGCGCCATCTACCGCGAGGTGAAGCGGCTCTCGTCGATGGGTCTCGTCGAGGGGCGGAAGGAGTACACCGGCAAACGGGCGCGCACCATCTACTCGATCACCGAGGACGGGAAGCAGGAGCTGCGCGAGTGGCTGGGCACTCCGATCTCCCCGTTCGCCATGGACTTCGAGGCCATGATCCGCCTGTTCGTGGCACCCCTCGGCACCAAGGAGCAGATCACCTCCACGCTGAAGCAGGTTCGGGCGGACGCCCAGGAGATGCTGAGGTTCGGGGGCGAGGTGAAACAAGAGTTCATCGACGGGATCGCCGCCACCCAGGACCAGGTGTACATCCGGGCGCTCGCGGTCGACTTCTTCATCAGCCTCCTGCACACCGTCGACGAATGGGCGGAGCGAACCCTGCGGGAGATCGAATCCTGGGACGACCTGACACCCGAGGGCAAGTACGAACGAGGCCTCGAAATCATCCATCGCCTTCCGGTCGAGACCCCGGGCGAGGCATTGGACGAGGTCGCTGTACCCCCACGGAGTCAGACGCGGTCGCGCCCGCCGTGAGCCACAAGACGCTCACCAGCTCCAACCCCAGAACGACGTGCCCAGGATCACCAGTGCGATGGCGGCGGTGGTGACCGTCATCGCGACGACGAATCGCCGCCCATGCCGGGTCGGTGCGTAACGGGATTGGAACTCCGGGTCGCCGGCGAGCGCGCCGCGTCGCAGGATCTCGACCGCCCGGAAGCTCAGGAATCGGTCGGCGCGGCTCAATCCCTCCCAGTCGTCCTCTCGCTCGCTCCTCAGCCAGGCCAGCAGACGGCTGAAGGCAGAGGTGCGCCGCACGTCGAGGTAGAAGGCATAGACGGCCGCAACGACGCCGATCGACAGCACGATCATGATCTCGACGCTGGTATTCATCCGTGGGCCTGCGAGAGTGAGAGGATCCTCGACCTCTTGACGATCCCGGTGCAACCTAACGCAGCGGACCTGTCTGCCGTCTCCGATCCGGACACGCCCAAGCAGCCTGCCTGGCCTGGCCTCAGAGCCCGCTCAAGATTGCCGTGACCGGGTCGACCAGTTCATCGACGAGCTGGCGGGCGCGTGCGTTGTCGTAAGGCGACGTGGTGTCGATCTCGATGGCCTCGAGCACACCATCGGCCTCGCTAAGGACGAGTTGTGCTTCGCCAACCCACCGGCTGGTGAACTTGAGCGCACCGACGCTCCCGACGAATGTGCGGCCATCGTCGAGCTCGACGAGCGTGACGTACCAGAGGACGTCGTCGGTGAGCCACATGGGTGGCACCAGCCGATTGACCCAGGTCGCGTCAGGTGGCCGGAGCGAGCAGCCGTTGCCCCAGCTCGCCAGATAGGAGTCGACACCTTCGAGCGAGTCGAAACGTGCCACCCAGGCCCACAGGTAGTGATTGCGATTCTCTCTCGGCACCAGCTGAACGGCTCGCTCTTCCACGAGCCCGGCGGAGTCGTAGTCCTCGCAGTTGGTCGACGTCGTGCTCGGCTCGACGGTGTAGTCGGCAAGTGCGAGACCTGCCGCCGAAGGCACGAGTCCGCCCAGGTCCCACTCGGGGACCGGCTGTGCCAGAGCCGTCGTGGGGACGTCTACGGGCTCGGGCTCGGGCGCGCGCGAGGGCTCGGGCTCGGGCGCAGGGGCGGTCGTCGCAACGGCAATGTCGGCCGGATCGGCAGCACCGTCGTTGCCGGAGTTGACGATCGCGGCGATCGCTATGCCACCGGCGACGAGCACCGTGATCAGCACGGCCACCAGCAACCCTCTGCGTCGCTTCGGCGGCACTGCGGCCGCTCCATCACGCGGGGGAGTAGCCGGCCGCGGCGCGGCTTCACGGACCTCGGTGCGGGCAGGCTCGGCGTCCACCGGCGGCTTGGGGACGTCAGCTGCCTCGGCGCGCCACGAGTGTGGCTCCGGCTCGGGCGCGGCGGGCTTCTCGGGCGGGGCGGGCGGCTCGGCCGGAAGCGGCTCCGGCGCCGCTTCGACACCGCCGGTCTCCGCGGCTACGGCTTCCTGCGTGACCTCTGCGCCGGCGACGCCGGAGGCCTGATCGGCAGGCGCCGGGGGCTCTGCCGCTCCCACTGGCTTCCCCGTCATCTCCGCCGCGAACGCCTCGAGCTCGTCGCTCATTCGCCGGGTCACGTCGTCGCGATCATGGAGGTCGTTGGCGAGCTCGACGACCTCGTGCCTCGGGTAGCCCTCTTTCGCATAGGCGCGCAGTTGATCGAGGAGCTGTTCCTGGTCGCTCGGAGTGAGGACTTCGCCGGACTGGATCTGCGACCTGATGTCGAACATGTAGGTTGCCGGGACCTCCGGGCTCACCGGAAGTGGATCGGGGAGTGGGTGTCGGGGCGGTGTGTCGGCGAGCGCCCGGTAGAGATCGCCGAACGACTTCTTCGAGGGATCGTCGTAGCGCAGCACTGGAGCGTCGGCGAACTGAGGGGTCAGCAAGGCTGCCGCCGGCTCGCTACCGACCACCACACCGATGAGCGGCTTTCCCACTGCCACCGCATACGCGAGTTCGCTGTGACACGCTCGTGAGCTGACGGACGCCCGGCTTGCTGCGAAGACGACGACGTCACTGTCCCTGATCCGACGGAGCACCTCGTCCCACCACTTGCGACCGCCGGGGAGTTTCTGGTCCAGCCACAAGTCCCATCCGACGCCCTCGATGTCCGCTGCGAGTTCGCTGACGATCTCATGGTCCAACCGGCTGTAACTGAGGAACACCGTGCGGCTGCCTGTGCGGATGCTGCGATCGTCAGTGGCTCGATCGGGCAGGTCGCGGAGGTCGAGCCGGTAGATCGCGTTTGAGGCACTCGAGGGCTCGCGAAGCGCCTTGCGCAGGGCTTCGATCTTCACGGCGACCTTGGCGGTCGTGTCCTCTCGGTCGGAGAACTGCTGCAAGAGGGTCAGCACCTTGGTGACTTGAAGTCCCCCGGCAGCAGTGGCGTTGAGCTGATCGATGAGCTCCATCTGGAGTTGTGGGGGCAAGTAATCCCCCGAGGCGAGTTGGCTCTCGATGTCATGGCCGTAGCTGGTGGGTTTGTACGCTCCCACGTCCACGACGGGTGCTGTCTCCGAGACCTCGGTCGCCCGCAGCGCCCGGACGACATTGGCCATCGCTGTCCGGTCGGCCGATCGATAGTCCACCCGTTGGACCTCGGCGATGGTTGGGGGGAGGAAGGCGTCCGAGACCCCATCCTCGACGAGGACCGGGAGGATCGGCTTGCCATAGGCACCCGCCAGCGCAAGCTCTGCCGCCGAGATCTGGCTGTCCATTGTTGTGGAGCTGAGCGCCACGATGAACAGATCGCAGCGTTCGACGTTGCGCGCCACGCGATCCCACCACCGGTCGCCGCCCGGCAGACCGCGATCGAGCCACACGTCGTGTCCGAGGCTCTGAAGGTCTTCGACGAGGGTTGCGACGAGGGGAACGTCCGACCGGCCGTGGCTGACGTACACGCGAAAACGCAGGGGGTCCTCCGGGTTCGACCCTTCCGAGCGTACTCACGCCGCCGGCGAGCGGGGGGTGTTCGCATTACACGCCGGCCGCGAACAGGAATCTGGCCTCTATCGGTCTCGCGGCCGCCGGCATAGGTTGAGGAGGAGAAGGACGGCAGCATGGCCGCGCGTCATGTTCCGGGAAACGCACCGGCAAACGGATCGGTCGTAGCAGCCATCGTCGGCATCGACGGCTGCGGGAAGACCTCGACGTTCCGCGACGCCATCACCCTTCTGGCGCAGTCGGTTCGCACCGTCGGGATCGGCGACGTGGTGGTGGATGGCTGCCCGGGCCGGCCGCCGTACGAGCGGACCGACATCCCCATGTCGCGGTCGGCCCGCGCCGTCGGAGCTGCCGCCAAGGGTTTACGCCGCCCCAACCTCTACAAGGATCTCAAGCTGCTCGAGTTCACCGAGCGCACCTTCGTGCGCAACCACGTGCTCGCCCAGGACGCCCCGCCTGCGCTCCTCACCGACGGTGATCCACTCGTGAACGTCGCCGCCTGGGCCATCGCCCGCTACTCCAAGGGAGAGCTGACCGACGACGAGCGTCTCCTCGATGTGCTGCACTACCTGGCGGGCGACCAGACGATCCCACTCCGCGAGCTGCCGTACTACCTGCGTCGCGGCTGGCAGCTCGCATTACTCAACCGGCTGCACCTGGCCCGGTTCGGTTTTCCGGATCTCGTGGTCCTGCTCCGCATCGCACCGGAGACGTCCATGGAGCGGATCCGGGCACGGGGCCGGCCGCTCCAGGTCCACGAGAACGTCGCGTTCCTCACGGAGCTGGCGGCCGCCTACGAGCGGGTCTGTGACGTCCTGGAGGCGCGGTGTGGCGTCCGCGTCCTCCGTTTGCGAGTCGACGAGACCACCCACGAGGACACGGTGCGAGCCGTGGCGGAGGCTGTGCTCACCCACCGGCCCCCGCCGACGCCCGGGCCGTTCTCGCCGGACACGATCGAGATCATCGCCACCACCATGTCGGGTTCGTTCGCCGATCAGCGCAAGGTGCCTCAGATCGAGGCAGCGTTCCGTGCAGTGACCGACCGTGCGGTTCGCGTCCACCTGGCGGCCAGCCACGCCGCCGCAGCGGAGACCGCTCGCACCATCGTCGAGGGCGGCGGGCGCACCATCGTCTCCGCGGGGGGCGCCGGGACCTTCAACGCCGTGCTCGAGGGTTGCCACGTCGCCGGCGGTGTCCCTCCCGATCTCCGCCTCGCCTTCCTCCGCAAGGGCTCCGCCGACCTGATCGGGAAGGTGCTGCACGTCCCGGATGACCTGTTCGATGCGGCGGCGGCCATCGCGGTCGGAATCGGCACCGACCACACCCTGCCCGCCGACGTCCTCGCCGTCGAGACCGTCGAACCAGACGGCAGCGTGCAGCGGCGGCACCTCGTCGGCTTCGGCGGGCTCGGCATCTTCGGAGACGTCCCCCTCTTCACCGAGAGCCGGATCATCAAGTTCTACAAGGGTCTGCTGGGAACGCTGTTCGGCGATCTGGGGCCCTTCTTCTTCGGGCTCATGCTCGCGACGATCCGGTGGTGGGTCCTGCGCTTCCTCGGCCGCATCGCCCCCACGGAACTGAGCCTCGACGGGGAGATCCTGGCTGCGGACCGATGGGCGGCGGTGATCGTGCTCAACGGCGACCTCGGCAAGGACTTCCCTCTCGGGCGCGGCATGCCGCTCTCGAGCGGCGCGTTCCGGGTGGTCGTCCTTCGCTACGTGGGCATCCGCGCCATGGTGCGGCAGATCAAGGCCTGCCGCACGGCAGCACTCCTGGACCGCCCGGACGAGCACGGGGCGATCGTCCGCGACGTGCGCAGCCTGTCCACCGAGCCCACGGGCCCGTCGAGCCCGGTGATGGTGAACGTCGACGGCCTGCGCCTGATCACGCAGGGTGCCGCTCGGTTCTCGGTTTCCGGGCGCGTCCGGCTCGTGGATGCGGGGCCCGTGTCGGCGGCGCCGCCGGTGGCCCCGACGGCCACGACGGCCCAGACCCGATGATGGAGACGCTGGTCGACCTCCTCGAGGACGCCGCCCTTCGCTACGGGGAACAACCGGCGCTGTCCACGCACCGCGGCCTGCGCGCCCGAAGGTGGAGCTACCAGGACCTGTGGCGGTCGGCGGTCGCCGTGGCGAATCACCTGCGCTGCGATCTCGGCCTCACTCCGGGGACGCGCGTCGTCGTCTGGGCGCCCAACTCACCCGAGCTCGTCGCGACGTACCTCGGTGTGATGCTCGGGCGGCTCGTGTTGGTGCCCATCGACCCGACGGCGACGCCGAGCTTCGTCGCTTGCGTCGCCACGACGACACGCGCCGAGCTCATCGTGTCGGCCTTCGCCGTCCCCGACGCCATCTCCGCCCGCAGTGTCGCCATGGCGGACCTTCCGATGAATCAGAGCGATTCTCCGCCCGACGATCGGCCGTCGAGCGACGACGTCGCCGAGATCGTCTTCACCTCGGGTACCACCGGAACGCCGAAGGGGGTGATGCTGACCCACGGCAACATCGTCGCCAACGTGGAATCGGCTCTCCGGCTCGTTCCCCGCCGGCCCCTCCGTCTCGTCTCGCTGCTACCGCTGTCGCACATGCTCGAACAGACCGTGGGCCTCTACGGGCCGCTGGTGCTGGGGTCGACGATCGCCTACCCGACGAGTCGCCGCGTACCGGTGCTCATGAGGGCGATGCGTCGTAGCGCCGTCACCACCATTGTGCTGGTGCCACAGGTGCTCGAACTCATGGCGCACGGCATCGAGCGCGAGGTGACGAGGCAGGGGAAGGTAGCCGTGTGGCGGTGGGCCCACCGGCTCGCCACCCGCGTGCCGATGCCGCTGCGGCGCACGCTGTTCCGGCGAGTCCACCAGGGACTTGGCGGCCACCTCGACTTCGTGATCTGCGGCGGCGCCGCTCTCTCCGCCGACGTCGCCGGCCAGTGGGAGCGGATGGGGGTTCGGGTGATCGAGGGCTACGGCACCACCGAATGCGCCCCCATCGTGACGGGCAACACGTACTGGGATCGCCGTCCCGGCACGGTGGGTCGCCCGGTGCCGGTCGTGCAGGTCCGTCTGTCCCCTGCCGGAGAGGTGGTGGTGAAGGGCCCCAACGTGACCGCGGGGTATTGGGAGGACCCGGAAGGAACGACGAAAGCCTTCGATCATTACGGCTGGTACCGCACCGGCGACCTCGGAGCGTGGGACAACGGAGGGCGGCTCCGCATCACCGGACGGCTGGCGGATCGCATCGTGCTCTCCAGCGGTCTCAACGTCTATCCCGAGGACGTCGAAGACGCGTTGCGGGGGGAACCCGAGATCGAGGACTGCGTCGTGGTGGCGCTGCCCGACCGGAGCGGCAACCCGGCCGTGCACGCCGCGATCATCCCTGGGGCGGGCGCCGAGGCGACGGCGGCGGACGCCGTGCGCCGTGCTGCCGCCAAGCTCGCCGAGCACCAACGGCCGACCGGATTCACCATGTGGCCCCAGGAGGACTTCCCCCGCACCAACCTGCTCAAGGTGAAGCGGCACGAGGTGGTGGCGGCGCTGCGCACAACTGCTGGGGTCGTTCCGCCACCGCCACACGTGGCGACCGTCTCCGGTGATGAGACCTTGGAACGGGTCCGCGCCATGCTCGTCGGGCTGGGCCACGTCGACGCGGCTGCGATCACCCGGGAGAGCGATCTCACGATGGACATCGGCCTGGACTCGCTCGGTCGAGTCGAGTTGGCGGTGCGCCTGGAGGACGAGCTGGGTCTCGACGTGGAGGATGGCCAGCTCGCCGAGCTCGGCACGGTGGGTGCGCTGTGTGCGCTCGTCGAGCACAGCGAACGACCGGCGACGCCGGCAGTCGCTGGCTGGCCGCGGCGACCGGTTGCACGCGCAGCGCGTGCCTTAGTGCAGCGAGGGCTCGTCTTCCCGATCCACCGTCTCGTGGCCCACCCGTTCGCCGTGCGAGGTCGAGCGCACCTCGACGGCGTGGCCGGTCCGGTGCTGCTGATCGCCAACCACGCCAGCCATCTCGACACCCCGTCGATCCTCCGCGCGCTTCCGAGATCGCTCCGGCGGCGGACTGCCGTGGCGGCCGCCGCCGACTACTTCTACCGCTACCGCTGGCTGGGCGCCGTGGCGACGGTGGCGCTGGGCACGTTTCCCTTCTCACGCGAAGGGGCGGTGCGGTCGAGCCTCGAGCACTGTGGGGACCTGATCGACGACGGGTGGTCGGTGCTCATCTACCCGGAGGGCACACGGTCGACCAGCGGTGTGCGGGCGTCGTTTCGCAGCGGGATCGGCTTCCTTGCCGCCGAGCTCGATGTCCCGGTGATTCCGATTGGCGTCTCGGGTGCCCATGCCCTGTGGCCGAAGGGCGCAAGATTCCCGCACCGCGGATCGATCACGGTGCGCTTCGGCCCCCCGATCCGGGTGCCGGTGGATGCCGACCGCGACGAGCTGATCACCAAGCTCGAACAGGCCGTGGCATCTCTCGCCGCGACGCAGGTCGATCAGCCGCCCGTGGCTACTCGCCGTTGACCTCATAGAGACGATCGACGTAGCGCTCGATGAGGTCGGCGACCGCACCTCGGGCCGGAAAGGTGGCGGCCATGCCGTAGAGCGGCGCAGAGCCGGTGCGCGCCTTCCCACCGCCAGCGACCGCAGCGGCCACCGCGGCGCCGAGATCGGCGACGAACTCCTCGGCAACGCCCTCCTGGGTGTGGCGCAGCGTCACGGCGATGTGCACGGCCGGAGGATGGTGAAGGCCGTTGAGACTCCAGCCTCGCTCGCCCATGCGGGCCATCACCTCGTAGATGTCGACGGTGTCCGATGTGAAGGCGATCACCCACAGGGGATCGCCGATGATCTGCAGTTCACGGATCTCCTCGATGCCGGCCCGGATATGAGCGGCGGCGGCGAGGATGGACTCGGTGGCCGAGAGGTAGCCCGCTTCGCCCATCGCCAGCAACGCCGCCCACGTACCTGCGATGAGTCCACCGGGGCGGCTTCCGGCGAGGGCAGGTGAGTAGTAGAGCCCACCGGGCCATTCGGTCGCCACGTGGAATTGGTGATGGCGCAGCTCGCGTCCGCGGTACAGCACGACGGAGGTCCCCTTCGGGGCGTAGCCGTACTTGTGGGTGTCCACCGACAGGGAGGTGACTCCAGGCAGACGGAAGTCGATGACCGGCACGTCGTAGCCGAGTCGCTCCGCCCACGGGATCACGAAGCCGCCGAGGCACGCATCGGTGTGGAACCCGACGCCGTGTTCCCTGGCGAGCTGGGACAGCTCGGGAATGGGGTCGATGACGCCGTGGGGAAAGCCGGGAGCCGACCCCGCCACGACGGCGGTGCGGTGCCCGATGGCCTTGGCGGTTGCGGCGACGTCGGCACGGCCATCCGGCCCCACTGGGATACGATGCTGCCGGTAGCCCAGCAGATGAGCGGCTTTGTCGAACGCGACGTGCGCCGACGAGGGCACCACCATCTCGGGTCGTGCGATTCCCGCCCGGTCGCGGTGGGCCTTCATCGCCATGATGATCGACTCGGTGCCGCCGGAGGTCAGTGTGCCGACGATGTCGTCGCCGCCCGCCTCGTCCCCGCCCAGCATCCCCGCCGTCATCGACACGATCTCCGCCTCGAACTTCATTCCCGATGGCCACAGATCGACGTGGAGGGGATTGGATTGGGAGTGGAGGGCATACACCCGGCTCAGGAAGTCGATGTGCTCGGTGTCCCCGTGGTAGACGGCCCCCGAAGCTCTCCCCCCCTGCCAGCCGGCCGCTTCGGCCGAAGCGAGGGAGGCGATGTCGCCGAGGATGTCCTCGTGGGAGCGCGCTGCGGCGGGGAGTCGGCGGAAGGCCCGTACGTCGGACGCCGGCTGTGCCGGCGGTGCGTCGACCAGCATCTCCTCGTACTGGCGTTCGAGGGCGCGTCGCACCGGCGGGACCCGCATCGCGCTCCGATGGAGACGTGTCGCCAGTCCGCGCGGCAGCTTCTCCAGCAGCCGTTGCGACATCGACACGAGGCTCATGGTTCTTCCCGGAATCAGCGGTTGAGGCGGCGGTAGGTGCGGCGGTTCCGCTTGTGAAGCTGCCGGAAGGCATCGTAGGCGGTGTCGTAGACGGCCCGATGTGCCGGATTGGGCTCGTAGGTGGCGGCGATCGGAACGAGACCGGGGACCCCGCCCCACCGCAGCCGGCCGAGGGCGACGTGGGCCAGGAGTCCAGCACCGCGCACGTTCACCTGGATGGGATCGTTCGCCTGGTGCACGGTGCGGCCCAGCACGTCGGCGTGGATCCGGCACCAGAGATCCGACTGGGCGCCGCCACCTACCATGACGATCGGATCGAGCCGGGTACCGGCGAACTTCTCGACGTAGCCGAGCAGCCAGCGGGTGTTGAAGGCCACGCCTTCGAACGCTGCCCGGATCATCTCTGCCCGTCCCGTGCCGAGCGATTGGTTGAAGAACCCGCCGCGCAACGCGGCGTCCTCGACGGGGGTCCGTTCCCCATAAAGCCACGGAGTGAAGATGACGCCGTTGCTCCCCGCCGGAACGGAGGCGGCCACCCGGTTCATGTCGGCGTACACGGCGGCGCGGTCTTCGTGGTCGGGGTAGAGCACATCCGCCAGCCACTCGATGGCCTTTCCCGCCGTCTCCTGCTCGTTGGCGGTCAGGTAGCGGCCGGGCACCGCCGCCGGGAGCGTGCCGATGCTGTGCACGACATCGGTCTTCTTGAACGGCACGTGGCAGATCAGCCACGACGACGTGCCCAGGTAGCAGTGGCCGGCGAGGTCGGCCGTCGTGCCGGCCCCGATGGCGGCCGAGTGCAGGTCGGGCGTCCCCACCACAACGGGGACGCCCGGCGGCAGCGTGAGATCGGCGGCGGCTTCCTCTGTCAAAGGGCCGAGCACATCCGTGGCCGGCCGCAGCGGTGGAAGCTGCGATCTCTCCAGTCCCGCCCAGTCGAGGAGCACGTCGGCGTACGACACCGCAGACGGGTCGGTGTTGTCGGTGACCCAGTGCAGGGCGATCGAGTCGAACGAGGCGGCGATGGAACCGGTGAGCCTGAGGTTGAGGTAGTCCGTGGGCTCCAGGAAGGTGGCTGCGGCGTGGTACACCTCGGGGCGTTCGTGACGCAGGAACAGGATGTGCGCCAGGGGGTCCTTTCCGGAGCGGCTGGGGGCGCCACCCGTCAGGCTCACCCAGGTGCGGAGCTTGCGTGGGTCGTAGCCCTCCACGCGGATCGGTCCCCTGATGAGATCACGGATGTAGCTCGCACCCCTGGAATCCATCCAGATGACGGCATTGCCGATGGCGGCTCCGGTTGCGTCGACGGCGACGGTGCCGGACCACTGTCCGGTCACCGACACGGCGTCGATGTGCTCCCGAGGTACGAGCTCCTTGGCCACGACCCGGCGGGATGCGGCGCACACTGCGGTCCACCAGGCGGTGGGATCCTGCTCGGCGCCACCGTTGGGCAGCAGCAGGAGCTCCACGGGATGGAACTCCGCACCGATGACCTCGCTCGTGGCCGACACGAGAGCCACCTTGGGGCCCGAGGTCCCCAGGTCGATCGCCAGCACGTACGACTCGTCACCCATGCCACGCGCAAGCTAGCCAAAGGTGGTCGCCGTGGCGCTCGACATCGGCTGAGCCGCCGTCACCCGGAGAGCCGTGGACCTGCAGTCTCCCAGAACCGGGCCTCGTCCACGTAACACACTGCGGTCACTTCGGACCCCCCGGTGACCGCCCAAACGTCATGGGCCCCCGCCGTAACCACGAATTGATCGCGTTGGCTCCACCAGTCCGGCGGATCGGTCTCGCCGGAGGCGACGTAGGCATCCCAGTCGTCGGTGGTCGTGCCGGGCGCATACGTGCCGAGCAGCCACGCGATCGTGTCGCCGCCGTCGTTGTCGATGCGGACCCACATCGATGCGGGCAAGGGGTCGGGGCCGTCGTACACGCACGTCGTGCCATCCCAGGAAAGCGTCGCATCGGGCACCCACTCGGCAACTCCGGTGTCGCTCGTCCCGAGGATCGCCTCGTAGAAGGCGTCCTCGAACAGCTGCGGGTCGGCGTCGACGGCTAGCCGCACCGATCGGCCGGTAGCGGACTCCACCGTCGCTCCGGCGGCTGGTCCGCCGGCTTCGACCACTTCGAGCAGCCGTTCCTCGATCGTGACGACCGACTCATCGGTTGCGACGACGGCGGCCAGCTCATCCCAGTGGTACATCCCGCCGTACAGCGGCGTGACATCGAGGTACTCGGCCATGAAGTCGGCAACGGGTGACGCATCGTGGTGGGCGGCCACGGCCTCGTAGAGGTGGGGGGTCACCGGAAGGTGGTTGGTCGCATCGAGGGGGATCATCGTGATCGGAATCTCACTGGCGAACACCATCGCCGCGGCGCGAGGGTCCGCCCAGATGTTGAACTCGGCATCCAAGTTGTCGGGGACGTTGCCACCCGCATCGACGGCGCCACCCATCAGGTACATCATCTCGATGTGGTCGACCAGCGTCGGATCCTCCTCGAGAGCCTCTGCGATGTTCGTCAACGGACCCACCGCAACGAGCACTACATCCTCGGCGTCGGCGAGTGTCTCGACCAGGAGCTCGACGGCTGAAATCTCTGCGAGGTCGGGTGGCTCCGGAAGTTCGACGCCGCCCAGCGTGTCGGCGGCGTTGCGAAACGCCTGGGGCGCTTCGTTCGAGCCTTCGAGCGGCGTGGTCCGCCCGCACGCAACCGGGATGTCGGGGGCGTCGATCCTGGTGAGCATCGCCGCGATGTTCTCTGCAGCGACGGGGCAATGCGCAACCCCGGTACCGGAAACCGTGATCGCCAGGACCTCGACGTCGGGATCCTCGAGCAGGTACAGGGCGGCTTTGACGTCGTCGATGGCGCCATCACCGTCCACCACCACCTGGATGGGCCCGGAGTCTCCGCACGCGCCAACGAGAGCTCCAAACAGCAATGCAGCAGCCAGCCAGCGAAACACCCTCATCTCGACCTCCATCTCCCCACCTCTCACGGTCGCGCCGGGCCGTTGGTGGGAGTAGGGCCGAACGTCGGACGCGCCGCACGAATGGTGGGCGCTCCGGCTGGAGTCTCAGGCGCTCGAGTCGGCGGTGCGAAGCCGGCTCCAACCCATCTGCCAGATCGCCTCGAACCGGCGAGTCATCTCGGCCAGGACCGCAGGGTCGTCGACCCCGGCCACCGTGATCTCCTCGAAGCCGGTGATACGAGTGCCGCCCTGGTGCGGCTCCAGGTTCAATTCACCGTCTCCCGCGAACCTGCCCCGTAGTTCCCATGCGGCGCGGCGGTCGAGCTCGAGGGCGGTCATCCGCACTTCGAGGTCGACGCGGGCGCCGGCGACCGGGACGGCAAACCACCCACCGCCCAGCTCGCGGACGTCGCCGAACGCGCCGTACAGTCGCGGCCACTCGGTCGGAGCCCGCAGGTAATCGAACACGGTCTCGGGCGGCACCGGCACCACCTCGTCAAAATCGATGCGCATGTCCTCTCCTCTGCTCTCGTCATCGGGTTGGCGCGGCCGCCGGGCCCTGCAGGCTCCGCCACGCTGCCGCTGCGAAGTCGGCGCCGCGGCCGCGATCCGATGGGTCCGGCGACAGCCGTAGGGATGCCCGCGTGTGGAAGTAGCTCGGACCGAACAAGATGGCCATGAAGACCGCCATATCCACAGAGCGCAGCCGCCCGTCGTTCATGTGCCTGCGCGCCCACGCCATCAACGCGCCCGCGAGTCGAGCGTTGGCGGCATCGTGGTCGGCGGCGCTGGCCCGGATCTCCGCAATGTCACCGTTGCTCACCATGAAGCGCGCCCAGTCGGAGTGCGTGGCGACCCACCGATGGTGTGCGGCGACCAAGGAGCGAACGCCATCCTCCGCATCGGGGTCGCTGTCCACGACGTCGAGCAGCGGCTCGTGGTAGCGGCGGATGGCCTCTGCGTAGACCTCGGTAGCGACGCCGCCCTTGCTGTCGAAGTGGTGGTAGAGCGATCCGACGCTCACTCGCGCGGCCTCGCAGATCATCTCCACGGAGACGGCGCCGTACCCATGCTCGCTGAACAGCGACAGCGCGGTCTCGACGACGCGCCGGCGTAGCGCCACCGTCGTTGTTCTCTCTCGGACCGGAGCTTCCATCACTAGAATCGTATTCTAGAACCTCGTTCTAGTCAACCGCAACTGACCCTTGTTTCTCGTTTGTTCACCGTGGCGTTCGCTCCAGTTCAGATCTCAATGAGATGGTCGGGCCACTGGCCGGATCGCCCGGCCCGGAAGGAGACAAGTTCGTGCGCAGATTCACCGTGATCGCGATGGCGGCGATGCTGGCCTTGGTGTCGGCTGCCCCGGCGTTCGCCAACCCCGGCAAGCCCGACTTCAGCCCGCAGGTCTATGCAGACGGCGAGGTGTGGGGGACCAAGGCAGCGACCGAACTCCCGGCCCCGAAGGGAGGAAACGAGGCGTCCTTCGACAAGCTCTTCGTGATCATCAACAGCAACAACCCCGCCGGCCAGTTGCCGGTCGCCGAAGCGGCCCCCGGCCCCGGATACAACGGCGGCCGATGGGTGACACAGACCGTCGAGTGGACCCAGGCGGGCTTCGATGCCCACGGCACCGCTCCCGTCCTCACGTCCTACGACGATGTGATGTTGCACTACTCCCTCGGTCACCTGACCATCACCGCGGGCTCGCCCGGAGGCGAGGGTGCACCACCCGACTACTTCGAATGCCCGTTGCTTCCCGTGAAGTAGCCACGCCGTAGGTCGTTTGTCGGGGGCCCGCACGTGCGGGCCCCCGCTGCGTCTCTCACGGGTTGCCCTCCGCCTCCTGGAGTGGGATCGTCGTGGCATGAGGCGGGACGTGGACCGTGCCTGACGACAGGGTGACGATCGATCCCGAGTTCAGCTCCTCGAGCTCGGCAGCCGGTGTCTACGGGGAGCGGTCGTACAGGTGGATCGGATTCGCCGCGTTGGTTGTAGTCGCTGCGGCACTCTCGTGGCTGCTGCGCTCTCCCGAATCTGGAGCGCCGGTGGCGGTCGGTGATGCGCCGGCTTCGCCTCCCTCACCCGAGCCGGCATCGGTCATTCCGGCGCCGCAGCGCCACCGGGTCGGCGGGATGCCGCTGACGGACGTGGTGCCGGGCTTCGCCGATACCCTCACCACCTTGACGTGGCGCAACGATGGCGTCGATGTCTTGCGATGGCGAGCTTCGCAACCGGTACCGGAGACCATGTTGTCCCTCGACCACGAAGGGGGTTGGAACCGGGACGTCGATGAGTCGGGCCGCTGGTGGGTTGAGATCCGGAGAGATGAAGCCCTCACCGTGCATGCGGTGGGCGACGGCACGGCCTGGGCCGCGTCGCCTCTGCAGCTCGATGCGATGCGCGGCGCATGGTCGGCTGCCTGGCACGACACCCGTCCCGGCCGACTGGCGTGGTTGGCGTGTCCCGGTCGGGCGGCCGGATCCTTCAGCACCCTGTATTCGATCGACGTCATCAGTGAGACGGCCGAGCTGCGCGCCCTGCCGCTGGTGGACTTCACATGCCAGGACCGCACGGTGTCGCTCGCGAGATGGGGTGACTGGGGGGCGCTGTTGCACACGACCGACGAGAGCGGAAGCGGCCAGGCGCTGCTCGACCCGGGCGGCACTCACGTCGCCATGCGGCGAATCGGCCCAGAGGGCGAGTGGTTCGTCGGCGTCGGTCCCGATGGTGCGACGGTGTGGACTGAAGGGCTCGGACGAAGCCAATCGTCGTCGTTCCTCCTTCCGGCAGACGGCGCCGAGCGCCGCCCCGTGCCCGGTCTCGCTGATCGTGACCGGCTCGAGAGCGCACAGGCATCTCCCGACGGCTCGAAGCTCGCGCTCGTTCCGGACCTCGTGGCCAACTTCGGGTCAGAGGTGCGCATCGTCGATGCGGACTCCGGTGTGACCCTTGCTCAGATCGCCGAACCGGAGTCCTGGGTGGCGAGGATCGTCTGGTCGACCGACAGCCGGTTCCTCATCTACGAGCGGTGGCCCGACGTGAAGCTCAACTGGGCAGGAGTACCACGGGACGTCGAGCTCGTGTTCTTCGACACCGAGGCCGAGTCGGCAGTGGCGGTTTCGTTGCCCGGCTATGCGCCCATCCTGAGATCGGCGGGCTGAACGGGCCGGTCCCCGGCGTGATCGTCAGTCTGTTCCCAATCCGAAGCCGAGCGGGAAGAGCGGCCCGGTAGCGTCTCGGCTCTGGCCGAGCGGAAGCTGCTCGATGCTGCGCGGCCACGTATACGGGAGCACGCCGCTGAAAGGCTCGAGACCGAAGAGGACGTCGGCGACGCCTTGCCCTTCCGTGCCGGGGAGCCAGGCGGCAACGAGTGCGTCCCAGTCGTCCACGAGGTCGGTCACCATGAGCGGCCTCCCCGAGACGATGACCACCGCGAGCTGATCGCACTGGTTGCGCATTCGGGACAGCAACCGTAGGTCGGTCACCGGGAGCTTCAACTCCCCATCGTCGCCAAAGCCCTCCGCATAGGGCTCCTCTCCCACCACGGCCACGCAGACGCCCGGCCGAGTCGAGTCGGGCACCTCGAACCTCCCGAACGGGTCGAAGATCACATCGGTGTCCTCGGAGACGGTCGCACGAATCGCCTCCAGGATCGTGGTGCCCTCCGTGATGTCGCCCTTGGCGCCTTGCCATTCGATCGTCCAGCCACCGGACTGGATTCCGAGGTCGTCGGCCGCCGGGCCGCCGACGAGGACGAGCGGGACGTCGGTGGCCAGGGGGAGCAGACCGCCGTCGTTCTTGAGGAGCACCTGTGACTCGGCGACGGCCTCTCGGGCCACCGCTCGATGCTCATCCGACCCGACCAGCGCGACCAGGTCGTCGGCCGAGTTCGGACGCTCGAAGAGCCCGAGTGCGAACTTCACCGTCATGATGCGCCGTACGGCGTCGTCGATGCGATCCTGAGACACGTCGCCGGCCTCGACCGCCTGGGTCAGCGTCGAGATGAAGCGGCGGTAGTCGTGGGGCACCATGTTCATGTCGATGCCGGCGTTGATCGCCGTCACGACCGCCTCGTGGTAGTCGTTCGCGATCTGGTCGATGGCGCCCCAGTCGGAGAGGACGAAGCCGGTGAATCCGAGCTCATCTTTGAGCACGTCGGTGATGAGGTATTGCTGGGCGTGCATCTTCTCGCCGCCCCACGACGAGTAGGAGACCATGACACTGCGCGCACCCTCGTCGATCGCATGGATGTACGGCGGGAGATGGACCGCGCGCAGGGCGGCCTCGTCGACCTCGGTGACGCCTTGGTCGATCGAGTAGTCACCCGTGGTCGAGCTGCCCCATGCCGTACCGCCGTCGCCCACGTAGTGCTTGGGGGTGGCCAGCACCGTTCTCGAGTCGGCGAGGTCGTCGCCCTGAAGGCCGCGGATGTAGGCGGCCGCCAGGTCGGACACGACCCGGGTGTCCTCCGAGTATCCTTCGTAGGTACGGCCCCATCGGATGTCCGTGGGCACCGACACCGCAGGCGCATAGTTCCAGTAGATACCGGTGGCGATCATCTCCGCAGCCGTGACCTGCGCGATCCTCTCCATCAGGTCGGGATCGTTGGCCGCTCCGAGACCGATGTTGTGGGGGAAAATCGTGGCACCACGCACGTTGTTGTGGCCATGGACGGCATCCACTCCGTACAGGACCGGTATGCCGAGGCGAGACTCGAGCGCATGATCCTGGAATTCGTTCACCATGTCTGCCCAGGCTGTCGGGCTGTTCTCGGGGGGTGAGCCGCCCCCACCGCTGAGGAGGCCGCCGATCCCCAGTGCGGTGATGTCCTCGGGGACGATGCTGTCCTTCTCCACGAGGGTCATCTGTCCGATCTTCTCGGCCAGCGTCATCCTCCCGAGCAGGTCGTCGACACGATCGGCGATCGGCAGGCCGGGCTGTTTGTAGGTTGCATCTCCCGGGACCGGTTCGGCCTGCGTCGTGTCAGGGGGCGGGGCGGCGACTTCCACGTCGGTCTCGCCGATGCGGAAGAACGTCAGCTTGCCGAACACACTCGGGTTCAGGTAGGAGGTGTCTCCGGTGTCGAACTTCGACCAGATCACCTTGAGATCGCGGCTCGACTCGGAGGCACCGTTGAGGTGAACCTGGAAGCCGATGGTGTTGCCGTGCTCCCGCTGGATGTTCCACACCCGATTCTTCAATGGGACCGCCATCTCGACTGCGTAGCCGTCTGGCGTCTCTGCGACGACCACGGTGGCCTCCGCCGTGTCGGCCCGGACTCCGCCGAGGACGATCTCATCGGGGGAGCGTCCGGCGTTGAGGGGAGGCACGGTGATCTGGGCGACACCGTCGGTGTAGGAGGCGAGATCGAGGTTCCCGGTGCCGTTGATGTAGAACTCGACGGAGTCCTCGTTCCAGTAGTCGCCGCCGTGCACCCCCGTCACGATGCGGGCGTCGGTCACGTCGCCCATCAGGTAGAGGAACTCATCGTCGGCTGTGGCGGCGAACTCGACCGACGTGGAGCCGATCACGACGTCGGCAGTCGGTGGGATCACGACCGTGGGGATGCCCTCCCAGTCGGACAGGACCCCATCGAGGGTGATGGAGACCGGGAACGGTGCGTAGTAGGTCTCGGCGGGCACGGGCTCGGGTGCAAGGAGATCCGGTTGTGCGGCCGGCGTCAGGGTGGTGGCGCTGGTCGTGCTCGGCGATGTGGCAGGCGGGGAGGTGGTTGGCTGGCTCGTGGCCTCGTCGCTCGTGCACCCGGCTCCGAGGAACCCGACGACCGCCAGGAGTCCCGGTACCAGAAGCTTGCGGGCTATCACACCCGTCATGGCTGCCTTCCAGACGTGTGCTCCGCCGGGATTCGGTATCTCTGGCCGCCGGGGATCAAGGTCGTGCACCCTCCTCGGTAGTCGTGGGAGCGCTCCCAATCCGGGATCGTACCAGGTTGACACGCGCAGCGAAGCTGGGTTACATTCCTTGGGAGCGCTCTCGGGAGCGCTCCCAAGGAGAGACATGAAGCTCACGCTCGAGGAAATCGGTCGGATGGCGGGCGTCTCGCGTTCGACGGTCTCTCGCGTGATCAACAACGAGAAGAGCGTTCGCCCCGAGGTGCGACAGCGGGTGCAAGACGTGATCAACCAAACCGGCTTCCGCCCCAACGCCGCCGCGCGGTCGCTCGCCTCGAACCGAACCGGTGTCATCGGGCTGGTCATCCCGCATCGGGTCCACACCCTGTTCGACGATCCCTACTTCCCTCTGCTCATCCAGGGCGTGAGCCAGGCCTCCAACACGGCTGAAGCGACCCTCGCACTGTTCATCTTCCAGACCGAGGCCGAAGAGCGGGACTTGTATCCGCGCCTCGTCGGTTCCGGCACCGTGGACGGCGTGATCATCACCGCCACCCGCATGGGCGATCCGCTGCTGACCCGGCTGGCGGGCGGTGACCTGCCCTACGTTGTGGTCGGTCGCCCCGACGAGGCAGAGCGCGTCACGTACGTCGATGCGGACAATCACGGTGGGTCGCGTGCCGCCGCGCTCCACCTGTGCAATATGGGCTACCGCCGCATCGGCTATATCGGCGCTCCGACCAGCACGACCGCCGGGATCGACCGCCGGTCCGGCTTCCTCGAAGGGCTCGCGGTGTGCGGTGCCACTCCCACCGACGATCTGATGCGCGACGGCGACTACACCGAAGAGAGCGGCTACCTCGCGATGCGCTCGCTGCTGTCGTCGCGTCCCGAAGCGGTCTTCGTCGCAACCGACACCATGGCCGTCGGCGCACTCCGGGCACTCAACGAGGCCCAGGTGTCCGTTCCCAACGACATCGGTCTGATGAGCTTCGACGGGCTTCCACCGTCGGAGCGCTCGCTGCCCAAGCTCACCACGGTTCGCCAACCGGTGACGGCCACGGGCGTGCGCGCCGTGGAACTCCTACTCGGGTTGGTGAATGGCGACATCGAAGGACCCATCCACGAGATCATGCCGACCGAGCTCGTGATCCGTGAGTCGTGCGGCGCCGCCCGATTACTCGAGACCGACCTCTCCAACGACTGACCAAGGAGGACCCCAAGCGACATCCACCACGTCGGCCGTTGCGGGAGCGCTCCCCACCGAGCCAAGAGTTTGCAGGAAAGAGTTCCCCGCCAACGGGGATCAATGAGAAGGAGAACGAGAGATGAAACGACTGAGATGGCTCGCCGTGGTCTTCGCCCTGGCGCTCGTCGTGGCCGCATGTGGCGGTGACGACGACACCACCGGCGACACGGCGGCAGACACGACCGCAGCCCCCGGCGACACGACCGCCGAGACCACCACGACCGCCGAAGCCGCCCCCGACACCACGGCACCGGAGGCCATGGGTGACGCAGTCGAGATCCGGTGGTTCGTCGGACTGGGCACGGGCGGCAATCCCGAGCAGATCGAGGCGCAGGAAGCCGTCGTCGAAGCGTTCAACGCATCCCAAGACGAGATCAATCTGGTGCTGGAGATCGTCCAAAACGACGTTGCGTACGACACGCTGTCGACCCAGATCGCTTCCGGGAACGCTCCCGACATCATCGGGCCCGTGGGCATCCGAGGGGCCAACGCGTTCAACGGTCGGTGGCTCGACCTGCAGCCTCTCGTCGACGCCTCGGGCTACGACCTGAGCCGGTGGACGCAGGAGCAGGTTGACGTGTGGCGCACCGACGAAGGACTCGTCGGGCTTCCCTTCGGAGTGTTCCCGGCGATGATGTTCTACAACAAGGCGCTCTTCGACGAGGCCGGCCTGCCGTACCCGCCGCAGGAGTTCGGCGCCGACTACGACGGCAAGCCGTGGAACATGGACACCGTCCGCGAGATCTCGCAGTTCTTGACCGTGGACGCCAACGGCAACGATGCCACCAGCCCCGATTTCGACCCGGACAACGTCATCCAGTTCGGCTACGTCGACCAGTGGTCCGAGCCACAGCGGTTCGCCACCATGTTCGGCGCCGGATCGATGACGAACGATGACGGCACCCCGAACGTTCCGTCGCAATGGGTCGATGGCTTCAAGTGGTACTACGACGGGGTATGGACGGACAACTTCATCCCCAGCCAGGACTACGCAGACAGCGACCTCCTCGCCGCCGGCAATCCCTTTGACTCCGGCAATGTGGCCATGGCGCACACCCACCTCTGGTACATCTGCTGCCTTGCGGGTGTTGCCGACAGCTGGGACCTGGCCGTCGTTCCCGAGTACAACGGTGAGACCACGGCGGCACTCCACGCCGACGTGTTCCGGATCCTCAACACCACCGAGCATCCCGAGGAGGCGTTCGAGGTCCTCACCTACTTGGTCGGTGAGGGAGCTCCTGCTCTGCTCGACGTGTACGGCGCCATGCCTGCCGACGTGACTCTGCAGGACGCGTTCTTCGCCAAGCAGGACGAGACCTACACACAGGGCGTGAACTGGCAGGTTGCCGTTGACAGCTTGGCGTTCCCGGACATCCCGAGCCATGAGCAGGACATGCCGAACTTCCTCAAGTCTCAGGATCGCTGGGGAGCGTTCTGGAGTGCCCTGAACACGACCCCAGGGCTCGATGTCGACGCAGAGGTGTCGTCGCTCCTGGCCGACCTGGAGACGATCTACGCCGAGGCCAACTGACCGAAGGCTGACGGGCCTGCTGGGGGGCCGCCGCGAACGGCGGCCCCCCCAGCCCGGCCAGAGCGAGGAGTCCCACCACCATGACTGTCGAAGCGACCTCCGATGCCGTTCGTGCGCCGGCGCCGCCGAAGAAGCGTAAGAAACTCGGACAGACCGAGCGGCAACAGCGCCGGTGGGGGTTCCTTTTCATCTCGCCGTGGATCGTCGGGTTTCTACTCTTCTTCCTACTGCCGATGGCGGCGTCGCTGGTGTTCTCATTCCTCGAGTTCGACCTGATCAGGCCCGAGGACGCTCGCTTCGTCGGATTGGAGAACTACCAGCGATGGTTCGGCGACCCCCTCGTCTGGGAATCGCTGCTCGTGACGGTGAAGTACGCCGCAATCGCGATTCCTCTGTCGCTGGCACTCCCCCTCGGCTTTGCCTGGCTGCTGACCTCAAAGAGTCTCTGGGGCAAGCCGCTCTTTCGCACGTTGTTCTTCATGCCGACGATCGTGCCCTTCGTCTCGGGCGTACTGATCTGGAGCGGCTTCCTCAACACACAGACCGGGTGGCTGAACCAGATGCTGGAGACCATCGGTATTCCCGGCCCGGATTGGCTCAATTCGACGGTGTGGATCTATCCAGCGCTCGCCCTCATCGGGGCATGGACCGTCGGCAACGCCATGTTGCTCTTCATCGCCGGCATTCAGGGAATACCTGTAGAGCTGTATGAGGCAGCCGATGTCGACGGTGCCAACACCTGGCACAAGTTCAAGTCGATAACGGTGCCGATGATCTCACCAATCCTCTTCTACAACCTGGTGCTGGTCGTCATCGCCCTCTTCCAGTACTTCCTCGTGCCATTCGTGCTGAAGGGGCCCAGTGGCGACCCCGCCAATTCGACGCTGTTCTACAGCCTCTACTTCTTCAAGACGGCATTCACCTTCAACGACATGGGCTACGGAGCCACCCTCGCCTGGATGCTCTTCGTGATCATCATGATCATCACGATCGTGATCTTCGGAACCGCCAAGTACTGGGTCTACTACGAGTTCGAGGAGGTGTGACTTGGCGACCACCACCACAGAGAAACTGCGCAAACTAACCGGGGAGCCCGAGCGCAGCACCTCGTCGCCCCAGATGAAGCGATTCCTCATCGGCGGGATCGTCACGTTCCTCACCTCTTTGCTCCTGATCGTTTACCTCTCACCCTTCGGATACATGGCGGTGACCTCCCTGAAGAACGTGTCGCTGATCTCGGACCCGGGTGCGCCGATACTCCCCGCGGTACCCGACACGTTCGAGTACGAGGGTGAGGAGGTCCCTGTGCTCGAGGTGCCGATCGACGGGGAGACCCGGGCGCTGGCACTCGTCCAACCGGGACGCGAGATGAGCGTGTTCGTCGATCCGGACGACCCGGACGCCGGCTTCATCGAGTGGGAGGGGAGGTGGCGACAACTCGAGTCCAACTACACGCTGGACCCGCAGTGGGACAACTATTCGACCGCTTGGGACACGCTCAATCTGACCCGGATCCTGTTCAACACGTTCGCCATCGCCGCCATCGGCGTGGTCGGCACCCTCGCATCGTCGATCGCGGTCGCATACGGGTTCTCCCGATTTCGGATTCCCTTCAAGCGCACGCTCTTCCTCATCCTCATCTCGACGATCATCCTGCCGAAGTTCGTCACCCTGGTTCCCACCTTCGCTTTCTTCACCTGGATCGGGTGGACGGGAACGTGGCTGCCTTTGCTCGTTCCACATTTCTTCGCCAATGCGTACAACATCTTCCTGCTTCGGCAATACTTCCTGACGATCCCGAAGGCACTCGACGAGGCGGCGATGATCGACGGCGCCAGCCCGCTGCGGACGCTGTGGTCGGTCATCCTGCCCAACGCCAAACCGGCCATCGTGGCGGTCACTTTGTTCCACTTCTTCTTCGCTTGGAACGACTTGTTCGAGCCACTCATCTATCTGGCTGCCCAACCGGAGTTGCAGCCGATCTCGGTGGCGATGCAGCAATTCAACGCCCTCTACGCCCAGCAGCCGCACTTGATCCAGGCCACGGCGCTACTCGGTATGGCACTGCCGGTGCTGCTGTTCTTCGCAGTCCAGAAGGTCTTCCTCAAGGGGGCCAGCCTGGCAGGGGTGAGCAAGTGACAGAACATATCCACGGTGTGAGCCAAGAGAGAGGAATAGAGGGATGATCAACGCGATCACAAGGGGCAATCGTCGCATCACGGCGGCTTGGCTCGCACTGCTACTGGCTGCTTCGATGCTCGTGCTGCTGCCGCCTGCGCAGGCGGTGCCCGACGCAGTGGGCACCGTCATCGACGACTTCGAGGACGGCGACACCAGCGACTGGGGCTTCTTCGGAGGCATCAACGCGGGCGGCGGCGGCGGTGCCCTCTCCGACCGGCCCTACGAGGGTGGCTTCTACTTCAGCACCGGCTGGGGCGGCCAGGGCACCGCCAGCGGCTTCTACGGCGGGGCCTTCAAGAACGTCGACAACGCCGCCCAGGTGACGCCGCCGGCGGTCGACCCGTGGTTCAACGTGTGGGTCCTCAACCAGATCGACGCCACGGTCGATGCGTACACCCTCGAGATCACCATACGCGAGGACCTCGACGGCAACGGGTGGACCAACGGCGCCGAGGACTCGTTCCGCCTCGACACCAACTTCTCATCGGCGGACTTCGACGACGAGTGGACGTTGGTCAGCGCCCCCCTCAGCGCCTTCAGCGATCTGTTCACCGGCGGCGACGGCACATTCAACGGTGACCTCGACGAGGTCGTCATCGTCATCGCCGGAGTCGCAGGCGCCGATCCATCGACGGTCGAGGTCGACTTCGATCTCTTTGCCTTCAGTTCCGGTGGCCCGCTCGCCTTCGATGAGGTCCTCTTCGACGATATGGAGCACGGCGACCCGATCGGCAACGGCTGGTTTGCTTTCAATGGCTCGGTGGGCGGCGGCGGGATCAGTGCCAACAGCGCCGACTTGCCACCGGCCAACGGCGGCGCCTTCTCCCTGGAGTCCGGATGGGGCTCCGGAGGGACGCCGGGGTTCTACGGAGGGTTCGGGCGGGGCAACCCGGTCGACATCTCCGGGACCGATCACTTCAACCTCTGGATCAACCCCGACGCCGGCCAGGACTACACGCTCGAGCTCAACCTCCAGGAGGACGACAACGGCGACGGCCTCATCACCGCACCCGACGACGACGAGTTCCAGTACAACTGCGTCGTCGCCGACAGCGGCCCCTGCGCCGTGGCCGGCGGGGGCTGGCAGCTGGTGTCGATCCCGCTCGACGACTTCTTCGACGACAACTCTTTCCTGACGGGCGGCAACGGTGTCCTCGACCCGACCACGCCGGCCCGCGGCGGCAACGGCGAGTTGATCAACGTCGTGATCGCTGTGATCGGCAACTCGGGCAGCGACGCCACCTTCCGCACCGACTACTGGACCTTCACCCGCGGCCCGTTCGTGCCCGACCTCACGCAGGTCATCGACGACTTCGAGAGCGGCGTGGCGCCCGGCGGGCCGTGTGTCGGCATTCCGCTCGGTTTCTGCACGTTCCAGGGCGCCGGCAGCTCGGCCGTGCTCTCGAACCCGGCCACCCCGCCGGCGCCGGAGTTGCCGGCGGTCGGCACGCCCAACAACGTGCTCCAGGTCGACGTCGATGCGACCTCGTTCGCCGGGTTCATCCACGGGTTCACGAACGCGGCAGGGGACACGTGGGTTCCCCAGGACTGGTCGACCCGCGAGGGCATCTCGTTGTGGCTGTACGGAACCGGGTCGGGAACGGACCTGTTCATCGACCTCTTGGACAACCGCAACCCGGGCTCCACGACCGACGACGCAGAGCGGTGGACGGTGACCTTCGTCGACGACTTCACCGGCTGGCAGCTGCTCGAGTTCCCGTTCGCCGGCTTCACCCGCAAGGAGATCGGCAACGGGGCTCCCAACGACGGCCTCGGCCTGTTCGAGGCGCACGGCTGGGCCTTCGGCACGCTGGGCACCGGCGGGCCTCGCACCTACTACATCGACCAGGTCAGCCTCTACGGAGTGGCTGCGCCCCCGGCGCTGGCCGTGCAGTTCGCCACCCAGAACACCTTCATCGAAGAAGGCACGACCGGCAACGTGGCGGTCAAGCTCAACCGGGCGATGGGTCCCGACGACCCGGCCCAGGTCAGCATCGACTTCGCCACCGAGCGTTCGAATGCGATCCCCGGTGAGGAGTTCACACCCACCAGCGGCACCTTGACGTTCGTCAACGGCGGGCCCACCGAGCAGACGTTCCCGGTCGAGACCTTCGACGACACGAAGTTCGAGGGCAACGAGCAGGTCATCATCCGGCTCTCGAATCCGGTCGACGTCGAGCGCGGTGCCCTGTTCCAGGGTTCGGTGTTGATCGAGGACAACGAGCAGTTCGATCCGAAAATGCTCGACGACTTCGAGCAAGGTGCCTTCCTGTGGGACACCGAGGGACCCGTCGAGATCGACGCCCTCCGGCTTGAGGCGGGAGACCCGGAGGCGCGTCCAGGGCAGGACGCCGTCGAGAACGTGCTCTCGGCCGTGGTGCCGCTGCACGTCGACATCGCCGTCCAAGGCCGGGTGTGCAACCAGGGCAACGGGGTGGTGCCGGTGCACCTGTTGACCACGCCCGACTTTGATGCGACGTCGGTCGACCACACGACGGTGACGATGGGCGAGGCATCCGAGACGCACATCGACAACAAGACCGGGCTCGCCAAGCGGCACGAGGAGGACGTCGACGACGACGGTGACACCGATCTCGTGTTCCACTTCCGGTTCGACGAGACCGGCCTGGAGTGTGACCCCGAATCGGTGCCCTTCAACGGCCTCACGTTCGACGGCGAGGCGATCACCGGAGGAGGCTCCGACGCCGCCTTCGGTCGTGACTTCGCCCTCGGCCGGGACTGGACCGGCACCGAGAGCCTGTCGTTCTGGTACTACGGCTCGGGTGGCGGCGAAGAGGTCACCTTGACCTTGAAGGACAACCGCGCCCCCGATCCCGGCCCGTCCGGCTGGGAGCTGGTGTGGAGCGACGAGTTCGACGAGCCGGCGGGCACGCCGCCCAACCCGGCCAACTGGATCCACGAGATCGGCGATGTAACTCCGGATGGCAAGAACGGTTGGGGCAACGAGGAACTGCAGTACTACACCGACGATCCGGCCAACGCAGCCACCGACGGCAACGGCAACCTCGTGATCACCCTCGACGAGGCCGACGGCACGCAAGAGTGCTACTACGGCCCCTGCGAGTATGAGTCCGCCCGCCTGCTCACCCAGAACCGGGCCGAGTTCGCCTACGGGCGAATCGAATCCAGGCTGCTCGTTCCCGACGGGGGCGACGGACTGTGGCCGGCGTTCTGGAGCCTCGGCACCGACATCACCTACAACCCGTGGCCGGGCGCCGGTGAGATCGACTTCATGGAGTACGTCAGCCGTCTCCCGAACGAGATCTTCGGCACGATCCACGGACCGGGGTACAGCGGTGGCAACAGCTTCGGTGGGATCTATGACGACTTCGGTGGACCGGTCTACGACGACTACCACACGTTCACGGTGGAGTGGGAACCGAACCTGATCACCTGGTACGTCGACGGCATCCAGTACCACCAGGCGGAGCCTTCCGACGTGCCGGGGCCGTGGGTGTTCGACAAGCCATTCTTCCTGTTGCTCAACTTCGCCATCGGCGGCAACTTCGGCGGTGCGGTGGATCCGGCCAACACGTATCCCCAGGAGTACCTGATCGACTACGTGCGGGTGTATCAGGGCCCCGACACCGCAGAGCGGTTCGAGGCGACCTTCACCGACAGCACGGCAGGCTGGCAACAGGTCACCATCCCGATCGGCGCCTTCACCCGCAGCGCCGACCAGCCGGCCGGTGCCCCCGACGACGGGCTCGGCCTGGACGAGGTGTGGGGCTACGGCTTCTCGCTTCCCGACGGCAACGCCACGGGCTCCGCCAAGCTGGACCTGGTGCGCCGGGTGCCGATCCCGCCTCCCACTGAACTCACGGTGACCACGCTCGCCGACAGCGGCCCCGGGTCGCTGCGGGAGGCGCTCGGTCTCATCGCCGACGGCGGCACGATCACCTTCGATCCGGGGCTGGCCGGAGGGACCATCACGCTGTCGTCCGGCCAGCTGGTGGCCGATTGGAGCGTCACGATCGATGCCTCCGATGCACCCGGCATCGTGGTGAGCGGCGGCAACAGCTCCCGCGTCTTCCAGATCGGCTCGTCGGCGACGGTCAGCATGAACGACCTCGAGATCGCCGACGGCGTGGCGGCCCCGCAAGGTGGCGGCGTCCTGAACTTCGGGACGCTGAACCTCGACCGGGTCGTGGTGAGGGACAACACCGAGAACAGCCCCGGGCCGGCGAACTTCGAGTTCGGCGGCGGCGGCATCTACAACGGCGGAGGGGCGACGCTGAACCTCACCGACAGCACGGTGCGGGACAACAGCAGCGTCAACCATCCGGCGGGAGGGATCTACGGCTTCTTCGGAAGCACGATCACCATCACCCGCAGCACCGTCAGTAGCAACGTCGCAACGAACGACGTGGCCGGCGGGCTGCGCTCCCTGGGTGACGCCACGATCGTCAACAGCACGTTCAGCGGCAACGTCTCGACGGCGTGGCATGGCGGCGCCATCTTCCACACCGACGGCCAGCTCACGGCGCTGAATTCCACGTTCACCGGCAACTCCGCCCCTGGAGGCACGGCAGCCGGCATCGTGGTGGCGACGTTCGGCGGTGGCACGCCCGACTTCACGCTGACCAACACCATCGTCGCCGGCAACCTCGGCGGCCTCGATTGCGCCATCGAGGACCAGGGTGGTGCGGGCACGATCACCTCGGGCGGCAACAACATCGACGGTGACGGCACCTGCAACCTGACGGCGGCGGGCGATCAGCCGAACACCGACCCGTTGCTCGAACCACTCGCAGACAACGGCGGGCCAACCCTGACGCACGCCCTGGCGGCCGGCAGCCCGGCCATCGATGCTGCCAACGCCGCGGCGTGCCCGGCAACCGACCAGAGGGGCACCGTCCGGCCGCAGGGTGCCGGATGCGACATAGGAGCGTACGAGTACGAGCCCGTGCCCTGATGATCCCCGTTCCTCCGTTGGGCTCCGGCCGGGATTCCCGGCCGGAGCCCACCCTCCTCGGCAGGTGAGGTCGCTGTGATCAACTCACGCCTGAAGTCGATCGAACAGCTGATCGACGACATGACGCTGCCCGAGAAGATCGGCCAGATGACCCAGGTCGAGAAAGGCAGCATTACGCCGGCCGAGGTCGCCGATCTCGGTATCGGGTCTGTCTTGAGCGGCGGTGGCGGCAATCCCTCTCCGAACAACCCGGAGTCGTGGGCCGGCATGGTGGATGCCTTCTGCGAGGCGGCGAGTGACTCGCGGCTCGGGATTCCCCTGCTCTATGGCGCCGACGCAGTTCACGGCCACAGCAACGTGCGGGGAGCAACGATGTTTCCCCACAACATCGGCCTCGGTGCGGTCGGCGACGACGACCTGGTGCGGCGTATCGGGCGGGCCACGGCGCGAGAGATGGCGGCGACAGGGGTCCGGTGGACCTTCGCTCCCACGGTGGCGGTCCCGCAGGACATCCGCTGGGGCCGCACCTACGAGGGCTATGGGTGCGACCCCGACCTGGTGGCTCGACTCGGTGCGGCGCTGGTTGCGGGCCTCCAGGACGACTCGGCCGAGCAGATGCCGGTGCTCGCCTGTCTCAAGCACTTCGTGGGCGACGGGGGTACGTCGTGGGGTTCGGTGACCCGTCCCGCTTGGGTCGACTGGTGGCAGGACTGGGGGCCGGACTGGCAGATCGACCAGGGAGACTTCCGCGGGTCCGAGGAGGTGCTTCGGTCGGTTCACCTGCCGCCGTACGCGGCCGGAGTCGCCGCCGGCGCCCGCACCGCAATGGCGTCGTACAGCTCGTGGAACGGTGACAAGCTCCACGGCCACCGCTACCTGCTCACCGAGGTGTTGAAGGGAGAGTTGGGCTTCGGCGGCATGGTCGTGACCGACTGGATGGGTCTCGATCAGATCGACCCGCACTATGAGACGTCGGTGGCCAGGGCGATCAACGCCGGTGTGGACATGGTGATGGTCCCCTTCGACTTCACGCGGTTCATCACGACGGTCACCGAGGCGGTCGCCGGTGGTCGAATCTCCAACGACCGCATCGACGATGCCGTGCGACGGGTCTTGAGGGCGAAGGCGTCGATCGGCCTCGACCATCGGCCGGACGCTCGCCCGCCTCTGAGCGTGGTCGGTGCCGCGCAGCACCGGGCCCTCGCCGCCCAGGCGGCGCGGCGCAGTGCAGTGTTGCTCAAGAACGACGGCGTGCTCCCGGTCCAGCCCGCCGCCACGCCGATCGTTCTTGCCGGGGAGGCCGCCGACGACATTGGTTTGCAGTGCGGCGGATGGACGGTGGACTGGCAGGGTGCAAGGGGACCGACCACCGCAGGCACGACCCTCCGGGAAGCTCTCGAAGCATTCGTGCCCGACCTCGCCTACTCGGTCGACGGCCGGCTGCCGGATGCCGAGCGACCGCAGACCGGCGTGGTCTGCGTTGCCGAAGACCCCTACGCCGAGGGCCCCGGCGATCGGGCAGTCCCGACCGTGCGACAAGATGATCGAGTCACCTTCGAACGGATGCGAGCGAGGTGCGCACGCCTCGTGGTCGTCGTGTTCTCCGGGCGGCCGCTCGTCATCCCGGAGATCGTATCGGCAGCCGATGCCGTGGTGGCGGCGTGGCTCCCCGGGACGGAGGCAACCGAACTCCCGGCACTGTTGTTCGGCCGTCTTCCGTTCGAAGGTCGGTTGTCGCAGCCGTGGCCGCGCTCGGCCGCAGAACTCGACACACCGGACGGTTCACCGCTGTACCCCGTCGGGCATGGCTCGACCGTTGGCGGATCGCCATGACGCTCACTACGCCGACGCCTCTGGTCGCACACACCGAGGGTCTGACCGAGATGGAAGGCACCACGTTCTACGTGATCCCCGACGTGGCTTCGCTCCCCCCGTTCCTGATGAGCCTCGTGAGCGACTCCGACCATTGGTGTTTCCTGTCGAGCACCGGAGCGCTCACCGCCGGGCGGCGCGAGGCCGCCACCGCCTTGTTCCCCTACGAGACCGACGACCGGCTCCACCTGGCCGCAGGAATCAGCGGGCCGGCGACGGTTGTCCGTGTCACAGGCGATGAAGGTTCCCGGCATTGGGAGCCGTTCGGTCGGTGCGCCACCGTCGGGTCGCGGCGAGCGATCGCCAAGTCGATCCTCGGCGACGTGGTGATCTTCGAGGAGGTCGACGAAGCGCTCGGGCTGGCCGTGCGCTTCCGTTGGGGGACGAGCGATCGATTCGGGCTCGTGCGCAAGGTCGAGCTCACCAACATCGGGGACACGGCGCGTCGCCTCTCCGTCACCGACGGCCTCGTCAATCTCATGCCTCAGGGGCTCGACCCCGCGATGTACCGTGCCAGCAGCAACCTCACCAACGCGTACCGTCGGAGCCAGCTCGTCGGCGGGCCGGCAAACCTCGCATTGCACACCCTCGAATCCCTCATCGTCGATCAGGCGATCCCCGCCGAAGCTCTCCGCGCCACGACCAGCTGGTCGATCGCACCCGGATCGGTCACGGTGGATCGCGGCGCGATCGCTGCCGCACGCGCCGGCGACGATGTGCCTCTGGTCGAGCTCATGACCGGTCGACCCGGGGCTCACCTCGTGGCGTTCGACGCAAGGCTGGCACCGGGGGAGGGCCGCACCTGGTTCGTGGTTGCCGATGTTGCACAAGATCACTCGGCAGTCACCGGCCTGCGCCGATACCTGGCGGCCGCACACGACATCGAGAACGACGTCGAGGTGTCCCTACGGCAGGATTCCGAATGCCTGGCCGCCAGGCTTGCGACCGCCGATGGGATGCAGCAGACAGGTGATGACCGTGCGTCCGCCCATCACCTCGCCAACGTGCTGTTCAACGCCATGCGCGGAGGCGTGTTCGAGGATGGCTATCGGTGCTCCGCCGCCGATTTCGCCGGGTTCGTCGCCCAGCGCAATCGATCGGTGGCGCAACGGTGCGCTCCCATCCTGGCGAGTCTGCCGGCAGCGCTGGGCCACGCCGATCTCGTCGCCAAAGCCGCCGAATCCGGCGACCCGGACCTCGAGCGGCTGGCGTTCGAGTACCTCCCCCTCACGTTCTCGCGACGTCACGGCGATCCCAGTCGCCCTTGGAATCGTTTCTCGATTCGTATCCGGGAACCAGACGGGACGCCTGTCCTACGGTACGAGGGGAACTGGCGGGACATCTTCCAGAATTGGGAGGCGCTCTCCCTCAGCTTCCCCGACTACCTCCCCAGCATGATCTCCGTGTTTGTCAACGCCTCGACCCCCGATGGCTTCAATCCGTATCGACTCTCACGGGAGGGGATCGAATGGGAGGCACCCGACCGTGACGACCCCTGGAGCAACATCGGCTACTGGGGTGATCACCAGATCGTCTACCTCTTGCGGCTGCTCGAGGCGGCAGACCGCTTGCTCCCGGGTGCGATCGGCGCATTGCTCGAACGCAGGATCTTCACCTACGCCGACGTCCCCTACCGTCTGAAGCCGTACGACGACCTCGTCGCCGATCCAAGGTCGTCGATCGAATACGACGAGGATGCGGCCGACGCCGCATTCGCTCGAGTGGAACGCATCGGTGGCGATGGGAAGCTCATTATCCGTCCGGACGGCACCATCTACCGCACGTCGCTACTCGAGAAGTTGCTCGTGCCGGCGCTCAGCAAGCTGTCGTGTTTCGTGCCCGGCGGCGGCATCTGGATGAACACGCAGCGGCCGGAATGGAATGACGCCAACAACGCCCTGGCCGGTTACGGGCTCTCCATGGTGACGCTCTGCTACCTCCGCAGGTACTTGGTCTGGCTCTCGAGTCTGACGACACGTGTTGGGCAGGAGTCGTTCGAGGTGTCGGCCGAGGTTGCCGGCTGGTTGGTCGATGTCCACACCATTCTCGAGAGCCATCGAGAGTCGGCATGGAGCAGCCCGGACGATCGCCGTCGCGCCACCATCATGCGCAAGCTGGGCCTCGCGTTCTCCGCCTATCGCTCGAAGATCTACGCCGGCGGCTTCTCCAACTCGATGCAAGTCGCCACCGCCGGCATCCGGGACCTCTGCGAGGTTGCACTCGCTCACCTCGATGCCTCCATTCGGGAAAGTCGCCGGCCCGACGGGCTGTACCACTCGTACAACCTGATCCACTTCGGGGCCGACGGCGAGATCGCCTCCATCGACCGCCTGCCCGAGATGCTCGAGGGTCAGGTAGCTGCGTTGAGCTGTGGAATCCTCGATCCGGCGGAGTCTGCCGGAGTGATCGATGCGCTCTATGCGGGCGCGTTGTACCGGCCCGACCAGGACAGCTTCATCCTGTATCCCGACCGGCACCTGCCCGACTTCCTCGACAAGAACGTCGTATCCGACCGGCTCATCTCGTCCAATCCCCTCTTCGTTGCGCTCCTGGCTGTCGGAGACGAGAGCGTGGTGATCCGCGACGTCGACGGTGTGCATCACTTCAACGCCGAACTGCGCCACGCCGCCGATCTGGAGCGCGCCCTCGATCGGCTCACGTCACGACCGGAGTTCCGACCACTCGTCGAGGCGCATCGTCAGGCGGCGCTCGAGGCGTACGAAGAGGTGTTTCACCATCATGCCTTCACCGGACGGTCGGGGTCGATGTACGCCTACGAAGGCCTGGGCTCGATCTACTGGCACATGGTGGGCAAGCTGATGGTCGCAACGCAAGAGTGCGTGGTCTCGGCGCACCGATCCGGGGCCCGGCTGGACGTGGTCGATCGACTGAGGCGCGGCTACTTCCGGATTCGTGACGGGCTCGGGTTCAACAAGACGGCGGCCGACTACGGCGCCTTCCCCACCGACCCCTACAGCCATACGCCGGCCCACGCAGGGGCGCAGCAGCCGGGGATGACAGGACAGGTCAAGGAGGAGATCCTCACCCGCACCGGCGAGCTCGGCGTGTGGTTTCAGGACGGCGAGCTGTCGTTCGACCCATTGCTGTTGCGACCACGCGAGTTCACGACCGGCGAAAGCCGCTGGCGGTTCTACGACATCGACGGGCGACCGCAGACGATGGAGCTCGCAGCCGGATCGTTTGCACTCACGTTGTGTCAGGTTCCCGTCGTCGTCACGGCGGCCGAAGGCGTCGCCCGCATCGACGTCGTGCGCTCCGATGGATCGGTGACCCATGTGGAAGGGACGCGCCTCGATCGGACGGTGAGCCGCGAGCTATTCGAGCGATCGGGATCCGTTGCGGAGCTGAGAGTCCACATGCCCGGAGCGCTTGACCCGAGGTGAGGCGAACCGCTCTTCGTAGAAGCGAGGATCACCCGCTGCCTCCCAGAACCGCTGCTCGAGCGCGATCAGCTCGTTTTCGACCGACATCCCGCTCTTCTCAAGCATGCCTGAGGCAACGCACAGGCCGAAGGGACGCACCCCACGGCTGTGACATCGTGCCCCACGGGCACTATCACGCCAATGATCGAGCACCCGACCGGCTGGTGCGCGTGTACCTTCCGAGAAGAGGTGGCGCATGCTGGGCGGTCTCGACGTCGTTGCCCTCCTGATCATCGATCTTCTCAAAGGGCGTCTTCGAATGGCTGTGCTGGCCGCCGCCTTGATGCCGGTCGTACTGCTCGGCTTCCTGTTGGTCAACGAAGGAGCGTTCGCCGAGTGGGCGCCATCGTGGTTGGCGGTCACCGTTGCGTGGACACCGGTGGTTGGGCTGTATGCGGTTCTGATCGTCCCCGCCGTGCGTCTCGCCAGGCCCGCATCGCGCTGGGCCGATCGCTTCTACGACGACGTCAAGCTCACTCGCGCCCGACTCCGGTTCCCCTCGGACACGACCGGCTCTGCCCCCACCTGAGCTAGAGGTTCGTAGCGGCGGCCCCGCCTCACTCCACGAGCAGGGCGCGAAGCGGCCGGAACACCGCAGGTGTTGCGGCCAGCACGAGCTGCCCGTTGGCGGACGACCCGAGCTCGACTCGGGCTCCCGCTTCAGAGGCCAGGAAGGCACCCGCCGCCACGTCCCACTCCTTGAGCCCGATCTGGTAGAAGGCCTCGAGGCGCCCACATGCCACCCAGCACAGATGTAGTGCGGCCGAACCGAAACAGCGGATGTCGCGTGCGGCCGGGAGGACGCGTGCCACGACGGCTCCCTCGCGCCTCCTGACCTCCGACGCATAGGAGAAACCGGTGCCTACGAGGGCATCCGCGAGGTCGGTGACAGGGCTTGGCGCCACTTCGACATCGTCGCGTCGCACACCGTTGCCTGCGCTACCTGAGAAGACCTCGCCGCGGACCACATCGGCCACAACCCCGGCCACGACCTCGTCGTCGATGGTGGCGGCGATGGACACGCTCATCACCGGGAGGTCGTACAGGAAGTTCACCGTTCCGTCGATCGGGTCGATGATCCAACCCACCGACGTCGTGCCGACGATCGGAGCACGTTCCTCTCCGCGCACCGTCGCCCCCGGTGTCGCCGCCAGCAGCTCGCCGCGAATGAAGGTCTCCACCTCCACATCCGCCGCGGTGACGACGTCCGTAGGCGTCGTCTTGGTGTCGACGGTCTGCGATCGCCCCAGCCTGCTGCATACCAAACCTGCCGCCGCCACGGCCACCTCCGCGGCGATCGCCTCCAGTGCGGCAGGGTCCCGGGCGGGGTCGAGGGCGGAGGGGGCGTGCGGGGTCTTCCGAACAGGCGCAGGATCACTCGGCACGGATCACCTGTGGTCCGAGCTCCTCCAGCGCCCGAATGGTGGACTCAGAGACCGCATCGTCCGTGATGATCGTGTCCACCTCACCGACCGTCGCAAAACGGAACACCTGGTCGTTACCGACCTTGGCGTGATCGAAGAGCATCACCACGCGCCGTGCTGCGGCGATCATTGCACGCTTGATGGCGACTTCCTCCCGGTACGGCGTCGTGAAGCCGCGCTCGGGCGACACGCGGTCGGTGCTGATGAAGAGCACGTCGACGGTGAGGTCCCGAACGGTCTCGACGCTCGAGTCGTCGACCATCGCCATCGTGTCCTTCTTGAGCACCCCTCCGATCACGTTCACCTCGATCGACTCACGGCTCGACAGCGACTGGATCACGGGTATCGAGTTGGTGAAGACGGTGAGCTCACGGTCATCCGGGAGCATCTCGGCGAGAAAGGCGAGCGTGCTCCCGGAGTCGATGATGATCGTGCCCTCACCGGGCAGCTCCTCGATCGCCCGGCGGGCGATCTTGCGCTTCTCGGGGGCGTACTGGCTGTCGCGCACGACGAGCTTCGGCTCGTGGCGCACCTGCTGGTAGGCGACGGCACCGCCGTGCACGCGGCGGAGGATGCGGCGTCGGTCGAGTTCCGACAGGTCACGCCGGATGGTCTCGGTCGTGACGTCGAACCTGCGCGCCAGGTCGGCGACCTCGACGCGCCCTTCGTCCATGACGAGCTGTGCGATCTCATCCTGTCGCTCTGCCTGGAATCTCGGTCGCTCGGTGGTCTCGTGCGTGCTCATGGTCGTTCGTCTCAGCCGTCGGTGAGGAACGTGGCAAGGGTGGCCCGGACTCCGTGGGAGCGCAGGCCGATCAGCGCATCGACGAACGCGCTCCGAAAGCGCTCGTTTCCGGCAACGTCCTGCCCGAAGACTCTGGCGTACGCCAGGAAGCGGGCCGGGTCCGACAGCGACTCTTTGGCGTGGGCACGCGCGTTGTCGAGATCCGGGTCCAAGGCATGAACGATCGCGCTGCCG